>NZ_LKTM01000025.1 GCF_001417955.2 Mycobacterium gordonae | reverse complement strand
GACGCTGGCACTCCCATCGCGGAAATGACTCGTCCCGGCGCCGTTGGAGAACCCGCCGGCGTCGTCGAGGGATGCCATCAGGATGCGGCGAGGCGGGTATCGCCGGCACCGTCGAGCCAAACGCAGGTGGGTCCGGCGGGCCCAAGGGCGGCAGTGGTGGCGCCGGCGCCGGCGGCGGCGTAGGCGGTGCGGGCGGCACCGGCGCAATGGGTGGTCGGGGCGGAGCCAGCGGCTGGCTGATCGGCAACGGTGGGGCCGGCGGGAACAGCGGCAACGGCGGCGGCGACGGCAACGGCGGCGCGGGGATCGGCAGTTCAAACACAGGCGGCGACGGCGGCGACGGCGGCGCCGGCGCCACCGGCGGCGCCGGCGCCGACTCCGGACGGTTGTTCGGCACCGGCGGCAACGGCGGGATCGGCAGCAACGGCGGCGCCGCCGGGCAGGCCGGCAACGGCGGTCATGGCAACGGCGCCGCGGGCAGCGTTGGCGCCAACGGTAGCGGTGGCGCCGGCGGGTCGGCATGGGTGTTCGGCAACGGCGGCAACGGCGGCTACGGCCCGGTGGCCGGTGGTGCCGCGGGCCGAGCCGGATACCTGATCGGGGATGGCGGCGCCGGCGGCAGCGGCCTGCAGGGCGCGGCCGGAGCCGACGCCGGGCAGCTCTTCGGCACCGGCGGCCACGGTGGCAACAGCTCGGCTTCCGCCACGGCCGGCGCCGCGGGCGGTCGCGGCGGCTACCTCTACGGCGTCGGCGGCGACGGCGGCAACGCCGGCGCCGGCGCGGACGGTGGGGCCGGCGGAGCCGGTGGCGTGCTATTCGGCGACGGCGGCAGCGGTGGCAACGGCGGGGCCGGCGACACCGGCACCGGCGGCAACGGCGGGGCCGCGGGCAGCGCCGGGCTGCTGATCGGCGACGGCGGCTCCGGCGGCAACGGCGCCCCCGGCGCCTACGGCTTCGACGGCGGGCTCGGCGCCCAGGGCGCGAGGGCCGGATACCTGACCGGCAACGGCGGCAACAGCGGCAACACCTTCGCCGCCGGCGTATCCGGCCACGACGGCGGCGCGGCCGGCTTCATCGGCGGAAACGGCGGCAACGGTGGTGACTCCGGTGCCGGCGCGGCCGGCGGCCGCGGTGCCGACGCCGGCTGGTTGATCGGCGCTGGTGGTGACGGCGGCAATGCGGGCAACCTCGACGGCTCCAACCCGTCCGGCGCCAATGGCGCCGACGGCGGTACCGGTGGTCGCGGCGGCTACCTCTACGGGGTAGGCGGCGACGGCGGCGACGGCGGGTCGGTGGAAGTCTCCGGCCACGGCGGTAACGGGGGTCAGGGCGGTTCCGTCGGGCTGTGGGGCAGCGGCGGCGACGGCGGCAACGGTGCGCGCGGTGGAGACGGCAGTGGCACCGCCGCCGGTGGCGGCGGTGGCACCGGCGGCACCGGCGGCACAGCCGGGCTCATCTACGGCGCGGGCGGCAACGGCGGCAACGGCGGAGCGGGCGGCACCACCTACTACACCGCCGGCACCGGCGCGACCGGCGGCGCCGGCGGCGCCGCCGGCAGCGGTGCGCACGGCGGATACCTCTGGGGCGTTGGCGGAAACGGTGGCAGCGGCGGCAACGGCGGCTACGGGATCGCCGGTAACGGCGTGCAGATCGCCGGCGGCAGTGCCGGCACCGCTGGCGCGGGAGGCGACGTGGGCCTGGTGGGTGTCGGTGGGGTCGGCGGCAACGGCGGCATCGGCGGCCGCGCCATCAACCTGTTCGGCGACACCAGCCAGGCCGCCGGTGGCGCCGGCACCAACGGCGGCGACGGCGGCCACGGCGGATACCTCTGGGGTGTGGGCGGCGCCGGCGGCAACGGTGGCGACGCCGGCTTCGGCGGCAACGTCAGCTCGGTCAACACCGCCGGCAACGGCGGAAACGGTGGTGACGTCGGCCTGGGCGGCATCGCCGGCAACGGCGGCGCCGGTGGTCATGGCAGCAACGCAGGATTGTCGAGCGGTCAAGGCGGCGCCGGCGGCGCCGGCGGCAACGGTGGCTCGACCGCCGGGCTCATCGGCTACGGCGGCGACGGCGGGGTGGGCGGCGCCGGCGGCAACGGCGGCAGCAGCAGCCACAGCGGCGCCGGCGGCAACGGCGGCAGCGGCGGCAACGCCGACAGCCTGGTCGGAATCGGCGGTGACGGAGCGGCCGGCGGCGTCGCCGGAACGGGCGGGGCCGCGGCGGACGACGGGACCGCCGGCGCTGCCGGTAGCGGCGGCCTGATCGGGATATCCGGCAAGGCGGGCTAGCCCAACTGGTTGAAATCGACGTCGCGGACCCAGCTGAGGTCGGGCAACGGCATACGGCTGATGCGCTGTGCCTCCTCCGGCCCCAATCCGAAGAGCCGGAGCAGGCTGTCGACCACGTCGTCGATCGTCTCCTCCTCGTCGCGGGCCGGCTGGTCATACAGCAACTGGCCGAGCGCCAGTAGCGATCCCGCGCCTAGCACCATCGCCAGCTCGGGGTCCTTGACCGTGAACCGCCCGGCCGCCGCGGCCGCGCCGATGTCCCGGACGCCGCGCGGTCCCAGGCCCTTCTCCGCCATGATCAGCGGCATGCCCAGCGCGAGCCCGATCCGGCTCTCCTTCGGGCGCAGCCGGAACATCCGGCCCGTCAAGCGGAACCGGGCGGCGAACTTCTCAGCCGGATCCTCGACGGCCTCCGTCAGGGCGTCCAGCAGACCCGCCTGGGCGTCGATCACGTCGACGATGGCGGCCTGGAAGAGTTCTTCCTTGCTGTCGAAGTGGTTGTAGAACGATCCGATGCCGACATCGGCGGCCAGACAGATGTCCTGCACCGGCACCTCGAGCTGACCGTCGGCGATGAACGTCCGCGCCGACTTGATCAGCGCGGCACGGGTGCGCTGCTTGCGAAGGTCCATGCGGCTGGGCGATCTGTCGGCGGCCATATCCCTCTCCCGGTAGACGGCGAACTCACCTTAGATCAGGAGTGGGGACTCTCACCGAACACCAACGTTGCTCAGGCCGGGCCCGCAGCGGTGGCCGCCTTTCTTTGAATTGCGAATGAATCCGCGTGGGATTTGCCGAATTACCGAGGGTCACATGGACCATTTGGTCAGACGTCGGTAGCGGGATTCAAAGAATTTGCTGATCACAAATATATGGCGAATCCGGGTTGCCGACGCCCGGTGGACACCGGACGGACCCCATCCGTTCACGCCGGTCCGATTGCCTGAGCGGACCGGCCCGAGGAGACTCATGCGGAAGATACTGCCCAACCTGCGTTACGACGTCCCAGCGTCGCTGGTCGTCTTCCTGGTAGCGCTGCCACTGTCGCTCGGTATCGCGATCGCGTCGGGGGCACCACTGATGGCCGGGCTGATCGCCGCGGTGAGCGGGGGCATCATCGCCGGCTCGGTCGGCGGGTCGGTGCTGCAGGTCAGCGGACCGGCCGCAGGTCTGACCGTGGTGGTGGCCGGGCTGATCGACGAGTTCGGCTGGGAAATGACGTGCGTGATCACCGTCTGCGCGGGCGCCGTACAGATCCTGCTGGGCCTGGTGCGGGTGGCGCGTGCCGCACTCGCCGTCGCCCCTGTGGTGGTGCACGCCATGCTGGCCGGTATCGGTGTCACCATCGTGCTGCAGCAGATTCACGTGCTGCTGGGCGGATCGTCGCGCAGCTCCGCCTGGGCGAACATCGAGGCGCTGCCCAGCGGAATCATGAACCACGAGTTGCATGAAGTGATCGTCGGCAGCGTCGTGATCGCCATCCTGCTGCTGTGGCCGAAGCTGCCACCCAAGGTCAGATTCATCCCTGGGGCCCTGGTTGCGATCGTTGCGGCTACCGCCTTGTCCTTGGTGGTGAACCTGGATGTCGAGCGAATCAAACTGTCCGGCAACTTCTTTGAGGCCATCGGCCTGCCGCACCTACCGCCGCTGTCCCCGGGCGGACACCCGTGGACCCAGGAGATCGGCGCCGTCGCACTGGGAGTGGTGACGGTTGCGCTGATCGCCAGCGTCGAGTCGCTGCTGTCCGCGGTCGGCATCGACAAGCTGCACAGCGGACCGCGCACCAACTTCAACCGGGAGATGCTCGGGCAGGGCAGCGCCAACGTCGTCTCCGGACTGCTCGGCGGCTTACCGGTCACCGGCGTCATCGTGCGCAGCTCCACCAACGTGGCCGCGGGTGCCCGCACCCGCACGTCGGCGGTGCTGCACGGCGTCTGGATCCTGCTGTTCGCGTCGCTGCTCACCAACCTGGTGGAGATGATCCCCAAGGCGGCGCTGGCCGGTCTGCTCATCGTGATCGGAATTCAGCTCATCAAGCTGGCCCACATCAGGGTTGCGGTGCGCACCGGCAACTTCGTCATCTACGCCATCACCATCGTCTGCGTGGTGTTCCTCAACCTGCTCGAAGGCGTGGCGATCGGTCTTGCCATCGCGATCCTCTTCCTGCTGGTGCGCCTCGTCCGTGCTCCCATCGAGGCCCGGCCGATCGGCGGTGAGTCCAAGCAGTGGCATGTGGACATCGACGGCACCCTCAGTTTTCTGCTGCTGCCCCGGCTGACGAACGTGCTCTCCACGCTGCCGCCCGGCAGCGATGTCACCCTCAACCTCAATGCCGACTACATCGATCACTCGATCTCCGAAGCGATTTCAGACTGGAAGGTTGCCCACGAGGCGACCGGCGGAACCGTACACATCATCGAGACATCGCCCGCGAATCTGTCCAGCGCACACAGCAGTCCACCCAAACGTCACTACACGGCGCGGTCGCTGCGCGAGGCGCCGTGGCCGTCCCGGCGCGACGGCAACGGCGAAGGCACCGACGCGTCGATCCTGGACGGCGTCAAGCACTACCACCGCAACGGCGTGGGGGCCCTGCACCACCACGTGTCCGAGCTGGTCGATTCGCCGAACCCGGACACGCTGTTCCTCACCTGTGCCGACTCCCGGATCTTGCCGGACACCATCACCGCCAGCCGTCCCGGCGACCTCTACATCGTCCGCAACGTCGGCAACCTGGTGCCCACCGATCCGGCCGAGCGCTCGGTGGACGCCGCGCTGGACTTCGCAGTCAACCAGCTCGGCGTGAGTTCCGTTGTGATCTGCGGACATTCGTCCTGCCGCGCGATGCAGGTGGTGCTGAACGACGACGCCGGCGGGGCCGACCGCCCGATCGGCCGTTGGCTGCGGAACGCCGAAGACAGCCTGGTTGCCTACCGGGACAATCACCCCGCGCGGATCAGCAGCACATCCAACGGCTTCACCTTCAGCGACCTCGACCAGCTGTCGATCGTGAACGTCGCGGTCCAAGTCGGGCGGCTCAAGCGCACTCCGGCGCTGGCGCCGTTGGTGGCGTCCGGGCAACTGCGGGTGGTCGGCATGTTCTTCGATTTCGCGACCGTCCACGTCCACGAAGTGGACGAAAACGGCATCGTGCACGCCGAACCGGCCCGGGAAGCGGTGGCGTCAGCCGTTCGGTAGGCGCACGACCTGCACGAAGAATTCGTCGATCTGGCGGACCGCATTCATGAACTGGTCGAGGTCGACGGGCTTGGTGACATAGGCGTTGGCGTGCAGTTTGTAGCTGCGCAGAATGTCTTCCTCGGCCGAGGACGTGGTGAGCACGACGACCGGGATACGGCTCAGTTCGGGGTCGGACTTGATCTTCTCCAGCAGGTGCCGGCCGTCGTACTTGGGCAGGTTGAGGTCGAGCAGAATCAGATCCGGCCGTGGCGCATGTTCGTAGGCGCCCCGGCGGTAGAGGTAGTTCAGGCCTTCCTCACCGTCGTGCGCCACGTGCAGCCGGTTGTTGAGTTTGTTGTGCTCGAACGCTTCCCGGGTGATCAGTTCGTCGCCGGGGTCGTCTTCCACGAGCAGGATGTCGATTGCGCGGGCGGGTGATGTCATGCGTCTGCTCCTTCTGAAATGGCCTCAGCGTTGGTGTCAGCGATGGGAAGCGTGAATTCGAATCGCGTTCCATCGGTGTAAGAGGTGTCGATCCACACAGTCCCGCCGTGGTGCTCGACGATCTTTTTGCACATCGCCAGCCCCAGCCCGGTTCCACCATAGGTGTCCCGGCCGTGCAGGCGCTGGAAGATGATGAAGACCTTACCGACGAACTCCTCCGGGATTCCGATGCCGTTGTCGGACACGCTGAAAACCCAATTGTCGCTGTGGTTGCCGGCACCCCGGCGGTACGCGATCTCGATGCGCGGCGCCCGGTCTTCCCGGCGGAATTTCACGGCATTACCGATGAGGTTCTGCCACAGCATGGTCAGCAGCGTCGGATCGCCGAAGACCTGCGGCAGGGGCTGCCCGGGGTGAACCACCTCGGCCCCGGATTCCTCGATCGCCGCGGCGAGGTTGGCGATCGCCGTGTCCAGAGCCGTGCCGAGTTCCACCTGGGTGTACTTGGTGTTCAGCCGGCCGACCCGCGAGAAGCTGAGCAGATCGTTGATCAGCACCTGCATGCGCTTGGCCCCGTCGACGGCAAAGGTGATGTACTGGATGCCCCGTTCGTCGAGCTGGTCGCCGTAGCGCTTCTCCAGCAGCTGACAGAACGACGCCACCTTGCGCAACGGTTCCTGCAGGTCGTGCGACGCGACGTAGGCGAACTGCTCGAGTTCGGCATTGGACCGGCGCAGCTCGGCCGCCTGCTCGTCGAGCCGCTCCTGCGCCGACTGCGAGGCCTCGAGTTCGGCCACGATCCGCTGCCGCATGTTCTCCACGTCCACGGCGATGCCCCGGATATCCGCGGGCCGGCGCGGCGGCTCGATGGTGTCGCTGAAGTGGCCGTCGGTGATCTGCCGACACGATGCGGCCAGCCTGGCCAGCGGACGGGTGACCGCACGCTGCACCAGCAACCCCAGCAGGACGGCCGTGGCGACGAAGATGAGCACCATGGCGCCCAGCACCCGGTCCCGCCAGTCGTTCATGCGCACGAGCCTGGCCGCGCCCTGTTCGCGGGCCTTGGTGAGATGGTCGTTCTGGGTGGTGAAAAGTTGCCGTATGTAGTCGAATTCGGCCTTGCCCAGCGCCGCCGTCGCGGCCGGAACGACCGTGGGAGTTTTCGGGGTCACCCGGGCGATGAGCGGCTCGGCATAGTCTTTGCGCCAGCTGGCCGCGGCGGACTCGATGGCGTCCAGGTCGGCGGCCAACTCGGGGTTCCGGCCGAGTCGGTTCCGGAGCTCCTGGGCGACACCCTTTTCGGCGGCCACTCCTTCGTAGTACGGGACGAGAAACTGCTTGTCGGCGGAGATCAGGTAGCCCCGCAGCCCCGTTTCCTGATCACGCAACGCCGACTGCAGCTGGTAGGCCGCCACCCGCGACGGCTGGATGTTGTCCCTCAGCTCGCGCGCCAGCTCGTCGGTGCGCTCCAGCAGTACCGCGCCGATGACCGAACCCAGCAACACCAGCAGGCCCATCGTGGAGAGCACGAGGGCCAGCCACCCGCGCACGGTGAGCCGCTTCTTCGGCAGCGAACCCGATGCGTCGTTCCTCACGGGCGGTCGGTCCGCTGCACCCGCACCACCGCGATGTCGTCAGTGAGCCCGCCCTGGTCCTGCGCCAGCTCCTGGGCCCCGTCGATGAGCGCGTCGACGAACTCCGCGCCACCCAGCTGCGCGTGTCCACGCGCGAGCGCCAGCAAGCCGTCCTCGCCGAGCCGGCGCGGGCCGCGGCCCGCGTACCCCTCGAAGAGCCCGTCGGTGAGCAGCAGCAACCCGTGCCCGGCCGGTACTTCCAACTCGTGCTGCGGCCAGTCGCTGCCGCGCAGGCCCAGCGCCGGACCGTGCGGCGGCTCGATCCACTCCACCGAACCCGGGCCGTGCAGCAACATTCCCGGATGACCCGCGCGGATCGCGGTGATGGCACCTTCCGCGGGGATCGCCAGGCTCAGCACGGAGGCGAAGACGCCGTTCTCGGCACGTTCGGCGTGCAGCACCCGTTCCAGCTGACGCATCTGCTCGACTCCGTGGATTCCGGCGAAAGTCAATGTGCGCCAAGCGATCCGCAGCGCCGCGCCGAGTGCCGCCTCGTCCGGGCCGTGCCCGGCGACGTCGCCGATGAGCACGTGGGTGACCCGGTCGGGCGTTTGCACGACGTCGTAGAAGTCGCCGCACAGCAGGGCATTCTCCCGGCTCGGCCGGTACCGGGCCACGATGTCGACGCCGGGATCCTCCAGCAACAGCGGAGACGGCAGCAGGCCGCGCTCGAGCAGCGCGTTCTCCCGCGCGCGCAGCTGGCTGGCGTGCAGGTCGGCGGCGATCAACTCGGCACGCTTGCGTTCTATCGCGTAGAACAGTGCGCGCCGCAGCATCTCGGGTTCGACGCGGCCCTTGACCAGGTAGTCCTGGGCGCCGGCGGCGACCGCGGATGCGCCGAAGTACTCGTCGTTGAGACCGGTCAGGACGACGATCGGCACGGTGGCGTCGCTCTTGAGGATGCGGTCCAGCGCGTCGATCCCGTTGGCGTCGGGCAGGTTGAGGTCGAGCAGGACGCAGTCGGGACGGGCCGAGGCGAGCTGACGCTCGGCGTGCTCCATCGACTGCGCCCACACCACCTCGATGTCGGCGACAGTGTCGGCGATCAATTCCTCGACCAGCACGGCGTCCGCGCGGTCGTCTTCGACCAGGAGCAATGACAGCGATTGCCAACTCGCCGCCGGGTCCAATGGACCGGCCACCGTCATGAAAGACCCGTCTTTTCCGGGTGCGCAGGCGCCACTGGATCAGTCACCTCACACCCCCCTGGGCAGTGCAAACAATTGAGCGGCACGACAGCGCGACGGCGACGGCGAATACACCGACACCGGCCCTGCGCGTTCGTTGCCACCCCGACTGGCTGCTCAATCGCGGGGACTTGGTCGTCAGCTGGATACTAGGCGGTTGGACTGGGGTTTTCTCCCCAGTTGCGGAAACTGCATGCCATCAACCTGAAGTGTGCTCAGCGCAGCAGCGCCCGTGACATGACCACCCGCTGAATCTGGTTGGTGCCCTCGTAGATCTGGGTGATCTTGGCGTCACGCATCATGCGCTCGACCGGGAAGTCGACGGTGTACCCGGCCCCGCCGAACAGCTGCACCGCGTCGGTGGTGACCTCCATGGCCACGTCGGAAGCCAGGCATTTCGACGCCGCGGAAATGAAGCCGAGATTGCCTTCACCGCGTTCGGCACGCGCGGCCGCGGAGTAGACCATCAACCGCGCGGCCTCCACCTTCATCGCCATGTCGGCGATCATGAACTGCACCGCCTGGAAGTCGCTGATCGACTGGCCGAACTGCTTGCGGTCCTTGGTGTAGGCGATGGCGGCGTCCAGTGCGCCCTGCGCGATGCCGACCGCCTGCGCCCCGATCGTCGGGCGGGTATGGTCCAGCGTGGCCAGCGCCGTCTTGAACCCGGTGCCGGGATCGCCGATCATCCGGTCGCCCGGGATCCGGCAGTTCTCGAAGTACAACTCCGTGGTGGGCGAGCCCTTGATGCCGAGCTTGCGCTCCTTGGGACCGATGGTGAAGCCTTCGTCGTCGATGTGAACCATGAACGCCGAGATGCCGTTGGCGCCCTTGTCCGGGTCGGTCACCGCCATGACGGTGTACCAGGATGACTTGCCGCCGTTGGTGATCCACGCCTTGGCGCCGTTGAGGATCCAGTCGTCGCCGTCGGCCTTGGCCCGGGTGCGCATGGAGGCCGCGTCCGAGCCGGCCTCGCGTTCGCTCAGCGCGTAGGAGGCCATTGCGGAGCCGTCCGCGATCGAGGGCAGCACCTGCTTCTTCAGATCGTCGGAGCCGCGCAGGATCAGGCCCATGGTGCCCAGCTTGTTGACCGCGGGGATGAGCGAAGCCGAGGCGTCGACGCGGGCCACCTCCTCGATGACGATGCAGGCCGCCACGGAGTCCGCGCCCTGGCCACCGAATTCCTCGGGGACGTGCACCGCGTTGAAACCGGAGGTGTTCAGCGCCTGCAGGGCTTCCTCGGGGAACCGGGAATTCTCGTCCACATCGGCGGCGTGCGGCGCGATCTCCTTTTCGGCCAGCGCGCGAATCGCGGCCCGCAACTCCTGGTGTTCCTCCGGCAACTGGAACAAATCGAACGACGCGTCTCCGGCCCAACCAGCCATCTTCGCCAGCCTCCTCTTTCCTATTCGCGGGCTAACTTACCCGCAAGTCTCTGCAGTTCCGCATCCTTGGCCCGCACGGTCTCGGCCAGCTGATTCTGAAACGCGACGATGCGCGTCCGGAGTTCCGGATCCGAGGATCCGAGCATCCGCACCGCCAGCAGACCGGCGTTGCGGGCGCCGCCGATGGACACCGTGGCCACCGGCACACCGGCCGGCATCTGCACGATCGAGAGCAGCGAGTCCAGTCCGTCGAGCCGGGCCAAGGGTACCGGCACACCGATGACCGGCAGCGGGGTCGCGGAGGCGACCATGCCCGGCAGGTGCGCTGCGCCGCCCGCCCCGGCGATGATCACCTCGATGCCCCGCCCGGCCGCCTGCCGCGCGTAGTCGAACATCACATCGGGGGTCCGGTGTGCCGACACCACCCGGACTTCGAAGGCGACGTCGAACTCGGCCAGTGCCACCGCGGCGTCCTGCATCACCGTCCAGTCGCTGTCGCTGCCCATGATCACGCCGACCCGGGGATTAGTCATGGTCATGTGGATCCCATCCGTCCGTCCATTGCCCGTGGGACAGCCAGTGTGCCGCGAGCTCGGCACGTTCGCGCAGCTCGGCGAGGTCGTGCGGGCCGTCCGCATGGGTGCCGAGGAAATTGATGTGCCCGACCTTGCGGCCGGGGCGTTCGGTCTTGCCGTAGAGGTGGACGCGCGCGTCAGGCATCCGGGCGAACAGGTGGTGCAGACGTTCGTCGATGCCCATCTCCGGGGTCTGCGCCGCGCCCAGCACGTTGGCCATCACCGTCACCGGCACGGTGGCGTCGGTGTCGCCCAGCGGGTAGTCCAGCACGGCCCGCAGGTGCTGCTCGAACTGGCTGGTGCGGGAACCGTCCATGGTCCAGTGCCCCGAGTTGTGCGGCCGCATCGCCAGCTCGTTGACGACCAGGACCCCGTCGGTGGTCTCGAACAGTTCGACGGCCAGCACGCCGACCACGCCCAGCTCCGCGGCCAGCCGCAGCGCGAGCCGCTGGGCATCGGCGGCGACTTCCGGCGCCAGCTCCGGCGCCGGAGCGATCACCTGCACGCAGATACCGTCGCGCTGCACCGTCTCCACCACCGGCCACGCCGCGCCCTGGCCGAACGGCGAGCGGGCGACCAGCGCGGACAGTTCGCGACGCAGCGCCACCCGCTCCTCGACCAGCACCGACACCCCGCCGGCCAGGTAGTCGCCCGCGACCTCGCGGGCGTGGGCAAGATCACGCGTCATCTCGACGCCGCGGCCGTCGTAGCCCCCGCGGGCCGCCTTGACCACCAGCGGGCCGCCGATCTCCGCGGCGAACCCGTCCAGCTCACCGAGGGCGTCCGGGTCTTCGATGCCGAGGTAGCGCGGCACCGGGGCGCCCAGGGCCTGTAGGCGCCGCCGCATGACCAGCTTGTCCTGCGCGTGCACCAGCGCTTCCGGCGGCGGCAGCACGTTGACGCCCTCGGCTACCAGCTTCTCCAGCAGCTCGGTGGGCACGTGCTCGTGGTCGAAGGTCAGCGCCGTGGCGCCGGCCGCGACCCGGCGCAGGTCCTCCAGGTCGGTGTGCGAGCCGAGCACCACATCGGGGGCCACCTGGGCGGCCGGCTCGTCGGCGGTGTTAGCCAGCACGCGCAGGCTCTGCCCGAGCGCAATGGCGGCCTGATGGGTCATCCTGGCCAGTTGGCCACCGCCGACCATGGCCACCAGCGGGGTACGGGGTCTCGGCACGGCCATCATGTTGTCACGGCACCTGACCGGCGTGTTTTCCGGCTCTCGTACCAAATCGTTATGTACCATTTTGCGCCGAATTCGAGATCGTCCGTAGACTGGCGTGCTGTGTCCTTTGCCGATGCCACAATTGCGCGCCTCCCCGGGGTGGTTCAACCCTTTGCGATGCGCCACCACGAGCTGATCAAATTTGCCATCGTCGGCGGCACCACATTCATCATTGACTCGGCGATTTTCTACACGCTGAAGCTCACAATTCTGGAATCCAAGCCGGTCACGGCGAAGGTGATCGCCGGGATCGTCGCGGTCATCGCGTCCTACGTGCTGAACCGGGAATGGAGCTTCCGGGACCGGGGTGGCCGTGAGCGCCACCACGAGGCGCTGCTGTTCTTCGCGTTCAGCGGCGTGGGCGTGCTGTTGAGCATGGCCCCGCTGTGGTTCTCCAGCTACGTCCTGCAGCTGCGGGTGCCGAATGTGACCCTGACGATGGAGAACCTGGCCGACTTCCTGTCGGCGTACATCGTCGGCAACCTGCTGCAGATGGCGTTCCGGTTCTGGGCGTTCCGGCGCTGGGTGTTCCCAGACCAGTTCGCCCGCAACCCGGACAAGGCGCTGGAATCGGCGCTGACGGCCGGCGGGATCGCCGAAGTGTTCGAGGACGAGTTGGAAGGCGGGAACGTCACGCTGCTGAAGTCGTGGCGCAACCGGCGCGGTAAGGGCACCGGCCGGCTGGCAGCGCCCGGGTCAGCTCAGCTCGGTGACTCCTCCGAGCCCAGGGTGTCGAAGACTTCGTGATACAGCAGCGCGTGCACCTCGCGTAGCCGCGGAATGTTGTAGAACTCCAACGGATCCTGGGACGCCGACTCGATGATGAGCGTCCCGGTGCGGAACATCCGCTCGAAGATCTTGTCCCGGAACTCCACGCTGTTGATCCGGGCCAACGGGATGTCGATGCCGCTGCGGGTGAGGACCCCGTGGCGGTACATCACCCGCCGGTTGGTGACGACGAAGTGAGTGGTCAGCCAGGTCAGAAACGGCCACACCGTCAGCCAGCCGATGATGATCAGCCAGATACCCCAGATGACGCCCTGCAGGATGTTCTTGGTGAGCTGCGCCCACTGGGTCGAGTTCACGAAGCCCGACCCGAGCGCTGCCAGGCCCGTCACCAGCAGCAACGTCAGGACCGGCAGGATCAGCCGCTTCCAGTGCGGGTGGCGATGAATCACGACCTGCTCGCCGGCAGCCAGCGCGTTGTCGGGGTAGCCCATGTCGCGCGAGATTACCGCAGGTGCACTACATCACCGGCGGAAATCACGACGGTCTCGCCGGACTTGGCGGCGTCGCTGTCCCAGGTTTCCAGGCACAGCCGGCCCTGGTCGTCGACGTCGCGAGCGATCCCGACGATCTGCCGGCCACCGGGGAGTTCGGCGCGCACCCGGGAGCCAAGGGTCAGGCTGCGGGCGCGGTAGTCGTTGGCCAACTGGGGGTCGGCGCCGTCGGCGGCCCGCCAGCCGGCGATCCGCTCCCCGAGTTCGCGCAGGATCCGGGAGACGAGGACGTCCCGTTCGGGCTGCGCGACGCCCTCGTCGCGCAGTGAGGTGGCTCCGGGCACTCCGGGTGGGGCCGCGGTGACGTTCAGGCCGATCCCGATCACCGCGAACGGTCGCGTGACCTCAGCCAGGATGCCGGCCAGTTTGCCGTGCCCGGCCAGCACGTCGTTGGGCCATTTGAGACCGGCTTCGACGGTGGTGGCGGTGGCCACCGCGTCGGCGACCGCCAGGCCGGTGGCCAGCGACAACCAGCCCCAGCCGGCGGTCGAGACGTCTTCGACCCGCACGCCGACCGACATGGTGATCTGCTCGCCGGGAGATGCCCATTGGCGGTCATGGCGCCCGCGTCCGGCGGTCTGGTGCTCGGCGATCAGCACCTGACCGTCGATGTCGGTCCCGGACGAGGCGCGCGCCAGCAGGTCGGCGTTCGTGGAACCGGTCTGCGCGACGACGTCCAGGCGCCGCCAGTAGGACGTGTCGCCAAGCACCTGGGCGCGCAGTGCGGACTCGTCGAGCGGGTTGAGCTGATCGGTCATCGCCTTCTCCCTACACCAAAACCCTGCCCGCCGGTGCAGCGCAGCTTACCGACCGGAAGAGACGCGAAGGTGTGGCACACCGAACCACTGGGCACATCCAGCGCTGGCAGGTGACGCGAGTAATCGGCTCAGCGCCGACCGCCGATACCGCGGCTCCCGTTGGCACCGGAGCTGGCCGTCACCGAACCGCCGCTGGCCGTGCCGGTGGTCGCACTCCCACCCACGGCGGTACCCAAGGGCGGGAGCGCAACCCCGCCTTGGGCATCCGGCACACCGCTGGTGCCCCCCGATCCACCCGTCGCGTCGCCGCCGAACCCGCCTGCGCCGC
>NZ_LKTM01000024.1 GCF_001417955.2 Mycobacterium gordonae | reverse complement strand
GATCAACCCACCAGCCCAGGAGGCCGACACGACCGCCGCTTAACACCCGATGGACTCATCCGCCTTGACAAGTTCCGCTGACCCGTGGCATAGTCCGGGCGTGCCGATGATCACCACTCGCGATGGCGTCGAGATCTTCTTCAAAGACTGGGGGTCGGGTCAGCCGCTGGTGTTCAGCCACGGCTGGCCGCTGTCGTCCGACGACTGGGATGCCCAGCTGCTGTTCTTCCTCGGGCACGGCTACCGGGTGATCGCCCACGATCGGCGTGGGCACGGTCGGTCAGCCCAAGTGGCCGACGGGCACGACATGGACCACTACGCCGACGACCTCGCCGCGGTGGTCAATCACCTCGACCTGCGGGACGCCGTGCATCTCGGACACTCGACCGGGGGTGGCGAGGTGGTGCGCTACCTGGCCCGGCACGGTGAAAGTCGTGCGGCCAAAGCGGTCCTGATAAGCGCGGTCCCGCCGCTGATGGTCCGGACCGACGCCAATCCTCTTGGCTTGCCCAAGGAGGTGTTCGACGACCTGCAGGCACAGTTGGCGGCCAATCGATCCGAGTTCTACCGGGCATTGCCCTCGGGCCCTTTCTACGGTTTCAACCGGCCGGGCGTCCCGTCATCCGAAGCGAGCATCGCCAACTGGTGGCGCCAGGGGATGATGGGTGGCGCCAAGGCGCACTATGACGGGATCGTCGCCTTCTCCCAGACGGATTTCACCGAGGACCTCAAGAAGATTGCGGTGCCGGTCTTGGTGATGCACAGCAAAGACGACCAGATCGTGCCTTATCAGGCTGCCGGCCCACTGTCGGCCGACCTGTTGCGCAACGGGACTCTGAAGACCTACCCGGATTTTCCGCACGGAATGATCACCACGCACGCCGACACGATCAACGCTGACGTGCTGGAATTTCTGCGAGATTGAGCTTCGCCGGGCTGTGGCCGACGATGCCTCGCCACCACGACCGGCCCGGGGCTTGGCGCCAACACTTCGACTGTGCGGGCTTTCCGCCGAGGAGGCGCACGCCGTCTGTTAGCGTGCGCTGCCGGATTTTGCCGCAGATTAGCCACGATTCCCGGATTGGCCCGCGAGACCGCGAGCGGCCATTCGGCAATTTCTGGAAAACGCCAATTATGACTTAAAGCAGCATGCTCAGGAACCCTACAAAGATTACCCATTGACACCGGTATTCGGTCAACGCAAGAATTTCGCAAGATACCGGAGGCAAAGTGGTCGACAGCAACGAAAGGAGTGTCAATGACGCATTGTCACACACTGAAAAGAGCTGTCGCCGGAGCGCTGCTGTCGTTCGGGGTCGCGGTAGGTGGTCTCGCAATGGGCGCAGGTACGGCTCAGGCCGACCCCTCCTCGACATATGGCCCACATCGTTGGTGCCCAGGGCAGTCGATGGAGTGGCCGACGGGGCCGTGGAACATGGTCGAGTGGGATATGAATGTCTGCCACACCTGGTACGCCGTTGGTCGCGGGCAGGGCAACGTGCAGATGAAATACGGTACTCCCAGCTATGTTTACGAAGGGAACGACCCACCGCCCAACGACTTTCCCGATTGCCGAACCGCGTCGTTTATCGGGTGCTGAGGACAGGTCCGGGAAGCATTAGTAAATAAATTCAAATGTTGCGTTAACGAAGTGGGAGATAGCCACTGGATTGGCAACCACGCTGCCGATTCCAGGCCGATTTCAGCGAGAATCGTCGATCAGGTGCGCGCTCTGGCCGGCGACGTCCTGACGACGATGATCGGCACGCCGGTCACCGCGAATCCGGAGGTGATCTGGCTGCTCACCACCACAAGCTGAGCTTTCGTGGCGTGCTCCACCATCTCCGGCGCCGGATCGGCCAGCGCGGGCACCTGCTCCACCGTGATATCCGGATGCCGGTCGGTCCAACCGGCAATCGCGGCCAGAGTCTCGTCGAGCCCATCAGGGTCTTGACAGGCACGCACGGCTATCAGTCCCACTCCGCGCGATGACGCTTCGAAGACCGCGATCTCCATCGCCAACTCGGCCTCGGGCGATCCGTCGACGCCCACCAGCACCGGCGCGGCGAGACTTTCCGGGCTGAGTTGGACGTCATCGTGGATGACGACGACCGGGCAATGCGCATGATGGACCAGCGTCGAGCTGACCGAACACAACTGATATTCGGGCGTTGCGCCGCTGCCAGGGCAGCCGACCACTACCAGATCGGCGTGCTCCGACAGGTCGGCCAACGCAAATACGGGTGTAGCGCAGGGCATTTCGCATCGAATCCGAATCCCGGTGCCGACGGTTTGACGCGCCTGGTCGAGCACCTCCTGCCCGCGCTGGCGTTGGCTGCGGGTCCGGGCGGCGTGAACCAGGGTGAGCGGCACCTCCCGCAGTGCCGCATCGTGGGCGGCCCACTCAACGGCGATGGTGGAGCCGCGCGAGCCGTCGACACCCACGACGATCCCGAGATGCGTACTGCGGTCCGCCATGCCACCGCTCCTTCCGCTTCGCCTCGGAGGGTAGGTATCCGATGACGTCCGCGGATGGGCCATTGGTCACTGATGTAGTGGTCTTCTGGCCCTAACGGCGACCAGGGCCGCTCCGACGCCGAACACCAGCGCGCGCAGCCAGGGAAAGCGTCCGTCGGGAGCGAAACCGTCCGCCGCGAAGCACGCCAGGGCATATGTGGTCATCGTCGCTCCGACCAGCAGCACGGGTTCGGCCCAGCGTTCCGGGATAGGCACGTTCAGCGTGGGCAGGGCTGCGGCGAAAAATCTTCGCCCCCAGAACAACACCGTGATTTCGGCACCGGTCACGACGATCAGGATGGCTATCCACTCCAGCCGGAACAGCCACCAGTCCGCCGTTCCCTCGGCCGGCTGCGGAAACAGTCCCGCCGGATAACCGACGACGGCCACCAGCACGACAGGCACCATGTGCCACAGGTACAGCGCCATCACGTTGTTGTTGACGACAGACACCACCCGCCGCGCTCGCGAGGGGCGCAGTGCCCGGTTGAGGGCAGGAACCAGCGCAGTGCCAATGCCAATCTGCGTGCAACCGAACGCGAGCAACGCCACGGTCGGTGGCGTCGTGTTCTGCACCTGCTGGCCGGGCACGCCGATCATGCTGACCGGGTAATGCCCCCGCCACACCAGCAGCGCCAGCACCGTGCCCGAACCGGCGGCCAGCAATACCGGCCGCAGGCCCGCCAACTGACCGGCCTGCCAGGCGATTCCAAGTTGATAAAACGCGCCCCAGCAGAACAGGTAGTTCAGCAGCCCGATGTGGGGAACGTGGTACGCCATCGTGGCGACGTCGACCAAGACGGCCGCAGCGGCCAGCGCCACCGCTGCCCACAGGCCCCAACGCCGTTGGGCGGCAAGCGCAATGGGTGTCGAAGAAACCACCACCACGTACACCGCCAGGAACCACAACTGCATCGCCACGGCCCAGCCCGCGTACTGCACCACCGAGCCGGCCTGGCCGGTCATCCGAAGCACGGCCACCACGGTCAGAATCACGCCGACGTAGACCGCCGTCGGGCCCAGAACTCGCGCCAACCGGTGCCGCAGCCAGTTCTGGCGCGAGAAGCCCTCGTCGCCGCGCCGGTGCGCCCAGGACACCGCTGTGGCGTAGCCGGCCACCATGAAGAAGGTCGGGACGGCCTGGAAACCCCACGTCAACCATTGCGTCCAGGGCTGATCGACGAGCGGGTTCTGGCGGCCGAACCGTCCGTCGTGGTAGGTCACCGATGACGCCAGCCAGTGCCCCAGCACGATCAGGATGACCCCGGATGCCCGCAGGAAGTCGACCGCGACATTGCGGGCGGGTCGAGTGGCATCCCGATGGTCCATCAGCGCGAGGTTACCCGGCACAATGAGCGCATGAGACCCGCGCGCCTTGCAGATTTGACGGTCGGACGGCTGGGGCTGGGCGCCATGGGGATGTCCGTGGCGTACGCCGGGGCCGGTAGCGACGAAGCCGAGTCGATCCGCACCGTGCACCGCGCCCTGGACCTCGGTGTGACTTTGATCGACACCGCCGAGGTGTACGGCCCCTATGCCAACGAAGAACTGCTCGCACGGGCGTTGCAGGGCCGCCGGGACGCGGTGGTGCTGGCGAGCAAGTTCGGCATGATCTCGCACACCGGCCGCAACGGCCTCGACAGCAGTCCCGCCAATATCCGCATCGCCGTTGATGGTTCACTGCAGCGCCTGCAGACCGACCACATCGACCTCTACTATCAGCACCGCCTGGACCGCGACACCCCCATCGAAGACACGGTGGGGGCTCTCTCAGAGTTGGTGCAAGCCGGCAAGATCCGGCATATCGGGCTCTCCGAGGTAGGTGTGCGGACCATCCGGCGTGCCCACGCCGTACACCCGATCACCGCCGTGCAGTCTGAATATTCGCTATGGACACGCGATCCCGAAGATGCGGTACTCCCGGCACTGCGCGAACTGGGCATCGGCTTCGTGGCCTATTCCCCGCTGGGACGTGGTTTCCTCACAGGGGCAATCCGTTCGGCCGAAGGGATACCCGACACCGACTTCCGCAAGACGAATCCCCGCTTCACCGCGGACAACTTCGACCACAACCTGCGCAGCGCCGACGAGTTGCGGAGCATCGCCGGCGACGTCGGGGCCACGCCGGCGCAGGTCGCGTTGGCCTGGCTGCTGGCCAAGGGACCCGACATCGTGCCCATCCCGGGAACCAAACGCGTTGCGCGCCTTGAGGAGAATGTCGGGGCCGACGCTGTGCAGTTGTCCACGGAACACCTGGCCAGGCTCGACGCTCTCACGCCCGCGGCGGGGGAGCACCACAGCGCGGCGCAGCTGCAATGGATTGACCGCGACTAGATCTTGCGGACCAGAGCCGCTGCGCGTACATCCTCACCGACGGTGAAATCCATGCGCACGGCGTCACCGCTGCGTTCGGAACGGATGGTCAGCGCCTCGCCGTATTTGATCGGACTGCGGTACTCCAGCACCGCGCGGTACGGGTTGTTCTCCAGCTCGGGGAACTCGGTGAGTACCTCGTGTACGCCATGCCAGTAGATGGTGTTATTGACGTGCTCGAAAAGGTCGATATCGGTGCGGCGCAGCGGAAATGGAGTATCGGCACCGGCCTGTACGTGTTCGGCGATCCACGGGCGCCACTTGAGCCGATGGTTGTCGGTGGTGCTGCCGAAGCGTTCGATGCAGTCATCGGTGAGCCGCGACGGTGTCAACGTGTCCTTGTTCATGCAGATCCAGAAACCTTGTGTCTCGATGCGCCCGCCCTGGTCACCCTCGAGTTGCACCCGCATGTCACACCATCGGCTGGACAGTCCCGCGCACCAGCGGCGCAGGGTGATCTCGCTCGGGATTTCGATAGGTTCCAGAACATCGATCACCGTGCGCAACACGATCCAGTGCGGATGGACCTCGGCCAGCCCGGCATCGGCCAGATGGAGGGCGCCCGCCTCCTGGATGTAGCGGGCGACACCGTCCAGCCGCAGCCGGCGGTGCTCGTCGATGTCCGATGTGGCCAGTCGCCAACCGGTTTGGAAGACGTAACCCTCGTCGGGGACTGCCACCAGCGGCGCATCGGCCTCGGGGTTGTGGGGCACGGGTTCTCCTTCTCAGGCGTCACTGAGCAGCTTTTCCAGCTGCTCGCTGGCCGTGTCCAGCTTTTTCTGAAACATCGACACCACCCGGTCACGCAACCGTGGTTTGTGCGACAACGGCGGCAGCAACTCGGCGAGCAGATTCAATCGCGCCGAACTGAGCCAGTCGGTCAGCTCCGGGTCGTCGAGCCAGCGAGCGAAATTGCGGAGATCGGAATGAGTCAGGCGCAGCCAGTCGACATCGCGGTCGGGGTGCGGAATCGGTGGGCAGAGTTCGTTTTTCAGCGCGTCACCGGCGTAGGCGAACTCGACGTGCGCAATGAACGCGGCGCTGAACACCTGCTGACAGCCCCGCACCGCCTGCAGGGTCATCCGGTCGCCGTCGAAGACGGGCACCGCGGGTCGCTCCGGGGCGCCGTCCGCCGTGCAGTCGATGTAGAGGGCCGACGGCGAGGAGGTGATGGATCCCTCGTCCAGCACGATGGCGGTGGGCTCGATGCGCTGGACGTGACCCATCCTGACCACATCGTCGATGCGGCGCAGCTGCTCGAACTCCTGCTCTGACACCGTCGCGCAGCGATACATGCGCGGGCGGACCGAGGGGTCCAGGCGAAGCAGCGTGCCGGCCGCCTCCAACCGATCGAAGAGGTCCTCGATCGATGTGGCTGCTTCGATCGCCTCCAGAGTCGCGCCGTAGTTGTCCCGGAACCGCTTGATGAAAGACGGTCCCGGCTGCAGCGTCGCCCGGTCCATCAACCACGAATCTCGCGGTTTGATCCAGGTCAGTCGGCCGGCGTCCACGCCGTGTCGCAGCAACCACAGGCACACGTCCATGCCCGTCTTGCCCGCGCCGACCACCACGTAGCGCTCCCGCGCGCCGTACTTGGGCAGGTCGTTCGGGGGAATGCAGTCGACGCCCGGGGCCACGGCGTAGGGGGCGGGGCGCATGGACGGCACGATGGCACGCAGATAGCTGGCGTCGACGATGCGGCGCTGCACGTTGACGGCGTATTCGGCGCCGGCCAGGGTGCGGAAACGGCCGTCGCCCAGATACTCCGACATCGGAAAGTATTCGACGCGGCCCGTGGGCAGGAACTGCTGCTGCATGACTGCGTCGAAATAGGCGCAGACTTCGCCGACGGGGGCCAGTTCGTTGAGCCCCTGATTCCAGCCCACCGAGTCGATGGTGTTGTTGCCCAAAATCCTTGAGTTGACGCCGTAGTAGGCGGACGGCTGGTGCAGTCGCACAAAAGGGTAGGCCGTGGTCCAGTGTCCACCCGGTTGATGGGCCCGGTCGACGATGACGACCCGCGCGTCGGATTCGGTGATGACTGTGTCGGTGAACGCCATCCCCATGGCGCCCGCACCGATGACGAGGTAGTCGGTGTCCAAACTGTGGACAGTCATTGCGGCTGCTCTCTCATGCGCCCACGATAGTGCCTGTCAAATGGACCGTGATCAACCCGGTAAGTTCGCTGGGATGGGAGTCGATCTCACCGTCGCAGTCGCCGATGGGGTCGCGCTGCTCACCCTCAACCGGCCGGAACGGCGCAACGCCTACACCGCGCAGATGGGCGCCCTGCTCAACCAGGCTTACCGGGACTGTGACGCCGACGACGGGGTGCGGGCGATCGTGCTCACCGGCGCCGGGGACGCGTTCTGCGCGGGGGCCGACTTCGCTGCGGCGGCAAGCCCTTTCGATTCGCCATCGGGGGATGGGTTCACCGCGTCGCCGACCGATCCCGCGGCATTCGAACTGCGCACCCCGGTGATCGCGGCGGTCAACGGGCATGCGATCGGGATCGGGCTGACCATCGCGCTGCAGGCCGACCTCCGGATCATGGCGCAGGATGCCAAATATGCTGTGGCCCAAGTGCGTCGGGGCGTCATCGGTGACTGCATGTCGCACTGGACGCTGCCGCACCTGGTGGGTGATGCCGTCGCGGCGGAGCTGTTGCTGACCGGCCGCACCTTCGACGGGCACGAGGCGGTTGCTCTCGGCGTCGCCTCCCGTGCGTTGCCCGGGGCGCAGGTGCTGGAGCACGCGATGACGATCGCGCGTGACATCGCCGTCAACGTGGCACCCATGTCTGCGGCGCTGAGCAAGCGACTGCTCTGGGACACGATGAGCAAGGGCTACACACCTCGCCAGGTCGCCGACCTGGAGACGCAGCTGCATCACCGGGTGATGGGCAGCCCGGACGCACGCGAGGGAGTCGAGGCGTTCGTGCAGCGCCGTCCGCCCCGGTGGACCGGGTCAAAGGCAGAGGAGTGCGACCGATGACCAGCTGGAGAAGCCGGGCCATGCCCCTATTGCTTCACCTGACCGGCAGGCACCGCCCGTACGCCAGCGCCGACACCGCACGCGCGCACATGGAGCAGCGCGCCGCGCACCCGCAGCCGTTCGGGCCGCCGCCCCGGTTGCGGCCCAAGGTGGACATTGCACTGCAGCATCGGTCGAGTTGGCCGATCTACACGCTGACACCACTCGCCTCGGCACCTGACCTCACGGTGATCTACCTGCACGGCGGTGGCTGGGTGAATGAAATAACAAGTCAGCATTGGCAATTGGCGGCGCAGATCGCGCACCAGGCCGCTGCTACGGTGATCGTCCCGATCTATCCGCTGTTGCCGTCCGCCACCGCCGTCGACGTCATACCCACGATCGTCGAGATCGCGGCCCAGCACAGCGATGTCTACCTGGCCGGCGACTCAGCCGGCGGTCAGATCGCCCTGGCCGCGGCGCTGCTGCTGCGCGACGAGCACAGCCTGGACGTTGCGGGCACGGTGCTGATCTCGCCCCTGGTGGATGCGGCGCTGAGCAACCCGGCCATCGCAGCCGTCGAGCCGACAGACCCGTGGTTAGGGCGCGAAGCGCTGCAGGTCTTCGCCGACGGCTGGCGCGGCGACCTGCCGGTCGACGATCCGCGGGTGAGTCCCCTGAAGGCCGACCTGACCGGCTTGGGCCCGATGACGGTCTTCAGTGGAACCCGCGACATCTTGAATCCGGACGCGCAGTTGCTGGTCGACAAGGCCGCTGCCGCGGGCGTGGACGTCGAGTATTACCAGGAGCCGGGACTGCTGCATGTGTACCCGTTGACTCCCACCCCGGAAGGCCGTGCCGCGCGGCGGATTATTGTCGAGCGGATCGGTGGCGCAAGCGGATCGACGAGGAGGTAGTCAGGTCATGAACATTCCCGACCGTCAGCAGGCCATGGTGATGAACGGGCCCGGCATTGCGCCGGTCGCCGTGGAAAGGCCCGTTGACCAACCCGGACCGGGACAGGTGTTGGTCAAGGTCAACGCCTCGAGCCTGAACTTCCACGACAACGTCAACCTGATGGGTCTGCTACCCGGGCCCTGGCCGCGGGTGCCGATGAGCGACGGGGCGGGCGAGGTTGTCGCCGTCGGCCCCGACGTCGGGGATCTGCGCGTCGGTCAGCGCGTGATGGGCGCCTTCAACCCGGGTTGGCAGGACGGCCCGCCGACCCCGGAGAACAAGCGCGACCTGCCGGGTGACAGTGGCGACGGATGGCTGCAGCAGTACCGCGTCGCCGATGCCACCGGTGTGGTTCCGACGCCCGAGCACCTCACCGATGTCGAGGCCGCCACCATCCCGTGCGCGGCAGTGACGGCGTGGGCCGCGCTCAAGGAGGCCAATATCGGGGCGGGCGACGTAGTGGTGACGCAGGGCACCGGTGGCGTCTCGCTCTTCGCCGTTCAACTCGCGCAGGCGTTGGGGGCCACCACGATCCTCACTTCGTCCTCGGACGACAAGCTCAAGATCGGATCCGACTTGGGCGCAACACATCTGATCAACTACCGCACCACTCCGGGGTGGGACGCCGAGGTGAAGCGGCTCACCGACGGGCGCGGCGCACACCTGGTCGTCGAACTCGGTGGGCCCGCCACGTTGGCGCAGTCGCTGCACTCGACGCGGATGGCCGGCACGATCGCGGTGATCGGGGTGCTCAGCGGGTTCGACACGACGCCCATCGCCGTCGCCGAAGTGATGCTGAACAATCTGCGCATCATCGGGATCACTGTCGGCAGCGTCAGTACTCACCGCGAAGTGTGCGACGTGATCGCGGAGTCTGGGATTAAACCGCACATCAGCCACGTCTTCGGCTGGGAAGACCTCGATGAGGCATTGCGGGTGATGCGCGCCGGCGAGCACGTCGGCAAGATCGCCCTCACCATCCCGTGACCTCCGAGCGGCCCTACTTCGACCTCGGCAGCTATCACCGCCCGGTGGAAACCGTTGCGCCGCAGGCACAAACCTGGTTCGATCGCGGCCTGGTCTGGGCGTACGCCTTCAACCACGAGGAAGCGATCCGCTGCTTCGGGCGCGCCCTCGAGCACGACCCCGATCTGGCCATCGCGCGGTGGGGGATCGCCTATTCGGTGGGGCCCAACTACAACAAGGCGTGGGAGGCGTTCGACCCGGTCGACCTGGCGGCGTCGCTGTCGCGCGCGCGTACTGAACTCGCGCTGGCCACCCAGGGGCGGGCCACCGCCGTCGAGCAGGGACTGATCGCGGCCCTGCGCACGCGGTTTTCGGACGACCTGGACGCCGGGCGCATTGCCTACGCCGACGCGATGACGGCACTGGCCGCAGTCCATCCCGACGACATCGACGTGCAGACCCTGGCCGCCGACGCGCTGGTCAGCGTCACCGCCTGGGCGCTGTGGGACACCACCACCGGCGAGCCCGCTGAAGGCTCGCGGGCGGTGGAGGCTCGGCGGATCCTCGAGGGCGCGCTGGCCGGGCCGCAGGGCCGTACCCACCCGGGGATACTGCACCTGTACCTGCACACCATGGAGATGTCGTCGACTCCTGAAGTCGCCCTGCCGGCGGCGGATCTGCTGCGCGGCCTGGTGCCGGACGCGGGCCACCTGCAACACATGCCGAGCCACATCGACGTGCTGTGCGGCGACTACCGCAGCTCAATCGAGGCGAACAGTGCTGCGGTAGAGGCGGATCGGCGCTTCGTTGAGCGTGCGGGCCCGCTGAACTTCTACTCGCTCTACCGCGCGCACGACCTGCACTTCATCGTGTACTCGGCGATGTTTCAAGGACAGTCGCAGATCGCCCTCTCGACCGCCGACGAACTGGCCGCCCAGCTGACACCCGAATTGCTCGCCATCGAGTCGCCGCCGATGGCCGACTGGCTCGAGGCGTTCGTTCCGTTGCGAACCCACGTGCTGGTGCGGTTCGGCCGGTGGGACGACCTGATCGCACAGCCGTTGCCGGCCGACCCGGATCTGTACTGCACCACCGCGACGACGATCCACTACGGGCGCGGCGTCGCCTTCGCTGCGACCGGTCAACTCTCCCGCGCGCATGCCGAGCGCGCCGCATTCGCCGACGCCTACGCGCGGATCCCAGCCTCCCGCTATCTGTTCAACAACACCAGCCGCGACATCCTGGCGGTCGCCGCCGCCATGCTCGACGGCGAAATCGCCTATCGCGAAGGGTCTTTCGACGAGGCGTTCACCCATCTTCGGCGGGCCATCGAGATCGACGACGGGTTGCCGTACGACGAACCGTGGGGGTGGATGCAACCCACCCGGCATGCCTACGGCGCGCTGCTGCTCGAGCAGGGTCACGTCGAAGAGGCAGCCGCGGTGTACGCCGCCGACCTCGGCCTGGACCCCACGCTGGCGCGGTGTTGCCAGCATCCGGGCAACGTGTGGAGCCTGCACGGCTATCACGAGTGTCTGCAGCGGCTGGGGCGTACCGCCGAGGCGACAATCATCGGCCAGCAGCTCGCCCTGGCCGTCGCGCGTGCTGACGTGCCAATCCGTGCATCCTGTGCCTGTAGACTCGGGAGCGTTTAGTCGACGACTCACCGGGGCAGCTGTGTAGGCATGACGGACAACTTGAGCAAAGAACCCACGCCCGACGAGGCCGAAGACAACGCGTTCTTCCCGTCGCCGTATTCGCTGAGCGAGTACACCCAGCCCAAGACCGACTTCGACGGGGTGCAGCATGAGGGGGCGTACACCGGCGGCCGGTGGAAGGTGCTGGTGATCGCGACCGAGGAGCGTTACGTCCTGCTGAAGAACGGCAGGATGTTCTCCACCGGCAATCATCCCGTCGAGACGTTGCTTCCGCTGCACCATCTGATGGAGACCGGTTTCGAGGTCGACGTCGCGACGGTTACCGGCTATCCGGTCAAGCTCGAGCTGTGGGCGATGCCGCGCGAGGATGAAGCCGTGCTGGCCACCTACGAAGCGCTCAAGCCAAAGTTCAAGCAGCCCAAGAAGCTTTCCGAAGTGGTGGCTAGTGAGCTGGGTCCGGATTCCGACTACCTTGCCGTGTTCATTCCCGGCGGGCACGGCGCGATGGTCGGCCTGCCGGACAGTCCCGCCGTGGGCGAGGCCCTGGAATGGGCGCTGACGAACGACAGGTTCATCATCACGTTGTGTCATGGCCCGGCGGCACTGCTCGCGGCGGCGGCGGACAAAGCCGAATCGCCCTTCAAGGGCTACTCGGTGTGCGTGTTCCCCGACGCGCTGGACTCCGGTGCGAATATCGAAATGGGTTACTTGCCAGGCGAATTGACATGGCTCGTCGCAGAGCAGTTGCGCAAGCGGGGAGTGACCATCCTGAACGACGACATGACCGGCAAGACGTACCAGGACCGCAAACTGATCACCGGAGACAGTCCGCTGGCCGCGAACGAACTCGGTCGCATCGCCGCCGATGCGCTGCTGGAGGCGGCTGGTAGCTGAGAGTGTTGCGGCTAGAGTCCTAACGCATGTCAGAGGATTCAGCGCGCAACTTCGTTTCGCTGCCGGAAGGGTCGCAGGGCCCGCTGTCCGCACCCGCTGGGCGGCTGCTGATCACCGGCGTCGACGCCGCCGGCCGGTCGTGCGCGGCGCAGGATGGTCCGGTCACATTGGAGGGGTTCCCGGGTTTCGAGGGGATCTTGTTCTCCGTGCTCTACGCGACGGCGGCGGCACCCACTTTGTCGGACGGTGGCCGCAGCGCCGATACCCTGGACCTGGGGGTCCCGCCCGGCACCATCAACTGGAAGATCATCGATTACGGCCCCGGCGTGGCCTTTTCGATGCACCACACCGACACCGTGGACCTCGACCTGGTGCTGTCCGGTTCGGTCGAACTGCTCTTGGACGACGGCGCGCATCCCCTGGAAGCCGGTGACACCGCCGTCGTCACGGGCGTCGATCACGCCTGGCGCACCGGGCCCGATGGCTGCCGGCTCTCGGTCATGTCGGTCGGCGTCGCGGCGGAGACCAGCTCCACCGCCACATAGCCGGAGTGGTCCAGGACGAGCGGTCCGCGGCGGGGCCGGTCGCCTTTTGTACAGTACCGCCGACATTACAATCGTGGCTGCAACTGTATCGCGATGCGGAGGGGGGCGACGTGGCGGATTCACCGTCGAAGATGATCGATGCGCGGATTGCGGAACTGGGGGACTGGCGTGGCGAGATGCTGGCGCACATCCGGGCGCTGATCAAGCAGGCTGTCCCGGACGTCACCGAAGAATGGAAATGGCGGGGTGTCCCGGTGTGGTATCACGATGGAATGATCTGCACCGGCGAGACCTACAAGAACGCGGTCAAGGTGACCTTCGCCCAAGGTGCTGCGCTGCAGGACCCGTCCGGCATGTTCAACGCCAGCCTGGACGGAAACACCCGTCGCGCCATCGATTTCCACGAGGGTGACGCGATAGACGACAAAGCGCTGACGGCGCTCATCCGAGATGCCGTGGCGCACAACGTCTCGGAGAAGGCCGGAAGATGAGCGGTCAACCACGAGACATCCGGGAGTTGACGGGCGACGCCGACGCCTACCGGGACGAGCTCTATCGGCGCTGGACGGGCCTGTTGAGTTACCGGTACATCGGGCGCAACCACTCGTCGATGAACCTCGGCGAAGCCGACAACACGGTCACCATCCGCCGCGACATGCGCAACGAGGCCGGCGGCATCATGGTTGCCCCGCTGGCCATCTCATCGCCGGAGGGGTGCCAGACCGACATGGTGGCGGTGCCCAACCCGGTGATCGCCTCGGTGCAGATCATCGACCCGGGCTACGACGTCGCCCGGGTCGAGATCGTGGGTTCGGGCATCGTCCACCAGGGCCGCACGATGGGCTACGGCCGGTGCAAGATCGTCGACGCCGACAACCCGGGCCGGGTGATCGCCTTCAACGAAGGGCAGGGCGCGATCATCGGCATCCCGCCGGAAGGCCTTGACCGGATGGATGTTTCGGGCACCGAACTCGTGATCGAGGATTCGCCCGACCTGCCGCCGCTGTGGGCGGCTTTCGGGGCCGCCAAACGCGAGGACGGGCACTGGGTGCTGCCCGCGCTGAGCGCCGAATACGCCTCACCCGACGCGGCATTGCACATCGGGCCGCAACACGTCGTGCTGGAGACCGCCGCGACCGACCTCGCCGCCGCGGTCGCGGGTACGCGCCGGGTGCAGGTCATCAGCTGGCACGTGATGTTCATGTCCCGCGGCAAGGTGGGCCCGTTCCGGGTGGAGGGCTCGGCCTACCCCGGGGGACCCGCACGGGTCGGGGTGCGGATGCTGCTGCACGACGAGGGGAACGGGGACAAGGCCGTCACATCGGCAGCGGCGGTCTTTGACGTCGTGAACTGAACCGGGCGAGTGTGAACCGCACGACGCGACACGCCGGTGAGGCGTCGCGACATTCCCACTCGAACGCGTCAGACCGTGGTCAGCGCATCCGTTTTGGTTGAATCCTCGCTGGGCTTCGGCCACGGGGACGGCTTCGGGCGCTGCCGGACGCGTTGCGGCCACCAGAACCACTTGCCCAGCAGCGCGGCGATCGACGGCGTCATCAATGACCGCACGATCAGGGTGTCGAAGAGCAGACCCAAACCGATGGTCGTGCCGACCTGCCCGATCACGATCAACTCGCTGACGGCCATCGTCATCATCGTGAAGGCGAACACCAGACCCGCGGAGGTGACGACGGACCCGGTGCCGCCCATAGCCCGGATGATGCCGGTGTTGAGGCCGGCATGGATCTCCTCCTTGAACCGGGACACCAGCAACAGGTTGTAGTCCGCCCCGACCGCCAGCAGGATGATGACAGACATCGCAAGCACCATCCAGTGCAGCTCGATGCCTATCAAGTGTTGCCAAATGAGCACCGAAAGCCCGAAAGACGCACCCAGAGAGAGCAATACCGTGCCCACGATCACCGCCGAGGCCACCACACTGCGGGTCAGGATCAGCATGATGATGAAAATCAGGCACATGGAGGCGATTCCGGCGATCAGCAGGTCGTAGTTGCTGCCCTCCTGCATGTCCTTGAAGGTCGCCGCGGTGCCGCCGAGCAGAATCTTGGAGCCCTCCATGGGCGTGCCCTTGAGCGCCTCGTAAGTGGCCTTCTTGATCGCGTCGATGTGCGAAATGCCTTCTGCCGACATCGGATCACCGTCGTGGCTGATGATGAAGCGCACGGCGTGGCCGTCGGGGGAGATGAAGTTCTTCATGCCCTTCTTGAACTCAGGGTTGTCGAACGTCTCCGGAGGCAGGTAGAAGGAGTCGTCATTGCGGGACGCGTCGAACGCCCGGCCCATGGCCGAGGAGTCGCGCTGCGCCCGCTGTTGCTGTTCCAGCAGACCCTTCTGGGTCGAATACATGGTCAGCATCATCGTCTTCATGTTCTTCATGTTCGCGATCATCTCGGGCATCAGCGCAACCATCTTCGGCATCAGCGTGTCGAGGTGATCCATCACCGGCAGCAGGCTCTGGATGTCGTCGGTCATCGTGTCGACCCCGTCGAGGGCGTCGAACACCGACCGCAACGAGAAGCAGACCGGAATGTCGTAGCAGTGCTTCTCCCAGTAGAAGTACGAGCGGATCGGCCGGAAGAAGTCTTCGAAATCGGCCATATGGTCCCGTAATTCGGCGACGTCGATCGTCATCGCGTGCATCTTGCCGACCATCACGTGCATGTCCGCGGCCATCTGCGTGGTGATGCTCTGCATCTGCTCCATGCTGTTGATGGTCGTCTGCATCTCGTCGGACTGCTTGAGCATGTCCGCGATCTGGTCTTCCTGATACTTCTGCGTCATCTGCTGTGAGACGCCCTGCATGCTGATCTGGAACGGAATCGACGTGTGCTCGATCGGCTTGCCCTCGGGGCGCGTAATGGCTTGTACCCGACTGATTCCGGGCACCCGGAAGATCGCCTTCGCGATCTTGTCGATCACCAGGAAGTCCGCGGAGTTGCGCAGGTCGTGATCGCTTTCGATCATCAGCAACTCGGGGTTCATCCGCGCCTTGGAAAAGTGGCGGTCGGCGGCCGCGTAGCCGGCGTTGGCCGGCAGATCCGCGGGCAGATAGTTGCGGTCGTTGTAGTTGGTCCGGTATCCCGGCAGCGTCAACAGGCCGACCAGCGCGATGCCGATCGTCATGACCAGGATCGGGCCGGGCCAGCGCACGACGGCGGCGCCGATCTTGCGCCACCCGCGAATCCGCTGGGCGCGCTTGGGTTCCAGCGTCTGACGGAAACGCGTCGCCACCGCGATGACCGCGGGGCCGAGCGTCAGGGCCGCGAGCACCACCACGACCATGCCGATGGCCAGCGGGACGCCGAGGGTCTGGAAGTAGGGCAGGTTGGTGAAGTGCAGGCAGAAGGTGGCGCCGGCGATGGTCATGCCCGACCCGAGCACGACGTGCGCCGTGCCGTGGAACATGGTGTAGTACGCGTCTTCTCGCGACTCGCCGACCGCCCTGGCCTCCTGATATCGGCCGATGAGGAAGATCGCGTAGTCGGTCGCGGCCGCAATGGCCAACGTGACCAACAGGTTCGTGGCGAACGTGGAGAGTCCGATGATCTGGTGGTAGCCGAGGAAGGCGACCACGCCGCGGGCGGCAGCCAGTTCGAACACCACCATGCCCAGCGTGAGCAGCACCGTGACGATCGACCGGTAGACCATCAGCAGCATCGCGATGATCACCACGAAGGTCGCCGCCGTAATCAGTTGCAGGCTGCGGTCTCCGGCCAGGTGCTGGTCGGCTTCCAGGGCCGAGGGGCCGGTGACGTAGGTTTTGACGCCGTTGGGCGGCTTGGCGCTGTCGACGATGTGCTGAACGGCCTCGACCGAGTCGTTGGCCTTCGTCTCGCCCATGTTTCCGACGAGATAGACCTGCACGTAGGCGGCCTTGCCGTCGTTGCTCTGCGCGCCGGCGCCGGTGAGGGGGTCGCTCCAGAAGTCCTGGACGTGCTCGACGTGCTGCTTGTCGGCCTCGAGCTTGCGGACGATCTGGTCGTAGTACGCGTGCGCGTCGGCGCCGAGCGCGTTCTGGCCCTCCAGCACGATCATCACCGAGCTGTTGGACTTGTACTCCTTGAACACCTCGCCGACCCGCTTGGTCGCGATCACCGACTGCGCGTCGTCGGGACTCATCGAGACCGAGCGCATCTTGCCGACCTCGTCGAGCTGCGGCACCACCGTGTTCAGGACGGCGATCAGCGCGATCCAGCCGATGATGACGGGAACCGCGAATTTCCGCAGGAACCGCGGAATCGCCGGGCGCGCCGCGTGTCTGGGGATGGGAGCGGTGTCGGCCCGGCCGTCTTCGTGGTCCGGCCGTCTGTCTTCGAGGGTGGTGCTCATGCGGATTTCACCAGGCAGGAGGTCAGGGCGTGCACACCGTTGGAAATTTTCTCGTCCTTGACTTCGTCGTCGACCGTGATGCGGCAGCCGAGGTAATCGCCGTCGCTCTGCGCCGAGATGTTGGGGAACACTGAGGGGGCGGTGGTGCTCAGGACCAGAGTCCAGGGCAGCGGCGCGTCATCGAGCCGCCGCGGCTCAGCACTGAGATCCAGGTAGTTCACATTGGCGCTGGCCGCCGAGCCGAAGATCTCGTACTTGACCACCTTGGGCTTGAACGGCTTTGAGTCATCCACCTTCGGGCTGGTCAACGTGTCCGCGTTCTCCGCGGTGAAAAACGACTTGACCCGGTGCACGGTGAACCCGCCGATCGCTACGACGGCCACGATCAACAGCGGCAACCAGGCGTTACGCACTATCTTCGCCATCTGCTACGCGATCCCTTCCCGGCTGGGCGATCCGATCTGCTGACTCGAGTTGCGTTGCGCCGCAGGGGGTTCGAACGACAGACGTCTCGGCCGGGCTCCCAGCAGCGCAAAACGGCCCGACGTGAAGCGGGCGGAAGTCTCGATCAACCGAGGCATAGTCGAGTTCCGCCGCCGGACCATGGATACATAATCTGCACTTTTTGCAGATGATGCAAGTTTATGTGTTTCTGGTCACTTCGTTCACTTGGTGAAAATGCTGTTGACCAGTGCGGCGGCCCGCTCGACATAGGGCATCGGCGTGTCGTCGGCGTCCTCCGGCACGCCGCTGGACCAGCGCTCGATGCCCGAACGCACGGCCGTCAACGCCAGCGCGGAGATCAGCGCCGGTATCTCGTCGTCGGACGGCATGCCCTGGCGCTTGGCGACGATGTCGGTCAGCTGGCTCTGGAAGCGCTCCAGGTCGGCCAGGAATGCCGCCAGCACCGCAGGGGTGGTTTTGGCCAGGTCCAGCATGCATACGGCCTGCTCACGCTGGGGCGGCATGTCGCGCAGATGGTGGGCGGCCAGGGTGATCAGATCCGCCAGGACCACCGACAGTGGCGCGGGGCCGGCGGCGACGAACTCATCGGCCAACTCGGCGGGCAGGTCCGAGGGGCCGTAGGCGATGGCCGCTTCCTTGTTGGGGAAGTAGTTGAAGAACGTGCGGGTCGAGATGCCCGCCTGGACGCAGATCTCCTCGATGGTGACCTTGTCCCAACCGCGTGCTTGTGCCAGGCGCACGGCGGCTCCGCGGATGTCCGCGCTGGTCTGGCGGCGGCGACGCTCGCGCAGACCCATGTGATTCGCCATGTGCACATATTTGCACAAACTGCACACTTTGCACGCAAAACGAGGTGCAGGCCACCCGGGGTCAGCGTTTGCCCCAGTCCCATGGCGGCGTCGTCAGCAAACTCTGTCCGGTGATCCGGGTTTCGCCGAAATCCTTGTACAGCTCGATCTGCATCCCGTCGTCGAGCGCCTCCCGCAGTGAGTCGGAGTGGGTGACCACCACGACCTGAGTGTGCTCGGCCGCGACCCGGATCAGCGCAGCCAACGGACCGACGAGGCTCGGGTGCAGCGAGGTCTCCGGTTCGTTGAGCACCATCAGCGAAGGCCGCTGCGGGCTGAGCAACGCGGCGGCCCACAGCAGGAAACGCAATGTGCCGTCGGATAATTCGGCTGCGCGCAGCGGCCGCAGCATGCCGGGCTGCTGCAGTTGCAGATCGAACAGGCCGTTGTTGACCTCGACGGTGACGGTGGCCCCGTCGAAGGCGTCGGCGACGATCCGGCTCAGGTCGTCGAACCCTGCTTCGATGATCGTCTGGATCGCGGCGGCCAGATCCTTGCCGTCGTCGGAGAGCACTGGAGTGCGGGTGCCCACCTGCGGTAGCCGGGCCGGGGCGGCGGCGTCGACCCGGAAGCCGTCGTAGAACCGCCACCCCCGCAGGCGTTCACGCACGGCGGCGAGCTCTGGAAGTGCTTGCGGGTGCGCGTATTCGGTCAGCACGCTGCGGTAGGACGGCAGGGTCCGGCTCAGCTCGTCGAAGCCGGAATCGCCGCTGACTTCCGCGAAGTCGCGGGTGCGGCGAACCAGGGTGGTGGCACGTCGCAGCACGGGGCCGGCGAAGATCGCCTCGCGCTTGATCTCCGGATCGCGGGCGAAGGCCGAACGGTAGCCCGCCATCTGCGGGATGCCGAGATCGACGAGGTAGCCGAAATCATCTGCGGCGAAACCGAGTTCGAGCGACAACGGCCGGGTGCGGGCGGTGCCCTGAGTTATTCCCTGTTTGCGCGCTCCACCCAGCTGCTCCGGACCGGCCCACAGCACCGATTCCAGGCCGCCCTCGCGGGCCAGTGAGCCGATGACTTCGCCGCGCCCGCAATCGGCCAGCAGGCGCAGCGCGCGGTACACCGATGACTTACCGGTGCCGTTGGCTCCCGTGACGACGGACAGTCGGCCCAGGGGAAGCACGATGTCGCGCAGCGAGCGGTAGCCGCGCACGGCGATCGTCTGCAGCATGGAGGCGACTTTAGCGGCGGGGGGCGACAGGCGGTGAAACTAGCTGTGGGGCAACAAGATTGCTTTAGGGGGTATTTACGATAGTCGTTCCGACGCCACCGGGGCTGTAGCTGGTGTATATCGGTTGGAGATAGAAGGGCAGGAAACCGGTATTCATCAGGCCGGACGAAATGACCGTCGGGGTGTAGTCGTTCGTGTTGTACGAGTAGAGGAGGTTGGTATTGCCGGGTCCGCCATAGACCGTGATGTTCGTATTTGCTGGCAAGCTGCCAGCGCCACCGATCACCGACGAAGGCATAGTGCCCAGAACACCGCCGGAGTCGACGATTGAGGGCACGGCTATTGGAGTCCCGCCATTTACGGAAACGTACAACGTCGTGATCGGAGAGCCATTGAGCGGGAAGTTGACCGGACCCGGGTTCGGACCGAATTGCAACTTGCCGCCGGCCATGTCGATGAGTGCGCCCTGGCCGAGGTTGCCCGGCAGATATTGGTTCGGGATGCTGGGTCCCGGTCCCACCGCATTTGGGCCGAGGCCCCAGACCCCGTCCACGCCGGCGGTCGCGAAGTACGCGTCGAACGGGGTGACGAACGGGTTCTTCAGGAACTCGGTGAAGTAGGCCGATATCGCAAACGGCGATGTGGGAATCGAGAACAACACAACGTTGACCGCGGAGGGCGCGCTGACGAGGCCATTGCCGAAGTCCACCGAAGTCGGGTAGCTGGCAAAGAGGTAGGTCAGCCCGCCGCTGTAGCCGCTGATGTTGATCCCGTGCGGAATACCCAGCTTGAGCAGACCGGGCAGACCGCCGATGTCCTTGATCTGCATGACCAGTCCGGCGGATCCGGTATCGACCAGAATCGGTCCGCTGGTGTAGCCGTTGACGGAGAGGTTGACCACCGGTTCGGTGGTCTGGATGGTCGGCATGGAAATGGTCTTGCCGTCCCAGCCGGCCCCGCTGAAGCCTTGACCGCCCCAGATCATGCCGCCGTGGCCGCCGGTGCCGCCGTAGCCGAGGGGATAAGTAGCCCCTGTGCCTAGCCCGCCGGTGCCGCCGTTGCCTCCGGTACCCAGCAGATAGGCAACGCCTCCGGCGCCACCGGTCCCACCCGCGCCTGCGAGGTTCGCGCCACCAGTGCCGCCCCAGCCGCCGTTACCGAACAACCAGCCGCCATTGCCGCCGGCGCCGCCAGCCCCACCATTGGCACCCGTGCCGCCGGCCCCGCCATTACCGATGAACCCGGCCGAACCGCCCGCTCCGCCTGCCCCTGCGACCGTCTGCGAATACCCAGCCCCGCCGTTGCCCCACAGCAACCCGCCGGCCCCGCCGTTCGGCGATGCCGCAGTTCCGGCCGCCCCGTCACCGATCAGCGGACGTCCCAGCAGCAGTTGGGTGGGCAGATTGATCACGCCGAAGACCGGGTCCAGCACCGAGGCGGCCGTCGCCTCCGCAGAGGCGTACGACCCGGCGGAACTGCCCAGCAACAGGACGAACTGCTGCTGGAACGCGCTGAGCTGGGTGTTCAGCGCCTGATATTCCTGACCGAACCCGGCGAACAGTGCCGCGATCGCGGTCGAGACTTCGTCGGCGGCGGCCGCCGCAACCCCCGTGGTCGGCAGGGCGGCGGCCGCGTTGGCCGCGCTCAGCGCCGAGCCGATGTTCTCCAGATCCGCTGCCGCCGACGTGACCCAGTCAGGAGCCACGGCTAGAAACGACACGTCGCCCCCTAAGCGTCAGTCACCGGTGATGTGCGCCAAGCGTATCGAGTTCCCCGCCCGGCTTCCGGGCTTTCGGCACACCGGTTCGTCATCACATCGAATACTCACACGGATGGGTCGCCGCCGCAGCGCGAAGACAGTTCGCCCCGCAAGATGGCGGTGGTGGCTGTGCTCGGTCGGGAAACCGCGACCGCAGCGGCAATCTCGGCGACCCGGCCGCCGTCGTCCCAGCGCGAATGAGGCTAGAGCGCCGCGAGGATCGCCTCTACCCGGTCGCGCGCATCGCCGAACAGCATCGCGCTGTTCTCCCGGAAGAACAGCGGGTTCTGCACGCCGGCGTAGCCCGAGGCCATCGACCGCTTGAACACGATCACGTTGTCGGCGTCCCAGACGGTCAGAACCGGCATACCGGCGATCGGGCTGCTCGGGTCTTCCGCGGCGGCCGGGTTGACGGTGTCGTTGGCGCCGATGACCAGGACGACCGCGGTGTCGGAGAAGTCGTCGTTGATCTCGTCCATCTCCAGCACGATGTCGTAGGGCACCTTGGCCTCGGCCAGTAGCACGTTCATGTGGCCGGGCAGGCGTCCCGCGACCGGGTGGATGCCGAACCGGACGTTGACGCCACGAGCGCGCAGTTTGCGGGTCAGATCGGCCACGGCGTTCTGGGCCTGGGCGACAGCCATCCCGTATCCGGGGGTGATGATCACTGAATCGGCCGAAGTCAGCAGCTCCGCAGCTCCCTCGGCAGTGATCTCCCGATGCTCGCCGTAATCCTTGTCCTCGGCCGGACCTGCCTCGATGCCGAATCCTCCGGCGATCACGGAGATGAACGAGCGGTTCATCGCCTTACACATGATGTAGGACAGGTACGCACCGGAGGACCCGACCAGGGCGCCGGTGATGATCAGCAGGTCGTTGCTCAGCAGGAAGCCGGACGCGGCGGCCGCCCATCCCGAGTAGCTGTTCAGCATCGACACCACGACGGGCATGTCCCCGCCGCCGATGGACGCGACCAGATGCCAGCCCAGCAGCAGCGCGAGCGCGGTCACCGCGGCGAGCAGCCAGATCGTCGGGTTGATCACAAACCACACCGTGAGGGCGCCGAACAGCACGAGCGCGCCGACGTTGAGGAAGTTCTTGCCGGGAAGCATCATCGGCGCCGACTTGATCCGCGCCGAGAGCTTGAGGTTTGCCACGATCGAGCCGGTGAACGTCACGGCGCCGATGAAGACGCCGATGACGACCTCGGCCGAGTGGATGCCACCCAGGCCTTCCGCCCGCAGGGTGGCGGCCTCGGCGCCACCGGGGTTGTGCTCGACGAACAGGTAGCCGTTCCAGCCGACCAGCACGGCGGCCAGGCCGACGAACGAGTGCAGCAGCGCGATCAGCTCGGGCATGCCGGTCATCTCGACCACCCGGGCACGCCACAGGCCGATCGCAGCGCCGACGGCCACGGCACCGGCCAGCAGGGCCACGCCCAGCGACTCGATGTGCCCGTTGATCGCCAGCGCGATGGTCGCGGCCAGCGCTACGGCCATGCCGAAGATGCCGAAAGTGTTTCCGGCGCGCGACGTTTCGTGCTTGGACAGCCCGGCCAGCGCCAGGATGAACAGCAGGGCCGCGACGACGTATGCCGCTTTGGCGGCGGTTTCTATCGTGAACAAGGGATGATCCTCCGATTGGGTGCGCAGGCTCAGCTGCGGGAGAACATGGCCAGCATGCGTCGCGTCACCGCGAAGCCGCCGAAGATGTTGATGCTGGCCAGCAGGATCGCCGCACAGGACACCACGGTGATCGGGAGGTTCTCTTTTCCGATCTGCAGCAGGGCGCCGAGCACGATGATTCCGGAGATCGCATTCGTCACCGACATCAGCGGGGTGTGCAGGGCGTGATGGACGTGGCCAATCACGTAGTAGCCGATCACGATGGCCAGCGCGAACACCGTCAGGTGCACCTGCAGGGCGGCCGGTGAGATCGCGATCAGGCCGAACAGCACCGCGGCGGCGATCAGAGTCGTCGTCAGCCGTCGCTTGTTGGACATCGGCTGCTTGGCGTGCGACTCCTTGGCTGGCGCCGCGGCCGCCGGGACGGCGGGTGCTGCCGAGACCTGCACCGGCGGCGGGGGCCAGGTGGATTCGCCGTCGCGGACCACGGTGATGGAGCGCTGGACCACGTCGTCGAAGTTCAGGACCAGCTGTCCGTCCTTCTCGGGGGTCATCAGCTTCAGCAGATTGACCAGGTTGGTGCCGTAGAGCTGGGAGGACTGAGCGGGTAGCCGTCCGGCCAGGTCGGTGTAGCCGATGATGGTGACGTCGTTGTCTGTCACGACGAGCTGGTCCTTGACCGTTCCCTCGACGTTGCCGCCGTTTGAGGCGGCCATGTCGACGATCACGCTGCCCGGGGTCATGGCCGCCACCATGTCCCCCGTGATGATCCGCGGCGCCGGTTTGCCGGGGATCAGTGCGGTGGTGATGATGATGTCGACGTCCTGGCACTGCTCGGCGTAGAGCTGCGCCTCGCGGGCCTTGTAGTCCTCGCTCATCTCCTTGGCGTAGCCGGTGGCGGATACCTCGGCTTCGCTGTCGTCAACCGAAATATATTCGCCGCCAAGCGATTTCACCTGATCGGCGACCTCCGGCCGCGGGTCGGTGGCGCGCACGATGGCGCCCAGGCTGCCGGCCGCCCCGATCGCGGACAGGCCGGCCACCCCCGCGCCCACCACGAGGACCTTGGCCGGCGGCACTTTGCCGGCCGCCGTCACCTGGCCGGTGAAGAACCGACCGAAGGCGTGCGCCGCCTCGATGACCGCACGGTACCCGGCGATGTTGGCCATCGACGACAGCACGTCCAGCGACTGCGCCCGTGAGATGCGGGGCACCGCATCCATGGCCAGCACGGTGATCTTGCGGGTAGTCAGTTTCTCGACGAGCTCGGGGTGCAGGCCGGGGGAGATGAGGCTGACCAGGGTCGCGCCGTCGCGCAGGGCCGCGATCTCGTCGTCGTTCGGGGCGTTCACCTTCAAGACGATGTCCGCGGTCCATGCCTGCTCAGACGTCCCGATGTCGGCGCCGGCCTCGACGTAGGCGCTGTCCAGGAAGCTCGCGGCGGCGCCCGCTTCGGATTCGACGACCACCGAGTAGCCGAGCTTGGTGAGTTGCCCGACGGTCTGCGGCGTGGCGGCAACACGCGTCTCACCAGAGAGAGACTCGCGCGGTATTCCGATGATCACTTGCTTGAAGTCCGTTCGGTCGGTCGAGCGCCAAGGGGTGCGCGTCTGCGTTCACAAATCGCCGCAAAGCCTACGGCACCGGTCGCCAAACCTAAGAAAACGGCTAGACCGAACGGGCTGTTCGGCGCTGCGGTTAGCCTTGCACGACCTGGTTCCGACGTCGGGGGAGAGTGGTGTCAGCGATACCTGTGATCGCGCTCACCGGTCATCTCGGGGCCGGCAAAACGACCCTGCTGAATCATTTGCTGCGCAGCCCGGGTACGCGGATCGGGGTAGTGGTCAACGACTTCGGCGAACTCAATGTCGACGCCGCGCTGGTGGCCGGCCAAGTCGACGAGCCCGCCTCGATCGCCGGCGGCTGCATCTGCTGCCTGCCCGACGACGGTGGGCTCGACGACGCGCTCGCCAAGCTAGCCGATCCGGCCCGTCGGCTGGACGCCATCATCGTGGAGGCCAGCGGGCTGGCCGATCCGGTGTCGATTGCGCGGATCATCGGCTTCAGCAAGTTGTCCGGGGTCCGAAGCGGCGGCTTGGTCGATGTCGTCGACGCTGTCAACCACTTTGACACCGTCGACCGCAGCGAACTGCCGCCGGTGCGCTACGGCGTGGCATCACTGGTGGTGGTCAACAAGCTCGACCAGGTGCCTGAAGAGCAGCGGCCTGCGGTGCTGCAACGCGTCAGGGAACGTGTGGCGCAACGAAACCCACGGGTTCAGGTGGTGGGCACTACAGGTGGCCGGGTCGACCCCACATTGCTGTTCGACCCGCTGGAATCGCAGGAGGAGACGGGGCAACTGTCGTTTCGGGAGTTGTTGCTCGACGCCGAGCACACCCACGACCACGTGCACGCCGACGCCGTCACCGTCACCAGCAGCGGGTGCGTCGACCTCGATGCGCTGTTTGACCTGGTCGAACAGCCGCCGGACGGGGTATTCCGGCTCAAGGGTGTGGTGGGGGTGCGGCACGGGCGGTCGACCCGTACCTATGTCCTCAACCTCGTCGGTAGCGCCATCCACATCGCGAAGGCACCGCCGCGGGCCGTCGGTAACTCTCTGGTGGCGATCGGCATGCATCTCGACGTCGCCGCGGTGCGCGCCGAACTGGTCCGAGCGTTAGACCCTGTCACCGCTGCGGCGTCGGCGGCGGCCCTGCGGCGGCTGCAGCGATACCGCCAGCTCAGCTGTTGAGCCTGGCCGGGTGGCGATCGGGCAAGATACGGGGCGATGTCATCCTCTCTCGGCGACGTGCTTGCCACCATGGAGCTGGCCCGCGTCGAGCCGTGGCTCTTCACCGGCCGGCAGCTGCCCGCTCCGCACAACCACATCCTCGGTGGGCATATCTCGGCTCAGGCCTTGTTGGCGGCGTCCTACACCGCGCCTGGCCGCGCGCCGCACAGTGTGCACACGTATTTCCTGCGCTCCGGTGACGCCAGCCGCACGGTCGACTTCGAGGTGGTGAATCTGCAAGAGGGACGGACGTTCTCGGCGCGCCGGGTGACCGCACGCCAAGACGACAAGATTCTGATGGAGGCGATGTCGTCGTTCAAGGTCGCCGACCCGGCGTCTGCTGCGGTCGTCTATCAGCCGCCGATGCCGGCGGCACCCGAGCCGGAGACGTTGCCCTGGGTAGCGCCGCACCTCGCCGAGTCCGACCCGAACTCGCAGGGCCGGTACGCAAGCCTGCGCTGGTTCGAGCGGCGCGTCATCGACAGTGAGAATCTGCCGCCGGCGCGGTCGGCGATGTGGTGGCGACCGGATGGCGAGGTTCCCGACGATCCGGTGCTGACTGCCAGCCTGGTGGCCTACCTCTCCGCGGTGACACTGACCGAGCCGGCGTTCGCCGCATACGGAGGAGTCGGCGAGTCGTCGCAGCGCGACCATTCCGTCTGGTTCCACTCGCCCGCGGTGTTGTCGGAATGGCTGTTCCTGCAACGGTCTTCGCCGAGTAGCGCCGACTCGCTCGCGCTGGCGAACGGGACGATGTTCAACCGCAACGGCGAGTTGGTGTGCACGGTGCGACAAGAGATGTACTTCCCGGCACGGCGGGAATAGCGAAGCGGAGCCGGCTCAGCCCGCGGTGTGCACGGCTATGTGCTTCTCGCCCGCCGCTGCCTGTTCAGGAATACCCACCGAGACGGTCAGGATGCCCTTGTCGTAGGTGGCATTGATGTCGTCCTCGTCTGCTCCTGGCGGCAGGGTGACCGAGCGGGCGAATGAGCTGTAGGAGAACTCTGATCTGCCTTTGCTTTCTTTGCGCTCGGTGCGCTCCGCCTTGATCGTCAACCGACCGTCACGAACCGTGATGTCGACGTCCTTGTCCGGATCGATGCCGGGGATTTCAGCGCGCAGCGTGTAGCGGCCGTCTTCCATGTCGTCCTCGAGCTTGATCAGGTTGCCAGGATGCAAAGCGGTCAGTGACGAGGGGAAACCGGTGAGTAGGCCGGACCAGAAATCCGGGAGCCACCCTCGAGACTGCTGGCGGACGGGGAGATCAGTCATGATGTCCCTCCTTTGGTTAACAGGGCTTGCCGTTCCGATTCTCAAGCTCGCTGGGTCGAAGCAATAGAGACCGAAGTCCCTTTCGCGGGAGGATATTTCTCGCGCGGAAGCCAGCCGTCCGACCCTGGGCGCCAACAACTTTCGTTTTTCGGCGCACTGCCTTCGTTGGCCGGCTCAAGGGCGGCCGGCGGGTTGATCCGCAGCTGCAGGCGCGCTCAGGCCAGCGCAGATGAGATCGATGCTCGATCAGTGAGCGGTGAGCGCCTTGGGGGAGCAGATTGCTTTCACGAAGTGCGCAATTTCGTGCTCGGGCAGATGGCGGGCGATGTCGGCTTCGCTGATGATGCCCACCAAGCGGTGATCTTCGATTACGGGCAGGCGGCGCACCTGGTGCTCTTCCATCATGTTCAACATTTCTTGAATATCGGCCTCGCCACTGACATGGTAGGCGCTGCCTTGCGCGAGTTCGCCGACAGTCGCGGTCGACGGATCCGCACCGGCTGCAAGACATTTGACGACGATGTCACGATCGGTGATCATTCCGTGCAGCCGGTCGTCATCTCCGCAGATCGGCAGTGCGCCGACACCTAAGTCCCGCATGTGTTGAGCTGCAGCGGTAAGGGTTTCGTGCTCGCCTACACAGGCGGCACCGGCATGCATGATGTCGCGAGCGGTGGTCATGATTGTTCTACTCCTGTTGCGATGAATAATTGCGCCTTCAAAGGTAGGCCGATTGCGGCCGGGCCTTCTAGGGTCGTTGGGCCCTAGGTGGGTGTCGGCGCGACGGGTCAGGACAGAATCGCCACTTCAGCATGCAGGTGCTTGATCTCATTTGTGAAGCGAGTCAATTCTTCTCGGGTGAGCCCGTCGCCGGCAAGGACAAGTTCGACTCGGGGTACTGTGCCCGCCGCGCTCACCCTCACGTCCTCGACCCGGCGGAACCCCTGGGCGACCGCGACGACTTTGTTGGCGGTCTCGGTGAAGTCAGCTGTGTCGTATCGCGACGCCCTGAGCACTCTGCCTTCGATATGTGAACGACCGAGCAGGGCCGGCCATTTCAGGATCTCAGCCCCTGCGGCGAGGAACTCGGCGCACCACACTTCGCCAACCCGACCAGACCAGCCGGGCAGCGCAGGGTCGGAGGGCGAATTATCCAGTGCGACAATAATCAGGGGCCCGAGCACTTCGCCGAATACTGCGGCGTACGGGGAGTCGCGATCTGAGTTCTCCGGAGTCGCGATCCATGGCTCGAAGACGCTCGCCAAATCCTGCTTCCCGCTGCGTTGTGACGCAAGGTGTTGCCCCACCGCCAGTGGCGCCACCGGTCGGCTCACAACACCGGCACGCTCGAGGGTCTTGATGCCTTCTTCTGAATTACGCCGCGCTTCCACCTCGCGGAGGTCGAGTTGGCATGACGCCACTCGCCGATAGTCGGACGCCATCTGCTCCAGGAAGAGCTGTGCGGTCATCTCCGGGTTCGCGCGCTCTTCAGTCAGCGCACCCGACGGCAGCAGCGGACGAGAGAAACGGTCGACGCGGTCGAGCTGGCCATCCCAGGCCAGCGAGGCGGCCGAGACCACGCGGACCATCTCCGACTCCTGCGGGTCGCGCGTTGACGGGAGGTGTTTGACGATGCCGGCGCGCAATCTGCGCACCTCGTCCTGCAGTGTCCGCGGCGGGTCTTCCGGCGTCATTCAGAGTCCCAGGATCGTTGAAATCGCGGCAGCCAGGTCAGGCAGACCGGCCCTGAGAAAGTCGAGCTGATCCTCCTCGCGTTGATCTGCCTTGTCGGCCAACGCATCTGATGCGACACGCAAGACAAGCACGCGCTCACACAAGCCCAGCGCGCGCATCGTGGAAGCGATACCGAAGGACTCCATGTCGACGAGTATGGGCTTGGCCGTCAGTTGCGAGTGGAGCGCAAGCGCCAGCGAGTAGGTCCAATTCTCCTTGGCGTAGACGGGACTGTCCGAGGGCGAATTCAATGGCGCCGGTGCGACACCCGGAGAAATCTTGATCACTTTGTCGGTGGCGAGCACGTGGGCGTCGGGAACGTCCAACCCCCATACGGACCCGGGAGCGCCCGCTGCCCCTGCCCGCAACTCGATGGCCTCAAGCGGGGCTTGCTCGCTGGGTTGCGTACGCACAATCCATTTGTTCTGCAACTGCACGACTTCACCCTCGGCCGAAGCGGCCACCACTCCCAACGACAGATAGGACACCTTCTCTGCGCGGAATACCTTGCCGACCAGCCTGCGGTCGAGGGTTCCGCAGCAGCCGTAGAAGACGTAGTAGTCGGCCCGATTCTCCCGGGTCGATCGGCTGAGAGCGGCCGCAGCAACGACATTCCCCTGGGCGCTCAAGGCATGGTGCTCGAGCCGGGCGGACCTGCCGTCAGAAAGGCGGCCCTCCACCGCTTCATCGCCCGGTCCGGCCTGCGCCCATATGGAGGTCCCGAACGTCGGCAGGTCGACGCAGAGGCGCGCCAGCAACTCCGTCACCGCCGTCGCTTCGTTCTTGGTGAAGGTGAATAGCGCCACCGTCACATCCGCCACGGCGTCATCGTAAACCCGCGCGAATAGCTGTTTGCTGGTGAACTCCGGGGTCTAACCTGGAATCCGGAGTGACTTCCGACAGGTCAGAAAAGAGGGCAGTCGAATTGTCCGTTCCACTGAGGTCTGCATCGGCTGCCTTTCTCGCCACATGTGCGCTGGCCGTCGCGCCGCTTGCGCATGGCGACATCGTCCGGATTCCCGTGCCCGAATTGCCTTGTGATCTGCCGGTCTCCACTGGCTTGATCATCTGGCAGCACGGTCCCGGCGTGCCGGATCGCGCGATATTCGCCAACCCAGCAGACATCTATAACTGCCGGCCGACGCTCGATACCTGGCGTGCGGGCCAGCCGACCGGACCCGGTTACTGTTCCAAGATCGCTTGGTCGGCCGACAATCCCGGCTATATCCCAGGCGTCACGCCGGCCGCTCCGTTGAAGAAGGTCATCGATCAGGTGGGCGACTGCTCCTAGCTGGAAGTGATCGTCCCGAGCAACGTGAAGAATGTGCGGGACGGGTCATCTGGACCCGGGCTGCCCGTGGGTGTGTCGCGCGTCATCGGGTGGCTGAAGCTTCCTGCAGTTGAGGGATCGTTCACCTGTACCCAGTCCGTCACTATCTGCCGCTCGGCGATTTTCCAAACACCGAGCCGCTTTTCGTACTTGTCCAGATAGCGGCCGCCGATCACCACGTCGGAATTCCCGGCGCCGGTACTGACGGTATGCGTAGCGATGCTGTAGATCTCGCCCTCCGCGTAGCTTCCGTTGACCGCGAAGTTCCTCGTGGTGACGTGATGCTGCATTGTGCGAATGAATCTGCGGGAGTCCGCGAGTGTCTGAATGAAGTCGGCCACCGGACCGGATGAGAAGGCGCCGTGCTCATCTTGAGCATTGTCGTGATAGAGACTGCGCAGCGTCTCGAGATCGCCCCGGTCCACCGCGCGGCAGTACGCGTGAACAAGCTTGTTCAGCGCGTGCTCGTCCAGGATCGCGGCAAGGGCATCTTCGGGTGACGACATGCGTCGACGGTAGCCGATAACGATGCGCGGCCGAATACTGCAGCGCCGCAGAGCAATTGCGTCACAGTGACGAATGGCGCCAGTCAGCCCCGGGACGTCCAGGGTTCGTCGAATCGACCGGCAGGGCTCGGCTGACTCCAGGCGGGCGAGTTAGACCCCCGGGGCAGTAGTGCATTCCGCTGCCGAATGTTTGCATGGCGGGGCGTCGACTTGGCGGATAGCGAGCCGATCGGGATCGTCGTAGACGGTGGGATCATGGTCAGCGGCCCCGCGTCATCGATGTTTGATTCGGGTGGCTTCCTGCAAGTGCTTGGTCACTCGGAAACCGAATCGCGCTGCGCCACCAGATAATTCGTCACAGTGACGTATTGGTGGATCATCGGTGGTGCTTCGCGGTGATGGCTGAGTGGGTCGGCGCTTGAGTGGGTCCGCGTGAGTGCTCGCGTCCGGTGCTCGCGTCCGCGTGGGCGTTTGGCCGCGCCTTCGGGGATGGTCTTGCTCAAGCTGCTCGCATGCCTGGTATTGGGCGAACGGGCCTGGTCAGCGGCTCGGCGCCCACGGCCACTCGATAACTCCAGGTCCCCGTTTTGCCGATAAGCGACATTATGTCAAGTTAGGTATGCCCATTCACCAGGTGAATCCTGCGGCACCCTGGGTGCCCTCGCCCCCGCTTCGAATGGATATGGCCATAGCGCCTCGACACCTAGCCGGACGTGTGGTCAGCCCCGACAGGTCCGGAAATCATTTCCGCAAGTCCCTGCGTCAGGTCAACGTCGGGGCTATAGCCCAGGTCCGCGCGGGCGGCGGTGATGTCATAGCTGCGGTCGTGGCCCAGAAACGTGACCAGCCAGTTGGTCAGCATCGGCGGACTGGGCCGGCGCAGCAACCGGGCGCCGCCATCAAGCGCGGCTCCCAGTGGCGCGGCGACCCACAGTGGGACACTGGGCGCCCGGCTCACGTCGACGCCCTGGGTTGCCAACAGCGGCGTCATGAAGTCGCGTATCGAGATTGGCCTGCCGTCGGTGATGTAGTAGACGCCGGCCGCTCGCCCCCGAGTCAGAGCGAGGTCGGCGGCCGCTGCCAGGTTGTCGACGTGGACGAAGTCCATGACATGACGACCCCGATCAATCCACGTCCACCCACCGGCCCGCGCAAGATCGGCCAGCTCGGTCACCGTGGTCATCCCGGCACCCCAGATAAACGGTGGGCGCAGCACCACGGTGCTCATCGTGGGTGTATCCGCGGACAGCACGGCCTGCTCGGTAGCGAGCTTGACGCGGCTATATGCGGTGTTGGGCCGGCCGTTATCGGTGCCTTCGTCCACTACCGCTGCGCGCTGGCTGCCGCTGGAGACGCTGGCCGCACTGATCAGTACGAACCTGCCAACCCCGGCCGCTGCGGCCGCCACGTGCAGGGCAACGGTGGGCACGTAGTTGTCGCGTCGAAAGCCGGTGTCTGGGCCCCAGAACTCCATCCGGGCCGCACCATGAATTACGGCGTCGCATTCATTGAGGACACCTGTCCACTCGGCCTGTTCGCCGTTGGGTGCCAGGTCGGCCAGATCGCCCATCACCGGTCGCCCGCCGGCAGCCGAAATCAGCTCGGCAGCGCGGCCGGATCGCGCTAACCCCAGCACCTGATGCCCCTCGGTGGCCAGGCGGCGCACCACGTGCTGACCGACGAAGCCGCTGCCGCCCGTTACGAAGACCCTCATGTCCAACTCCTATCACGCCAAACTGTTTGATATCAAAATATTAGACGGCTTGATATGCTGCGGTCAACGACGGACAGGAACTCAATGGCCACACAGCCCACTGACCAGGCGAGTCATTTGCCGGGTGAACTGGCCGACGCCTTCGGTCGGGCCGGCAAGTCGGTGGTGCGGGCCTTCGATGAGCGACTCGGCGAACATGGAGTGTCCACGCCACGCTCCAAGCTGCTCGCCGAGATTCAGCGACTTGGTCCGGTTCGGCTGGCTGACCTCGCCCGCGCGGTTGGCGTTACCCAAGGGACTGCGTCAACGCTGGTCGAGGCGCTTGTACGAGATCACCTTGTGGAGCGAAGCACCGACGCCAACGATCGCCGCGCCATTCGGCTCTCCGTCACCCAGAGCGGCGACGAGCAGGCCCGCCGCTGGCTCACCGACTACCTCGACGCAGCGCGGGACATCTTCGCCTGCTTGGACCCCGCCGAGCAACGCGTCCTCGCACGGCTGCTCACCCACCTTGCCGACACGCTCGAATCAGCGCCTGGACAGTAGCCCGCACTCAACCTTCCGGCACCGCTAAGCTGCAGCTCCGTTCCGCGTCGACGCTGTACCTGTCAGTGCGCTCCCCTGATGCCGGCCGGGTGCGCGACGCAGAAGGGAATGATGACGGCGACGCAGCGCTACGGCAGATGCTCGCCCTTGCGGCCGAACACACCGCCGACCCCTCACTAGCAGGTCGCACCAAAAAGACGAAGCCCTCATTGAAACATGTTCCTACATAATCAGTTTGGGCCACTTTGGCTGCGAAATCGAACAGCTCACCGGTTCCGGCGTGCGACTGCGATCCCCCGGGCCGTCTCCAGACATTCAGCCTGCACGGTCGCTGCACAGGGAATATGCACGGATCGGATATGCAGCCGCATGTAGGTAGGCCGCTACTGCAGCCAGGGTTGTCGGCTCGTGTGAGGCTCGATTCGCTGGCGGTTTGTGCGCTGTCGGCCTCGCCCGAAGTGAATGCTGGAAGTGATAGGTCAGATATGTCGAACGTGAGCGTGGTGCCTGAGATCATGACCGCCGCAGCAGCGGATTTGGAAAAGATCGCGTCCGTACTCGATGAGGCCCACCGATCGGCGGCCAGTGCGACTCTTGCGCTGAGCCCCGCTGCGGCGGACGAGGTGTCGGTGGGCATCGCGCAGCTCTTCGCGCAACACGCGCAGGACTATCAGGTGGTTACCCGGGAGGCTGCGGCATTTCACGAGGAATTCGTCACTAAGCTCACGGCAAGCTCCTCGGCGTATGCCAGCGCCGAGGAATTGATCGCTTCGTTGTTGCGGGACTCCGGTCCGAGAGCGGCTGACTCAACAAGCGCCTGGCAGAACTTGAATTACTTTGTCACTTACTTTCCCGTCTTGGTATTTCTTCTGGCCGTCATCCCTCCTCTTTGGGTGTTCTTTCCCTTCCTCCCGTTCTTTTTCTTTTGGCAAGTAGTGACCTTCCTCTTCGAAGGTATTACCGGCCTGCCCCTTTCCCAGTTCGTCGTCGGGCCGCCTTAAGGTACGAAGGCCTTGAGTGCGCTCCGCACCTCATCCAGTCGTAGGCTCGCGGCGTGCACGATGTCACCCTTGCCAGCGCCGCCTCAACAGCAGCGCTCACGGTTGGGCTGGCGGCCTACGCAGCGTTGATCCTGGCCGGCATCGCGGTGGCGATCTACTACGTACGCCGGCACCGACGCGGCCGGGCGATCGCCGCCGCGGTGATGGTCGGCGTGCTGACCCTGCTGAGTCTGGTTATCGCGATCGTCAGCAGTGTCGCGTGAACCGCTATAACGGCTGACGACGAACGAATGGTTGGCCGCGTCCGGTGAATTGTGTTAGCAGATCCCCGTCGGCGCCGAGTACCGGCGCTTGGCTGGCACATCGGTATACGCGACGGCTGGGAACGCGATGGCGCTGATGTCAGCCGAAGGTAGAACCGGCAGCGGGTCAATCGGCGGCGGTTGCCAACGGACAGGATGGATTGACGGCCTGCGCTCGATGGTCACGCGTCAGCACACTGGGACTTGAATGATCGCCGATTCAGCCAAGATTGGTGATGCCTGGACACCAGGGGCGCCGCGCGTTGCCAACCGTTCCCCGACATCACGATGCCGCATAGCAGGGCTGGCACATTTTTCTCGGTGTCGCTTCGACATGGCTGCCTCCTGCCCACGCCCCCAATTGCCGACGGTAGTCCGGTTCATGGCGGGCGGGTAGCGAAACGGTCAGTGAGCTACGTGTTGTAAGACACGCACTCGATCCGCCTCAAAGAGGTTCTGGGTCAGGCCCAGGCGCTGCTAACCCATCGTCAAGATCGCGCCCGCGGAGAGGGCCATCAGCACCGTGAGGAACACCAAAATCATGGCGATCGCCGCGCGCACGATCTCTTCTTCGGTAAGTCGCCAGCGCGGCTTCGATGCGACGGAATCTGTGTCCCCTCGACCGCTAATTGCGTTGATGCTTGCCACCGCCGAGATGAAATCGTCATGCTCATAGGCCACGTATTTCTCGATCGGGTTGTACGTGCCGATTGCGGTGGTCATAATTCCAGTCCCCCAGGGTTGCGTTCTCGTATGTCCAAAGATAAGAGCGCGAAGTCGCGATTGCGGTAACGATCCCTAACGGTCGCAGCACAGAGTCGCGCCCCCTGACCACCGATAATCGGCCGGCAGATCCCCGCATCCTGCGAGCTTGCCCTCCGGTACGCTCCGGCGGTGGACAACGAGACCCTGCCGACCGACCCGTCCGGCCTGGTGCGCACGCTCGAGCCGCCGCCCGACCAGTTGGTGCTCGACGGTCGCTACCGGTTCGGCACCTACAACGGCCGGATCGCACGGATCAACCCACTGGACGTCGTCACCGCCACCGGAGCTCTCGGTCGCCTACAGCGCGTAGCGCGCAGCGCCCGACTCAAGGAGTGGGAGGCATTCCAGCTCGGTGACGACTCGGTGTTCGTGCTTGGCGCCGTGTACGACACGAAGTCGATCTCGCTGCTGCAAGTGCTGGTCGTCGACAAGCAGGCGGCCACGATCCGTCGGTGGGAGCAGAAGGTGCCGACCTCGATGGTGCACGTCGCTCGCGGCCTGGACCACACCCGGTCCCACGGTCACGTCGGACGCTTCTCGCTGCAGGTGTCCAACGAGATGGACTCGGGCCTGGTCGCGGTGGACGCCAGCCACCCTGGGCGCGAAGCGCTGCCGCCGCTGGAATTGCACGGCGCCGGGCGCTGTGGCCCGGGAGAGGCGGGCCACCTGGTGATCTGTCACCCCTTCGCCGACGATCGTGCGCTGTACTCGCACAAAACGATGATGCCGTTCGCCGGCACGCTCCGCGTCGGCGCCGAACAGACAGTTCTCGACTCCAACCGTTCGTTCATGATCCTCGACGACCATCACGGGGACTACCCCTCGCCGATGCGTTACGACTGGGTGACCGGAGTGCGCCGCAGCGATGAGGGCCGGATCGAGGGTTTCAACCTGACCGACAACCAGGTGCGCGACCCCCAGCGCTACAACGAGAACGCGGTCTGGCTCGGCGACCGGGTCCACCGCCTGCCCGCCGTCCACGTGGAACGGCCCGACGGGCCGTGGGGTACCTGGATCGTGCGGGATGCCGACGGGTCGGGGCAGATCGAGGTGCGGTTCACGCCGACCGTCCGCTCCGAGCTGCACGCCGGCCCGCGCCGTTCGCTCGCCGAGTATTACGGCCCCTTCGGCTGGTACGAAGGCCGGATTCACACCGACGACGTCGACCTTTCGGTCGATGGCATGTTCGGCATGGGCGAACAGAAGTTCATCCGCGTTTGAATAAGGGCCCGTAATCAGCGGTGGTGGCGGGGTCCGTCGGTGTGCTCAGCAAACGACTCCGAGCACCGGACTTCCTTGTTCCGCCTTGTGCCGCCGCAATCAGATGCCGGCCTGGGCGTAAACGTTCTTGTGGATCGTCTCGCAGATGTCCTCGAGGGGGAGGTCGTTCGCATCGTCCCCGAACGGGCTTTCGATCTCGACGCCGATTTCTTCGATGCCGAAGAATGTGTAAGCGATGATCAGGACGTCGACAATGGTCGTCCAACCGAAGGTATCGACCATGGCGAAAGGGAGGGTAAAGCAATAGAGCACGAGCGCTCGGCGCAGGTGAACGGCGTAAGCGAAGGGCATCGGCGTTTTGTGAATTCGTTCGCAGCCGCCGAGATAGTCGACTAGGAGCTGAACGTTCTGGTCCATCGACGTGAGCATGATGTCAGAGATCAGGCCGCGCTCGCGCGCCTCCCGCAGGCAACCGGACATGTTGGCGGCGACAGCGAGAGCGGGATGCTGTGCATCCATCGCCGCCTGTGCCTCGGCGGGCGGAAGCTCGTTGATCTGTGGCCCGAGGCCTTCGGTGCCGCGCAGCCTGTGCATGGCCGCCCAGGGAAAGGCGGCCGTCCATCGGGTGAGTCGAGCGACCAGCGCTGGATCCGCCGTGATGTACACGCTGGCGCTCCGGACGAGGTTCCGTGTTTCATTCACGATCCCACCCCATAGTTTGCGCCCCTCCCAGAATCGGTCATAGCTGGAGCTGGTGCGGAAAACGAGCAAGAGACCAAGGGCGAGGCCCATCAGCGTGTGCAGCTGGATGGGCATGCCGACCGGCGCGACATAGTTGTGAAATGCGACGACTGCCGCCGACCAGGCGACGCAGAGGGAGACTCGACCGATGATCTCCCGGACCAGCGAACCGCGGATGTCAAAAAAGTGGTCCAGCCATTTGTGCGAATCGTATTGGATCATCATCAATTTCGCGTAGTTGGGATTGGTGGGTTTTATTGGCGATTTCCGGCGTTAATTTCACACGGGACGATGAACTCCCTGACCTGTGATGAGCCGGACGGTCAGGAGGCGTACTGGTTCGTCGGGGTGATCGGCCCCCAAACGCCGTGGGAGACCAACTCCCCTACCAGTTGCTGGTACTGCGGGGCCGGAATGAACTGGCTACGCGTCAGCACGTAGCCGCTGAACCCTGTCGGATCGCTGACCAGGACCCAGCTGTAGTCGGGGGCACGCGCGACGATGATGTAGTTGCCCGTCGGCGCGCTGAGGCTGAACGGCAGTTTGAACGGCAGGAAGCTGACGTCCAGCGCCGTGTTGGTCGCGTTGAGCGGCACCGCGGACCCGGTGATCGCCGACAGCGGGCCGCCGTTGAAGAAGTAGTTGCCCGAGTTCTGGACACGGATCGTGCCGTCTGGGTTAAGGCTGTACGTCGCCTTCGTGTTGACGAGGCCGAGCGAGAAGAACTGCTTGACACTGCCCTGCTCGTAGTAGGTGCCGGCGAACAGCGAGGGGTCGACCGGCACCGAGGAGGGCACCGGCCGCGGGCCGAAGATCGGTGGTAGGTGCAGCGCGGCGGTGGCCGCCTGCAGGTGGCCGACGATCGCGGTCTCGGCGGCCGTGTACTGCTGGCTGGCGTTAGTCAGCGCCTGCGCGAACAGGTTCTGAAACGACGCAGCTTTCGCGCCGAGCGCCGCGAAGGCCTGCCCGTGCCCGGAGAAGAACTCGGCGATCGCCGCGGACACTTCATCCTGCGCCGCGGCCAGCACCGATGTGGTCGCCGGCGCCACCGCCGCATACACCCGGTCGAGCGCCGCGCCGACACCGGCCACATCCTGGGCCGCGGCCGCAACCACTTCGGGCGAGACATTTAGGGACGGGTTCACCACAGACAATGACTTCTCCCCTGCCATCGACGGCCCGATATGACCCCTCAGGTTAGTGGAGACCGCCCCGGACTGTCGCGGTTTGAGGAGGCGCACCGCACGGACGCGAGCGCTACGTCCGCTTCAGCTGGGCCTTGGCCTCTTTCAGCGCCTGCGCAGCCTCGCGGCCGGCCCGGCGGGCTTTTTCGTAGCTCCGCTCAGCGTCGGCCACCGCGCGCTCCGCCTTGCTCAGGACTGCCGCTGCTTCGTCACGGCGCGTGCGGGCCGCCTCACGTTCGGCTCGCCGGTCGGAGACCACACTGTCGGCTTGCGTCGCTGCCCGCTCAGCGGCAGCTACCGCTGCCGTCAACCTCTCCCGCTCCCGCCTGACGGCCTCGGCTCTCCGGTCGCGCTGCGGCGTCTTCGACGGGGATGGTTTGGCCGCCGGCGGGGTCCGCTTAGGTCCGGCGGTCGCTGACACCGCCGCACTGTCGCCGACGTCGCCGAAGCCTGACCAACGTTCGGCCTTGACCAGGCGGCCCAGGCGCGCCCTCACTTCGGGGTCGGCGATCGCGGCTTGCAGCGTGCCCGCGACGTCGTCGCGCACCGTCGACGACACGTTTGTCACCTCGGCCGCATCGAATGCGGCTTCGGTCAATTCGTTGATGAGATGGTGTTGCTGGGCGGACAGCTCCCTGATGTGCCCGCCGTCCATCGCGGCATGCGCGGTGCGCAGACTGTCACCCAACTCGGCCAGGCGGAGCCGTGCCTCCCGACTTCCGATCATCAACCGGTTGACAATCCACGCCGCTGTGGTGGGTTTGCGGGCCGCTGTGATCCGTTTGCGTGCAGCGGCGTCGCCCCGCTCTTTAGCCGCTGCGGATAACTTCGTGCGTTCGGCAGTGAACTGATCCGGGGGGACCCAGTACAGGTTTTCTAGCTCGTCGTCGGGCACCAGCCCATGATCTCTCGCGTTCGGGTGAGTTACGCAATGGTTTGAAGCCCCATGCCGCTGGCTAATTCATTTGCGGTGACAGCCAACATGTTTCCCGGCCGGCGGCGGCGCCAGTTGCTATCCGTGTTCGTCGTGCTTGGAGTGCTCGGCGTCGCGGCGCCGGCGTGCTCTGCGCGCCATTCACTGGGCGACGCGCCGAAGGGGCCGGCGCAGGTGACGATCACGCCGGGTCCGGATGCGCATGATGTACAGCCGACGACGCCGGTGAAGGTCAAGGCCGACACGGGAACGTTGGTCGCGGTACGCATGGTCAACGATGCGGGCAAGCCGATCGACGGCGTCATGACACCGGATAACACCGTGTGGAAACCGACTGGCCCGCTCGGCTACGCCCATACCTACACCCTCAATGTCACCAGCCGCGGGACCAACAACGTTGAAAACTCGCAAGTTTCGTCCTTCTCCACGTTGCGGCCGTCCAACCAGACCAAGGTCTCGTTCACGATGACCTCAGAGGCTACGTTGCGGGACGGCGGCACCTACGGGGTCGGAACAGTCCTCGTCGCGCACTTCGATGAGCAGATCGCCGATCGGGCCGCCGCCGAACGTCAGCTGGCGGTGACCACCAATCCCCCCGTTCCGGGATCCTGGTTCTGGGTCAACTCCCAAAACGCCCACTGGCGGCCGGAACATTACTACGAGCCCGGCACCACGGTGACGGCCGACGCCAAGATCTACGGTATTGCGCTGGGCGATGGCATATTTGGGCAGGAGGACAGCCGGGTTTCATTTCGCATCGGCGATGCGCACGTCTCTATTGCCGACGACGCGACCAAGCTGGTGAGCGTATTCGACAACGGGAAACTGGTTCGGACCATGCCCACCTCCATGGGGATGGGTGGCACCGAGACCATCGGTGGACGGACCTTGTCGTTCTGGACTCCCCCGGGTGTCTACACCGTCCTGGACAAGGGCAACCCGGTCGTGATGGATTCCTCGACGTTCGGGTTGCCGAAGAATTCCCGGCTCGGGTACCGCGAGACGATCAATTACGCCACCAGGATCAGCATTGACGGCATCTATCTCCATCAGCTTGATTCGACGATCTGGGCTCAAGGCAAGACCGATACCTCGCACGGCTGCTTGAACCTCAACGGCGACAACGCCAAATGGTTTTACGGCTTCTCTGTGCCGGGTGACGTCGTGGAAGTGCACAACACCGGTGGGCCGCCGCTGAAGATCGAGCAGAACGGCGACTGGACGCTCAGCTGGGACGAGTGGCGCAAAGGTAGCGCGCTGCCGCGGTCCTCATAGTTCGTACCCTTTCGCCTCCATTCGGCATGGCAATGCCGTAGTCGCGGATAGCTTTGCGCGTTAGCATCTGCCTAATCAGGTGATCGCTCGACAAAGCAGAGGGTCCGTTGCAGCATCGGAGAAAACTGCTCTTCTCGATACGGGCTGCGCTTTGTGTCGCTATGTCAGCGACCGCAATCTATTTCCCCGTCGGACTGGCCAGAGGCGGCGAGTGGTCCTACCCGTTCTCCTGCACGTGGACCTCATTGACGGCAGATTTCGCCGCCCGAGACGGACTTCCCCAGTCTCACGAGCCTGCTGCCGAGTGGTATCGGACGGACGCCGAGGGCCACTACCTGAATCACGGGTGGGGACCCGCAGCCGACACCTTGCCCACACCGGCAATCCCCGAAGGCGCGCAGTGCGGTTCCACAACGTGGAAGCAGGAACGGATTCTCGCCGTTGCGATGCGCTACATCTACACACCCGGCAACCCGCTGGGGCTGCAGTACCGTCACCATCACATCCCCGGTTGGGACCCGTCGGCTTCGACGTATACCGGTGCGGCCGCGGACAATCCCGACACCGATGACCCGCACGGACCAACGGCGTGGGATGCCGGAAAAGGCTTGGACTGCTCGAACTTCACCGCGTGGGTCTACAACTACGGCCTCGGTATCAAGTTCGGCGGTGACGTGCACCGGCAGGCGGACGGGACAGCTGGCCCGATGGGTCGCCGCATCCCCAAAGAGGGCCCGTTTGTGCCCGGGGATTTGCTATATCTGCACCCCAACGGAGATGCCGGCCATGCCTCGCACACGGTGATCTACATCGATGATCAACACATCCTTGACAGCCGGGTCAACGCGCAGAACCGAATCGGGGTTCAGGTCCGCGATCGGGCGGGCTGGTACCGGGAAGCCGTTCTCGGTGCCTGGCGACCGATCGGCTGACGCCAGCAGCAAAGCCAGGGTTCCGTACCCAATCGCCGCTAGCTGCAGGGCAATTGGCCGTTGAGAACGCAGTTCGACGGCGCCGTGTAAGTACCGCTCAACACACCTCGCATACCGCCGGTGGCCGTGCCACCGGGCGCGATCACGCGATTCCAGTTTGCGGGGGTGATAACCCAGTGCGTGCCGGATTGCGCAGCGGAACTGTTCCACGTGTGGATGACGGACTGCCCCGCCGGCATGTCGAAATCCAACCTCCAGTCGGAGAGCGGCGCCATGCTCATGTTCGTGATGGTGAAGCTGGCGATGAAGCCAGTCTGCCAGGTCGATGTCACCCTGAGCGTGGCCGTAGCCGCGGCCGCATGAGCTGTCGGGGCGACCGCGAGTGCCGCGACGGCAACCATCAGCGCTGACACGGTCACGTGCAGCGCTGTGCGCCAACGCTTCACGCGATTGCCCAATCCGGCCATGCTGTCAACGCTAAAGCCCGCTGGTCCTTGCCGGCCCTCGCCACGGGGTAAGCTGCGGTACCTTTGCTCAACTGAAACCGTCATGAAATCTTCGCCTCGATCGGCCAGCGCGGAACCGTTGCGAAGCCCGCCGACGAGTGCGAACGGAAACAGTGAAGTCTGAGTTGCTGCGGAGCCAGTGCTGGTTGTTCGCGATCGGTTCGTCGCTGTTCGCGATCGGCACGGCACCTGGATTCGCACTGGTGGGCGGCGCCGGAGCCACCAACCTGCTGTGTTTCGTCGGCGCGTGGTTCTTCACCAGCGCGGCGCTCATCCAACTGTGGCTCAGCCGACCGTCCGCGGGCCGGACATGGGCGACGCCGACCATACGAGCTGAATGGCTTTCGGCGGCAACACAGTTCGTGGGCACCCTGTGCTTCAACGTCAGCACGGCGGCAGCGTTGTGGGCGCATCGACTCCCCTCCCGCCGGCACTTCGTCTGGGGGCCGGACGCGGCGGGGTCGGCGGCCTTCCTGGTAAGCGGCGTCTTGGGCGTTGCGGCGATAACTCTGTCGGTGGGATTTCTTCGACCGAAGTCGCGCGAATGGTGGGCAGAGTGGACAAATATGGTCGGCTCGATCGCGTTCGGCATCTCAGCAGTCGGAGCCTTCATCACCAAGAAAGGTGTCACCGAAGACGCCTGGCTGGCCAACATCGGCACCTTCGTCGGCGCGCTGTGCTTCTTGCTGGCCGCTCTCCTGATGCTGCCTGACCGCCGCTCGGTGCGACCGGCGCGGTAGCAATCTGCTACGGTAGTTTCATATTGCTACATGAGTGAGGTGCCGCCATGGTTAACGCCGCAGACCGGGTCACGCGCTTTGCCGCCGACCTGATGGACAGCGCCGCAGCAGAGGGCGCGCGTCAAAGCCGTTCGGCCAAGCAGCAGCTCGATCACTGGGCCCGCGTCGGCCGAGCCGTGTCCGCTCAGCAGACGGCGGCCCGCCGCAAGGTGGAGTCCGCGCTGGCCGGTGACACGCCGTTGCGCGACCTGACCCCCGAAGAAGGCGTGGTGTTCAACGCCGAGATCGCCGCCGCCATCGAAGAGAATCTGGCAAGCACTGATTACGGCAAAACGCTCGCGGCGCGCGGGATCACCACCGTGGCACTCAATGAGGACGGGGAGCTGCTGCAGTACCGTCCCGATGGCACCTCGACGGTGCTGCACGATCGGTGAATCGACTTGACCTGGTCGTCGGGTGCAATGGTGCCGGCAAGTCCACCTTCGTGGAGCTGACCCTGGCGCCCCTGCTCCCGGGCAGCGTCGTCGTCAATGCAGATGAGATCGCCAAGCAGCGCTGGCCCGATGATGCAGCCGGTCATGCCTACGAGGCCGCACGGATCGCGGCACGAACGCGGGCGCTGTTGATCAAACAAGGCGTCTCGTTCATTGCCGAGACCGTCTTTTCGCACCCATCCAAGCTTGAACTCATCGACACCGCACATGCCGGCGGCTATACGGTTGTTGTTCATGCGGTGCTGATCCCCGAGGAACTTGCCGTACTTCGGGTACACCACCGCGTCGCAGCGGGCGGACACACGGTGCCCGAAGTCAAAATTCGTCAGCGCTATCAGCGACTGTGGACGTTGGTCGCCCAGGCGGCGGCCCGCGCGGACTCCGCGACGTTTTACGACAACAGCGGTATCCGGGGGCCGCGCATTGTGGCGCAACTGGCGGGCGGGTTCATCGTCGGCGCCGCAACCTGGCCCGCGTGGGTACCGCCGGATCTGGTGGCGCGTTGGCCGGTGGCCGGCACACGATGACCCGACGGTCGGCGAGCCCCAGCGCGTAGCCTCACCTCCGTGACGGTTCGAGGGCAGGGTGACTCCGGACGTGCTCCGTCCGCGGCGGAAGCAGCACGCACCATTGCCGCCGCCACGAACGCCGCGACGCTGGCTACCTTGACCGCCGGCGGCGACCCTTGGGCGTCCCTGGTGGCCTATGGACTGCTCGGGGGGACGCCGGTTCTCTGCGTGTCGGACCTCGCCGAACACGGCCGCAATCTCGCCGCCGACCCCAGGGCAAGCATGTCGATCGTGGCGCCGACCAGCGACAACGACCCGTTGGCCGGTGCCCGCGTCACCTTGGCCGGCATGGTCACGCGTCCCGCGGCACCAGAATTGGACGCGGCTCGCCGGGCATACCGGGATGCGGTGCCGGGCGCCGACTCCTATCTGGACTTCACCGATTTCACGCTGTGGCTCTTCAAAGTCCAGCGTGCGCGGTGGGTGGGTGGATACGGCCGTATGGAGTCAGTCACCGGCGAGCAATATGACGCTGCCTCGCCAGATCCGGTAACGCTCGGATCGGCGCGTGCCATCGCCCATCTCAATGCCGACCATGCCGACGCCCTGGTCCACATGGCCCAGGCTTTCGGCGGCTATCCGGACACCGAATCCGCGGAGTGCGTCAGCATCGACCGCTACGGCCTGCACCTGCGGGTGCACACGGCTCGCGGCGAGGCGCGCGCTCGGGTGGAATTTCCCTCGCCACTGGACTCCCCTGGTCAATTGCGTTCGGCGACAGCAGACTTGGCGCGGGCCGCGCAAGTCAGTTGATCGCCGGCGGCTCCCCGGTGGCGCTTGAGACAATGACTGCATGACGGATCAGAGTCTCTGGATGCAGAAGGTCGCGGCAGACCCCGGGCACTCGCACTGGTACGTCGAACGCTTCCGCTCAATGGCGCGCGCCGGCGATGACCTGGTCGGTGAGGCTCGCCTCGTCGATGCTCTGGCACCGCGCGGCGCGCGCATCCTCGACGCCGGGTGCGGCCCGGGACGCATCGGCGGGTATCTGGCTTCGCACGGCCACGACGTCGTCGGTGTCGACGTCGACCCGGTGCTCATCGAGGCTGCCCAGCACGACCATCCCGGGCCGCGCTGGCTGGTGGCGGACCTGGCCGAACTCGACCTGCCCGCACGCGGCATCACCGAAAAGTTCGACGTGATCGTCTCCGCGGGCAATGTCATGACCTTTCTCGCACCGAGTACCCGGGTCCGCGTCTTGGCCCGCTTACGTGCGCATCTGGCAGGCGGCGGGCGAGCGGTGATCGGCTTCGGTGCCGGTCGCAACTACGAGTTCGGCGAATTCCTCGACGACGCGCAGGAAGCTGGGTTGACGCCGGACCTCTTGCTGTCCACCTGGGACCTGCGACCGTTCGGCGAGGATTCGGACTTCCTCGTCGCGATCCTTCGGTGAGCGTTCAAGGCGGCTTCTGTACCGTGGCAGCGGTGAATCTTTCTCGGGTGTCTCCGACCCTCGCGCTCGCCGCCTGCGCCGCTTCACTTCTGACGGTCACCGCGTGCGGCTCCCCCACGAACACGTCGTCTTCGTCGTCGAGTACGGCATCGATCTCCGACTTGTACACGCGCCCCTCCGCGCCCGCGACGGCGGTGAATGTCGGCGCCTGCCCGACGGTCGCGCCGCAGAATGGCGGCACACCCGAGTGGACGTTGGCCGGCACCACCGGCAGCGTCGCGGTGACCGGTTCTACGGATGCGACCGCACCGCGGGTGACTGTCACGGCGCCGTTCAGTGTCGCTCAAACGCAGGTGCACACCCTGCGCGCCGGAGATGGTCCGGTGGTCTCCAATACGGCTCGGGTTTCCGTCTGCTACATGGGCGTCAACGGGCGCGACGGGTCGGTGTTCGACACGACGTACGAACGCGGTGCCCCGGTTGACTTCCCGCTCACCGGGGTCGTGCCCGGCTTCCAGAAGGCCATCGCGGGCCAGAAGGTCGGTTCGACGGTCGCCGTCGCCATGACGTCGGCGGACGGCTATCCGGACGGTCAGCCCAGTGCCGGCATCCGGCCCGGCGACACGCTCATCTTCGCCATCAAGATCCTCAGCGCCTCGAGCTAGACCGGCAGATCCACCCGCAGGGCCAGGTGCTCGTCGAGGATCCGGCGCAGTGCCGCATCCATCGGATGGGCCGACGCGAGGTCGCGCTCCATCCGGTTGTCCACCAAAACCGTTGTTTCTGATGGCAATTCGGCAGTGTCGACCTGGTCGACGAACGAATCGAAGAGCCCGTGCGGTGTTGCCAGGTAATACAGCGCCCGCCGCGACTCGGTCAGCCGGGCAGCGTACATCAGTCCGTGCTGGGTGGTGACGAACAATTCTGACGCGATTCTGGCGTTAGGGGTCTCGGCCCTTCCCCACGCAACTGCGGCGCAGCGGCTCTGCGCCAGCCGGTCCGGGACGTCGTCAGTCAGCGACAGTAACTTCCCGACGAGGGCGCGTCCCTTCCGCGGATACGTGTCGATGGCGGGGATGAAATACCGGCGGAAGATTTCGCCGAAAAAGTCGTACAGTGGCTCGCTCATCGCGGCTCCCCAGATTAAACGGACACCCCAATTGTGCGCCGAAGTTTCAGCTGGGTACAGGGTTCGGCCGGGATGGGCTGACCGCGTCAGGCGCAGGGTGCGTCGCCAGGCGTGTAGTACGGCACACCCTCACGGGTGTAGCACGGCGGCCGACCCTGCCAGCGCTGTCGCGCCTCGTCCAGCGCGTCCGCCGCAGCGATGCTGCCGATCGGGCAGTCGGCAAGATTGACCGAGGCACCGTTTTCGGCGGCGGGACAGATGTTCGCGTTAGCCGAGGGCGCGACCGCCAACTGCAACGCCGCAGCGGTGGCGGTGGCCAGGAATGCAACCGTGAGCTTGTTCACGGCGGTAACTCTATCCAGCCTCGTCTCAGTTCCGGAGCGCATGGCGCAGACGGCCACCCGCCCGGTTCAGCCGGATGGACGCCTCGGCCGCGCCGACGCCGGCCAGTAGCGCGACGATCGCGGTCTTGGCGTGACCTCCCGCGGCCTCCAGGGCGACCGCTGCGACATCCTCGTCGACCCCGGCCGCGTCGCGGACCATCCGCACCGCACGGCGGCGCACTTTCTCGTTGGTCACCCGCACATCGACCATCCGCGGTCCGTAGGCCTTGCCAAGAGCGATCATCACACTCGTCGACAGGGCGTTCAGCACCACCTTCTGTGCAGTTCCAGCGGTCAGCCGCGTGGAGCCCGCCAGCACCTCCGGGCCGGTGAGCACTTCGATCATCAGGTCGGCAGACGCTTGGGCGCCCGGATTGTTGACGACCGCGACGGTCAGCGCACCAAGCGATCGCGCGTACCCGAGCGCGCCCAGCACGTACGGGGTGCGGCCGGAGGCAGTGATCCCGACGAGGGCGTCGGCGGCTGTCAGCGCGGCGAGATCGGCCGGATCGAAGGTGTCCTCGGCGCCCTCGATCGCGTCGGTCAAAGCCCTTGGCCCGCCGGCAATTACGCCACGCACGCGGTCGGTGCCGAACGTCGGTCCGCATTCTGCTGCGTCCAGCACACCGAGCCGCCCGGGCGTCCCCGCGCCGGTGTAGAACAGCCGGCCGCCCTGTTCCAGTCGTGCGGCGATCATCTCGGCGGCCGCCGAGATCTGCGGGACTGCGGCTTCGACCGCACTGTGGGCCTCGCCTTCGGAGTGGACGAGCAGCGCGACGACCTCGCCGATCGGCCGAGTGTCGAGGTCGTCCAGGCCAGGCCGTGCAGCCTCGGTGCTGAGCGTGTCGAGCGGGTGCCGGACGCTGGCTGCCCGCAGGGAGATCAGATGCGGTTCGTGGATCTTGCCCAGTCGCAGCGCACCGTCGAGAGCGTCACCGGCAGCTGGTTGGAGATCGAGCCCGTCGCGCAATGACTCGAACCCGGCGAGTCCCCCGACCATCGCTACCGGCCCATCGCAGACCGCGCGGGCGGTTGCGGCGAGGGCTTCGGCCGCGGCGCTGACAATCGCCAATGCGGTGGCGTCGTCGTTGCCGGCGGCGAGAACATCAGGCGCGAAAGACGCCAGGCTTGCAGCGTCGGTGAGCTGCGCGGGCCAGGACCGCGGTGCACCGAACCTTGCGCGGGCGGCGTCGAGCAGGATGGTTGCCGGTCCGCGACCGTCGTGGGCGCGCAGCGCAGCCCGCAGGCCGGCCGCACCGATCCACGCGCCACCGCCCTCGTCGCCCAACCACGCACCCCAGCCGTCAGCGGTCCGCAGCGTGCCGTCGGCGCCGATGGAGAGTGCCACGACACCGGTGCCGACGACCAGCACGACGCCCGGCCCGCCGTTCAGCGCGCCGGCATGGGCGAGCACCGCGTCGCTGGTGACCGTGACGCGCTTCACCGACATCGAGTTCAGCAGTGCGGAAGCCAACGCCCGTGCGGCATCTGGTGCCGTCAGCGCGCCGGCGGCACCCACTACCACCTCGTCGACCGGACTCAGTTCGCGAGCGACCGCCAGGATCGCGGACTCGGCGGCCCGCACCCCGCCGGGCGCCGAAAGCCCCGGTGCGCCGGGCCCGACGGCAGTGTGGCCGCGAACCGCAGCGCGGCACGATGTCTTGCCGAGGTCAACGGCGAGGATCACCGCGCCATTCGGTTGCCGCCTCACGTGCCTCCCCGCCTTGGTTGAGCTGTGGGCGTATCCCCTACCACCGCAGAGGAATTCGACCATAGGACGCGACGGATCGTCAGCCGGCTCAGACTGTGATCCATCGCTTACCCATTTTCGGCCATCTTTCCTGATCATCTTCGGCGGAATTGCGCCGAAATCGCGTTAGGCTCCACCACGTCATGATCACCGTCGATCAGGAGCCGGCAATGAAGGACGAGGACGAGGAACTGCAGCGCGACATCGAGCGAGATGTCCGGCGTCTCCGCGAATTCAGCACGTTCGAGAAGTTCTCCGATGCTGATCTGGAGCGTCTGGTCCGGTCGGCACGCCACACGTCGCAGTCCAACCCCTGGCCCCTGATCCGTGAGAAGACGCCGTCGGACGCCTGCTTCATCCTGCTCAGCGGTGAGGCCGGCGTGTATGTCGGTCAGGACCGCGTCGCGGTGGTGGGCCCTGGCGAGGTGATCGGCGAATCTGTCCTTCGCCGTGGGCAATTGCGTTCCGCGACCGTCACCACAATCGGCCCCTCCGAGGTGTTGCGGATCGACCGCGACGATCTCGCGCGTCTAGTCAAAGAGTTGCCCGCGCTGAAGGAAACGATGGACGCGACGGCGGCGCGGCACGTGGCGGAGGCTCCGCCGGCCAAGCCCAGGCCGACGCATTCGAAACTGAACGTCTCGGTTTCGGCCGACGTGCTCGAGCGGTTCGAGCAGGCCGCCGAAGCTGCCGGCGTCGGAGTTCCGGCGGCGACGGAGGACGCACTGTCCCAGTGGGTCGAACGGCACAGCAAGGCATAGTCGGGTACGGCGCCGTCGCCGCACTTATTCTTGGCAGGTGCCCTGGCAGGTGGAACCTCAGCCGTCAGCGGGGCGCTGGCATGTCATCGGTCTGGCGGGATACCTCGCAATGCTGGCCATCTACGCCGCCGGCGCTGGTACTCGGCTGCGTTGGTGGCTCGCCGGCGCGGCCGTGCTCGGGGGTCTTGCCCTGTTGGGCGGGTGGTTGCTCGGTTGGCGGGAACGACGCGGGTTGCTCCTCGGATGGTCGGTGGCGTCGCTGATTGTCACGGTCCTGGCCGGGGTGATCGATTCGCACGCCACCCGCGACTTCCCTGGAACGATCACCATTGCCTTCGCTTTCATCGGACTCACCTGCAGGCGCTGGTGTTCGCTTGCGCTCGTCCCACTGGGCGTGGTGGCCTTTGTGATCGGGGGCTCGAAGCATCTTCCGGCCGACCTGCCGAAAGTCGTTCTGACCGCAATCATGTGGGTGCTCGTCGCGGAGGTCCCTGCTTGGCTCATCGCCAGGCTCGAAGCGCAGAGCGCCCTGCTCCAGAAGATCGCACAGACCGATGCCCTGACCCAACTCCTCGACCGGAGCACACTCGGTCCGCGGCTGTCGATGCACGCCAGTGAATCGGCTGTGGTGTTGCTCGACCTCGACCAATTCAAGCGTTACAACGACCGCCATGGGCACGAAGCCGGTGACGAACTTCTGGTCGACTTCGCGGACGCGCTGCGTTGGTCGGTCCGCAAGGACGACATCGTCTTCCGCATCGGCGGCGACGAATTCTTGCTCATGCTGATCGGCGCCGATCGCACCGTGGCCGAACACGTCGTCGAGCGCCTTCGGCGTTATTGGGCCGAACGCGGCGGCCCGGTAGGGTTCAGCGCCGGTATTGCCGCAGGTGAGGACGATTTGCTGCGTCTGGCAGATGAACACATGTATGCGGCGAAGAGGGCTCGCGGTCTGCCGTCCGACTAACCGGCCTCACCTGGTGACACGGAATCGCTTCAGCCGGGAGGTTGCTCCGGAGGCCAGCTCGATTCGGCTCCGCGGCACGTCAAGGTAAGCGGCCAGCACGCGAGTGACCGCGTCGTTGGCCTTGCCGTCCACCGCCTGCTCCCGGACATAGATGGTCAGTTGACCATCCGCCCCGACTTCGACGCGGGGTCCTTTACGGCTACCGGGCTTGACCTTGACGACCACGGACTCGGTCATCCGCGAAAAGCTCCGTCCTCGGTAGGGCTCATATCTGAGAGAAAGCTTAGAGCACCTGAGAGGAACCTTACGGCTACGTGAGCAGATCGTATGTATCGATAAATCGAATACGAAAAAGCATGTAAAGCGTTTCACCATCGGATAGATTCGCGCATCACAAGCGAAAGCGGCCTCGCGGACTGGCCGACAGTGGCGAGAAAGGCACAGGTAGATGAACTTTTCGGTGTTGCCCCCCGAGGTCAACTCGTGGCGAATGTTCACGGGCGCTGGTTCCACTCCGATGCTGGAAGCTGGGGCCGCCTGGAGCGCCCTGGCGTCGGAGCTCGACTCCGCCGCATCGTCCTTTTCGTCTCTGACGTCGGCTTTGACGGCCGATGCCTGGCAGGGCCCCGCGGCTCAGGCGATGATGGCAACCGCCGCCCCGTATGCGGGTTGGTTGAGCGCCGCCGCAGAGCAGGCGTCGGGCACCGCGGCGCAGGCACAGGCGGTGGCGGGCTCTTTCGAAGCTGCCCTGGCGGCGACAGTGCATCCGGCGGCGGTAGCTGCCAACCGTTCCGGACTGGTGAATCTGGTGCTGTCCAACATCTTCGGCCAGAACGCGCCGGCTATCGCGGCGGTCGAGAGCCTGTACGAGGAGATGTGGGCTCAAGATGTCGCAGCAATGGTCGGCTACCACGCAGAAGCGTCGGCGGCGGTGGCGCAACTGGTGTCGCCGGCCGCTGCGGCGCTGCCCAGCTTCGGGTACGGCAATGTCGGCGAAGGCAATATCGGGTTCTTCAACGAGGGGACGCTGAACCTCGGGATCGCCAATGTGAGCCCGAACTTCACTCCGACCGATCCGATCAGTACCTTCGGTGGGTTCGGGATCGGCAACCGCGGGTTGGAGAACGTGGGGTTGGCCAACATCGGCTCGCAGAACGTGGGCGCCTGGAACAACGGCAGGCTGAATCTGGGTCTGGCCAACACCGGCGTCGGCAACTCCGGTCTGCCCCTGGGGCCGTTGCAGTTGTTCGGGATCGGCAATTCGGGCAGCTTCAACCAGGGCCTGCTCAACACCGGCAACTACAACATCGGGATCGGGCTTACCGGCGACAACCTGATCGGCGTCGGGCCGTTGCACCTACCGAGGACCGGTGGTCTGTTGCCCGCCGCGGCGGCCGCGTTGCCGAACTTCGGGTACGCCAATGTCGGTGAGGGCAATATCGGGGTGCTCAACACCGGGACGTTGAATTTGGGATTCGGCAATGTGAGCCCGCACTTCACCCCGACCGATCCGATCAGCACCTTCGGCGGGTTCGGGATCGCTAATGACGGCATCGAGAATGTCGGGTTGTCCAACACCGGCTTTCAGAACGTCGGGGCCTGGAACAGCGGCTCACTGAACCTGGGTCTGGTCAACCAGGGCATCGGCAACAGTGGTCTGCCCGTGGGGCCGTTGCAGTTGTTGGGGATTGGCAACGAGGGCAACTTCAACCAGGGCCTGCTCAACACCGGTGACTACAACATCGGGATCGGGCTGCGCGGGGATCACCTGATCGGTATCGGGCCGCTGCACATCAGTAGCAGTGCTTTGCCGGCTGCGGCGGCGGCGGCGTTGCCGAACTTCGGTTACGGCAATGTCGGGCAGGGCAACTTCGGGTTCTTCAACGAGGGGACGCTGAACCTCGGGATCGCCAATGTGAGCCCGAACTTCACCCCGACCGATCCGATCAGTACCTTCGGCGGGTTCGGGATCGGCAACCACGGCTTGGAGAACGTGGGGTGGGCCAACACCGGTTCGCAGAATGTCGGTATCGGCAACAATGGCACCTTCAACATTGGGCTGGGCAATACGGGCACCTTCAATTCGGGGTTGCCGCTGAGCTTCCTCAGTGCACTGGGTGTGGGCAATCACGGCAACTGGAACGCCGGGTTGTTCAACACCGGTGACTACAACATCGGGATCGGGCTGCGCGGGGATCACCTGATCGGCATCGGGCCGCTGCACATCAGTAGCAGTGCCTTGCCGGCTGCTGCGGCGGCGGCGTTGCCGAACTTCGGGTACGCCAATGTCGGTGAGGGCAATATCGGGGTGCTCAACACCGGGACGTTGAATTTGGGATTCGGCAATGTGAGCCCGCACTTCACCCCGACCGATCCGATCAGCACCTTCGGCGGGTTCGGGATCGCTAATGACGGCATCGAGAATGTCGGGTTGTCCAACACCGGCTTTCAGAACGTCGGGGCCTGGAACAGCGGCTCACTGAACCTGGGTCTGGTCAACCAGGGCATCGGCAACAGTGGTCTGCCCGTGGGGCCGTTGCAGTTGTTGGGGATTGGCAACGAGGGCAACTTCAACCAGGGCCTGCTCAACACCGGTGACTACAACATCGGGATCGGGCTGCGCGGGGATCACCTGATCGGCATCGGGCCGCTGCACATCAGCCGTTAGTTCCCTGCAGCTCGGAGATCAGATCGGCCAGAGCGAGGATCCGCTGGGCGTCGCGTACGTGCAGGTTTTCGATCATGCGACCGTCAACCGTGATGACGCTGCGTCCAGCGGATCGGGCCTCCTCGTAGGCCGACACGACTTTGCGGGCGTGCGCCAGCTCCTTCTCCGACGGGCCGAACGCGTCGTTGGCCGGGGCGATCTGCGACGGGTGGATCAACGTTTTCCCGTCGAAACCCATCTCCCGCCCCTGCCTAGCCTCCGTTACGAAGCCGTCCTCGTCGGTGATGTCGTTGAACACTCCGTCCAGGACGACCTTTCCGGCCGCTCGGGCACCGAGTACAGCCATTGACAATGCCGGCAGTACGGGACCGCGACCGGGTACGTGCAGGCCGTGCAACTCGTTCACGAGGTCGTTGGTGCCTACCACCAGGGCCGCCAAGCGATCGCTCGCCGAGGCGATCTCCTCGATCCGCAGGAAAGCCCTGGGTGTCTCGACCATCACCCACAGCTGCAGCGATTCCGGCGCCCCCAGGGCGCCCAACGCGGTGACCAGATCGTGAACCTGTTGGCGTGACTCGACTTTCGGCACCAAAACCCCATCGGCATTGGTACGCGCCACGGCGGCCAGGTCGTCATCGTGCCAGTCGGTGTCCAAACCGTTGATGCGCACCACAACTTCGCGGGGTCCGTAACCTCCGGACAACACGGCCTCACACACGGCGGTCCTGGACTCGGTCTTTGCGTCGGGGCCGACGGCGTCCTCGAGGTCGAGGATCAACACGTCCGCCGGCAGCGTTCGCCCCTTCTCCAAGGCCCTGCTCTTGTTGCCGGGCAAGTACAGAACGGATCGGCGGGGTCGCAGTGTCGGTGCCATGGTGCCGACCATCATGTCATCCGGCATCGCCAGTGGACTGCCAGGCCGGCACACCGCAGCTACGCTGAGCAGGGTATCGACACGGCCGGCCGGGACGGGAGCAGCGGATGTCATCGTTTGGTTCGGCGCGCGCCGATGGGGACAGTTGGGACCTCGCCTCCAGCGTCGGGGCCACCGCGACCATGGTCGCGGCCGCCCGGGCGCTGGCCTCCCGCGAACCGGATCCCCTGCTGAACGATCGATTCGCCGAACCGCTGGTGCGCGCCGTCGGGCATCCGTTCTTCACCCGCATGCTGGACGGCGAAATACCGCTCGAAGACGACGAAATGCCGATGACGTATCAACAGCGGCGCGAGCAGATGACGGTGCGCACGCGGTTCTTCGACGACTTCTTCACCGCCGCAACCAGGGATGGCATACGCCAGGCGGTGATCCTGGCCGCCGGACTCGACGCGCGGGCGTACCGCCTGTCCTGGCCGGAGGGCACGGTGGTGTTCGAGGTCGACCAGCCCGAGGTCATCACCTTCAAGAGCCTGACCCTGGCCCAGATCGGCGAAGAACCGGCCGCCGAGCGGCGTCCGGTTGGCATCGACCTCCGCGAGGACTGGCCGAAGGCCTTGTGTGACAACATGTTCGACACCACTGAACCGACCGCGTGGATCGCCGAAGGGTTGCTCCCCTATCTCCCGCCGGAAGCTCAGGACCGGTTGTTGGACAACATCACCGCACTCAGTGCACGGGGCAGCCGGCTGGCGACGGAGAACATCAGCGACATGAGCGTCTTCACCGACGAACGTGCCCGGAACATGCGTGCCGGCTGGCGCAAGCACGGGCTGGATATCGACGTCGCCGAGCTGGTATGGATGGGCGAGCGTCAGCAGGCCGCGGACTACCTGACCGCCGCCGGCTGGTCAGTCACCCGTTACCCGACCGAGCAGGTGTACGCCCAGTACGGTTTTGTGCTGCCGGACAATGAGATTCTGGCGCGGTTCCGCGACACTGTCAGCTATATCAGCGCCGAACTGAGCTGACTGCGAGCCACATCTCTCTCCCGCGGTGTTGAGTTCTGGCCAGAAGTGGGCATCCCCTCAAGCGATCACCCGAGAGACCAGGAGGCTGGAGCATGAGCACTGTCCCGTCAATCACGCTCAACGACGGGAACTCGATCCCGCAATTGGGTTTCGGTGTCTTCCAGATCGAGCCGGATCAGACGGCCGCGGCAGTGCGAGCCGCACTCGAGGTCGGTTACCGGCACATCGACACCGCCGAAATGTACGGCAACGAAAAGGAGGTCGGCCAGGGTATCCGTGACGCCGGCCTCGACCGCGGCGAGGTGTTCATCACCAGCAAGCTCAACAACGGTTTTCACCGGCCCGACGATGCGCGCACGGCGTTCGAGGCGACGCTGTCGGCGCTCGGGTCAGACTACGTGGACCTCTTCCTCATCCACTGGCCGTTGCCGACGCTGTACGACGGTGACTTCCTGTCGACCTGGAAGACACTCGAGGAATTCGCCGCCGACGGACGCGCCCGCAGCATCGGCGTCTCGAATTTCCAACCGGGCCATCTGGATCGGCTCGCGGACGGCTCACAGACCGTACCCGCCGTGAATCAGATCGAAGTGCACCCGTACTTCACCAACGAGGACGTGCGGTCTTACGGCACAGCGCACAACATCGCAACCGAGGCATGGTCTCCGATCGCCCAAGGCAAGGTCCTCGACGACGAGATCATCACGGGCATCGCCAAGGCGTTGGGCAAGACCCCTGCCCAGGTCGTGTTGCGCTGGCACATTCAACGTGGTGACATCGTTTTTCCGAAGTCTGTTTCCGCCGACCGGGTGAGGTCGAACTTCGAGCTCTTCGACTTCGAACTCTCCGATCAGCATGTCGCTTCGATCAGCGCGCTGGATCAAGGCGAGAACGGACGCACCGGGCCCCACCCGGACAAATTCGATTACATCCCCGACTGAACGGACCCGAATCGCTCAAGCCTCGGTTCGGCGTTCGCGCCACTCCCTTTCGAACGGCAGACGCCACGCGTTGGGCGCGATCAACTGGTGGATGGCATTGGGGCCCCAGGTGCCGGGCTGGTACAGCTTGGCCGGCGGCGGGTCGTCGAGCAGGTCCTGCGAGCGCTCCCAAAGAGATTCGATGCCTTCGGCAGTGGTGAACAGCGTGTGGTCACCGCGCATCGCATCCAAGATGAGCCGCTCGTAGGCCTCTAACACATCTGCCGCTGAGTCGATTTCCTGGGTGGAAAACTGCATCGAGAGCTTGTCGAGCTTCATTCCCGGGCCCGGTCGCTTTCCGTAGAAGGACAGCGACACTTTCGAGTTGTCGGCGAGATCGAACGTGAGGTGATCGGGACCTTGCGTTCCCACTCCGGACCCGGGCGGGAACATGGTTCGTGGCGCTTCTTTGAACGCGATCGAGATGATGCGGATCCCTTCGGCCATCTTCTTGCCGGTGCGCAGGTAGATCGGCACCCCCGCCCAGCGCCAGTTGTCGACCCCCACCTTGAGCGCGATGAAGGTTTCGGTGTCGGAATCCTTTGAGACGCCGTCTTCTTGGCGGTATCCGCTGTACTGACCACGCACCACATTCGAGGTCTTGATCGGCAGCATCGACCGAAAGACCTTGTTCTTCTCTTCGCTGATCGCGCGCGGTTCCAGGGCCGTCGGCGGTTCCATCACGACGAACGCCATCACCTGGAGCAGATGGGTGACGACCATATCCCGGAAGGCACCGGTGTTTTCGTAAAAGTTCGCCCGCTGGTCCAGGCCGAGGGTCTCGGGAATGTCGATCTGAATGTGGTCGATGAAGTTGCGGTTCCAGATCGGCTCGAACAACCCGTTGGCGAAGCGAAACGCCAGGATATTCTGGGCTGCCTCTTTCCCGAGAAAATGGTCGATGCGAAAAATCTGGGACTCGTCGAAGGTTTCGTGCACGAAGTCGTTGAGTGCCACCGCGCTGTCGAAGTCGGTGCCGAACGGTTTCTCCATCACCACTCTCGAGCGGTCGACGAGGCCGGCTTCGCGCAGCATGTCGATGACGTCGTGCGCCGCTTTGGGGGGAACCGAAAGGTAGTGGAGCCTTCGCACGTTGTCGCCAAGAGTTTCCTCGGCTTTCGCCACGGCATTCGCAAGTGCCTCGGCTCCGGCGTCTTGCGGGACGTAGGTGAGTATCTTGGCGAATTCTTCCCATTGTTCGGGCGTCAGTTTGTGGGACCCGAACTCGTCGATCGCACCTTTTGCGATCTCGCGGAATTCGTCGTCGGACAGATCTTCGAGTGACGTCGCGATTATCTGAATATTCGGAGCGAGATCCGACTGGTCCAGGTGCGCAAGGCCGGGAATCAACTTGCGTTTAGCCAGATCCCCTGTCGCGCCGAACAACACGATGACGTGAGGTTCCAGCGGTGCATTATCGTGACGGTGCGGACGCGCCTCGGGCGCCGGGTACGAAATGGTCTGCGGTTTTTTGGTGGCCACTTACGCGATACTTCCATCGCACAGCGCGATGCGCACGCGGCGGTCCGGGTGGCGGCGCAAATCTGCTGTCAGGACCGCTCGCGGGCAGCCTGAATCGCTCGATAGATGCGTTGTTCGCTCACCGGACGGGGGGTACCGAGCTGCTGAGCCCACATGCTCACCCGCAGCTCCTCAATCTGGCGGCCGATGTCGCGGACGTCGGTCGCCGTCGCCCGGCCGGCGGGCAAGGTACGCAGCAGTTCATCGAAGGCGTCCTGTACGCCGTGCACCCGCCGCATCCGATCCCGGTCCCCCTGTAGTGCCTGCGGCAGCTTTTCCAGCCGACGGTTGATTGCCGTCAGGTAGCGCGCCAGGTCATCAAGATGCGTGGCGCCGGTGGCTGTGACCCAGCCAGGTGGCAGAAGCCGATCGAGTTGCGCGCGCACGTCAGAGATTGCTTCGGAATGTGCTGCCGGCGGCTCATCGGGCAGCCGCAGTTGAATTTCCTGCGCGGCCGATAAGACCTTGGCGCTACGCCCTACGATGGCGACGGTCGTCGGCACCAGGTCCGCCGCCACCCGCTCCCGCAGCGCGGCGAACGCATCGCGCGTCCACACCGGCCGCGGCGTCAGGGCATCGGCCGCCGCGTCGGCACAGTCGTCGAGCAGTGCGGACAGCGACCCGTCCGGGTTCGTTCCCAGGATCAGCCGGGTCCGTGGATCGATCTGGCGTTCAACCGATTTGATCGGCGACGGCACACTGAGCCGAACCAGTCGGCGGAGGCCGGGACCCATCGCGCTGTCCTGTTCGACGGTGCTGGTGAACACGCGTAGGTCGACAGCAGTGCCCGCGTCGACGAAGGCGGGAAAGCCGCGTACGGAGCGTCCGTCGACGACACGCTCGACGACCCGGGGCAGTTCTGCCATCTCCTCGGGCCAGGAGCGCAACCCGGTCCGTTCCAACTCGCCCGCGACCGCGTGCGCGACGGCTTGACGCGCCGGCGCCGCAAGTCGCTCCTGCAGCACGTGCAGATCCTTTCCGCGTGCGACCTCGGTGCCGTCCGCGGACTCGACGGCGAATGTCACCCGCAGATGGGCGGGCAGCTTCTCCAGGTCGAAGGCCTCGATCGGCACCACAACACCGGTACGCCTGCGCAATTCGCGCTGTAACGCCGTGAGTAACGGCTCGCCGGCTGGGTTGATGCCGGCCAGTACCGCCCGGGCGGTGTCGGGAACGGGAACAAAGTTGCGCCGCAGATCTTTTGGCAGTGAGCGGATAAGGGCCGTCACCAGTTCCTCGCGCAATGCGGGCACCTGCCAGGCGAATTCGTCACCACCGAGGCGGGCCAACACGTCGATCGGGACGTGCACGGTGACACCGTCGTCGTTGGCACCCGGTTCGAAGCGGTAGGTCAACGCAAGCGCGGCGTCGCCGGTGCTCCAGGTGTCCGGACGATCGTCGTCGGCGCCGTTGTCGTTGGCGCGCAACAAATCCTCGCGGCTGAAGGTCAGCAGCTCCGGCGTCCGGTGCCGTTGTTTCTTCCACCACCCGTCGAAGTGCCGCGCGGACACGACGTCAGCGGGGATGCGGGTGTCGTACCACGCATAGATGTCGTCGTCACCGATGAGCAGGTCGCGGCGGCGGGCCCGCTCCTCCAGCTCCTCGAGTTCCGTACGGAGCCGCGCGTTGTCGCGGAAGAAGTGGTGGCGGGTCTGCCAGTCGCCTTCCACGAGCGCGTGCCGGATGAACAATTCTCGCGCCAGCGCCGGTTCCACCCCGGCATACCCGACTCTGCGGCGCGCCACCAGCGGCAGCCCGTAGAGCGTGACCCGCTCATAGGCCAGCACCTCGCCGCGCTTGGCGTCCCAGTGCGGTTCGCTGTACGTGCGCTGCACAAGCTGGCCTGCGACTCGCTCGACGATGTCGGGCTGGATGCGCGCGGCGGTGCGGCCGTACAGGCGGCTCGTTTCCACCAGTTCGGCCGCCACGACCCACTGCGGAGGACGCTTGGTCAGCACCGAGCCCGGCGCGAGCACGAAACGTGCATTGCGTGCGCCCAGGTACTCGCGCGTGTCCTCCCGGCGCATACCCACATGCGACAGCAGCCCGGCGAGCAGCGCCGCGTGAACCCGGGCCGGATCGGCCGCTTCGTCGGACTCCACGATTCCCAGGTCGCGGGCGATGCTGCGCAGTTGCCCGACCAGATCCTGCCACTCCCGGATGCGCAGATAGTGCAGAAACTCCTTTCGGCACATCCGGCGAAAAGCACTGCCAGACAATTCCTTCCGCTGACTGCGCAGATATCGCCAGAGGTTGAGGTAGGCAACGAAGTCGGAGTGCTCGTCGGCGAAGCGGGCATGGCTCTGGCGAGCCGCGTCCTCACGGTCGACGGGCCGTTCGCGTGGGTCGGGAATCGTCAGTGCCGCTGCCAGTACCAGGATTTCGCGCACGCAGCCTTCGGTGTCGGCCTGCAGGATCATCCGGCCCAGCCGGGGGTCGAGGGGCAGCCTCGCGAGTCGACGGCCGAGGTCGGTGATCACGCCCTGCTCGTCGAAAGCACCGAGTTCTTGCAACAGTTGCACCCCGTCACGGATGCTGCGCCGATCCGGTGGGTCCAGAAAGGGAAACCGCTCGATGTCCCCGAGTTGTAGTGCTGCCATCTGCAATATCACCGAAGCGAGGTTCGTCCGCAGTATTTCCGGTTCGGTGTAGCGGGGACGGAGGGAGAAGTCCTCCTCTGAATAGAGGCGGATACACACCCCGGGCGCGACCCTCCCGCATCGTCCGGCGCGCTGCGCGGCGGAGGCCTGCGAGATTGGTTCGATGGGCAGTCGCTGAACCTTCAATCGGCGGCTGTAGCGCGAGATCCGGGCGTTGCCCGGGTCGACGACGTAGCGGATCCCGGGCACGGTCAGCGATGTTTCGGCGACATTGGTCGCCAGCACCACCCGGCGTCCGGTGTGTGGCGCGAAAACCTTCTGCTGCTCGGCGGTCGGCAGCCGGGCGTAGAGCGGAAGCACTTCGGTATGTTTCAGCCCGGCCAATGCCTCTGCGGTATCCCGGATTTCGCGCTCACCGGAGAGGAACACCAGAACGTCGCCAGGTGGCTCTGTCTCCAGTTCTGCGATTGCGTCGGCGATCGCCTCGATCTCATCACGCGTTTCCGTGCGGATGACCTCATGATCCGGGTCGTCTGGATCATCCTGTGCGCCAAAGGAAACGGGCAACTCCAGGGGCCGGTAGCGGATTTCCACCGGATAGGTCCGCCCGGACACTTCGACAATCGGTGCTCCGGCGAAATGCGCTGCGAAGCGCTGCGGTTCGATGGTCGCCGAGGTGACGATCACCTTCAGGTCGGGCCGGCGGGGCAGCAGCTCGCGCAGGTATCCGAGCAGGAAGTCGATGTTGAGGCTGCGTTCGTGGGCTTCGTCGAGGATGAGTGTGTCGTACTGCTGCAGGCGGCGGTCGCGCTGGATCTCGGCGAGCAGGATGCCGTCGGTCATCAGCTTGATCAGGGTGCGGTCGCTGACCTGGTCGGTGAAACGGACGGTGTAGCCGACAACGTCACCGAGTGGGGTATGCAGTTCGTCGGCGATACGTTGCGCGACGGTCCGAGCGGCCAGCCGGCGGGGCTGGGTGTGGCCGATGGTGCCGCGCACGCCCCGGCCGACATCGAGGCAGATTTTCGGCAGTTGGGTCGTCTTGCCGGAACCGGTCTCGCCGGCGACGATGACCACCTGGTGCCTGAGTATCGCTTCGCCGATCTCCTGGCGCCGCTCGGTGACAGGGAGGTCGGGGTAGCCGACCGTCGGCACCGCGGCCCGGCGGGCAGCCACCAGCGACTCTGCGGTGGCCATCTGCGCGGCGAGTTGTTGCAGTTTCTCGGGCTTGGCGCCGCCGCGAAGATTCTGCAGGCGCCTGCGCAGGCGGGCGGCGTCGCGGATCGTCAGCTCATCGAGGCGCCTGCGCAACTCGCTGACGGTCGGATCGGCCACTCGGGCCAGAGTAATGGGCGCCGGAGCCGGGCTAGGTTGGTCTGATGGCTCCGAAAATAGCGACAGCGGACGTAGTGGGCTTTTCCGAGTTGCTGGATTTCATCCGCACCCGACACCGGATGATTTTGACTACGTTTCGCGCTGACGGTTCGCTGCAGAGTTCGCCGGTCACCGGTGGAGTCGACGCGGAGGGCAGGGTGGTGATCGCGAGCTATCCCCAGCGTGCCAAGAGCGTCAACATTCGCAGGACCGGCAGAGCGAGCGTCGTGGTGTTGTCCGAGGAGTTCAACGGTGCCTACGTTCAGCTCGACGGTGACGCTGAGGTGATCGAGGGGCCCGCCGCGGTTGAACCCCTGGTCGACTATTACCGAGCGATCGCCGGCGAGCACCCGGACTGGGATGAGTACCGCCGGGCGATGCGTGACCAGAAGAAATGTCTGTTGCGCGTGACTGTGCGCCGGTGGGGGCCGGTAGCCACGGGTGGCTTCCCGCCGCAGCAGCGGTGACTACCCGGCTGGTGGTATGACGGGCGGCCGGCAAACGTTGGCCGCCGGGTCCCACCACCAACCGTTTTCGCAATTGAGTGGCTGCGGCCCGACGCCCAGGGGGCGACATACGTTGGCCGTCGGATCCCACCACTGACCCGCCTCGCAGTCGAGCGGTTGTGGCCCAACACCCAAGGGGCGGCACACTTTACCGGTGGGATCCCACCATTCGCCGTCTGCGCACTGCGCCGAACTGACGGCGGGTGTCGCGATCGTCACGACCGCCATGGGTGCCAACACCATGGCGGCGACGGATAGCAGCCGACAGATGATCGTCCACATTTCACACCTCGTATCACGCGAGCGAATTCAAAGCCCGTCTTCCCCTTTCGAGGGAGATCCCAAACTCACTAACCGGAGGAAACCGACCGGCGCGGCGAACCCTTTGAGCGGCACAGTTTCACGGCGTTGGGGTACGTTTTCCACTAATTCGCGCACCGCCGGATCGGATGCGATCGCCTCGGACAGCACGATGTCCGCACCGCAACTCTGCCCTTGCAGGCGCGCAGCCATGTTCACGGTCGAGCCGAAATAGTCGAGGCGGTCATTCAGCGTCACGACGACGCTGGGTCCGGCATGCACACCCACTTTCAACACCAGTTGCTCGGTTCCGTGCGTCGACGAGGCGATCCGGGCCTGCATCGCCAGGGCCGCGCGTACCGCCTGCGCGGGATCGTCGAACGACGCCATCACCGCGTCACCAATCGTCTTGACGACCGCGCCGTCATGCTCGCGCACGACCGCGGCAAGCAAGGTGAAGTGTTCGCGGACCAGGTTGTAGGCCGTGGCGTCGCCGACCCGTTCGTAGAGCTCAGTTGAACCCCGGAGATCGGTGAACAGCAACGCGACCTGGCTGACGCCGGCATCGTCGCCGGGCCGCAGCGTCGCCTCGGCGAACATATCGCGAAAAGCCTGCAGTGAAATGACTTCCGGTGCGGTCAGGGCCTGGCGTGTCCACGTCCGTTCTTCGATCAACGCCGCCAGTTCGAAGCCGGCATCGTTGACGAACGTCACCGTTTCCGGTTCGCCGTCCCGATCCGGCGCCGCGAGCAGTTCCACACCGGACCCTGTGACGCGCAGACCGGGAAACGCGCCGCCCGTGTGCTCGACATCGACGGCGACGCCCGGGTGCAAGGTGCGCACGCGGTAGGGACCGGCAGGCAGGTCGACGGCAACCGTGCGTCGCTCCCCGGGGCTCAGCAGGACTTGCACCGCCACATGCTGGGTGCTCATCGGCCCGGACAGGCAGAAGTCGCCTTCGCGCAGGGGGCGCACGGTCGGCGAGGGCGCGAACGTCAGCTCCACATTGCGTTCGAATTCACGGTCGTAGTCGATGTTGCACGATGAGCAGTGCGCGCCGTGTGGGAGGTCGGCAAGCGACGGCACACTCACCTTGGCTCCGCGACAGTTGGGGCACAACAGGTCCCATCTCATGCACAGCAGGCCGGTCTGGACCGCGGTGAAACATGCCTCGGTCATGGCGCGCGGCGGCACCCCGAGCTGGTTCGCCAGGACTTTGGGCCGCATGCGCTGCAGATCGGCGGCCATGGCGTGCAGCACCTGGTCGGCGATGCGGTTGCCGAGTCCGTTGCCGTAGGGGCTGCTGTCGATCTGACGCGCCATCGCGGTGGCCCGTTCGCGTGCGCCGTGGGGCAGTATCGGCTCTGGAAGCACGAACGGTGTCACGCGGTCTGGACCCTGGTCGCCCCGGACGAACGCGACCGCCTCCAGGACTCGCCGGCGCACGTTCTCCCCCGCCTGCGCCGCAAGTCGCGCGCCGAACAGGCGGCCCGCCATGTTCAGCGGCTCCCACTCCAGCGCATAGGAGACCCGCGAGCCTCCGCGTCCGTCCGGCTCGACTTCGAAGACCGGGCCGAAGCGACGGAACGGCCCCTTGCTGAAGACCCGGGACTGGCGAAAGTGCCGGCCCGTGACCCACTCGTACGGCTTCTCCTCCCATTCGAGCGCAAAACCGGCGGCTTTGCCCCGACCCCGGCGCAGCACCGTGCCGTTGGGTTGCGGTGTTTCGTCGAGCGTGTACGGCGGCAGGCCCAGGGCTTCGTTGAACCGGTTCGTGTCGGCCAAAACCGGCCAGAGCTGATCTGGTGGAAGGTCGAATGTCCAGGTCCACGCGCGACGCATGGATTGGAACTTTAGACCGGACGGTCGGACTGCGGGACCGCAAAAGGCCAGTTCATCCGCAACGCATACACTCAAGTATATAATGCTTGACTGTATACGATACGTTGATGTAGCCTTTTGTTACGCAGGGAGCCCCCCCGCGTCGATCCGAACCCTCCCCCAACTCACCGAGAGAACTCGATGAAAGTGCAAAGTGCGCCTACGACCGAATGGTTTTCCGTGGTAGATAGCAAATTGTCGCCTCAAGTCCGTGAGCTGATCCGCCAAGGAGCCTGGATCGCTCTCAACCCGTCACCGGAATGGCTCGAGGAGCTCGATCGCGCCACCGTGGCCAGCAGCTCCGCGATCATCGGCGATCCCACTCTGGCAGCGGCGGTCAGTTCCTCCAACCGTGCGAGCCTGGTGCATTTCGCCACCAGCCACCTGCGGGACCCCGGTGGCGTGGTGTCCCCGTACCTGGGGCCGGAGCCGCTGCGCATGGCCCGCATTCTGGTGCGCCGCGGCCTCGGCGCATCGGCGCTCGAGGTCTACCGCATCGGCCAGAACGTGGCCTTACAACGGTGGACGGACATCGTCTTCGACCTCACGTCCGATCCCCACGAGTTGCGCGAACTACTCAATGTGGTCACCCGCTCGGCCAGTGATTTCGTCGACGTCACTCTTGCCGCCATCTCCCGGCAGATGAAGTTGGAGCACAACGAGCTGGCTCAGGGAGCAATCGTCGAGCGACGCAAGATCGTTGAATTGATCCTCGAGGGCGAGTCGATGAATCTCAAGCGAGCGGAAGTGCGACTGGGCTACGCGCTCAGTGGATCTCACACCGCCGCCATTCTGTGGTGCGACGAGGACGACGGCGACAACCGCACGCTTGACCGGGCCGTCGTCAGCTTGGGCCACGCCGTCGGATGCCCGCAGCCCTTCACCGTGATCGCCAGCGAGGCGACCCGATGGTTATGGCTCAAGGACATCGCCGATGTCGACAGCGAACAAGTCCGTCGGGTGCTCGAGGAAACGCCCAAGGTGCGCATCGCAATTGGAGTCAGTGCTCGAGGCATCGACGGTTTCCGCACCAGTTACGAGCAGGCCCTGACTGCCCAACACATGATGGTGCGACTGCGGGCACGGCAGCAACTCGCATTCTTCGAGGACATTCAGATGGTCGCGCTACTCACCCAAAAACAAGAGCAGGCACACGATTTCATCAATCACACCCTCGGGTCCTTCGCCTCGGCCGGCTCGGTGTTGCGGGACACCTTGCTCACCTACATCAACGAGCAGTGCAATGCCGCCCGTGCGGCTCAACAGCTATACATCCATCGCAACACACTGTTGAGTCGGCTCGATGCCGCGCAACGACTGCTGCCGCGGCCTTTGGAACGCACCACCGTTCGCGTCGCGGTGGCACTCGAGGCCTTGAAATGGTTCGGCAACCACGATCAGGACCCCGGCTCGATGGCTGAATGAACGGCGCCGGGCGGGCGAGCCGGTGGGTATCTGAGCCGCCGGCTACGCCGTCGCCGCCGGTATGTCAGGATCTGGGGCATGACTGCACGCAGCCTTGCACGTATCGCCAGTGTTCTCGTCATGACGACGTGGGCTCTGCTGAGCGTGCCCCTCGCCAGTCCGGGCAACGCCTCGGCCGATCCCTGCGCCGACGTGTCGATCGTCTACGCCCGCGGCACTCACCAGGAACCGGGGCTGGGCAATGTCGGCCAGGCGTTCGTCGACTCGCTCACGTCGCAGTTGGCCGGCCGCTCCGTGGAGGTGTATGCGGTCAATTACCCCGCCAACGACGACTACCACAACAGCGCCACCAGCGGCGCTGACGACGCGAGTGCCCACGTCCAGGGCACTGTGGCCAGTTGCCCCAGCACCAAGATCGTGATGGGCGGATATTCGCAGGGCGCCACCGTGATCAACCTGGCCAGCACCCAGATGCCGGCCCCGGTTGCCGATCACGTCGCCGCGGTCGCCTATTTCGGCGAACCGTCCAGCGGATTCTCCAGCGCACTGTGGGGCGGTGGCCCACTGCCGACGATCAGCCCGCTCTACAGCGGCAAGTTGATCAGCCTGTGCGCCACCGATGACCCGATCTGCACCGGTGGCGGCAACATCATGGCGCACGTCTCCTACATCGAGAACGGAATGACGACCCAGGCCGCGACCTTCGCCGCCAACCGCGTCAAGTAGCGCTGCTCGCGCCCACCCGCGGTAGGTGACCCTACTGCGGGAGCAGGCGTTGCTTCTGCTCGGTGAACTCCTGCTCGGTGAGGATTCCGGCGTCGCGCAGGGAGGCCAGTTCACGCAGTTCGGCGGCGATGCTGGTGATCGGGCCGCCGGGTAGTGCTGGCGGCGGCTTCGCGGACTCCTCGCCCGTCTCAGCGGCGGCCGGCGTGCCGCGCTTGGCCACCCCGACCCGCTCTTTGGTGCGGGCGCCGCCGGACCCGCCCGTGCCGACGGTGCCGGCCATGGCCCGCCCGGCCATGCCCGCCACGGCCATCTGGCTGAACAACGCTCCGGCCCCGTCCGCGGAAGCCTCCGCCGCGGCGCCGACACTGGCGGCCGGCGACGTCAGTGCCGCCAGCCGGAAGCCCGGCGCGGCGGTCGTCCAACCCGGCGGTACCGACAGTCCGCCGACGGACCCGGCTTCACCCAGGCCCGCTGACACCGGGGAGCCGAGGTTGGTGATGACCGGAAATTGGGTCGGGGGCACCGGCGCCGACCCGGGCCAGCTCTCGATGCCCGCCCAGCCACTGACAATGTCGTCGGTGTGAACCCCGATGTGGTAACCGCCGATGTCGTAAGGAAGGGCAGTCGTCCCGACGATTCCGTCCAAGGTGCCGCTGATGAGACCCGCGCCGAAGTCGAGCAGTGTGACGATGTCGAACGGCGAAACGGCCGCGGCCGGAGCAGGGGTTGCCAGACCCGCCAGCGCCGCCGGCACTGCGGACAGTGCCTGCTGCGCCGATGAGACGAGGCTCTGCACCTCTCCGGCGGCGGTCCCGGTGGCCTGGCTGACCGCGGCCGCCTGCGCCGGCAACCCGCTCGAATCGGTGATGGAAGAGGGCTCGGCGAACGGCGTCAATGTGGTCGCCGCTGCCGATGACGCCGCGTAGCTTTGCATGGCCGCGGTGTCCTGTGCCCACATATCGGCGTACTGGGTTTCGGTGAGTGCGATCAGTGGCGTGTTCTGGCCGAAGAAGTTCGTCGCTATCAGCATCATCAGCAGGCTGCGGTTGGCGGCGACCACCGGCGGCGGAACCGTCTCGGCGAACGCGGTCTCATACGCCAGAGCCGCCGCTTTGGCCTGGTCGGCGGTGTGCTCAGCCTGCAGCGCGGTGACTTTCAGCCACGCTACGTAGGGGGTGGCCGCGGCAGCCATGGCAGCTGACGCCGGACCGATCCATGGTCCGGCGGTCAGGCTCGTGATCACTGACTGATAGGAACTGGCGGTTGCGTACATCTCGGCGGACAACTCGTCCCACGCGGCGGCAGCCCCCAGCATCGGTCCGGAGCCAGGGCCGGCATACATCAGCGCCGAGTTGATCTCTGGTGGCAGCAACGCGAAGTCCATCACGCTTCCTCCGATCGGTGTGGTCGGCTGGCAGCCGCACTCCGGTGACGCTCAATGCACGCTCGGCCCGGATCCTCCGTCGGAGCCTGTGGCGGACATCACCTCGTAGCATTACGCCAGACAACAGCTCGTTGCCTGCTGTTTGCACAGCCTTTACCAATAAAGCACATATTCAGCCCGCGACTGAAATGCCGGCCCGCCCGGCCGGCACCCCGCAGTGCTATCTCTCGAATTCCAGATAGTGCCGTATTTCCTCGGCCGCCGCCTCGAGGTTACGAGAGACCAGACCACGTCCCAGCCATTCGCTGAGCCGTGCGACACCCAGACCGGTGGTGGAGAACGTCAGGGTCAGGGTGAGGCGGCTGCCCTCGCCGTCCGGTTCGATGAGCGCCGCGAACGAGTGCCGCGTTCCCTGGACTGCCCGCCACTTCAGCAGGCTGCCAGTCGGAGGTGTGATCAGAACCCGGCCGCCGAGCTGGATGGTGCCGCTGTCCATGTAGACATCCCACAATTCGCCGTCGTCGCGCGACTTGACGAAGCGGCACCGACTGAATGTGGATACCTGGGGAAAGAGAGTGTGCGGGTCGGTGATGAAGCCGCCGCTGGTTTCGAGCGGACAGTCGATATGGCGGGCGACGGTAACGGTTTGGGTCATCTCACCGGACCATCGGGACGATGGTCTTGCTGGCCAGCTTCGACAAGCCGACCTGCATGACGCTGGTCACGTAGGCCAGTGCGCGATCCCAGTCCGGGTCCTCGCCGAACCTGGCTCGCACATCGATCGGCTCGAGCACCTGCATGCGGATCTTCGCCGGAAGGGGAAAGTGCGGCAGTGGGAGCGGCGACAGCCCCCACGGGATGCTCAGCGTCATGGGCATGCTCTTCACCCGTGCCAATTTGTCCAATCGCAGCAATTGCGCGGTGCGCCGACCGTCGTTCAGCACGATCAAGGTGTCATGGCCACCGGTCGCCACCACCGGCACGATCTTCACATTGCACTTGTGTGCCAGCCGCAGAAAGCCTTTACGGCCGGAGAAGATGATCTTGTTGCGATCCCGCCACGGGCGCAGGGCTTCCACGTCGCCGCCCGGATAGACCAGCGCCGAGCCTCCGCTGTCGAAAATGCGCTCGGCAAAGGAATTGGCCGCCGGGACCACGCCCAGCTTGCGGGTCAGCCCGCCGATGACCGGCGCGGCGGTGACCGTGTCGTGCGCCAGCGCGTAGAGAGGACGGCCCTCGACGGTGAAGTAGGTGTTGTAGGCCAGCAGGAAGACGAACGTGTCAGGGGTTGCGCCCCCGCCGCTGTGGTTGCCCACGAACAGCACCGGCTCATCCGGCACGTTCTCGAAGCCGAGTACCTCGGCCCGGAACCAGACGGTCGAGGCCAACCACAGCGGAGGCAGCACGGCGCGAATGAACTCCGGATCGCGATGGCGAAGTTCTTTGGGGAGACGTTGCCGAGTCATCTCGATGAGACTAAACCGATTTGGCGCGTTTTAACCGCACTGTCAGCGAAACCGAAATCCCGCGCGGCATTCACCGGTGCAGCGATCGGAGCGGGTGGGTTCGCGCTGCTGCCGCGGTTGTCGTAGCTTGAGACGGGATTGTCGTAGCTTTGGCCGGTTCAGCAGAGCAGCCGGTATCGAGCTCGAATCGGGAGCGTTGTCATGCGCGGGTGCCGCGCCGTACTCAGCTCCCCGATCGGTCTGGGATTCGATGCGAACCGTGACAGCGGGCAGCAGTGATCTGGTGGGGGTGCGTTTGCGTCAATTAGCTGACCGAACTATAATCTGGACACATGTCCAGTTTGCTGTCCCGTCGTTCACGGGTGCGTTGACAGCAATGAGATTGGCGCCCTTCCCCCCTTTTCCTGGTCGATCGCTGGCGCCGAAGGGTTGAGAATGCGAATTGCTCTGCTGTCCTATCGGAGTAAGGACCACTGCGGCGGACAGGGTGTCTATGTGCGGCATCTCAGCCGTGGGCTGGTCGACCTCGGTCACGAGGTGGAGGTGTTCTCCGGGCAGCCGTATCCCGAGTTACTCGATCCCCGGGTTCGCCTGACGAAGGTTCCGAGCCTCGACCTGTACCGCGAGCCGGACCCATTCCGGGTGCCCCGGCCGAGCGAGATTCGTGACTCGATCGACCTGCTCGAGTTGGCCACCATGTGGACGGCCGGGTTCCCCGAACCCAGAACCTTCACGCTGCGGGTGGCGCGGCTACTGGCGGACCGGAAGGCCGACTTCGACGTCGTGCACGATAATCAGAGCCTGGGATCGGGACTGCTCACCATCGCCGGTTCCGGCATGCCGGTCGTGGCCACCGTGCACCACCCGATCACGCGTGACCGGTCACTCGATCTCGCTGCCGCTCGATGGTGGCGAAAGCCTTTGGTACACAGGTGGTATGGGTTCTCCAGCATGCAGAAGCAGGTGGCCCGGCGGATCCCTGACCTGCTGACCGTGTCGTCGTCGTCGGCCACCGACATCGTCGCGGACTTCGGCGTCTCCCCCGATCAACTGCATGTAGTGCCGTTGGGGGTGAATACCGAACTGTTCAGACCGGGTTCGTCACCGCGGCGACCCGGCCGGGTGATGGCGATCGCCAGCGCGGACACTCCCCTCAAGGGCGTCAGCACCTTGTTGCACGCCGTCGCCAAACTGCGCACCAGCCGCGACCTCGAGTTGCGGTTGGTCGCCAAGGTGGAAACCAACGGTCCGACCCACAAGCTCATCGCCGAGTTGGGGATCTCGGACATCGTCCACATCGCCAGCGGCCTGCCCGACGCCGAGCTCGCCGCCCTGTTCGCCTCGGCCGAAGTCGCGTGCATTCCTTCTCTCTACGAAGGTTTTTCGTTACCCGCGGTGGAAGCAATGGCGAGCGGGACCCCGATCGTCGCCAGCCGTGTCGGTGCGCTGCCCGAAGTACTCGGGACAGACGGTGCTTGCGCCGAGCTGGTGGCGCCCGCCGACGTCGATGCCCTCACACATGCGATCGGCAAGCTCCTGGATTCGCCGGAGCGGCGCCGCAGCCTGGGCGAGGCCGGGCGCAATCGGGCGGTCAACGTGTTCAGCTGGGACGCGGTGGCCGCTCAAACCGTGCGGATCTACCAACGGGCGATCGAGCGACGAGCCGCCGAGGGCGGGCCGCGATGCTGACGGTCGATTTCGAGCGGCTCGGGATCGGACCCGCCGCCAAGGTTATCGACGTGGGTTGTGGCGCCGGCCGGCACGCCTTCGAAGCCTATCGGCGAGGTGCGGATGTCGTCGCGTTCGACCAGGACGCCGCCGAACTCCGGTCGGTGGATACCTTGCTGCGTGCGATGGCCGAGACCGGCGAGGCGCCGCAGTCGGCCTCCGCGAAAGTGGTTCGTGGCGACGCGCTCAATCTGCCCTACGCTGACCAGACTTTCGACTGCGTGATCGCGTCGGAGATCCTCGAGCACATACCCGAGGACGATGCCGCCATCGCCGAACTGATCCGGGTGCTCAAAGTCGGTGGCACCCTGGCGGTCAGCGTGCCGCGGTGGCTGCCGGAGCGCGTCTGCTGGTTGCTGTCCGAGGAGTACCACAGCAATGAGGGCGGCCACGTGAGGATTTACCGGGCCAGTGCACTGCGTGACAAGATCACCGGTCGCGGAATGGAATTGACGCATACTCACCACGCCCACGCCCTGCACTCGCCGTTCTGGTGGCTCAAATGCGCTGTGGGACCGTCGAACAACGACCACCCCGCGGTCAGCGCCTACCATAAGTTGCTGGTGTGGGATCTGATGCAACGGCCGAAGATCACTCAGCTTGCCGAGCACGCCCTGAATCCACTGGTGGGCAAGAGCGTAGCCATGTACTTCACCAAGCCCGAGTCGGCTCAGGCCAGTCCAGCGCAGAGGTATTCAGTTGCATCGGGATGACAACGTGCCGGGTGTCGCCGGCGTGCTGACCCCGGAGCAGTGCCGGCAGACTGCGATGTCCATAGCGGCCGCCCAAGAACCATCGGGGGCGATCCCCTGGTTTTCCGGGGGCCACACCGATCCGTGGGATCACGTGGAAAACGCCATGGCTCTGACGGCGGCGGGTCTGTTGGAACCGGCGCGCGCCGCCTTCGACTGGTGCCGTCGCATGCAGCGCCCGGACGGCTCCTGGCCGATCCAGATTCGCGCCGGCGTCGTCGAAGACGCCAACAGCGACAGCAACTTCTGCGCTTACATCGCGACCGGTGTCTGGCACCACGTGCTCATCACCGGCGACCAGAGGTTCGCCGCCGTGATGTGGCCGGTGGTGCAGAAGGCGATCGACTTCGTCATCGACCTGCAAGTCGGTTACGGTGAAATTTGTTGGGCCCGAAGCCAAGCCGGGCCGCTACCGGAGGCGCTGCTGACCGGTTGCGCCAGCATATTCCACAGCATCCGGTGCGCGCTGGCGCTCGCCGCGACGATCGGGGAACCCCAGCCGGAATGGGAACTGGCGTTGGGCCGGTTGGGTCACGCGATCGTCGCCCATCCCGAGGCGTTCACCGAAAAAGACCGCTACTCGATGGATTGGTACTACCCGATCCTCGGGAGTGCTTTGCGCGGTCCGGCCGCCGCGGCACGAATCCGGCAACGTTGGGACGAATTCGTGGTGGGCGATCTGGGCATTCGCTGTGTGGTCGACCGGCCCTGGGTCACCGGAGCCGAAACGTGCGAACTGGTGCTGGCTTTGGACGCCATCGGTCACCGGTCAGCGGCGCACCGGCAGTTCGGAGCGATGCAGCACCTGCGTGAAAGGGACGGGTCCTATTGGACCGGTTTGGTTTTCGCCGATGGTAAGCGCTGGCCGGAGGAGCGCACCACGTGGACGGGCGCGGCGATGATCCTGGCCGCCGACGCGTTGTCGGGCACGACGCCGGGCAGCGGCATATTCCGGGGGCACGCGCTTCCGGTGGGTCTGCAGACCGACTTCGACTGCGAGTGCGTTACGGCCGGTCCTGGCCGCTAAGTCTCGACCGGCTCTCCGGTCTGGCCGCCGGTGCGTTCCAGCACCCGCAGCGAACCAGTCGCCCCGACTTCCCGGAACTGACCGGAAGCTATTGCGCGACAATAGATCTGGTATGGAGCGCGACCCCCGTCGTTGGGGTCGGGAAACACATCGTGAATGACCAGGCCCCCGCCCGGGACCACCCACTTCGCCCAGCCTTCGAAGTCGCGGGCAGCGGCGGCCTCGGTGTGGCCGCCGTCGATGAAGAGGAACTGCACCGGCGAGCGCCATCCCCGGGCAACGACCGGTGACCTGCCGACGATGGCCACGACGTGGTCGTCGAGGCCGGCGGCGTCCAGCGTGCGGCGGAACGTCGGCAGTGTATCGAAAAGCCCGGTCACCTCATCGACCAGCGACGAGTCGTGGAACTCCCAGCCGGCCTGATGCTCTTCGGACCCATGATGATGATCGATCGTGTACAGCACGCTGCCGCTCCGCTGCGCAGCTGCGCCGAGCAGCAGCGCTGACTTGCCGCAATACGTGCCGATCTCCACGCCGACGCCGCCGTCCAGATAACGCAGCGCGGCGTCGTACAGCGCCTGCCCTTCGTCGCTCGGCATGAAGCCCCGCACCTGCTCGGCAAGCGCGAACAGACGCGCGGTGGAACCCGTGTCGTCATCGCTCATCCGCTGAACTTATCGGGCGCTGAAGTATCGCCGACAACCCGGTCGGGGTCCTTGCTGGATCGCCGCGGGACCGGGTCCTGCTGGACAGCCGTCCGGCCGGCCAGCAGGACCACCAGGTCAGCCGTGCGGGGCCTCGGAGATCTTGCTGTCCGGCTTGCCCAGCGTCTGGCAGTACGTCTGCGCCGAGAGGCGGGTTGCGTTGATCTCCAGCGAGCTGGGCTCAGCGCCGTTCTTGTCCTTCAGCATCTTGCTGACTTCTTCGCTCTGCTTCTTCTCGTCCTGCGTGGTGAAGTCTTTGCACTTGGTGTCGCCACCGGTATTGATGACCTTTGAAGCCGAACAGCCGCTGAACATCAACGCCGCGATGACAATTGCGGCAGGTGCGAGGGGTTTCATTAAACTAGCCCTTTCTGAGGTCGGAGACGTGGCTATCTGTACGACGTAGCTATCTATACACCGCAGCGCACATTCCCAAACACGGGTCTAATTGCACACCGCGAAACCGGGCAAGCGAACCGGGCAGAGGCCTATTTTTCCAGGGTGAACTGATTGACGTCTATATACCCGGTGCGGAAATGATCGGCGCAGCCGGTCAGGTATTTCATATACCGGTCATAGACCTCTTGGGACTGAATTGCCACGGCTTCGTCGCGCCTTGCGCCGAGCGCTGCGGCCCACCGATCGAGGGTCATCGCGTAGTGCTGCTGCAACGACTGACGCCTGGTCAGCGTGAAACCGGCCGCCTCCGAGAACCCCGCCACCATATCCGTATCCGGCAACTGGCCGCCCGGGAAGATCTCCGTGAGAATGAATTTCACGAACCGGATGTGATTCATGGAGATGGGCAGACCAGTCTCGCTCAGTTGCTGGCGAGTCAATCCGGTGATGGTGTGCAGCAGCATCACACCGTCGGCCGGCAGCAGTTTGTAAGCCAGCGAAAAGAAATCCTGGTAGCGATCGCGGCCGAAGTGCTCGAACGCGCCGATCGACACAATGCGGTCCACCGGCTCGGTGAACTGTTCCCAGCCTTGCAGCAGCACACGACGGCTGCGTGCCGTGTCCATTTCGTCGAACGTCTGCTGCACGTGCGCGGCCTGGTTCTTGGACAGAGTCAGGCCGACGACGTTGACGTCGTATTTCTCGATGGCCCTGCGCATGGTCGCGCCCCAGCCGCAGCCGACGTCCAGCAGCGTCATTCCGGGTTGCAGGCCCAGCTTGCCCAGCGACAGGTCTATCTTGGCGATCTGCGCCTGTTCCAGCGTCATGTCGTCGCGCTCGAAGTAGGCGCAGCTGTATGTCTGGGTCGGGTCCAGAAACAGCCGGAAGAAATCGTCGGACAGGTCGTAATGTGCCTGCACATCGTCAAAGTGCGGCTTGAGTTCCTGGGACAAGCGGGTGTTGCCTTTCGTGGCGCCTGAGCTCAGACGGGAGTCCGGCATGAGATACGCCGGCGGGTGACTAGTTCCCCGTCGGCGGCACGGGAAAACACTGCTCCCGTCACACCGGACTCCGGCGGTGAGTTTCGGGACCGTCGCGGGTCATACCCAGAGACCGGACACATCACTGAAGAAGGTGGACCCAATGCTTGAAGCAAAGCCGCCGATCGTCGATCAGCAGACCTGGCGCGCGGAGCTCGACGAGCTGCGCAAGCGCGAGAAGGCCGCGACCCGGGAATTGGATGCGATCGCCGCCCAGCGGCGCCGCCTGCCGATGGTGCGGTTGCCCGACTACACGCTGGTCGGCGCCGACGGCCCGGTCCGCCTGGCCGAAGTGTTCGGCAGCCGCTCTCAGCTCATCGTCTACCACCACATGTGGTCGCCCGGAGCTGAGTGGCAGTGCGCCGGCTGCACCGGGTTCACCTCGCAGTTCACCCGGCTCGAGTTCCTCGACAACTACGACGCCCGCTTCGTAGTCGTCACCAACGGACCGATCGACGAGGCGCTCGCGTACCGGCGCAAGGTCGGCAACCAGATGCAGTGGTACTCGTCTTCGGACAGCTCGTTCGGGGCTGACATGGACGCTCCGCCGGGCGGCGGCTTCGCTGTCAACGTGTTCCTGCGCGACGGTGACAGCGTCTACCGCACCTGGCACACCAATGGCCGCGGAACCGAGCAGCTCAGCCACACTTTCGCGCTGATCGACATCCTGCCCTGGGGGAGGCAGGAGGAATGGCTCGATTCGCCGCCAGGGTGGCCGTCCGGCCCACCTACTCGGGGTGGTCCGGCTCGCCCGATATCGCGCGCGCCTACGGAGCGGAGGACGACGATGAGTAGCGAATGCTTCACGGTCAGCCGAACCATTGCGGCCCCGCCGACGACGATTTTCGCGATGTTGGCCGACCCGAGCCGTCATTGCGACACCGAGCCCACCGACTGGGTTCGCGACGCCGTCGACGCCCGACCGATCACCGGTACCGGCCAGATCTTCAGGATGAACATGCATCTCGAGGCCGCCGGCGGTGACTACGTCACCCACAACCTGGTTACCGAGTTCGAGAAGGACCACACCATCGCCTGGATGCCGGGCCGGCTCGACGACGCAGGCAATCATGCTGCGGGCGGCTGGTTCTGGCGCTACGAACTGGCTCCGAACGGGGACCGCACTGACGTCACGTTCACCTATGACTGGGCAGCCACGTCACCGGAGTTCCGGGAACAGATCGGCGGTATGCCGCCTTTCCCCGAGGATTATCTGGGCGCCTCGCTGGTCAGTCTGGAGCGCTCGGTGACCGGTTGATGCCGATGCGTTGCGCGAGTTGGGCAAAGGCGTCCCGTACCGCGTCGGGTCGCTCTATCCATGGAAAGTGGCCCGCCTCGGGTATGACACTCCAGATCACGTTGTGAGTGTGAAAGCGGTCGGGCTGCCAGAGCGTCTGCGTGACGATCCTGTCTGCCGAGCCGCTCACGATCAAAGTCGGCAATGTGGTTGGCCACCAAGCCAATTCGTAGTCACGGTCGAAATGACGGTCCGACCACTGCGCGGCCCTCATGTTGTAGGGCATTCTGCCCAGTAATTCAGCACCCATGGCGAGGCTGCTGGCCGGAAAATTCCACGGCGCGGATTGCACGGCGAGTTCGCGCAGGTTCTCGTTGGTGGGATCCGCGTCGTAACGGGCGGTGGCCTCTGCGACGCCAGGCAACGGGTTGTTGATGGTCATCTCTTCGTAGACCGGCATCCACGACGCGTCAGGAGCGGTGCTGATCAGGACGATACCTTCGAGCATCCCGTCCAGCGCGGCCGTCGCCAGCAGATATTCGCCGCCGGTGGAATGTCCGACATAGACCGGACGGTCGACAGCCTGAGCCGCTTCGAGTGACACCTCTGGCCACAGGTGGTAGGGATCGGCCGGCGCGCCGGGAGCGTTGGTGTTGGATCCGTCGCCGGGCAGGTCGACGAGCCATGAGCATCCGGGCACGGCCACGGCGTCGACGAGTTCCCGCAGGGATTCCGAGCCGATGCCCGGGCCGCCCGGCAGGAAGAGCCAACTCACATCGCCGTCGCGACGTTGGTGCAGACGCAACCGGACGCCCGACGGCGTCCAACGGACATGCTCGGTATCCATGGACCTCAGCGAAATCGAGCGGCCGCCCGCATGTCGGCCGCGGGTCTCAAAAATACCTGCGATGCGTCGCATTGGATGCCGCAAAGTCTTGACTGACTCCAGATAAGTGCGGAGTATGAGCATGTGTCCTCGGATCACGCCGAGCAGTTGCGAACGGCCGATTTGCGGGTAACGCGGCCACGGATCGCAGTGATGGAAGCTGTTCATGCTCATCCGCACGCCGACACCGACACGATCTTCTCCGCGGTGCGGCTTGGCTTGCCGGACGTGTCCCGACAAGCCGTGTACGACGTGCTCAATGCGCTGACCGCCGCCGGCCTGGTGCGGCGCATTCAGCCTTCCGGTCTGGTCGCCCGGTACGAATCCCGCGTCGGCGACAACCATCATCACGTCGTGTGCAGATCCTGCGGGATCATCGCAGACGTCGATTGTGCCGTCGGCGATACGCCGTGTCTGACGCCGTCAGACGACGACAACGTCTTGGATGGGTTCGTCCTCGATGAGGCCGAAGTCATCTATTGGGGCTTCTGCCCCGACTGCTCGAGTACTGATTCCTGATCACAACCGTGATCACAGCCCGTTTCAGATAACCCGGAAGGAATGCTGTGTCATCCGATACATCCGATAGCCGACCTCCTCACGCCAACGACTCGGCGAGCAAGAGTGAGAGCGAGAACCCGGCCATCCCGTCGCCCACCCCGAAGTCAGACGCGCCGCGAACCAACCAGGACTGGTGGCCCAACCAGGTCGATGTTTCGAGGCTGCACCCGCACTCGCCGCAGGCCAACCCGCTGGGCGACGATTTCGACTACGCGGCCGAGTTCGCCAAGCTCGATGTCGACGCGCTCAAGGCCGACCTGGTCTCGGTGATGACGACGTCGCAGGACTGGTGGCCGGCCGACTACGGCCACTACGGGGGCTTCTTCATCCGCATGAGCTGGCACGCGGCCGGCACCTACCGCATCTTCGACGGCCGCGGCGGCGCCGGCCAGGGCTTGCAGCGGTTCGCGCCCCTCAACAGCTGGCCGGACAACGCCAGCCTGGACAAGGCGCGCCGGTTGCTGTGGCCGGTCAAGAAGAAGCACGGGAACAAGATTTCCTGGGCCGACCTGCTGGTGCTGGCCGGCAACGTCGCCTTGGAGGACATGGGGTTCCAGACGTTCGGCTTCGCCTTCGGCCGCGAGGACGTATGGGAGCCGGAGGAAGTCCTTTTCGGCGAGGAAGACGAATGGCTGGGCACCAACAAGCGCTACTCGGGTGAGCGTGACCTCGCGCAGCCCTATGGCGCCACGACGATGGGGCTGATCTACGTCAATCCCGAAGGGCCAGAAGGCAAGCCGGACCCGGTCGCGGCGGCGCGCGACATCCGGGAGACGTTCGGCCGGATGGCGATGAACGACGAGGAGACCGCCGCACTCATCGTGGGCGGCCACAGTTTCGGCAAGACCCACGGTGCCAGCGCCGACCCGGTGGGCCCCGAGCCGGAGGGAGCCCCGATCGAACAACAGGGGTTGGGCTGGAAGAGCACATTCGGCACCGGCAGCGGCAAAGACGCCATCACCAGTGGCCTGGAAGTGGTGTGGACGCCGACTCCGACGAAGTGGGACAACACCTTCCTGGAGACGCTGTACGGCTACGAGTGGGAGCTGACCAAGAGCCCGGGCGGAGCGTGGCAGTTCACCGCGAAGGACGGGGCCGGCGCGGGCACGATTCCCGACCCGTTCGGTGGACCGGGCCGCAACCCCACGATGCTGGTCACCGACGTGTCGCTGCGCGAGGACCCGATCTATCGGCAGATCACGCAGCGCTGGCTGGAGCACCCCGAGGAATTGTCCGAGGCGTTCGCCAAGGCCTGGTACAAGTTGCTGCACCGCGACATGGGACCCATCAGCCGTTACCGCGGCCCGTGGATTCCCGAGCCGCAACTGTGGCAGGACCCGGTGCCGGCAGTCGACCACGAATTGGTCGACGAGAGCGACATCGCGTCCCTGAAGGCCAAGGTGCTCGGGTCGGGGTTGTCGGTTCAACAACTGGTGAAGACGGCATGGTCGTCAGCGGCGAGCTACCGCAACACCGACAAGCGTGGCGGCGCCAACGGGGCCCGGCTGCGACTGGAACCGCAGAAGAACTGGGAGGTCAACGAGCCGTCCGAACTGGACAAGGTGCTGCCGGTTCTCACCCAGATCCAGCAGGACTTCAACGCGTCCGCTTCCGGCGGCAAGAAGGTCTCGCTGGCCGACCTGATCGTGCTGGCCGGCTCCGCGGCCGTGGAGAAGGCGGCCAAGGACGCCGGGTATGAGATCTCGGTGCACTTCGCACCGGGCCGTACTGACGCCACTCAGGAGCACACCGACGTGGAGTCGTTCGCGGTACTCGAGCCTCGGGCAGACGGTTTCCGCAACTACTTCCGTCCGGGCGAGAAGGCTCCGCTCGAGCAGTTGCTGCTCGACCGGGCCTACATGCTGGGCGTGTCCGGGCCCGAGTTGACGGTGCTCATAGGCGGTCTGCGCGCCATCGGTGCCAACCACGGCGGCAGCAAGCACGGTGTGTTCACCGACAAGACCGGTGTGTTGACGAACGACTTCTTCGTCAACCTGCTCGACATGGGCACCGAGTGGAAGCCGTCGAAGAACTCCGAGAACGTCTACGAGGGCCACGACCGGGCAACCGGTGAGCTCAAGTGGACCGCGACCGCGAATGACCTTGTGTTCGGCTCGAATTCGGTGCTACGCGCGCTCGCCGAGGTGTACGCCCAGGATGACAACCACGGCAAGTTCGTCGAGGACTTCGTCGCGGCCTGGGTCAAGGTGATGAACAACGACCGGTTCGACTTGAAGTAGTCCGCTTCGGTCTGACGACACCCCGCGAGCCAGGCGCTCGCGGGGTGTTCGTCGCTTCGGTGGCCCTTTAAGCAGCCGCAGTCACCACGATCGAGTCTCCCCCGGTCTGCCACGCTGCGGTGAAGGTCGCGATCGAGACGCGTTCGTCCGCATGGTCGGCCCCGGGGTCATTGAGGTGAACGACTTCGGCGTTGGTATCGATACCGGTGACTACAAGGAAGTGATCGGCGGCGGTGCGCTGGTCGCTGGTGTTCCAGATGACGGCGGAATTCACCCACGCAATAATTTTGCGGTTTTCGTTGAGGTACCGCTCCAGCGCGGGCAGCCCGGTCTGATCGGGATGCGTTGTGGCGTCGGTCATCGCCGACTTGACGCCGTAGTGCTCGAGCAGCACGACTTCGTCCGCCATCTCGATGCCACCCGTCCCGTTCGCGTGGCTCGGGTCGTTCACCGGCGCGTAGATGGGACCGGGGTTGGTCCCGGACGGGGTGTTCACCGCCAAGGCGATCACCTGCTGTTCGGTCGGCGCGTGCCCGGTGATCTCTCCCACCACGTCGGCCACCGAAACCAGCCCGCAATTGTCTTCCAGAGACTGCTGTTGCCAGTATTTGGCGGCCGCCGTGGGATCGCCGTAAACGCCCGCACGGCCGGTCGTCGGCGATGTGGTGTTCGACTGCGCCGCGGGGATGGTGCTGGATGCGGCGCTGGTACTCCCCTGCGACTGCGGCGACGCCTTGGTCGGCGGAGTCACCGGACCGCAGGCCGACAGCGCGATGATGCCGACCGAGCCGATCAGTGCGGTTAGCGGGCGAGATCCCATTGCCCGTAATCGGCTGCGAGGACATCATCGATGTCAATCTGCACACCCGCGAGCAGCGGACCGTTGACCACGCCCTGGTACAGCACCGCTGCTGGTTCGCGATCCCCGTTGGACCAGGACCTGGTCTGCCAGGCCCACCGGTGACCGGGCGTGGTCGACTGCCCGATCACGTTGTCGCTGACCGCCCAGGAACATGCGCGGGAATGCCCGTAAATCCCCGTGCGGCCCACGCCGAGCACCGAGTTGATTCCCCGGAACCACGGCAGCGCAAGGGTGTTCCAGGTGCCCTGGTCGATGTTGTCGTCCACGCTGAAGAAGATCGGGGCCGAGGCGCTTCCACCGGCCGCGTTGTGTAGCGACAGCGCTGTTTGCGCATCGGCCACCCCGCCGTCGTAACCGCGGGTGAAGTCCGACGGCGCGGATCCGCCGGGCTTGCCGTACTGAAAGTTGCTGACGATATGCAGACCCGCAGCGCGCAGCGCGTCGGCGTACTGACGGGTGATCGGCTTCGCTTCGAAGTTCATACCCGGACGTGACTCGGACACGTAGTTCACCACGCCGTCGTAGCCGGCCGCTTTGATCTCTTCCGGCGGAATTCGCTGCAGTGCGAAGTCGATCAGTTGACCACCGGCGGCTGACGCTCGAGGCGCCTCGGCAGTGGCCGCGAGCGCTCCGAGCAACACCGGCGCGAGGGCGTAGCCGAACGCTGCGCGCCGTGACAGGTGACGAGGTCCGCGGGATGTAGCAGATTCGGGCACGGCGCGATGGTAGCAACCGCGCGTTTGCGATCGTCGAGAATTCAATTTTGGCCCCAGCTGGCGGGGCTGCCGATGATCGGGACGTCCCGCGGGGCAGTCGAACGGGGTAACTGGTGGGCATGGGTGTCCGTGTGCAAATTATCGAGACGTCGAGTCTGGGCGACCGCAGTTATGTGGTGGCCGACGACCATGCAGTGGTGGTCATCGATCCCCAGCGGGACATCGACCGGGTGACGCAGCTGCTCGGTGAGCGTGCCACTCGCATCACCCATGTCCTCGAGACGCACCTGCACAACGACTATGTGACGGGCGGGTTGGAACTGTCCCGTTCGACGGGTGCCCAGTATGTGATCCCCCAGGGTGACGACGTCGGGTATCCGGCTCGCCGGGTGGAAGACGGAGATGTCATCGAAGCCGGCGGCTTCCGTCTCCAAGTCATGCACACCCCGGGGCACACGCTGGAGCACGTGAGCTACGCGCTCAGCGATGAATCCGGGCACGTGGTGGGTGTGTTTACCGGTGGGTCAATGCTTTTCGACACCACCGGACGCACGGATCTGCTCGGCGCGGAACATACCCATGAGCTGACCATCGATCAGTTCCGCTCGGTGCGCCGCCTGGCCGACGAACTTCCCGACGAGGCGCAGGTCTATCCCACTCATGGTTTCGGCAGCTTCTGTGCGGCCGGCGGTCAGGGCCGCGACGCGTCGACGTTGGGTGAGCAGCGCGCGTCCAATCCGGCCCTGACGCAGGATGAGCAAACGTTCGTCGACGAGTTGCTCGCCTCGCTGTCCGCCTATCCCGCCTACTACGAGCACATGGGCGTGGTCAACCGCGACGGCCCCGCGCCCATGGATCTGTCGACCCCGGCGCCGGTGGACCCGGATGAACTCAAGCGCCGCATCGATGCCGGAGAGTGGGTGATCGACTTACGGTCCCGCACCGCTTTCGCGGCGGGCCATCTGCGAGGGTCCTACGGTTTCGAGTTGTCGGATTCCTTCATCACCTATCTCGGCTGGCTCTACGCATGGGGCGAGCCGCTGACCCTCATCGGAGATGATGCCGACCAGATCGCCACCGCAAGAAGGGAATTGGTGCGTATCGGTGTCGACGACGTACGCGGCGCGGCGAGCGGCGACATCGACAAGCTCGCCACGGAGTCCGGGCTGAGCTCCTATCGGGTCGCCGACTTCGCGGCGCTGGCAGCGGAAATCGACCGTGAACAGGTGGCAGTACTCGACGTGCGGCGAGAGGACGAATTCCGGGACGGTCGCGTACTCAAAGCGCTCAATGTTCCGATTCATGAACTGACACGTCGTCTGCATGAGCTGCCCGACCGCGAGATCTGGGTGCACTGCGCCAGCGGATACCGGGCTTCGGTAGCGGCCTCGATCCTGGACAAGTACGGGCGCACGGCGGTGTTGGTCGACGACAGTTACAGCGCCGCTGAAGAACTCGGCTTGACCTCGCAGTGATGACGGCAGTGATGGCGCTACCGGTCGGTGCGTAAAGCCGAGACGATGGTCTCGACGTCGGACTCAGCGCCACGGTTGTACGGGAGCTTCGCGAGGCCCGTGGCCATCGCGCAGGTGTCGGTGACGGCCGCAAATGTCAGTCCTCCACCGATGGCGGCGGCCAGCCACTTCAGCCTCGGTAGGGCGATACTCCCCAGGATCGAGGACAACACAATCGACCCCGCGACGAGTCGCACCTGGCGTTCGAGCTCCCATCGCTGTTCGCCGCGGTCGACCGCGTACCCGTTGCCTTCCCATGCGGCCAGGCCGCTTTCAAGCACCTGTGCGGCCGGCTGACCAGCATCACGCAGCAGCCGTGCGGCCTTGGCGGCTCGCTGCCCCGATTTGCACACCAGCACAACGTCTTCGGTCAGATGCGGGGCTATCGCGGACCGGTGTTCGGCAAGCACATCGAGCGGCACGTTGTACGAACCGGCGATATGTGAGGTCTCGAACTCGGCAGGAGTTCGCACATCGACGACACGTGGTGGTTCCGTGGAGTCGAGTCGGCGCCCTAGCTCGACAGCGGTGATCGTTTCTGCAGCTGAGGTTCCCATGTAGATACCGATACCCAAAGACGGGCACTCGGGCCTCGTTTGAATCGCGGGGACTCGAACTCGGGACCGATCGGCCTTGTTGTCTTCGTAAGCGACCCACGGCCGCGGATCACTCGCTACCATGATGTGCTGTGCGCCAACTAGTTACCCGGAATTCGGTAGGACGCGGTCTCGCGGCGATCGCGACCGGTGCCGCGCTGCTCGGCGCCGGTGCGGTATTGCCGCCAGGTACTCCGGGGGCGGTCGGACCGGCGGGTGCGGCCAACTGTCCGCAGGTGGAGGTCGTCTTTGCGCGCGGCCGATTCGAATCGGCGGGCCCCGGCGCGCTCGGCAATGCGTTCATCAACTCGCTCAGCTCGAAGATGGGCGGTCGGAGCATGGGCACCTACGCCGTCAAATACCCGGCCGACACCGAAGTCGACATCGGCGCCAACGACATGAGCCGGCACATCCAATACATGGTGAACAACTGCCCCAACACCCGCCTGGTGCTGGGCGGCTATTCGCTCGGTGCGGCGGTCACCGATGTCGTACTGGCGGTGCCGCTGTCCGCGTTCGGATTCGACAGCCCGCTTCCCGACGGCACCGATCAGCACATTGCCGCGGTCGCCCTGTTCGGTAACGGAAGCCAGTGGGTCGGACCCATCACCAACTTCAGCCCGCTCTACAACGACCGGACCATCGAGCTGTGTCATGGGGCCGACCCGATTTGCAACCCGGCCGATCCCAACACCTGGAAAGACAACTGGCCGCAGCACCTGGCCAGTGCCTACATACAGGCCGGAATGGCGAACCAGGCGGCGGACTTCGTCGCGGGCAAACTGTAAAAGCAGCGCTACCTGCGCCGCAGCGGCCGCCTTGCGGGACGACCGCGAACAGCTGCGAACGCGGGCAGCGCGCGTTGCGCAGTCAGCATCCGCTGCATCCGGCGCGCTACCACCAGCACGACCAGGCTGGCTGTAAGCCTGCCCAGGGCGACTCGCGAAGTCCGCTTCCGCCACGACGGCTGCCGGGAGCCGCTGCGCCGCCCCAGCTGAAACCCGGTGCACAGGGCCACTATCAGAGCGAGCCCAATAAGCACCGTCATAAGAGAAGAGCCTGCTTCGCCGCCGTCGCGGTTCGGTCACGCGAGAGCTACGCCTCGGCCACCAAATCCGAACGTGCCGGCAGCTGCCCGGGGCTGCGGCGACGCCGGGATCCGGATAAAAATCATGCTGAGAATTAAGGTGGAACCAAGACCTTGAGGTTCCGTTATTCCACATCGCAGAGATATGTTCACGGTGAATTTAATCTCCGGGTGGCGACATTCATATGATTAGCCAGCGCAATAGTATTTAGTGGGACTTGATAGTTGTGATAGCCGGACCCGTCCAGCGGTCGTTGGCGGCAGGTCGTGCGCGTGGCCGGAAATTTTCAGTGCTCCGTTATCGGCTGTCGGGAGACGTTCAGGCGGGTGGGTGCCGCGAACGAGTCGGTTGGCCAGCGCTGGCGTCGGTATGCGAAAAACCCTGTCAATAAGGTCTTTTGGCGACGGCTACAGCATTTGGGTGAGCGCCCCGGCAGGGGCCTGCCCACCGCCGGCGCGGAGCCGTCCGGTCGGCGCGGCGTCAGCGCGGCGATTATGCGACCCCTTACTGCACGGATGCTGCGCAGATTCTATGAAGATCGTGTGACTAAAAATCAAGGTGAATGTTGGCTAAACATCAAGATCAGGGTCCATTCAGCGGTGTTAGCCGCTTTGAACCGGTGATGGCACGGTTAATACCGTACCCAGATAACGGCAACACATTGACGTGTGAGAACCGACCCCACAGCTTGTTCGGAGGAAACTATGTCTTTCGTACGTACTTATCCGGAGCACCTGGCAGCCGCCGCCAGCAATCTGCAGTCTCTGGGTGCTGCCCTGAACGTGGGTAACGCGGCCGCCGCCGTTCCCACGACCGGCGTTGTCCCTGCCGCAGCGGACGAGGTTTCTATCTTGACGGCAGCGCAGTTCGCCACCCACGCAGCACGGTTCCAGGAGTTGCAGGCGCGGGCCGCCCAGATCCAGGCGGCGCTGGCGGCGACCCTCGGCACGAGCGCGGGCTCGTACGCGGCGACCGAAGCAGCCAACGCGGCTTCCGTCTGAGCTTTCACTAGAGACTTAGGGGAACAAACCAATGGTTGACTACGGCCTGTTGCCGCCTGAGATCAATTCCGGGCTGATCTACGCCGGCCCGGGTGCGGGCTCGTTGCTTGCCGCCGCCTCGGCATGGAGTGGACTGGCCGCCGACCTGCAGGAGGCCGCGTCGGGTCACCGGTCGGTGATCACCGCGCTGACCAGCGGTCCGTGGCTGGGGCCGGCTGCGGCGTCGTTGACTGCCAGCGTCAGCCCGTTCCTCGCGTGGCTGGACAACAGTGCTGAGCAGGCCGCCCAGGCGGCGAGCCAGGCGACCGCCGCGGTGAACGCCTATGAAACCGCGTTCGCGGCCAGCGTTCCTCCGCCGTTGATCGCGGCCAACCGTGCCTTGTTACAGGAACTGATCGCATCCAACCTGCTCGGCCAGAACAGTTCGGCGATCTCCACCCTCGAGGCGCAGTACGCGGAGTTCTGGGCTCAGGATTCCGGGGCTATGTACTCCTACGCGGGCAGTGCAGCCGCGGCCACCAAGCTGGCCGACCTACCAGCGCCGGCTGAGGTAGTCGACCCCTACGGACTGGCCGACCAGGCCATCGCGGTCTTCAAGGCGCAGTACAACACGGGCTACACCAACGTGATGAATGTGGCGTCGCAGGTCAACCCCAGGGTCTCCGATGTGCTGAAGACGCTGTCTTCGCCGATCAACGGCACGGCAATCGACCAATTCCTGGTGGCGAACACGCCCCTGGACGACGTGGTGGCCCTCTACAGCAAGTACCTCTCCCCCTACGTCAACTCCCTGGCGGCGATGATCCAGTCGACGCAGTCCTTCGGCCAGGTCAGCAACGGTTTGACCGCCATGGCCAACTTCGCCAAGCCCGCAGCTTCGGCGGCAAAGGCAGCCGAGGGCGCAGCATCGGCCGCCGGTGCTGCCGCGGCCAGCGCAGGCCAGGCCGCGGCCGGCGCAGCCAGCAACCTCGGGGGCGTGGCCGCGGGTCTGGGCAAGGCGATCCCGATCGGCGGCCTGTCCGCGCCGGCGAACTGGGTGCCGTGGCACGCCACCACCAATCCGGGCATTGCCACCGCGATTCCGGCCGCCGCCGAGGGCAACAGCTTCCCGATGGCCCCGCCGTTCGGGCAGTTCGTCAACGGAGGCTATGGCCGCAATCAGCCGACGTACGGGTTCAAGCCCTCCGTCATGGCCAAGCCCCCAGCCGCCGGCTAACGGCCGCAGCAAAAATGGTCGACTACGGCGTTTTGCCGCCCGAAGTCAATTCGGGCCGCATATATACCGGTCCGGGGGCGGGTCCGATGCTGGCCGCTGCGGCGGCGTGGAGTGGACTGGCCGCCGACCTGCAAGCCGCAGCGTCGGGTCATCGGTTGGTGATTTCGGAGCTGACCACCGGTCCTTGGCTGGGTCCGGCTTCGGCGGCGATGCTCACGGCCGCTACGCCCTTCGTCAGCTTCCTGGACGGCAGTGCCGCGGAAGCCGAACAGGCGGCAAGCCAGGCCTTCGCCGCCGCTGCCGCCTACGAGGCCGCGTTCGCGGCATCCATCCCGCCCCCCGTGATCGCGGCCAACCGTGCCCTGCTGGCGGTGCTGGTCGCCACCAATTTTCTCGGGCAGAACACCGCGGCGATTGCCGCGACCGAGGCGTTGTACGCGGAGTTCTGGGCTCAGGATGCCGCGGCGATGTACAACTACGCGGGCAGTGCGGCGGCGGCGACCCAGTTCGGGGAGTTGCCCGAGCCGGCCGAAGTGGCCGATCCCTACCAGCTCGCCGACCAGGCCATAGCGGCGTTCAAGGGTCAGTACAACAACGTGTTCAGCAACGTCATGAACATGGCCGGGCAGGTCAACCCCAGGGTCGCCGACGTGCTCAAGACCCTGTCGACGCCGATCAGCAACACCGCCATCGACCAGTGGTTGATCGCCAACACGCCGCTTGACGACATCGTTCCGCTGTACAGCAAGTACCTGTCGCCCTACGTTTCGGCCATCACCGCGGTATTCCAGTCGGGGCAGGCGTTCGGCCAGGCCAGTAGCGGTTCGATTGCCATCACCAACTTCATGAACAACCTGGCACCTGCCGCCAAGGCGGCCACGGGTGCGGCCCAGGCCGCGGGCGCGGCCGCTGCCAACCTCGGGACGAAGGTCGGCAGCGTGACCGCAGGTTTGGGCAGGGCCGTCCCGCTCAGCGGATTGTCGGTGCCGGCGAGTTGGACCTCCGCGGTCGGCACCGCGACGGGTCAGGGAGCGACGGCGATCAGCAACGCCACCGCGATCCCGGCCGCGGCCGAAGGCGCTGTCGCCGGAAACACCCCGGTGGCTCCGCCGTTCGGGCAGTTCTTCAACGCCGGCAACGGCCGCAAAACGCCCGCATACGGGCATCGGCTGACGTTCATGACCAGGCCGCCCGCAGCCGGATAGCCGGTCGTGAATTTCCGCGCGCCTCGTCGTGGCTGCTAGGGTGCCTTGCTAATGCTCGAGATTGATCGTCGCCGCATGCTCTTGATGGCGGGCCTGATGACTGGTGCGGCCGCACTCGGGGCGGCCCCCGCTCCGAAGGCCCAGGCAGCTCCCAGCGGTGCAACAGGCCCGTACATATTCCACGACGAATTCGACGGACCGGCGGGCTCCGCGCCTGATCCGGCGAAATGGACGGTGTCCAAGGCTCGCGAGACGATCAAGGACCCGACCTACTGGGAACTGCCCGAACACGTCGGCCAATACCGTGACGACCGGCAGAACGTCTTCATCGACGGAAACTCCAACCTCGTCATCCGCGCCGCCAAGGACGGCCCCACCTACTACGGCGGCAAGGTCTTCAGCCCGTGGCAGGGCGGCATCGGACACACCTGGGAAGCCCGCATCAAGTTCGACTGCCTGACCCCCGGCGCCTGGCCCGCGTTCTGGCTGTCCAGCGACGCCCAGGGCGAAATCGACATCGTCGAGTGGTACGGCAACGGCAGTTGGCCGTCGGCAACCACCGTCCACGCGAAAGCCAACGGCTCGGAGTGGAAGACCCACAACCTCGCCCTGGACAGCGCTTGGCACACCTGGCGGGTCCAGTGGGACGACGCCGGAATGCGCTTCTGGCAGGACTACACCGACGGCGCGCAACCGTATTTCACCGTGGCGGCCAACTCGCTGCCGGACTGGCCGTTCAACAACCCCGGCTACCAGGTCTTCCCGATTCTGAACCTGGCGGTCGCCGGTTCCGGTGGCGGTGACCCCGGACCGGGGCACTATCCCGCGCAGATGCTCGTCGACTACGTGCGGGTCTGGTAGCTACTACAGTTCGGGCATGAATGCCGCCCCAGGGCCGCTGATCACGCGTTACGCCCAGCGTTTCTGCCGGTTGCACGCCGGTCGGCACTCGGTGTCCTCGCCGCTGGGCGCCTGGCTGTTACTCGCTCTGGCGGCACCGCTGGCCAGCGGATCGGTCCGCCACGACCTCGAGAACGTGCTGGGCGTCGACGTCAAGCGTGCGCGACGGGCACTGGACGAGTTGCTCAGCGATCCACCGGAAGTCATTCGCAGCGCACTGGCCGTGTGGGGCTTGCCCGCCTGGCCGGGCGAACTGCCCGCCGCGGTGGAAACTGGTCCGGTTCCGACCCAGGCGCAAGCCGACGCGTGGGCGGCCCACCACACCGACGGCATGATCGACCGCTTTCCGGTGGACGTTTCGGAGATGACGGCGGTGCTGGCCAGCGTGCTGGCCACCTGCATCGCCTGGCTGCGGCCCTACGACGTCACCGGAGCCGCCGAGTTGCGGTCCCCCTGGAGCGACCAGGTCGCCGAGGCGCTCAGCGGTGCCGACGGGTACTTCACCGACGTCGCAGGGCTGGGCACTGTTGCGGTGCACACCGCCGTCGGCGGTGACTGCCTGCAGGTGACGTCGGTGATCGCGCGCGAAAGCGTCCCCGCCGCGTCGGTTCTTGCGGCCGCACACGATATCTCGCAGGCCACCGGCTCGACGCCGCGACGGCGCAAACTGTCCGACCTTCCGCTGGGCGACGGTCCGTTCTGGACGATCACCGAGGACCGGCGACCGGGTGGGGATCAGGTGCGGGTGGTGCTGCCCGCCTGGCAGGCGTCCTCAGACCACGACCTCACGGCCCATCCGGAACTTGGCTTCGGCGCGTTGGGACGAGCGCTGTCCGAAGCGCTGCCGGCGGCGCCGGACATGCAGGCCCGCCAGTCGGCGGTCGCGCGCTATAACCGGTGGGGTTTCGAGGCGGCCGCGGTCACCGCGGTCGCGCTACGCAGCGCGATGATGCCGACGGGTCTTTCGCGCACCGCGGTGCTGCGCTTCGGGCATCCGTACGCGGTGGTCGCCAGCGTCGGCAAGCGGCCCGGTCGGAGCCGGCGCGATCCGTGGGCCGGCGTTCCCGTCTTCGCGGCCTGGGTCGCTGACCCGGCGGACGTCGACACCAGCCCGCCGCACTAGCCGAAAGCTATTCGGGTCTCTGCCGCCACTCGCTGATCTTGCGTCCCAGGGAGTCGGCCGCGTTCGTCGCTGCGCGTCCCACCCCGTCGACTATCCCGCCGAGCCCGTCGCGCATGCTCTTGATCAGCGGGTCGTCGGATTGATCGAAACCGTCCTTGTAGTGGCGCGCGGCTTCGCTGAGGTCGTCCACGAAGGATGCGCCATCGTCGTCGGCTCGTCGCGGGTAGTCCCCCGACATCACCCTGGCGTAGCCGCCGGTATCCACCCACTGCGTCAGCGCCGCGGCCCGCAGCACCGAGAACGGATGAGTCTGGAGCTCCAGATTGAGCAGCTTGAGCACCCCGTCGCGCATGTCCCCGGACCGTTCGTACTCGCGAGCTTGAGCGAGGAACGCCTGCGAGTCCAGCTTGTCCAATCGGCTTCCGCCCGCGAGCTTCATCTCCACCCTTATCGCGGTGTCCAGATCCTGACAGCACAACAGCCCGGCGCGGTCACCCGACAACTCTGACTTGCGCTGCCATTCCAGCAGCGCCGCCACGATCGCGCGCAAAGCCCAACCACCGATCGGCATGAATCCGAATGAGTCCGCCAACCGCATGAGGTGCATCATCATCGTGCGGTATACGGCGTGGCCGGACAGCGCGTGGCCGAGTTCGTGCCCTACCACGAAGCGCATCTCGTCATGGGTCATCAGGTCATACAGACCGGAGGTGATGACGATGAACGGCTGGTCCATGCCGATCGTGTAGGCATTGGCAATCGGTGACTGCGTCACGAAGAGTTCCGGCTTTTCCGGCGCATCGAGTACGTCGACGCACTCCTCGAGCAGCGCATCGAGGTCGGCGAACTGGCGCGGGCCCACCCGCGCACCGCTGGCCAGATACAACAAGCGGTGTTGGCGCTCGCGCAGCATGCCGGACAAGAGCTTCAGAATCTGGTCGAACCCCTTGAGCCGGCGTAGCGCAGACAGGGCGGTCCGGTCGGCCGGATGCTCCCACGCCCGTGAACTGATCTCCGGGAAGACGGCCCGCGTGGTGGCAGGTGTTTGAGACATGTCGGTCCCCTCATTGTCCGTTTCAGGATAAGGCGACCGCGCTCAGAAAATATGGCAGCAAAACAACCGCACGCCGTGGGGGTGCGTGCGGGTGATTCGCGATCGGGTCAGGAGCTGAATAAACCGTTTGTCGTGCGAAAACGTTAAGCGGGAGCGTCGGCGGTGGAGTACCGGCCGAAGCCGCGGTGGTCGGTAGAGACCGAACCGCCCATGGCCGCGGCACGCTGCCTGGCGATATAGGCGGGGTGCCGGCGCATCGCCTCTTGGAGCTGACGTTCTCGCCGGTGTGCTGCCGTCCACTTCGGGTGGGATTGGAGATAAATTACGTTCGCCTCTGATTCATTCGCCACGATTGTCAACTCCTCTCCGATTACTGCGCAAAAGCTACAACCATGTGGTTTGACGCTCTGTTCCTGAGGATGCCCAGCAAAACTGTGACCTAACCGTGTCCCAAGGTGAGAATTTGCCGTGAATTCGCAACCGGGCCATGACCTGCGTCACATATGGCCGACACCGGCTCACCGAGCCAGCAGCGCGACCGCGCTCCACGGTTTGCGGCCGGGCCGCCGCGGATCGGGCTGAGGTAGCCAGGCGGCGGCGCGCATCAACATCGGCAAGCGATGGAAACGGCGGGCGGCGGCGAAGAGCGATTCAGCCTCGACGACCTGCCAGCCAAGGCTTTCGAAATACGCGAGCCCGTTCTCCGGCGCGAATTTGAACGGCGCATTCTGCAGCAGTCCGTCCATCTTGCGGTTCATCATCTGCTTGAGGCCGGGTCCCGCGAAATCCAGCATCCACCAGGCCACCTCGGGTCGGTTGAGTGCGCCCGAAAGTGCGGCGACGTCACCCTCTTCGAGATACATCAGCAGTCCTTCGGTGAGCACCAGCGCCTTGGTGGCTCCGTCCAGCGCTTCGTTGAAGAAGGTGTCGCGAGCACTCGGGTCGGCGAGGTCGACAGCGGTCCGGGTCAACCGGCATCGCGGTTCCTGCTCGGCGAGCAGACGCGTCTTCTCCTCCAGCAGCTGTGGCAGGTCCGCCTCCACCCAGGTGAGATCGGCCGGCAGCGGCAATCGGTAAGGGCGGGTGTCCAGGCCGGCGGCCAGGTTCAGCACCCGGTCACACCCGTCGCCGATCGCCTGCAGAATGGCGTCGTCGATGATCTTCGTGCGCGCGACCAGCCACCAGCCGTTGCGCGTCGACCGTGGCACCCGGGCGACGATCGCGTGTCCCTGCTCGCCCGCCAGCCGCTCGGCGAGCGGGTCCTTGAAGAGCGCGTCCGGGCGTGCTGACTCGGTCGCCCGGTGCAACGCCGTCCACCGCGCGGTATCGGAAACATGAGTGATGACGTGGTTGGTGCCGGCCATACCTGCGTTATAGCACCGGCCACCGACAGGGGTACGGTTCGCTCATGGCTGACCGAAACCGCCGCTTTCTCCTGCATGAACGTCCGACCGGACGCATCGGGCCCAGCACATTCGAACTCAGCGAGGAGCCGATCCCCGAGATCGCCGACGGGGAGGCGTTGGTCCGCGTCGACTGGATCTCACTGGACCCGACCAACCGCATGTGGATCACCGAGGCGCCGACTTACCTCCCCCCGGTCGGAATCGGCGAGGTCATGCGCGCGGGTGGTATCGGCGAAGTGGTCGCGTCGAACAATCCCAATTACCCGGTCGGCCAGACGGTGCAGGGCTTGCTCGGCTGGCAGGAATACGTGGTGGCATCCGATCAGAACCCACTGATGCCGGTCCAGGTCGCCGAGGGCGTCTCGCCCAGCGCCTACATGGGTGCGCTGGGCATGACGGGACTGACCGCATGGATCGGCATCCGCGACATCGGGAAGCCCAAGCCGGGCGAGACGGTTGTGGTGTCGGCCGCGGCCGGAGCGGTCGGTTCGGTGGCCGGCCAGCTGGCCAAGGCGGACGGCGCCCGCGTTGTCGGGATCGCCGGCGGCCCCGAGAAGTGTGCGCTGCTGACCGAGCAACTCGGCTTCGACGCGGCCGTCGACCACAAGGCCCCGGACTGGCACGCCCAATTGGTCGCGGCCACTCCCAACGGCATTGACGTCGACTTCGAGAACGTCGGTGGCGACATCATGGACGCGATCTTCGCCCGCCTGAACATCAATGCGCGCGTTGCGCTCTGCGGTCTGATCTCCGGTTACAACGAGGCCGACCCGCCGCCCGGGCCACGCGCGTTCGGTAACCTGCTGATTCAGCGCGCCACGGTGCGGGGGTTCATCGTGCTCGACCACTTCGGCCGCGCACCGGAGGCTATCGGCGAGATCGCCGGCCTGATCGGCGAGGGCAAACTCAAGCCGCTGGAAACCGTGGTCGAAGGTTTTGAGCAGCTGCCGACGGCCATCAACATGCTGTTCGACGGTAAGAACGTCGGCAAGTTGATGGTGAAGGTCACCTAGGACCGGTCACCGGCGGGGTGGCTCAGGTGACCCGCGATGAATTCGTGCAGCGCCGGCGCCAGGTCGGCAATGGTCGAGCCGTGCAGTTTCGCGAGCAGGATCAACCCCTGGTAGTGCGCGAACAGGGCATGGGCCAGTCGGTTCGGGTCGACGTCGGCGCGCAGCGTGCCGTCGGCGGCGGCATCTCGGCAGATGGTCGCGAGATGTTCCTCGAGGGCGGCCAAGCGGGCGGCCAGGTGGCTGCGCACCGCCTCGTCGGTGGTTGACAGTTCCGCGGCGAGGTTGCCGAAAGGACACCCGACGAACCGGCCGAACTGGCTGTGCAGTCCCGACTGGATACCGGCGATGGCCTCCGGGATTGCCGCGAGCCGCTCGGCCGCCGTTGTCCCCGAAGTGCTCGCCAACCGAGCCTGGAATACCGCCAGGTGCAGGTCGACGACCGCATTCGCCAGATCCGCTTTGGATGAGAAGTAGTGATAGAAGCTGCCTTTGCGGACGTCGGCCACAGCGCACAATTCCTCGACTCCGACGTCGTGGTAACTGCGCTCCAGGAACAGGCGGGCCGCCGTCGACACAATGCGGTCGCGGGCGTCCGAGGTACGCGGCATGATTCGATCATAATTGATAGTTGACTGGTCGGTCAAAAATACTTACGTTGAGATCCGGCCCGCAGAATGAACGGAGATCCCGGCAATGAGCCCGAGCACCCCAGAAGTCTTCCGTACTCCCGACTCTCGTTTCACGGACTTGCCGGGGTATGGCTTTGCGCCGAACTACCTGGAGGTCGACGGGTTGCGGATGCATTATCTGGACGAAGGTCCTCGCGAGGGCACGCCGGTGGTGTGTTTCCACGGTGAACCCAGTTGGGCCTACCTCTATCGCAAGATGCTGCCGCCGCTCGTCGCGGCCGGGCATCGGGTGATCGTGCCCGACCTGGTCGGCTTCGGCCGCTCCGACAAGCCGACCGACCGACGGTGGTACACCTTCGACCGGCACAGCGAATTGATCGCCCGGCTCCTGGGTGCCCTTGACCTACACGGCGCAACGGCCGTCGTCCAGGACTGGGGCGGCCCGATCGGTCTGCGATGGGCAACCGAGAACGCCGACCGGGTAGGCGCCCTGATGATCATGAACACCGGACTGTTCACCGGCCATGTCTCCAAGGGCTTCATGGCGTGGCGCAACTTCGCCGAGAAGAACCCGGATCTGCCGGTCGGCTTCGTCATCCAGGGCGCGACCACGACGCAACTCTCCGAAGATGTCGTCGCGGCTTATGACGCGCCCTTCCCGACCGCGGAGTCCAAAGCCGGCGCGGCGCAGTTCCCCCTGCTTGTTCCGATCACCGAGGATGCGCCGGGCGCGGACCGGATGCAGGCGGTCAGTGACGAGCTGTCGCGTTGGAATAAGCCTGCGGTGGTTGCCTTTTCGGATTCCGACCCGGTTTTCCCCTATCCCAGGGCGGGCCAGCTGTTCTGCGACCTGATCCCCACCGCGGGTGAGCAGGTGCGCATCGAGGGCGCGGCGCACTTCCTGCAGGAGGACCGCGGTGAGCAACTCGCGGACGTACTGCTCTCCCGGCTCGCCGTGAACAGCGCGTAGGGGCTAGAGCGGCGCGACGACGAGAACCTTGGAATAGTCTCGGGGATCGACACGTATCGGCACTTGCGCGTCGATCGCGATGTGCGGCGCAGACGAAAGTTCCAGGGCGACCCGACGGGTGGCACGGTATGGGTCCTGGCCGGACAGTTGAACGTCAAGTTCCAGTTCGTGCCAACGGCCCAACGAGGTGGTCGCGACGTTCTCGCGGATGCCCACGATGGTGGCGACGCCCGCTAACCCGTCGCGCAGCAGCCGCTCCCGCTCGGCGTTGATCGCGGTGAGCTCGGCCAGCGTATCGGCCGCCTGTTGCCTGTCGGCACGCGTGACCCGCTGGCCCGCGCCGGCTCTTCTGACTCGCTCGAACCAACTCACGCGCTCAGCGTACGGGACCGTGAATTCAGTTGTTGCCAAGGTGAGTTGGATAATCCGCCGGGCAACTGGTAGGAATTCGCGCACCGATGGATTACGGTGCCCTCATGTTCCGCATGACCGTTCAGGATGTGTTCTCGATCAAGGGACGTGGGACCGTGGCGACCGGCCGGGTCGAGTACGGGCAACTGAGTGTCGGCGATGAGGTCCGGATCAACGACGGGCCGTCAGTGCGGGTCGATGCGATCGAGGCGTTCCGCAAGAAGCTTGATACGGCTGCGACCGGCGATAACATCGGGATCCTGTTCCGCAAGCTCGCGAAGACCGATCTGGCCGCGGGTGACGTGCTCACGTCCGGCGGTGTGTATCTCGCCTAGCATGAATGATCAACTGTTTCAACAGCATTGCGCACATCCCGATGGCCGGCTGTTGGCTGATCCGCCCTGACTCGGCCTCATCCCGCGAAAACACCGGCAGCGCAGGGACGTTGCACCTAAGGTCGTGACCATGGTGCGCCCCGATGTCGGCTGACGAGCACGACGCAGCCGCCGTCCGGCACCTGCATCGCGACCTCTCGAACCGCCAGATCCAGCTGATCGCGATCGGCGGCGCGATCGGCACCGGCCTTTTCATGGGGTCGGGACGCACGATCACCCAGGCAGGGCCGGCGGTCCTGGTGGTCTACGCGGTCATCGGATTCTTCGTCTTTTTCGTGTTGCGCGCGATGGGTGAATTGCTGCTGTCGAATCTGAACTACAAGTCGTTCGTCGATTTCGCGGCCGACTTGCTGGGGCCCGCAGCTGGTTTCTTTGTCGGATGGTCCTACTGGTTCGCCTGGGTGGTCACCGGGATCGCCGAGATCGTGGCAATCGTCGGCTATTCCAAGTACTGGTGGCCGGACCTTCCCGACTGGATCCCGGCGCTGGTGACGGTGCTGCTGGTGTTGGCCTTCAACGTGTTCAGCGTGCGCAACTTCGGGGAGATCGAGTTCTGGTTCTCGTTGATCAAGGTCGCGGCGATCCTGGGACTGATCGTGGTCGGCATCGCCCTGGTGGCAACCGGCTTCGTCTCCCCGCACGGCGACCGCGCGGCGCTGGGGAACCTGTGGCAGGACGGCGGCTTCTTCGCGACCGGTTTGAGGGGAATGGTCGGTGGCTTTCAGATCGCGTTCTTCGCCTTCGTGGGTGTGGAACTCGTCGGCACCGCCGCGGCGGAGACCGCTGATCCGCACCGCACTCTGCCGCGTGCCATCAACGCCGTCCCGATGCGGGTGGCGATCTTCTACATCGGCGCACTGCTGGCGATCCTGGCCGTCGTGCCCTGGCGGCACTTCGCCGGCGGCGAGTCTCCGTTCGTGACGATGTTCGCTCTGGCCGGCCTCGGTGCCGCGGCGTCACTGGTGAACTTCGTGGTGATCACCTCGGCGGCCTCGTCGGCGAATTCGGGGGTTTTCTCCACCGGCCGGATGCTGTTCGGGCTGGCCGACGAGGGCAGTGCTCCGTCGTTGTTTCGCCGGCTCAACCGCTCCGGTGTGCCGGGGTCTGCCGTCCTGCTGACCGCTCCCCTGCTGTTGATCTCGGTTCCACTGCTCTATTCGGGTGTCTCGGTGATCGGTGTCTTCACGGTCATCACCACGGTCGCGTCGCTGTTGTTCATGTTCGTGTGGACGATGATCGTCATCAGTTACCTGGTTTACCGCCGCCGGCATCCAGGGCGCCACGCCGATTCGCACTACCGGATGCCGGGCGGCGTCGTGATGTGCTGGGCGATCCTGGCGTTCTTCGGATTCGTCATCTGGACGCTGTCGACCGATCGGGAAACCGCGGTGGCGCTGGCCTGGTTCCCGGCGTGGTTCCTGCTGCTGGCGGCGGGTTGGCTGGTGGTCCGGAAACGCCCCGGGCGCGCCGAGCAATATCGGATGTTTCAAGCTGAGATGAACCACCCGCAGACAGGAGTGCCCGAGTATGGCTGATCGTCCTGATGTTTCTGGAAATTCCGAGATTATCGAGGAGTTTCGCGCCAACGGCGGAAAGGTCGGTGGTCCGTTCGAAGGGGCCACCTTGTTGCTGCTGCACACCACGGGCGCCAAGTCGGGCAAGGAGCGCATCAACCCGGTGATGACATTCGACTTCGACGGGAAACTGCTGATCGTCGGCTCCTACGCCGGCGCCGACGTCGACCCCGCCTGGCTGCACAACCTGCGCGCCAACCCGGTCGCACACATCGAAATCGGAACCGACGCCTACGACGTACGGGCCCGCGAACTGCCGGACGACGAGCGCGACGCCGTGTACCCGCGGATCGTCGAGCAGGCGCCGGGGTTCGGTGGTTACCAGTCCAAGACCGACCGGGTGATTCCGGTCATCGAACTGCAGCGCGTCTGAGGTTTTTGGGATCGGTAGCAGTGCGGCGGCTGTGTACTTCGTGCAACGACGACGCCACCGAGGCGGCGCGCCACGAAAGGAACACTGCACATGAACATCGTCCCCGCCGGCATCCAGGAACAGATCAACCGTGTTGACCGGCAGTGGAGCCTGTGGATCGGCGTCAGCCTGGCGCTGACGGCCGCCGGTTCCCTCTTCCGGTTGGTCTGGATGCTCTTCATCTCCGCGGCGTTCGGCGCGTTCGCACCCACCATGGTGGTGACCATCGTCTTCACGCTTGTGATCGGCGCTGCAGCGGCGGTTGGGGCGGTTGGTTTCCTGACCCGCTACCACAAAGGCGCCGAGGCCGAACGACTCTGACGAGCTGAGGCAATCGAATGGTCCCGAGTCATCGGGACCATTCGTCGTTTGAGGGGCGTTAGGCTCCCGGGATGGGGATCAGCCGTTTCGGGGTGCCGGCACGAGTTGTCTGGCCGGCTTTGGTCGCAGCACTGACGATCGGTCTCGGCGGTTGCGCCAGTTCGCAGCAGTCGGCACCGAGTGCGTCTACCACCACTAATTCCGTTGTGGCACAACAGGTAGCGTGCGACACGTTGCATCTTGCCGGGCAACCGAAACTCGCGGATCAGCACGTGCGCTGTGTGCTTGCGATCGACGACCTGACCCTCGACGTGTCCAGCGATCCGGCCTGGTCGTTCACGCTGCGAAACCGGGACAACCTCCTCCAGCAGTTCCAGGAGCCCACCACCGAAGTGGGTCAAACCGGGGTTGCGCCGCTGCTGCAGGACGTCGACGGCAGTGGAACACCGGTGTTGCTGGTGGTCACCGGCCGCGGCGGGACCGGCGGTGAACCGATGGCGGTGTGGCGATTGAACGCCTCACGCACCCGGTTTGTACACGCCGGCGAGATGTTCGGCTTCCGGCACTTCTACCGGACGACCGAGGGTTTCTTCGGAAACTACGCGCATTCCAGTGCCGCGTCGGGAACCGTGACCCTGTACCGCTGGGCTGACGACAAGTTGGTGACCGTTGCGGTGCTGGACACCCAGGCGGCCGGAGCTCCGGGCGATGAGTCTCGAGCCTGGGTGCGCAACGGCGATGTGCTGTGCGCGGTGAGCGAGGACGACGATCCGCCCGGGGCCAAGGCGCAACGGACGGCCGCGCTGCAGGCCGCCGGGATAGACCCGGCGGTTGCCCAACAGCAGCTGTGTACGCAGCCGTGGGTCGCATCGGTCTATCGGGGAGGCGGTTGATGGCGACATCAACCTGACCGGAACCTTCCACTGTTGTCAGGTCGCGTTGCCGGACATGGATGCCGCCCGGTGGGGACCGATCGTGATGATCTCGTCGTCGAGCGCGCAACGGGGATCACCGCGCATGGCTCACGATGCGGCGGCCAAGGGCGGGGTCATCACGCTCACCAAGTCGCTCGCCAACGAATATGCGCCGCACGGGATCACCGTCAACAATGTGCCGCCGTCGAGTATTGACACGCCGATGTCACGACAGTCGCAGGCGGCGGGCCGGCTCGGCTCGCCCGAAAAGCTGGCGACGCTTATACCGTTGGGCCACATGGGTTCTCCCGACGTTATCGCGGCTGCGGCCGGGTTTCGGTGCTCGGACGAGGCGGGTTTCATCACCGGCCAGGTGCTCGGCGTCAACGGCGGCGCGGTGATGTGACGATCAGAGATCAGGCACTGACGAGTTCGGGGTGGAACTTGGCGGCCATCCGGCGCAACCCGTCTCGCCAGTCGACAGTGCTGCCGGTACCGATGAGTTGATGCAGCCGGCTCACCTCGACGGGGTTGCCGCGCAGCGACTGCGGGCTCTCGTCGAACACCGGCTCGCGACCGATCAGCGTGCCGAGGTAGGCGCACCATTCCTGAATGCTGACCACCTGGTCTCCGGCCCAGTTGACCGTCGTCGCCGGAACCGAGGCCACCGCAAGCAGTTTGGGGATGGTGGCGATGATGTCGTCCTGGTGGATCGGGTTGTAGCGAGCCGGATCACCGGGCGGCACCGGGATCGGGATCCCAGCGAGCATCATCTCCATGTGGTAGAACATCCATCCCCCGTTGTCGCCGTAGGGAACATTGAGCCGGGCGATCGTGGTGGGTACTCCCAGCACGCGCGACACCGAACGGGCGACGGCTTCCCCGGCGATCTTCGAGATCGAGTAGGTGGGGAACAACGGCTTGTGGTTGTCCCCCAGTGCGCTGCTCTCAGAACGGATTTCATCGTCGGGCGGATCGTAGACGGCCGCTGAGGAGCAGTGCAGAAAGGCCTGTGCGCCACGACAGTGCGCCATCAGAAGACCTACCGCGTCGGCGTTGGCCGCCAGGTCTTTGTCCCACTTGCCGCTCTTGGCGACCGCGAGGTTGAGGACATAGTCGAAGTCGGACGGCAAGCCGCGGAAATCCCCGCCGGCCAGATTGACCGTCTCGCAGCGCACGCCCGCTTGCTCGAGAGCGGTACGCGCCGCGGCGTCGGTGAATCGGGCGACGCCCCAGACTTCGTTGTCGGCCGCCAGTGCGGTGGCAACCGGGGTGGCAACCTGTCCGGTCACCCCGGTAATCAGGATCTTCGAGTCGCGCATGCGCCGATGGTAACCATGCCCTGCCGTCGCAATGTCCGGCAGCTGCTGCTGACGGTTTTGCGCATTCTGCTCATACCCCCGTGGTAGGGTCCCTGCATGCCCACCCGGGGTCGCATTGACCTGCGGCTTGCCAGCCGGGTGCTGTTGCTGCAACTGGTCGTGGTCACACTCACACTGATCGTGGCTTTCGGGTTGTTCGCCGAGTTCAACCGTCATCGGCTGGATCTGCAATACGGCGTGCACGCAATGGATATCGCCCGCGTCGTAGCGTCTTCGCCGACCGTACTGAACAACATCGGGCGCTATGAGGACATCCCGCTGACCCCGACCGTGACCGCGCCGCCCGCACTGACCAACGAACTCGCCACCGGGCCACTTCAGTCGGTGGCCTCCCGCGTCGAACAGCGCACTCATGTGCTGTTCGTCGTCATCACCAACACACAGGGAATCCGGCTCGCTCATCCCCGCCGCGACGAATTGGGCCTGCGGGTCAGCACGGATCCCTCGAAAGCCCTCAGCGGTCAGGAGGAGGTGGTCCACCAGTCGGGCACGCTGGGGCGGTCGATCGTTGCGAAGGTGCCGGTGGTGGAACCGGGGACGAACCGGGTGCTGGGCATGGTCAGCGTCGGCATCTCGACGAAGGAGTTCGACGAACAGTTCTCCCAGAATCTGCGGGTGCTGGCGCCACTGGGCGGCGCGGCGCTGCTGATCGGCGTGGTGGGGTCGGTAGCGCTGGCCCGGCGGTGGCGAGGGATGACCTTGGGCTTGCGGCCGGCCGAGATGGCCGAACTGGTCCGCACTCAGGCTGCGGTGTTACACGGCATCGGTGAAGGTGTGCTGGCGGCAGATGAGGTCGGACGCATCACCTTCGTCAACGACGAAGCCTGCCGGTTACTGGAGATCGGCACCGAGCTCGGCGGGCGCGTCGACGAAATCGGTTTGACACCAAGGGTTCTCGATGTGTTCCACGCTGCCGATTCGGCGCCGGCACTGGCCACCGTCGGCCAGCGCATCGTCGTCGTCTCGGCCCGCAAAGTGCAGCGCGAAGGCCGCCCGCTGGGCACCGTGCTGGTGGTGCGCGACCGCACCGATGTCGAGTCATTGACCAGGCAACTCGACGCCGTGCAGGTGATGAGCACTGCCTTGCGTGCCCAGCGTCATGAATTCGCCAACCGGTTGCACCTGTTGAACGGGTTACTGCACACCGGGCACGTCGAGGAGGGACTGCAGTACCTGGAGGAGCTGCTCGGGTCCGGTCCACTCGGTTCGGCCCTGCCGGGCATCGATTCCATTCACGACAACCATCTGCAGGCGTTTCTGGGGGCCAAGGCCGCGGCCGCCCGGGAAGCCGGCGTGACGCTGAAGATCGGCGAAAACACCTGGGTGTCCGGCAGACTCGAGCTGCCCGTAGATGTCACCACCGTCGTGGGCAATCTGCTCGACAACGCGATCGACGCCGCCCGGACCGGTGGGAGTCCCACCAAGGAGGTGGAAATCGAACTCCTGCAGGAGGGTTCGACCTTGCATGTGACTGTGGCCGACAGCGGTGACGGCGTCGCACCCGAGTTCGTCGAGCAGTTGTTCACCGAGGGCACCACCACCAAGCCCGATTCCGGCATACCCGGTGGGCGCGGCATCGGACTTGCCTTATCGCGCCAGATCAGCCGAGCGCTGGGCGGTGAGCTCCGGTTGTCGAGCCCGGGTAACCCCGCCGCGCAACGGGGGCTGGTGGGTGCGGAGTTCATCGCCCGCCTGCCGGGTGTGATGACTGAGGAGGAGCAATGGGTGGAACAGACCTGACTGTGCTGGTAGTCGACGACGATTTCCGCGTCGCCAACATGCACGCCGGCATCGTCGATGCAATGCCGGGTTTCACAGTGGTCGCCACCGCCAACACCCTTGCCGCCGCGCGCCGGGCCGCGGCCGTGGACCTGGCACTGGTCGATGTCTACCTGCCCGACGGATCCGGCATCGACTTCGTCCGTGAATTGCGTTGTGACAGCATGGTTTTGACGGCGGCAACCGAAGCCGACACCGTCCGGGCCGCCATGGCCGCGGGTGCTGTCAGCTATCTGGTCAAGCCGTTCGCGACTACCGAATTGGCCGCCCGGCTTTCGGGCTACGCGCGCTACCGGAAGATACTCTCCGGCCCGAACCTCAGCGCCGCCGACGTGGACTCGGCGCTGGATGCGCTGCGCCCGAAAGTCGTTGCGGTTCAGTCCCCCACCACGGTCGCCTCGCCGACCAAGAAACTGGTGTTGCAGGCGTTACACGCGTCGGAGGCGCCGATGTCGGCGGCCGAGGTGGCCGGTGCCATTGGAATATCGCGGGCGACGGCGCAGCGGTACCTGGCGTCGCTGGCCACCACCGGGGAGGTCAGCGTTGGTTTGCGGTACGGGACGACGGGCCGGCCGGAACAGGAGTTCACCGCGGGTGATCCGGCAGCGCGGTCACGGCGTTGATCGCGGCCACCAGTTCGCTTTCCCGATGATCGCAGCCAGAGCGGGCACCGTGACGGTACGCACCACGAACGTGTCGATCAGCAGTCCCATGCCGATGATGAATCCGGTCTGCACCATGATCGAAATGCTGCCGAACAGCAGCCCGAACATCGAAGCGGCGAAGATGACCCCGGCCGAGGTGATCACTCCCCCGGTGGAGCGGACGGCCCGGATGATGCCGGAGCGGACACCGACGCTCGACTCTTCCTTGATCCGGGTGATCAGCAGCAGGTTGTAGTCGGCGCCCACCGCGACCAGCATGATGAAGGCGATCGCTGACACATTCCAATACAGGGGTTGGTGGCAGACGAACTGGAAGAACACCACACCCAGACCGACCGCTGACAAGTACGAAATCACCACGGAGGCAATGAGGTACAGCGGCGCGACGACTGCACGCAATACCGCGACCAGGATCAGGAACACCACCAGCAGCGTCACGATGACGACCAGCCGGATGTCGCCGTGGTAGTAGCTGCGTGTCGTGGCGTACATCGCGGTGGTGCCGGCCACCGAGATCGCGGCGTCGGCGAGGGAAGTGCCGTGCTGCTCGCTACGGGCCGCGTTGAGGATCGCGGTGTCCTGATCCATGGCCGCGGCGCTGAACGGCGCGAACTTCGACTCGACGAGGTAGCGCACCGAATGCCCGTCGGGCGAGATGAACATTCTGGCGGCGTTCTTGAAATCCGGCGAGGCCAGCACTGCAGGCGGGATGTACATGCCGGCCATCGAGGGTCGTACGGCATCGTGCTTCATCGACAGCAGCAGATCGGCGGCCTGGTTCATCCCCATGCCCATCTGCCTGGTCTGATCGACCAGTGTGCGCACGCCCACGGCCAAGCGCTGGCTGCCGGCGGCCAGCGCGCCGGCGCCGTCCTGTAGCCGGGTGATGTCGCGCTGGATGCCGACCGGGCCGGTTGCCTGGGTCAGCAGGGCGCTCAGCCGGTCCAGGGCAGCCTGCAACTGCTGCAGCACCGGAACGGTCTGTTTCGCCGTTCCGCTGTTGTGGGCGGTGACGAGCTGCTCAAGCTGGCGGCGTCCGCTGCGGCAGCGGCTGTCGGCGTCGCACTGAGCGCTGTTGTTCAGCGCGTCCAGCATCGGACCGGTCGCGTCCAGCACTCCGGTCAGCGACTCGGTACCAGGCCCGGAATTGATCAGTCCGCGCAGCGTCCTCAAGAGTCCGGCGGCGACGTCGAGTTGTTGCTGAGCCTGGCTCAGCGTGCTGGAGAGTGCGGTCGCCGGCCCTTCGGCAGCCTGAACCTGATCACGGACCCGGGCCAGATTGTTTGCAAGCTCGTCAGCGCCGGTGCTCAAGGCAGTGAGATCGGTGTTGTGGTTCGAGATCTGGGTCGACACGGTCTGCAGTCTGGTGCCGACCTCGCCTGCCTGGAAGCTCAGCTCCGCCTGGGTGAGGGGGGCTCCGGTGGGCCGGGTGATGCCCCGGACCGCGGCGATGTCCGGTAGTGCAGACACCCGTTGCGCCATCTGCTCGAGGTCGGCCAGTGCTTGCGGGTTACGCAGGTCCCGGGGCGAATGCACGTAAATGTACTGCGGCAGTAGTGTGCTCGCGCCGAAGTGACGTTCCATGGCCGCGAAGCCGCGGTTGCTCTCCGCCGATGCAGGCAGCTGGGAACGGTCGTCGAAGGTCGGGCGCAGCAGCGTCACGCAGGCGGCCAACGCGACGAGAACCGAAAGGCTCACCACAAGATGGACTTTGGGCCGCCGAACGATCTGCGCAGCCGAGCGGCGCCACAACCGGTCGGTCAGGGGGCGCCGCGACGCCACCCATCCTCGCCGGCCTGCCAGCACCAGGATGGCGGGCAGCAGCGTGACGGCGGCGCCGAACGACACCACAATCGAAACCGCAAGAGCCGGGCCGACACATGTGAAAGCCGGCAGTCGGGTGAAGACCATGGAGAAGAATGTGACTGCGACGGTGGCTGCCGAGGCGGCGATGACCTTTCCGATCGAAGTCAACGCAGTGGTAACGGCGACATCGGAGTCCATACCGGACCGCAGGTGCTCGTGATACCGGCTGATCAGAAAGACGGCGTAATCGGTTCCGGCACCGGCGATCACCGCGGTCATCATGACGATCGTGAGCGCCGAGACTCCCAGGCCGATTTCGCTCAGGCCGGACACGACCCGCTGTGCGCAGACCACCGAGATCCCAATGGTGACCAGCGGCAGCAGCACGGTGACGGGACGCCGGTAGATCACCAACAGAATGGTCAGCACCAGTAGCGCGGTGGCGATCTCGATCAGATGCATGTCGTGCTCGGTGACGATCGACAGATCGCCGAGCACGGCTGGCTGTCCGGTCACATCGGCGCTCAGCGATGTACCTGCGCCGGCTTGCTTGGCGATTCGCGTAATCCGTTGGTATGCCTGTGAGGATTGCGGAGAGCCGGTCGGCGCACGCAACGTCACCGCCAGGAAGAAGGCCTTGTGATCCGGGCTGACCATGACCTGGCGAAGGGCAGGAGCGCTGTACATGTCCTGCACGGCGGTGACGTCGGCGGTGTCGTCGCGCAACACGGCCGCCAGCTTGCGGTACGCACCGTCGTCGGCGGGTTGTAGGCCGCGCTCGTCGGTGAGCACTACCACCAGGGTGTTCTGTGCGGATTCGCCGAAATCTCTGGCCATCTGCTCCGCCGCGGCCATCGCCTTGGGTGGAAGTGGCTGTACCGTGCGGCTTTCCACCACCTGGGTCAGGGGTGGGAACGCCACGAGCAACACGGCGAGTCCAGCGAGCCAGGCGCCGATCACCAGCCACGGCGCGCGCACCAGTATCCGGCCCAGCACTGTCATGCTAGGCGGCCTCATCGACTGGCCCGGGGTGTGGCCAGTCGCAGCTGGCGGTCAGGGCGAACTCCTGCAGTGTTCCCAGAACATCCTGTCGCAGAACGTCATTCGAATTGAGCCGGTCGGGCTGGTAGGCAAGCACCGAGATGAACAGCCGACCGTGCACTCGTCCGGAAGCCAACGCAAGTCGTCCGCCGGTGCTGTTCATCATCGATGTCGTCACACCAGGGAACAACGACATAATGGCGAAGCAGTCGGCCGGGGTGCCGTCGGCGTAGGTGACCGCGGGGTCCATGGCACCGACGTTGGATGTGACGACGGTGCTCGGGGTACCGGCGGCGACCCCGACCAACTTCTTGACCAGTCGTTTCGGCAGGAAGGGTACCAACGGCATCAGGGCCCATCGCTCGTTGGGAACCTCGTTGTGGCGGATCAGCGCTTCCTTGATCGTCGACCGCATCTCGCGCAGGTCGTTCGCGGGAGGCACCCGCGGGACGACGATGTCGGCATTGGTCACTGCGTTTGCCCGGGTGTCGCCAGGGATTCGCTCGTTGACGGGCATGGCCAGCACCAGTGAACCGTCCGCGGCCACCCGTCCCACCCGCTGCGCAAGCCGGGCCGCCACCGCGGCGAACAGCGTGTTGGTGGTGCCGCCGATGGCCTTGGCGCGGGCATCCCACTCGTCGCCATCGAGGAACACCGTCGTCATCGGCATCGCGATCGGTTCGTCCTTGACGGGCCGCCCCGTTGACGCCGGCCCGGCGGTGCCGCGTTCCCGCCACGCTAACCGTGCGACAGCGCCGACGGCTCGGCCGGAGGCAGGAAGGTCGCGGGCCGTTTGCCGAACGTCGGCGCGCAGAACCTGCGAACGCCGGCGTGACCGGGCCGCGGGCCAGCGGATGGCGTCGTCGCGGCCGGAAGCGGCGTCGGCCAGCGCTTCGCACAACCCCAAGCCGTCGGCCAGGCAATGGGAGAGCACCAGGCTCACACCGGCGCCGCCCTCGGCGAACGGAAGCACCGCCAGATGCCACGGCGGACCGTGTTCGGCGTCCAGAGGAGTGTGAGCCTGCTCGACGAGCCAGGCATCGAACTCCGCACGTGGCCGGGCGGCCGCCACGATCTCGATGTCCGAGAAGTGCCGGGGAGTCACCCACCGATGGCGCCCGAACGGCAAAGGCGAGCGTTCGATGCTGCGCCGCAGGCGGCCGTGCTGCAGATGCTGATGGAACGTCCGCAGTCCATCGAGGTCGATCGTGCGGTGGTAGACCCACGCGCACTGCAGGAGGCCGGTGGCTCCGGTGGCCTGCTCCCCCAGGAACATGGCTTGGTCAGCGAGATCAATAACGTTGTCGACGGTTTCGCCGGAATTGCAATGGCTGCGCATTTGTGGCTCCTTGTTTTTGGGAAATGTGGGGTTTATTCGCCGGCCCACGGATTCGACATCGGAAGCGCATTGATAACCAGGGAATCAGCCGCCGACCGGTCGGCGTCGGTGTAGGTCTGCGCGATCTGTGTGAAAGCCGTGCCGGTGCGCACCAGTTCTTCCTGAGCGGCTCTGTGCAACTCCAGCATCGACGCTGCTTCCTGGTGGAAAGCGGCCACGGCCTGCATTGATACGTCGTCGGCGCCAGCGGGTGCCAGGCCGGTGATCGACAGTTGCGCGTGCTCTCCGGCCTGCAGGCTGCTGATTCCGAGCTGCACCACCTGTGCGCCGATGTCGCCGACCACCGGATCGAATGTCATGGGTTGCATCTGTTGTTCTCCTGGGGTGTGCGGTGCCGGATGAGCGACCGCATTTCGCGTGATGAACGGCGTTGTTGAGAGCGAACCTAGGGCGCGATGGCCGCCGTGTCGCCGTTGTGGGCGATAGTCGGAGTAAGCGACGATTTCGTGCTTTTGCGCATTGTGCTCATCGTTGGTGCGGCCGCTTCAGAAAGTGCTTCGAGGGCCCCCTGGGGACCTTAGAATTGAGGTGTTGTCCAGCGCGGCTGGACGGGCGGGTTCGCCCGGTAGCCGCGCACAAACACAGGAGCAGCACGCAGATGGCAATGGATTCCATGTCCCACGATCCGGCCGCGGGCGACATCGGTTCGCAACTGGTCGACATGGGCAGCCAGGGCGTCAGCGCCGGTTCGACGGCGGCCATGTCGGTGTTGTCGGGACTGATACCTGCGGGAGGCGAAGAGGTCTCGATGCAGGCGGTCATGGCGTTCGCGCAGGAGGCCGCCACGATGCTCGCCTCAAACGCCGCGGCTCAGGAAGAACTGATGCGGGCCGGGAGCACGTTGACCGACATCGCGCGAATGTACGGCGAATCCGACGATTCGGCGGCGGGTGCGCTGGCGTTCAGCACCGCCACCATGTCGCGGTTCGGGTCGGCAAGCGCGGCCAGCATCGGCGGTGGTGGCCTGGGTGCCGCGGCGTTGCAGAGCGAACTCGGCGCGGCGGCGAGCAATCCCGTGGTAGCCGGATTAGCGGCTGAGGCGGCGTCGCCGGCGACGACGTCCGCGGTCGCCAACGCCGGCTCCTCAGCGATGAGCGGCGCAGCCCCGCTGGGCAGCGGGATGAGTGGCGCCGGCGCATCCGGCGGCGCCTCGAAAGCGAGTCTGGCGTCGTCTACCGCACCCGCGGACGACCACGATGAGCGTCAGCGCGACGGCGAAGACGACCAGGCCGGGCAGCGGCTGCTCTGACTTTTTCTCCGTCGAGGGATCTACGCTAACGCGTGACACTCGACGTGAAGGAGCGCTGTTGTGACCGACGAGCCCGAGATGGCCACTGTCCTGCGGCAGATGAAGGTCCCCGAGCGGATGAAGGGCAGTCAGGCGCTGCGGGATTTTCTGCTCATCTACGTCGACGACGAGGAGTCGGTTGCCGCCAATCCCGAACGGCTCAAGCAACTGAACGGCCTGATGATCCTGTCGCAACTGGAAATCATCAACGCGCTGGGGGCTCTGGAAGAGAGCGCTCAGAACTACACCAGGACCACCCGTCGGCGTCGGTGGTTCTGAGCTTCGCCGTATCGAGAGTCGTACCGTGAGGTGTGCGGTGGATCGTCGACGGGATGAATGTGATCGGGAGTCGTCCGGACGGCTGGTGGAAAGATCGCCAGCGGGCCATGGTGGTACTGGCGGACAGGCTGGACCGGTGGGCTCAGGCTCAGCAGGCAGCCGTCACGGTGGTGTTCGAGCGCCCGCCGTCGACACCGATCGGCTCGTCGACGATCGAGGTGACGTACGCGCCCAGGGCTGCGGCCAATTCAGCGGATGACGAGATCGTCCGGTTGGTCCGAGCCGATCCTCGGCCCAGTGACATCCGGGTCGTGACATCAGACAGAGCGCTGACCGAGCGGGTCCGGTGCCTTGGCGCGTCGGTGATCCGCGCTGAGGGTTTCCGCGACCTGATCGACCCGCGGGACACCAAACGTGGAGGGCCCCATGCCGATTGATCAGACCAACCGGTTGTGTGCGCTGGCGGGTATCGACATCCCGATCATTCAGGCGCCGATGACCTACATTGCCGGTGCGCAACTGGCGGCGGCGGTGTCCAACGCCGGGGCGCTCGGCATCATCGAGACCACCTCGGATCAGGGCCGTGCCGATGTGCAGCGGGTGCACGAACTGACCGACCGGCCCGTCGGAGCCAACATCGCGCTGCTCTTCAATCGCGACCCGGCGGTCATAGATCTATTGGTTGCCAACCATATTCGCTTCGTCACCACGTCGGCCGGCGACCCGGGGCTGTTCACCGCGCGACTGCATGACGCCGGCATCACCGTTTTTCATGTGGTCGGCACGTTGGCGGCCGCGAGGAAGGCCGTGGACGCCGGCGTGGACGGCGTGGTGGTCGAAGGGGTTGAGGGAGGCGGGTTCAAGAATCGCTTCGGCGCCTCGACGATGGTGCTATTGCCGTTGGTGGCAGCACATGTCAACGTGCCGATCGTGGCGGCGGGCGGCATCTGCGACGCCCGATCGATGGCCGCCGCGTTGGTGCTCGGCGCTGACGGGGTTCAGATGGGCACCCGCTTGCTGGCCTCCGCGGACTCGCCGGTGCACGGCAACCTCAAGCAGGCGGTGGTCAGCGCCGACGAGACGGGTACGGTGCTACTGCCCCTCGACGGTAGGCGGATGATGCGGGTGATCCGGACAGCTGCCGCTGAAAAGCTTGATGCTGCAGGGTCTTTCGAGGAGGGCGGTGCGGCGCTAGAACGGGTGCAGCGGCTCTACTTCGACGGAGACATGGACGCCAGCGTGGCAAATACCGGTCAGGTGGCCGGACGTATCGACGATCTTCCGCCGGCCGCCGACATCATCGCGCGGATGTGGGCGGGGTGCCGCGAGGTGTTGGCCGCCACTGCCGACCGGCTGCCTAACTAGGTCGGGAGTCGACGTCGTACAGCACCTGCTCGCCGTCAACCTTGATGACTCGCATGTGCGCGGTGTAGGGCTTGCCCTCGGGCCCGGTGAAGTGACAGTCGAACTGTTGGCCCACTTTGGCTTCCACTCCCGACGGGCAGCTCACGTCCGTCGGCCGGAAACCGCTGCGCTTGGCGACGACGTCGACGACCGATTGTGCGGCCCCTTCAGGTTTGATGGTCGACTTGCTGCTGCACGCGGCCAAGGAGAGTGTCGTCAGACCAGCGAGCAGGCCTGCAGACACGCGGGTGGAAATGCTTGTCATCGGCGAATCTCCTTCGCATTGGCGGCGAGTTGTTGCGATGAGCGTAGCGGAGTCACGGCACGCGAACGTTCCTGAGCTGTAAACCCAGGGTTCTGACTTGCTGCGGACGGTCAAGCGGATTCGTCGTCTTCTTCGTTGGGGTCGGGGGCGAACAGCTTTTCCGGGTGGTGGAACGTGTTGATTCGCGGTTGGCCGTGGTCCAAGTGGGCGGGCGGGAGCCATTCGGTGTCGCTGTTGGCGTTTTGCGGGTGGTCCAGCCTTTTTCGGCGAGGCGGTTATCGATGCCGCAGGCCAGGGTGAGGTCGTGGATGTCGGTGACGTGGGTGTTTGTCCAGCCGCTGGCATGGTGCACCTGGGCGTGGTAGCCGGGGACGTCGCAGCCCGGGCGGGTGCAGCCGCCGTCTTTGGCCAGCAGCATCAGTCGCTGGGCGAGGTTGGCAAACCGCTTGGCGTGGAACAGGGCCAGGGGTTTGGCGCCGTCGAAGACCGCGAGGTAGTGGTGCGAGGTGGCGGCCCAGCCGATCAGGGTGGGCAGGGGGATGCGGGTGCCGCCGGCGGTGCGGGCTCGCCCGGCCCCGGCTTCGAGGTCTTTGAGGGTGGTGGTGACGATGATGCTGACGGGTAGGCCGTTGTGGGTGCCTAGGTTTCCGGTGGCGAAGAGTTCGCGGATGGCGGTGATGATGGCGTCGTGGTTGCGTTGGGGTTGGCTGCGGGTGTCGGTGTCTCCGTCGGGGATGCCGG
>NZ_LKTM01000023.1 GCF_001417955.2 Mycobacterium gordonae | reverse complement strand
CACCCGGCGCAGCCGGCCCCGGCCCCCTCAACGACATCACGCCGGACCGGCTGCCCGTCTCGGGCACCGGCCCCGCCCCCGCGCACCGACTCGCCCCCGGCGACCCACTTGAGCGCCTGCACACCACCCTGGCCGACGCCGACGCCACCGGCGCCAGCGGCGAACCATCTACCTAAAACAGCACCGAAAGGAAACACCACCAATGCACCCCCAACTGATCGCAGCCCTCGGCGCGGCAGCACTGGCCGCCAGCGCCACCGCAGCCTGCTCCAGCCATCACCCGACACCGGCCCACTCAGGACACCGTGCGGGGCAGCGGAATCGCGGTCGCACGCACCAACGACGCCACCGTCATCATCGACGGACAGCAACACAAGGTCGACGGCCAGCTGGCCTGCACCACTTACGACGATCTCAATGAAACCGTCATCAGCATCGGCACCGCACCCAAAGACGTCCTGATCGCCGTCACCATCGGCGACAAACCCACCGTCAAACGAGTGACCCTGCAGAACATCATCGGCGACTACAACCTCTTCGCCGTCTATCCCGAACACGGCGACAACACCGCGACAGCAACCAAGAACGGCAAAACCTACAGCCTCACCGGCAAAGCCTGGGGAGCCAACAACTCCGGGCAAGAGCTGACCGTGCCGTTCCAGGTCACCGTCACCTGCCCCTGACCCAACCCACTACCGCCGCTGCGCGATTGCGCCACCCCGAGAGGAACAACACACCGTGTTCACCACCGCCCGTATAGCCGCCGCCACCGCCGCGGCAGCACTGGCCGCAGCCGCGGCCACCCCGACAGCACACGCAGACGTGATCTTCATCCGCTGCCAGTTCTCCGTCGACCAACCATTCACCTACGACCTCGGCGGCGCCAAATACGCCGGCAGCCGCATGAACGCCTCCAACTGCCAGACCAACCTTCCCAGCGCACCAGTCACCCTCGAGTTCCACATGCAGGTCGGCTACGGAGACCAAAACAGCGGAGCAACAGACGTTTTCCGCCGCGACTACAGCGCCGTGATCGACGTCCACGACGGCGGCTCCTACTCCGTGCAATTCCCCAACGACGACCAACTCATCGCCCTCAAACCCGGGTCCTACATGGCCAGCGGCACAGCCACATCGACACTCGAAGGCTTCGAACACCCCAAGTCCGTCACCACCAAAATCGCCACCTGGGGCGTCAACTGGGGCAGCCTGCCGCACATGTCCTAACGCTGCACCGCGCTGAGTGTGGGCATGCGCCAGGATTCCTACACCGTCACTGGCCCGAGCAACGCCATTCGATGCGGCCATTCTCGTTTGACCAATGCGAAGTAATGTTCGGCGCGCCGCTGTCAATGACCATGTGGTAGAGCGTGTCGATGTCACCGGGTCCTTGAAAACCAAACCGCGCAAGGTTTTTCGAGTCACTGGCCCATTGGGCTGGGTCAAGGCCGGCCTCGTGTGAGGTTCTCTGAAGTTGGGCCGCGTTGTCAGCACAGAAAGCGGCCAAAGGGGTCTCAGCACGAGCCTGCGGTGGGGTGGCGAAGGCCATGCTCATTGTTGCTGCAACGATAACGAACAGCCCCGACCGAACTTGCTTCGACATAGTGGCCCCCCCACCGGCAACACGCGGCACGTGTAGCGCGACGCTGCCTAGCTACGCTACGCCACCACCAATCCTCTGGCATGGGTTTGATCGGAAAAGCCGACCACGAGGAGTTGAACTGGCCACGGCCAACGGGCAGTGAAGCGGCGGTGTTGAATGGCATCAATCATTGACGGCGCGGGCCACGAATTCCGGACCGTTGTCGAAGCACACGCTGGTCCGCGCGCAGCGGGCAGGTCGAGGCGCTCTGGGCCGAAGACTGAGTCGCCTTGAATTGATGAGAAGGCATTTCAGGCTTCACTGGGGGTGTGGAGTCGAGCGCGCAGGGTGGTTATTTCGAGATCGGCCTGCGCGAGGACGGCTTCGACTTCCGACAGGAGATCCGCCGCGACATTAGCCGTGTTGTGGGTCATTGACGGCGCGAGTGTGCTTATCTCGCTTTCGATTTCGGTGAGCGTCGCACGAATCGCTCCGAGGAGGGCAGAACATCGTGCGTGCTGTCCGGCGATGGCCGGCGGCACCGGGGAAGTGGGTGCGGGTGGGCGGCGCGGCGTGGGCTTAACGTCTCGTGGCAACGTGGGCGTGAGGATGTAGCCGTTGGCGGGAAAGTCGCCATAGATAGTGACATCATCGGGTCGGTGGTGGGCGTAGAGCGCGACGTAGGCGCACATGACCGCGTCGATCTGGTCCTCGGCCCGGTTGAGTTCGAATGGTTGCTCGGCATTTTCGACGGTTCGGCGTACGTGGTTCCAGTCGTCGTGCTCGACGACGTGAATCGCGACGGGGGCTGTTGCGAGGCTTTCGATGGCTCGGATGTACCGGAGCATCTCTGGTTTGCGTTGTGCGGGAGTTCCTTTCTTGAACTTGAAGATTCGCCCCAGTCGGAAGAGTGCGACTGTTGCCGGGTGAGGGTAGACCTCGACCGCGCGTCGGGGACGCGCCGAACGCGGGTCGATGTCTAAGGCGAGCGCTCGAGCTAGGCGAGCACCGCGAGGATCGGCGGAGAACCGCGCGATGTTGGCGGAATTCGCGCCGGCATCGAATCGCGCGAAATCGCGTCCAAGTGTCGTCTCCGCGAGTCGCTGCCCATCCTGGTTGGTAATTCTGAGCGGCGCGTCGATGGCGACGACACAGGAACCTTGTGCGTACGGAGCCACCGTCGCATGGATTTCGTCATCAAAGACATGGGTGCCGATATACGTCAGGTGTCCACCGCTATCGAGGACAGCGATTCCTGTGCGGTTCGGCTTATGAGCCGGGTCAGGGGTGCGGCTGCCCCACGCGAGGTCGATGCCGATGAAATTCATCCGTCCCCCTTTTTGGTGCGTTCCGGTGAGTTGGCGACTAAAGCATCTCGGGGACGCGCTTATCTGTCGTCGCGCCAGGTAGTCGATCCTGCATCAGTGTCTCTTCGACGGTGGCGACGTTACCGCCGAATGGAGTTGTCTCGACGATCACTAGCACGTTGCTTATCGAATCGGTCGTATCCGGCGCTGCCGCTGCGGCGTGGGTAGCCTGAGGGCGATGCCCTCCGTTCACCACGAGAACAGGCGTCGGAGGCAAGCGCCGGCGCCTATGCTGGCCACCCTTGGGGATCCGCCCGTAGATGAGGGATGGTCTGTTGAGTGGAAGTTTGACGGGCAGCGTGGGCTCATCGTGGCCGACCAACACGGCGACGTCGCGGTCTATTCACGAAACGGTGCGCTCATTACGCGCTGCTTTCCCGACGTTGCAGCATCGGTAGCTAGGTCACTCAACGGTCGAGCGGCGGTGCTCGATGGCGAGATCGTCGTTGTGGATGCCGACGGGCGTCCCGATTTCGGGCGGCTACAGCAGCGCTGGCCTCAAAATCGCCGCCCGTCGACGGATTTGCTTCGCACGGCGCCGGCCCTGTTCTACGCGTTCGATGTACTCGCTGTCGACGGCATCGACACCACTGGTGAGCCCTACACCCGTCGCCGCGAGCTCCTCGAGGACGACATTGCTTTGGGATCCCGGTTGCGGGTGGTGCCGAGGTTCGACACGAGGGAGCTCCGCGTCGTCGACGCCCTTGCTGTGGCGGCAGAACACCGCATGGAAGGTGTCGTATCCAAGCGCCTTGAATCCGTATATCGGCCCGGTAGATCGACGGCTTGGCTCAAAACGTGCTGTCGTGTGCGCAGCGAGTTCCTGATCGGCGGCTGGCTGCCGGGTGGAGCTAACCGGAAAGAGATCGGGGCCTTGATTGTGGGTGCCTACGACGATTTCGGCAGGCTGGCTTACTGTGGCACCGTCGGAGCGGGCCTCAGCGCTGCGCATCGCCGGGTACTGCATAAGCGCCTTTCACCGTTAGCCTCTGCGGTTTCGCCGTTCGCGACTGCGGTCCCGCCGGACGTGGCGCGATTTGCTAACTGGGTTCGCGCTGAAGCTGCGGGCGACGTTGAATATCGCGAGTTGCGCGGGATGCTGCGACATCCGTCGTGGAAGGGTCTGCGCGCCGACCTCGACGACGTGACGGCGGTCCGCATGCCTGCCGACGCGCGCGCCCGTTCCGCCTGAGAGTCGCGTGTTTGGTCATCCGTCGTGCGAGTTTCGCTGCTTGCCTTCCGCCGGGCCAGCGGCTCCGGAACCGGCCCCGAAGACCGGCTTAGCCGGGGTTGCCGTCTTGTCCGTTGTTGTTGAGAACCGGCCCCGAAGATCGGCTTAGCCGGGGTTGCCGTCTTGTCCGTTGTTGTTGATGCCGGTTCCGGTGCCGCCGGCCCCGCCGGCCCCACCAAGGCCGCCCTGACCACCGCTGCCGCCGAGCTGGCCGGCACCGCCGGCCACCCCGAAGGTGGTGCTGTTGATCCCGGTGGCGCCGACCCCGCCGGTGCCGCCGTTACCGCCCCAACCACCTGCACCGCCATTGCCCGATAGCAGGCCACCGCGACCACCAGCACCACCAGCGCCGCCGGCACCACCCGTGCCACCGCCCGCAGCGCCCGACACCCCGGAGGCGCCGTTGCCGCCGGCTCCGCCGTGACCGAATAAACCTGCAGACCCACCGGCGCCCCCGGCCAGCCCCGAACCCGCCGGCCCGGAATACCCGGCGCCGCCGTTGCCATAGAGCAATCCCCCGTCGCGGCCGTTGGGGTCCGCGGCCGTTCCGTTGGCGCCATCACCGATCAGGGGACGCCCCAACAACATCGTGGTGGGGGTGTTGATCGCATCCAGAACGCTTTGCTCCCACCCGTGCAGCGGTGAGGCGCAGCCTCGGCGGCGAGATAGGCGCCGCTGGCACCAGCGAGCGCGTGCACAAACTGCTCGTGAAACGCCGACACCTGCGCGCTCAGCACCTGATAACCCAGCCCATGAGTAGAAAACAGGACCGCGACCGCCGCCGACACCTCATCCTCGGCCGCGGCCAGCAGACCCGTCGTGGGCCCCATGGCGGCGGTATTGGCCGCACCGACTGCCGCACCCACACCCGCCACATCGGAAGCGGCCGCATTCAACCACTCCGGGATCACAACCACCGACATGAAATCCTCCGTTCAACGCGCCCGGTGGAGCTATGCCCAGGTCCACTAGGGATGAAAGAGCGACCCGCAGAGCTCACGCCGACAACCCACGGGTGAGTCCGGCGAAGAAGGGCATCCGGGCCTGACGGCGCTGTGCCGCCGAGACAGTCACCCCAGACGGGCCACCGTCACCGCCCATCGACACACTCACCACAGTCAGCACCCGCCCGAGAGAAAGCGCTGAACGGCATCCGGTAACCGACAACACAACACCCACTTCTCACGCGTAATCCATTGGCTCACAGCGGATCGTGGACGTCCCAACCGCTAACAATCAACTCCGTTCTGCACAGCAATCACACCAACGGCAGTGCAATCTGCACAACACCACCCCGGCGGCCCGGCGCCTCCATCGAGGCGGATGGATGGGCGTTGACGGGGCGTCCCTTCCCCTAGTTGCACCTCGACGAGCCAGCACAGCTGGGCTGTCCCGTCGCAAGAAAGTATCGTCGGGACCGTTACAAGGAGGGGATGAGGTTGTCACGTCGAGTGGTTGCCGGGCGGTACGCCGAGATTGCCAACACGCGTCGTGTCGGTGGGCAGTGGGAGGTATTCCAGGCCAGCGATCTCGACCGGGGTGGGCGTCACGTGGCGGTGAAAGTCGTGCCGGCAAAATCTGACGAGATCTTTCGGATCTACTTTGAGCGAGAGACCGCGGCGATGCGGACCCTGAGCCACGCAAATGTTGCCGCACTTCTCGACTCCGGCATCGACGACGCGGCGGGACTCTATTATGTTGTGCTCGAATGGATTCCGGATACCCTCAAGACGTGGTTGGCCGGCTTGCCGGAAACACCGGGCTGGGACGATGTCGCCGACACCGTCGCTTTGCCCTTAGCTTCGGCGCTAGCGCATTCGCATTCGCTGTCAGTCCTGCACCGCGATGTAAAACCGGGAAATGTGCTGTGGACCGGTGGCAAACCGTTGCTTGCCGATTTCGCACTGAGCAAGATCAAGAAGCAAATCGCCGCGGCGGAGGATGCCACGGTGATCGGGATGACCAGCGCCCCCTGGGCGCCACCGGAACAGACCTCGCGCGGGTCGGCGCGGTTCGACGTGTATGGACTGGCCGCGACGCTGTTGCAGTGCGTGAGCACCCAGAAGTTCTCTGCCTACCACCACGTCACGGCGGCACTCAACGATGCCGACACTCCACCGCCGGTGACCGACCTGTTGCGCCGAGCGCTGGACCCGGATCCAGCGGTCCGCCCCGCAGACGGGCAGGTCTTCTTCTATGAGCTGCAAGCTATCCAGACAGCGCGCGCAAAGAACTGGCACCGGGCGCGGCAGGTGCCGTTCCTGTTGACACGCATCGCCCGTGAGACGCTGCTGCAGGCAGGGGAAGGCCGCCGGGCTGAGGACGTCATTGAGCAGCGGATGGGCACAGCGACTTACGCGGTACCTCGCCTGAAGACTGCGCCCGATGGGCAGACACACCTGAGCGCTGATGAGTTCCAGCTGGTGGGCGATCAGGTGAAACTGGTGCTCGCGTTCGAAGGGGACACCAAGCTGAAGTGTATTCGGGCCGAGGTGGCCGACTTTGAAGATCTCGAGTATCTGCGCCGACTCGAGGAAGCGGTCGTGCTTGATTCGCGGGAACTGGTGTTTACGGCACGACCGCCGCTGCGGCCGGCGGAGTCGGCCAAGGCGGCCTGGGAGCTGAGAGCCCGGTTACGGAAAGCGGTGCAGGACGCGGGCGATCGATCCAGCGAACGAATCAAGAATGCGCGGCTGACCTCGTGGTCGAAACTCATTGACGCCAAGGAGCAATTGGAGAAGCGCCTCGAAGAACCCATCACATACAGCCGAGTCGGGAGTTCCGGTATCGAATTCACCTTGCAGTCCAAGACTGCGTTGTCGGCGTCGATTCTCGACCAGGAACGCATCGCGCGCCCGCTCGGTGATGAGGTGACCGGCAAGGATGTCCGTGTGGTCGTTGTCGACATAGACGACACAGACGGTACCGACTTCACGGTGCGCGCCGCGGGCCGCGGTGCTGATATCCCGTTCGACGGGGTCCTGGTGCGTGATCGCACGCCGTCACGGGCAGCCATCCGTAGGCAAAAGGACGCCCTGGCGGCGCTGCGGGAGGGCAGCGCGGCGCGGCCGCATCTACGTGAGCTGGTTCTCGACCCGGCGCAAGCGCAAGCGCCCGATCCTGTCGAATTCGTCGCTCGGACAGAGGGTTTGGACGAGGACAAGAAGGTTGCTGTCGCACGGGCCCTGGGCTCTTCAGACCTGTTCTTGGTCGAAGGGCCGCCCGGGACAGGCAAGACGTCGTTCATCTGCGAGCTGGTCAACCAGTACTTGGCGGCGCGACCCCACGACAAGGTGCTGTTGGTGAGCCAGATGCACGTCGCGATCGATAACGCGATCACCCGACTAGAAAAGTCGGGGGTGGAGGCGGTCGTGCGGCTGTCAAGCAAGGACGACCGGGTCGATCCGGAGGCCACGCATCTGCTGTTGAGCAACAAGCTTGAGGCATGGCGGGCAGGGGTGGCCGAGCGGGCCGAGGAAGGCATGAGCAAGCTGGCAGCCCGTGAGGGTGTCCAAATCGAGCACCTGATCTTGGCGTTGCGCGCCGAGGAGGCCTTGGCGACACTGCGCCGCCAGCGCGGACACGCCGAGGCCCTGGGCACGTTGTCAACCGATGATCGGCTCGACAACGAAGACCTGCCCGAACAACGGGCCGACATGCTCGCCGACTATCAGCGTGCCAGCGAGCGCGCTGAGCAAGCTGTGGCTGAGGTGCGTGCCGCGGCCGGTGAAGTGGGCGTGGACGTGCCCGACCCGCTCGATGAGTCGACGCTGGCGGCCTTGGTGGAGGCCGTCCTGGGTGGCGCGGCGCAGCGCAGATTGCATCAGCTCGTTCAAACGCAGGGAGATTGGCTGGCCAGCCTGAATGATCCGGCGGCGGCCGAACCGATGTTTCTTCCCACCCAGAGCGTGGTAGCAGGCACGTGCATGGGGTTTGTGGCCAATCGCAATGTCGGTGAGATGCAGTTCGATCTGTGCATCATCGATGAAGCATCGCGGGCGACCGCGGCGGAACTGTTGGTGCCGATGACGCGGTCCAAGCGGTGGGTGATGGTCGGGGACACCAAGCAGCTGCCACCGATGGCGGAGGAAGTCCTGGGCCACCCCGATCTGATCAAGACGTTCGACCTTGACCGCGCTGTGGTGTCGACATCGCTGTTTGACACGTTGTTGGCTGAGGTGCCCGATGCGTGCCGGACTCGTTTGGTGACTCAGCACCGGATGGCGGCCCCGATCGGTGAACTCATCTCGCAGGCGTTCTATACGGGTGAACTGGTCCATGACCCGGTGCCCGTCCTCGATCCTTCCAGCATCGAGGAGGATGAACGGCTGATCTGGTTTTCCACCAGCCACCGCGGCAATCGGTTTGAGGAAGCGAAGTTCGCCGGCAGCGTAAGCGCCTCGAACAAGCTGGAGGTCGAGAAGGTCGCTGATCTGGTCAAGCGTCTCGACGAGCGGGCGGCCGCGGGCCGGTACCGGCGTTTGGACGGCGAGAAACTACACGTGTTGGTGCTCAGCGGCTACAGCAAGCAGTGCGGGGAGATCACGCGCGCTCTGCGCCGCCTGGGCTGCCGTCATGTCGATGCGCAGGTGAAGACCATTGACGCGGTACAGGGCAGGGAAGCTGACGTAGTCATTTTCTCGGTGACCCGCGCCAACCTGGCCGGTGAACTGGGCTTTCTCGGCCAGCCGTATGCCGGGCGGATCAACGTCGCGCTGTCGCGGGCCCGTGAAGCCCTGTGGATCGTGGGCGACTCCGAATTCTGTACCTCGCGTGAGGGCCCACTTAGGGACGTGCTGCACCACATCGCTACAAGCCCGGCGGGGCGGGTTGAGTACCTGTGAGCCGCGACATCCTGGCCGACGCTGCCCGCAAACACGCCCACATGCTGCCCGGGCATATCCTGCTGGCGGCCGAACCCGCGGCCCTTCCCGCCTCCACGCTGACCGTCGATCTGCTCGTCGAGCACGCCGAAGAGCTTGACGCAGCACAGAAGTACGCGTTGCGCGCCATGCTGAACGGCATCGACACCGCCGACGATCTGCAGTTGTTCCTCGGCCTGGATCACTCCGACACCGCCCGCGCCATCGCGGGATTGCTGGAAGCGGAATACATCGACTATCGGCCTCCCAAACCTGGGCAAGCGCGGCGGTTGACGCTGCTGGACACCGGACGTGAAGCGGCACGTGATGCACAGCTGCGCCGGCCGAAACCGGCGTCGATCCAAGTGGTCTACGACCGTCTTACCGGGCGGTTGACCGGGTGGCGCAAGCAAGCTCTGAGCAGAGCGGTGGTGGCCAAAGCCGATGAGGGCCGGATCCTGCTGCCTCCGGCAAGTAGTCGTCACGTTGAACTTGAGGATCTCACCGTGGGCCAGCTCACCGAGGCGCTGCAGTTACGCCGCGAGACGGTGCGCGTTCTCGGTATCGCTGGCGTTACTGAGAACCGGAACTACTACTACAACGCAATCCTATTGGTGTACAAAGACATCGACTCCAACGCGTTGCGCCTGGGGGTCGATATCGATGGAGAGTGGTCCGAAGCGCACGATACCGCGTTGGACAGTATCGGTGCCGTCGATCGCCTTGGTCTTTCTGCCGCGCCTGCGGACAGCCCGTATGAACCGGTCCCTGACTCGGATACGACAGGTACCCGGCTGTCTCGCGAGGAAGTCATTGCCATTCAGAAGGCCTTCACCGAGGAGGAGACCGGGGCTGACAGCGCGGCACTGGACCGTGCGCAGATCAGGTGGCTCGGTGTCTACGAGCACCCGCAGTGGCTTGATGACGCGCTGACCAACTCCAAGCGGCGGTTGTTGATCATCAGCCCGTGGATCACGCGTAGTGTCGTGACTGCGCGGTGGGTGCGCCGCCTTGAACAGCTCTCCCGCACAGCCGATGTCACCATCTTCTGGGGATTCGGCGACAACGAAAAGACTGACACCAACGCGTTGGAAGACCTGCACGAGGCGGCGAAACGATCGACCCGGCTGGCGATCGTCAAAGTGGAAGATACCCACGCCAAAGTGCTTGTCAGCGATACCTACTACATCAAGACCAGCTTCAACTGGTTGTCGTTTCGTGGTGACCGGTCCCGCAGATATCGACAGGAAGAGGGTGATCTGGTCCAAGACCAGGAACTCGCCGACCGCCAGTACGACCGATACATGACCGAGAACTGCGGCCGCGCAATGGAAGTCGTTGGCACACTGCCCGAAAAATACCGGCCGCTGGTGGCGGCGCGCGGCACTGCTGGACGCGATGCATCAACTGTGCATCCCAATGCTTCTGCCGGGCAGTCAGCGACCGCCGCCCTTACGGTGTCTGCGGCCAAAGGGGCGCGGAAGGGCCGCGGAAGCCCGCGAAAGTCAGCTAGGCCGGCGGGCTCTCGGGATGAGATCCGCAAGGCCGCGCTGCGCAGAATGACTGTCGGGCAGACCATGTCGGGCGTTGTCAAAAGCATCGCCGGCTTCGGGGCGTTCGTGAATCTCGGTGATGACGTCACAGGTCTTATCCACATTTCGCAGTTGTCGACCCGCAGGGTCGGCCATCCCACCGAAGTCGTCAACGTCGACGACCACGTCATCGTGACCGTCCTGAATGTCGACGTGGAAGCCGGGCGGGTCTCACTGAAACTGACCCGCCGCACCTAAGTGTCCTGAGTCGTGAATTCGGGTGCAGTAGTCGCCGATGCTGGCCCGGATCTGGTCGGCGGTTTGGATTAAGCCGCAGGGGTGTTGGTTCGCGCTGGCGGGTGTGCTGAGGCGCTCTCAGGAGCCTCGCGCAACCCGATAAGTTAGCTGTGCGACAAGAGCGCAGAAATGCTATACCCATGAGTATGGAGACTGTCGGGATCGGCGAATTGCGGCACAAAGCTTCGCAGGTCATTGTGGCGGCCGAGAACGGGACGACCTACCGCGTCACCAACCGTGGCAAGGACACAGGTGTGGTCATCACCAGGCAATCGCCTGCTGCGCCTCCTGAGCAACGATCCGGAGTCAGGCTCGAACAAATTGCGAAGTCCGGGGTATACGATCAGCCGAAGCCGGCCGGGTACGAACAGGCACTCTTGGAACTCTTCGAGCGCGGACGCGACCAGGCGGGCTGGATCGGCTATCGATGAACATCCATCTGGATGCCAGTCTGTTGCTTCAGCGGCCCCGGTAGGAGCTGGTGCCGCCTGGCGGCCATCAACTCTTCGTTCCTGCGGTCGTATTCGCTGAGTTAATCTGAGGCACAATATATTTCCGGCCCCGCAATCGCTGCATTCGCCGCACTAGATCTGATTAAAATGCGCAACGCCTACGACAGATGGCCCGCCATTCGCCCAACGTCTACCGCGGCTGTGGCGTCGCCAACCACGCAGCCCTAGCCAACGAAACACCACCGACTTTCGCCGGGCTTGAAACCGCGCTATTAGGTCTCGGCGCAAACATGCTAGGGATCTGGGTGGTCGGTGCGGAGATAAGCTCAACCCGTGGCAGGTGAGTTGGTGCGCTGTATCGACGGCCGCTGGATGGCCCGGCCGCCGCAGTGCTGTCCAGCTGGCCATACGCTGCAGCCAGGTCGAATGTTGGTCGGTTCGATCCCATGCTCTTGTGGCCGGCACATCAGCTGGGAGTGCACCTGCGGTGCCGTCGCTTACGGGCCTGAACTGCAGGACACGTGCTCGTTGCTTCATGGTCCCGCGCGAGTGCGTAACTGCTAAGCGTCGGCTGCGGGCCCTTCCTTCGCCATGAGGTGATGGTGACAGCGCCGCAAGTCGGGGACTCGCAAGTCTGGGCGCCCGCCAGCGGCGCGCGCGTGATGAAACATTGGGTACAGGACCGACGGTGAGAGGTGGCGGTCGGGATCGAGAACGGAAGGGAAAAGAAGTGCCTCGCCATTGGGTGGAACGTGGTGGCGCAGGTGGGCGTTGATCCGTGGCGCCAGGGTCGCCGGGATAGGGATGTCTCGAATTCCGAGGGTGCTTTTCGGTGTGGTGACCTCGAAGCGTCGGTGGGCCAGCTTCACCGCCCGGCGCACGCGCACGATGCCGGCCATGAGGTCGATGTCTTTGCGCCGCAGCTCTGCCAACTCGCTAAACGGCATGTCGCACCAGGCGGTCATGAGGATCAGGAGCTGATACTGCGCTGGCATCGCCGCGGCGATCGCGCCGAGTTCCTTGGCCGTTACGGGGTTGGCCGCCTCGGTGCGTCGGGAGGTTTTGACGGCGGGGTTCTGGCAGGGGTTGGCAGCGATGATGTTGCGTGACAACGCGTCTTGGAGGATCGCGCGAAGTAGTGAGTAGGCGTGAATCCGCACGGTCGGTGCGCTGGCGTCGGTGGCGGTGTACCAGGCCTCCACACTGTCGGGCGTGATATCGCCGAGGGCCATGCGTCCGAAGGTCGGCAGAATGTGCTTGTCCAGTAGTCGGCGGTAATGCGTAAGGGTGTGTTGGCTGATCACACGCTGTTCAACCCACGCCGGACCATAGGAGGCGAACGACATTGGGCCGCAGCTGATGTCGATGGCCGGTCTCCCTTCGCTTAGCGGGTAACGTCTTGGCGCCAGTGAGGCGCGAGCGCCCGCGATCACGTACGCCCACTGTTTGCGGCCCGTTGCGGTTCATAGTTGTTGTGGGACAGTCGCTCGGCTACTGTGTCGGTTCCTGGCATCCACCGCAACGTCACCAGTGCCACGGCGACGTCGATCAGGTTCTCCTTGAGAGGTCGTGGCAGCGGACGTTGCGCCGTGTCAAGTCGATTCAACATGGTGTTGCGGTGGGTGAACAAAGCTTTCGCTGCGTGCGTGACGTTGCAGCCGGCTTCGATGTAGGCCAGCACTGAGGCGTGTATGGACGGGGAGGCGAATGCGAAGTCTCCCAGTGTCCGCTGGATGAAATCAATTGCTTCTGCACGATTTTTCGTCACCAACCCGATGAGCTGCAGTTGCGTGGAACTGTGTAGGACGCGCTGAGGGCATTTCAACTGTGCCATTATGCGCTGGGCGGTCAAAGGGTCGCGGTGGCTGCGGACGAACCCTGTAATTCCGTAGCCGGGCCCACCGATCGCCATGTACACCTGCGGTGCGATGGCCGCCTCGATCTGACCAGGATCAACACATTCCACCTGGTGTGCCCACACCCAGTGGGATTGGGCGCCGGACGTCACTGAAAGCGACTGGCCGGCGCAGGCTTCGATCAACGCTTTGGCGGCGTCCTCCACCGCGGCTGCATCGTCGCCTCGATCAGACCAGATGACAGCTGCGGTGTGCGGCAGGTCCAGGCGGTAGCCCAACAGACCCGCCACGACGGCGGTGTCGGTGTCGGTAGCGGTGCTATAGAGCAGGGACTCGATCAGCGCGCGACGCTCGAGGTTCGTTTGGTGCTCGATGCCAGCGTGGTGCGACTCGGCGTGCGTGGGGGCGCACACGTATCGGCTTGCGGCATCAAGGAACTCGCTCAATCGGGACATGGACAGGTTGAGCACCTCGCGTAGCTCCTCGGGGTCGGCGCCGAGGCCGAACGCGATGTCCGTCCAGCGGCGCCATGCCACGGTCTGGGCGATGCGGAAGATGTCAGGGGTCGAGGCGGTTAGTCCGCGCGGTGCGCCAGCATGCGAGCCAGGTCGAGATTTTCTGCGGTGTCCAGCAGGGGAGGGGCCGGAGCAATGGGGGACTGCATCATGGCCGAGCCCCAGCGACGCAGGTTCGCTCGGTGCGCCCGCGACATCGCCACCGCCAGATCCGGATCTGCGGCGACTTGTGGCAGGGACTGCGCTGTGGCGTGTGTGATGTCAGCAAGCCACTCATCGCCCGATTCACTGGCCAGCTGCAAGCCGGCGCGGATCAGGTCGTGCACCCGCGTAGACGGTTGGCCCCAGAGCACGCCCCAGAGTGTATGGGGGACGACACCTTGAGAATTTGTGCACAAGACCCAAAAAGATGCTGCTCAATTGTGCACTCTGCCACGCTTTCTCCGCCCCATTGGTACGCGACCTGACAGCGTGAGGATCGGTTGCATCAGGGTTTGACACTGCTTGGGCTGGATGACGGTGTAATTGTCCCAGCGGCCGTCGTCTTCGGTGGTTGGCGACCAGTTGATCGTGCCGGTGTAGGTGGCTTCCCGACCAGCATCGGGTCCGCGGCCGTAGACCTCCATGCCCACACCGATAACCGATGTAGCCAAGGTTTGGCAGAGCCGTTCGTCGGGCCCGGCGCTGAGCTGTTCATATGCGAAACGGTCTCAACCAACTCCGACGATACGTCGGGTGCCGCGATGTATGGGACTCGCAGCTAGCCGGGAAAAGACCACTACTCTGGGCTGTGACGGTTGAGTTGGGGATCGTTACCGCGATCGCGGTTTTGCGCTCGCATTTTTGCACACATGAGAGTGACAGGGTGTCTACTTCAGAAGTCATTGTGATCGCCGGCCGGGAGCGGTCGATCGAAGAGTGTGTGGCCCAGCTGCGGCAGTATCCGGGCCGGACCATCGTCGACTACGACTTGCCTGGTCCCGGCGACCCGGAAGTGCTTACTCGTGCGGAAGTAGGGCCTTGACCCCGGATGGTGGACACGGGATTTGTGTTACGCAGCTTCGGGCAGCGTAGTGGTTGTGTGATTCTTTT
>NZ_LKTM01000022.1 GCF_001417955.2 Mycobacterium gordonae | reverse complement strand
CCCGGCACCCCCGGTGCCACCGGTGCCGCCGGCAACGAGGGCGTTCGGAGCGGTGGCGCCGTAACCGCCCCAGCCGCCGGTGCCGCCGGTGCCACCGGCGCCGCCGTTGCCCCACAACAACCCGCCGGCGCCGCCGGCCCCGCCGCGGCCGCCGGTCCCGCCGACGCCCCCGTTGCGCGTGACGGTGTCGACTCCTTGAATCCCGGTCGCTCCAGTTCCGCCGACCCCGCCGCGGCCACCATTTCCGAACAGCCCGGCATCGCCGCCTCGCCCGCCGGTTCCCCCGCCGTCAATCCCCGAGCCGCCGTTGCCGCCATTGCCGAACAACAACCCGCCCGCGCCGCCGTTCTGGCCGGTCCCCGCCGCGCCGTTGGCACCATCACCGATCAGGGGGCGGCCCAGCAAAGCGTTGATGGGGGCATTGATCACGTTCAGCACGTTTTGCGTGAACGCTTCCAAGGGGTTTGCGTTGGCAGCTTCGGCCGCGGCGTAGGCGGTGCCCGCGCCCGTCAAAGCCTCCGCGAACCCGTCGTGAAACGCCCAGACCCGAGCACTGAGCGCTTGATACTCCCGTCCGTAGCCCGAAAAGAGCGCGGCTATCGCCGCCGAGACCTCGTCTTCGGCGGCGCTGAGCACAGTGCTGGTCGAGGCCGCCACCTCCGCATGCGCGGCGCGCAGGATGGAGCCGATCCGCGCCAAGTCCGCGGCCGCCGAACCCACCGACTCCGGTACCGCAAATACGTATGACATCGTTGCACGCTCTCCTTCAACAAGGTCGAAATCCGAACGTATCCAGTCCGGTCGCTGAGGGCTTGAGTAGTTGACTACGTAAGTTCTTCGTGCGATAGCCCACGTTTTCTGCGTCGTCCGACGCACGGGTGTTACCCGAATGTCAATTCCGAGACGGCCGGACAGCGATTTGCTAGGGTGCTTTTCAGTCTCAACAGCACCTCGAAGGAGTCCGCCGATGCGGCGCCAGTCTCTTATTATCAGCGCGCTGGTCGCGCTGGTGTTGTCCCTTTTGTTTCCAGTCACTGCCAACGCGGACAAGCAATGCCCGGAAGCTGGGACCGGGGAAGCCGCACCGGAGAACTCCCAGCCTTTCCCCGTCCCCGAACCGTACAGCGGTAATTTGCTGGGGCCGAACACCCTGCCCACTGGTCCGGTGAAGAAGCTGCTGACCAACTACCAGAGACTCGGAACACCGGCACTGCAACCCAAGGCCTTCCTCGACACGTACTACGACCCCAACAGGGGTTGGAAGTGGCCGACGAACTTCGGCTTCGACGGACCCGCCACGCCGTTCACGATGAAGAAGGGGCATCTGTTCGACCGATTCGGGCAGCCCGATGAAGCAAACTTCCTTGCGAACGAGAAGCACACGCCGTTCGCCGCCCGGGCTTTGCCGCCGTCGTCACTCAACACTTACAAGGGCTCTCCGGAAGCCAACTACCACGTCTACTGCGTCGTGAAGGACCTGACCGTGCAGTCCGGAAAGATCAAGGACTTCGCCGGGCAGCCGGGCGGTGGCATCCAGTACTTCCTCGGTAACACCCGAGTGAAAGACCTCCTCGCCGCCGGTCAACTGATCGAGGTGGCACCGAAATACGGGCTCGAGGGCAACTAGCCGCACTGAATCGCAAAGCGTCATCGGCTCGCTTTTGCCAAATAACTTGTGCGACAGAGTATTCGAGGCAGACCGTCGTCGCGGGCCGTCAGACAGGGCCGCATAGCCGACGCGTTAGGCTCGAATGGCCGCGTTGCCAGTCCGGTGGCGTGCGAGCGTGCCGAAGCTAGAGGTCGGCGCGCAACGACCGTGAAAGATTGCGGAGGGCACAACGATGTGCGGGATATTCGCTGCGATGACGCGCCGGGGTCTTCCGTCTGAACGGCGCGATACCGCGCTCAAGCTCTTGGAGCATCGTGGGCCGGATGGCTGCGGCACGTGGACGTCGCGGGATGGGCTGTGGACGCTCGGGCACACCCGGTTGTCGATCATCGGTCTGGACAACGGAACGCAGCCGATGACGAGTCCTGACGGCGCGGTGCACCTGGTCGTGAACGGCGAGTTCTACGGCTACCGCGAGATCCGTGAGCGACTCCGTGCGAGCGGATACCAGTTTTCCACAGCCAGCGACAGCGAGATCGCGTTGCACCTCTATGCCGAGCGCGGCATCCAGGCCGCGACGCAACTGCGCGGCGAGTTCGCGGTGATCATCGCCGACGAACGCCAGCGCGCGATGTACGCGATCCGCGATCGCTTCGGCGTCAAACCCCTCTACTACGCGGCGGTAGACGGGGATGTGTATTTCGCCTCCGAGATCAAAGCGCTGTTGGCGCTCGGGGTGCCTGCTAGATGGGACCTCGAGGGCGCTACCGGAGGGTTCGGAAGATCCCACGAGAAAACCGAGTTCGCGGGAGTCAGTACCGTGCCGCCGGGCTGCTATGCGATAGCGCGAGACGGTGGTGTTCGCATTTACCCGTACTGGGATTGGGAGATCCCGACTGCCGATCAGATGCGGGCAGACACCCGAAGCGACGCCGAGATCGTCGCCGAGTTTCGTGGTGCACTCCGGGATGCGGTGCGGCAGAGGCTGGTTGCCGATGTCGAGGTCGCGTCGTATCTCAGTGGTGGCATCGACTCCTGCGCCGTCCTCGGACTGGCCCAGCAGGAGATGGACCGGCCGATTCGCGCGTTCACCCTGACCTTCGAGAACCCGCTGTACGACGAGGCCCGTGTCGCCGAAGAACAGGCCAACCGGGTCGGCGCCACGTACCACCCCATACCGATCACCGGGCGAGAGATTGCGGACGCGTTCGCAGATGCGGTCTGGCATGCCGAAACTCAGATGTTCAACGGGCACGGCGTGGCCAAATACCTACTCAGCCGTGCCGTCCGGGCCGCCGGCATCAAAGTGGTGTTCACCGGCGAAGGCGCCGACGAGATGCTGGGCGGCTATCCGTACTACCGCGTCGACGCGCTGAACAACGACGCGACGCTGGGCGCCGGCGAGAGAGCGGCACTTCTCGATGAGATGCTCGGCGCCAATGCTGCGACCCGCGCGCTGATGATGCCGGATCAAGTCAGCAGTTCCGAGATGCGGGCGGTCGAGCGCAGGCTCGGCTGGCTGCCGGCGACGCTCAATGTTTGTGCGGCGCAGACGAATATCGTGGCGCCACTGCTGCGCGACGACCTTCCCCCGTCAGTCCGAGAGTTTCAGCCGCTGATCTGCGCGCTGGATCGCCTGCCGATCGCGCAGCGCGTCACCGGCCGCGACCACCTCAATCAGATGCTCTACATCAACGCGAAAACGGTGCTGCCGAACTTCATTCTGAATTACCTCGCCGATCGAATGGAGATGGCCCACTCCATCGAAGGCCGGGTGCCGTTCCTGGACCATCAGGTCGCCGAGGCGGCAGCTCGCGTGCCGGTCCGCCTGAAAGTCAAGGGCATTCGCGAGAAGCACGTCCTTCGCGAGGCCGCGAGAGAGGTGTTGATACCGGAGGTGTACGACCGTCAGAAACATCCGTTCACGACGCCGCCGACACGCGACCCGAGCGACCCGATGCTCGTCTTCTACCGGGATACGTTTGCGTCACAAGCGGCGAAGGAACAGCCGATCTACGACATGAAGAAGGTCTCCGCAGCGCTCGATCAACTGCTCGAGTCCTCGGACGATCAGCGCATCGCGGTGGAGGGCGGCCTGCAGCGGGTGGCGAGTGTGGTTGTCATGCAGCAGCTGTTTTCGATGAGCTGAGGCGCTCGAAGGGTCTCGGCGACGACCACTGCCGCCGCGCCGCGCGGCCAGTTCCAAGCGGCCCGCCAAACCCACCGCCTGGCCCATCTATCAGCCCGCAGGGGCAATGTCGACCGGAATGCCGTTGAGCACAGCGGTGCCTGAGAGCGGGTCGAGATGAGTGCCGTCGCTGAGTTGGTTGACGTTGACACCGGGCTGGCTTGCCGCGAGCTTCTGTCCGGTGCCGCCGCGATCGTGTCCCCACCCATGCGGCAACGAGACGACGCCCCGCCGCATGGCATCGGTCACCTCGACCGGAGCAACGAGTTCACCGCCGGGGCCCTTGATCACCGCAATATCGCTGAGCCCGAGGTCGGCGGCGTCGTCCGGATGGATATGCAGGGTGCAGCGGTTGGTGCCGCCTGACAGCGCCGGCACGTTATGCATCCAGCTGTTGTTGGAGCGCAGATGGCGCCGGCCGATCAGCATGAACGGGCCCTCGCGGAGGCCGACCGAGTCGCGCAGCCGCGCCACGTCGGCGACCAGCGGCTCGGGCGCGAGTTCGATTCGCCCCGTTGGGGTTCGGAGCACCTCGGGAAGCCGTGGTTGCAACGGACCTAAGTCGATGCCGTGCGGCGCGGCCTTGAGCCGTTCCAGAGTGAGCCCGTCGGGGTTGGCGCCGAAGGCGTCGCCGTACGGCCCGAGTCGAAGCATCATGTCCAGGCGTCGTTCGTAGCCGGGGCCGTTTGCAAGCATCGCGGTCAATTCGTCGACCGCGCGCCCGGCGACGGGTGAGCCCGCGTCGGCGACCTCCTTGGTCAATGTCGTCGCAATCACCTGATCGTCCACCAACGCGACATCACCGTCCGGTGCCAGGCCATAGAGAATCAGCGCAATGCGCGACAGGATCTCCGGCTCGTCGGGCCGGGCGTCCAGCGGCAGAGCCGGCGGTGAGTAGCGCACGTTGTTGTGCACCGCAAGGTTGTTGAGCGCGAAGTCGAAGTGGGCGCTCTGCGCCGGCGGGGGCGGCGGCAGGATCACGTCGGCGTGACGCGTGGTCTCGTTGAGGTAGGGGTCGATGCTGAGCATGAAATCAACGCTGTCGAGCGCGCGGTCGAGCCGATCGCCATCGGGCGCCGACAACACGGGGTTTCCGGCGATCGTGATCATCGCCTTGATCTGACCCTCCCCCGCGGTGTCGATCTCCTCGGCGAGCGCGGCGGCGGGAAGCTCTGACATCACCTCGGGGTGGCCCGAGACACGGCTGTGCCAACGCCCGATCCGGAACCCTCGGCCCGGCTTCGGTGGGCGGGGTGCGGGCGCCGTCGCGCCGAGGGGGAACATTGCTCCGCCCGGTCGGTCGAGGTTTCCGGTCAGGATGTTGATCGCGTCTACCAGCCAGCTGGCAATCGCGCCGAATTCCACTGTGGAGGTGCCCATTCGGCCATACACGGCGGCAGTCGGCGCCGCCGCTATCTCGCGGGCCAGCACGCGAATGTCATCAGCGGATATTCCGCAGTGCGAGGCGACAGCTTCCGGCGCGAATTCATCGGACAGTGCGCGGATTTCGTCGACGCCGTTGACGTGCTGCGCGATTCCGCCCAGATCCTCTGCGACAAGGCCCTCTTCGAAAAGCGTGTGCACAATGGCGAACAGCAACACGGCGTCGGTGCCGGGGCGCGGTGCGAGGTGGCGGTCAGCCAGTTCGGCCGTCCGCGTGCGGGCGGGATCGATGACGACCAGCTTGCCCCCGCGTTTACGCAGCGCACGCAGCTTACCGGGGAAGTCAGCGGCGGTAGCCAAACTGCCGTTGGACACCAATGGATTGGCGCCGATGATGACCAGATAGTCGGTGCGATCGAGATCGGGCACCGTGAACGCGACCGGGCTGCCGAACATCAGGCCGAGCGCGACGTGCTTGGGCATCTGATCGAGCGTGCTCGCGCTGTACACCTGCCGGGTGCCGATACCGCGAATAACCAACGGCGCGTACAGGCTACCCGCGATGGTGTGTGCGCTCGGATTACCGAAGTAGACGCCGACGGATGGGCCGCCGTGCTCGCGAATAACCGCACCCAGGCGATCTGCGACGACGGCGTAGGCCTCCTCCCAGCTGGTTTCGGTCAGCACTCCCTCACGCCGGACGAGGGGCCCGGTCAACCGGTCGGGATCGTTATCGAGCTCGCCGAAACTCGCGCCCTTCGGACAGAGGAAACCAGCACTGAACACGTCATCACGGTCGCCGCGAGCACCGACCACCCGGCCGTCGACGATGGTCAGTGTCAGGCCGCAGGTCGCCTCGCACAGCGGGCAGATCCGCAACGCTGTCCCGGTCTCTGCTGTCATGCCAGCTCCTTCGCAGGTCCGTTTTGGGCACTTGGTCCCTTGTTCGCAGCAACGAACGCTCCGTTCACGCACCTCTCGGCACCGGTCGAAGACGACGCCCGCTGCGGCCAGTTCGTCGAGGCGCTGGGAAACAGTTTCCTCGTCGCCGTTCGTGGCCGCGCCCTCGGGTCCGGCGTAGCCAAGGCTGCCGAACACAGCAATGGCGGGTCGGGCTCACATCACCCGTCCGAAAGTCGTTGCGCCAACGCCCACGCCATTCGCGCCAGGGCGCGGTAGCGGTCCCGGACCTCCGATGTGCCGGCCCGGGAGTCGGCCGCATTGCCATCGAGCCCGCGCCGCCACACGCCAGCGGTGATGGAGGCAAGGCGGAACATGGAGAACACGATGAAGGCGTCGAGCGACCGGGGTGGCTCCCGGTCCGCATGCCGACAGTAGCTCGCAACGAAGGCTTGCTCATCGGGTATGCCGGTGCCCGTGAGGTCCTCGCCCGCCACGCCCTTGGTGCCGCTGAATTCCGGCGAAAGATGGTAGGTCAGACAGGTATAGCCGAGATCGGCCAACGGGTGGCCGATGGTCGCCAATTCCCAGTCCAAGACCGCGACGATCCGCGGCTCGCTCGGATGAATCAGGACGTTACCCAGGCGGTAGTCGCCGTGCGCGATGCACGCCGGCTCATCGTCCGATGGGAGGTGTTCCGGCAGCCATTGCGCCAGCATGTCCATCGCCGGCATGTCTTCCACGCGCGCGCCCTGCCACTGCCGCGTCCACAGCGCCACCTGACGCTGCAGGTATCCCTCCGGCCGGCCGAACCCCTCCAGTCCTGCCGCACGCCAGTCCACACCATGCAGCGCGGCAAGCACCCGAGCAAGGTCCTCGTAGATCGCCGCCCGCTGCGCCGGACTGCAGTTGGGCAGGGCTGGGTCGTGAAAGATGCGTCCGCGGACGTGATCCATGATGAAAAAAGCTGTGCCAATGACGGATTCGTCGTTGCACATCAGCCGCATGCGGGGCACCGGCACATCGGTGTCGCGCAGCGCCGACATCACGCGGTGTTCGCGTTCCACGTCATGAGCCCGCGGCAACAGCGTTCCCGGAGGCTTCTTGCGAAGGACGTACTCGCCCTCGGCGGTGTGCAGGTGGAATGTCGGGTTGCTCTGTCCGCCCTGGAACTGGCGAACCCTCAGTGGACCATCGAAGCCCGGCAGTCGGCCGCGCAGGTGCCCTGCGAGGGCGGCCTCATCAAAGCGGTGCGCCGGCAGCACCGGTACCAGTTCTGCAACACCGTCCATCGGTGCCACATTACCGCCGGACCGACCGAGCGACTGGATGTGCGGTAGGCCGCGTTCGGCACGGCGGGCCGCATTACGTTGCGGCAGTGCGTGACTGGCGTCGGCCCACACAGACTGCCGCTAGGTGCCGACGCCGGTCAGGCCGGCGGCGGATGCAAACGCACGTAGTTCGCGCTCGATATCCGGACCCGCCGGCTGATACGCCACTTCGGTGACGCCCGATGCGCCTAAAGCGGCGATCTTGCCCGGCAGCTCGTCACGGGTCGCCGTCAACGCCATCGAGCTGGCCATCGGGATCAGGCCCGCGACGTGAGGTGCGTCCCGCGGGTTCGCCTCGACGAGATGGCCGGCGTGGATCGCAAGATGCCGTTCGTGTTGTGGCACAGCCTCAATCGCTTCGCGCCAGTCACATCCACCCGGCAACGCGTCGACCGCCGCCGCGCCGCCCCGTTCGTACATCGCGTGATAGAGCACCACAGCGGCCGGCCCGGCGGCCGCGACCACCCGCGGCGACGTCAACTCCTCACCGTCGTCCAGCACAGTGCCGAACGCCAGCAACGCGCGCCAGTCGGCCGCCCGCACGGCGTCCGGCTGAGGGACGGCCGCGGAGAAGACGCCGTCGCCCAGCTCGGCCGCGACCGCCAACCCTCTGGGACCGTCCGCGCCGATCAGAATGGGCACCTCGAGCGGCCGCCGCGCGCCGAAGCCGGGAAGCTGCAGCATCCGGATCGTGGCGCCGTCCCACTCGGCCGGCTCGCCCGCCAGTAGCGCCTTGAGACAGCGGACGTACTCGGCGACCCGCCGCCACGGCATCGGTCGCTGCCCCAGCGTGAAGCGCCCCGTGAACCCCGAGCCGATCGCGACGGCCACACGGTTGGGTGCCTGATCCGCGAGCTCGGCGATCGCGGCGGCGTTGACCATCGGATGTCGCAGGCTGGGGACAAGCACCCCAGGACCGAGACCGATGCGAGTCGTGCGCTCCGCGCACCGGCCCAGCACCATCCACACGTCGGGGTACAGTGCCGGCGAGTCGTAGAGCCACGCACGTTTGTAGCCCAGCTCTTCAGCCAGCTCGACGTGGTTGGGAGTAGTTGACGACGTCGCGAACGCGCAGGAGATCTCCACGTGAGCTGACGGTACTCGCCAAGCACCTGCGGATCCCGATGTCACCATCAGCCGGCGTCATACATGATTTGAGTAGGGCGACCGCAATGCGTTGCGCTACGCCGCCACGTCCAGGCTGGTGAGCCCGCGTAGCACCGGATTCGTCCGGTACACCGGCCGGTCATCCACGAGCGAGAGCCCTGGGAACCGCTTCGTCAGCGCGTCGAATGCTAGCCGCGCCTCGAGCCGCGCGAGCGGTGCCCCGAGGCAGAAGTGCGTGCCAAACCCGAACGCCAGGTGCGGGTTTGGGACGCGCGCGAGGTCGAGTTGGTCTGGGTCCTCGAACGTGTCGGGGTCGTGGTTCGCCGAGCCGATGCTCACCAGCACGAGCGAGCCCTCCGGGATGACCTGGTCGTCGATCGCGACGTCTTCAAGCGCGACGCGCACCGTCGCCTGCACGGGCCCGTCGTAGCGGAGCAGCTCTTCGATCGCGGTCGGGAGCAGAGCGGGCTCTTTGCACAGCCGCTCCCACTGATCGGGCTCGCGCAACAGGGCGAGCGTGCCGTTGCCGATCAAGTTCGTCGTTGTCTCGTGGCCGGCGAGCAGCAGCAGGTTGCCGGTCGCGAGCAGCTCGGCATCGGTGAGCGCGTCGCGCTCCTCCTGGGCCGCGATCATGGCGCTGATCAGGTCCTCGCGCGGGGCGCGGCGGCGGGCGGCGATGATATCGGCGAGGTAGTCGAAGACCTGGCGCCCGGCCTCCGCACCGGTTGCGCGTGCCTCGGTGCTCGGCGACGCGAAGCCGTTGATCATCGCGCTCGACCACTGACGGAACTGACGGTGGTCCTCCGCCGGGACACCGAGCAGCTCGGCGATCACGATCGCCGGCAGCGGCTCGGCGACGTCGTGAATCAGGTCGAAGGTGCCCTTGGCCTGCGCCTCGTCGGCGAGGTCGCGGACGATCGCCTCGATGTGGCCGCGCAGTGCGGCGACGCGCTTGGGCGTGAAGGCCTGGTGGACGAGCTTGCGGACGCGCGTGTGGCCGGGCGGGTCCATGGTCAGCATCGAGCGCATGCCAGTTGCGCTCTGGCGCAGAAATTCCGGCATGCGGTCGAGGTTGTCGCGCATGAGCGGCGCGCGCAGCCTCTCGACCGAGAAACGCGGGTCGCGCAACACCGAGTGGACGTCGCGGTAGCGCGTGAGCATCCACACGCCGGGGCCCGAGTAGTTCGGGACGGGCACCTCGAGCACCGGCCGCACGGTGCGGATCACGGAGTAAATCGGGTAGGGGTTCTCGAGCGAGCCGGCGCTGCGTAGCGGCAGGAACAGGTCGAAATCAGCGGAGGCGTCAGCAGCAGGAAGGGGTGCCGACCGGTAGCGGGAAGGCGCCGAGCGCTGCCAGACACGAGACGTCATGGCGGGGTCCTCTGGGCGAGCGCAGTGTTGAGAATGACCGACTGACCAGCCACAATAACACCGTGCCGTCGATCGCCTCAAGCGCGCGCGACGCGCCTTCCCTCTCTCTACTTCGATAGCAAAGGCGCGTTGCGGCTTCGTGATCCGGCACTTCCGAATCGTCCGAGTACTGCGCGTGGCGCTTGCGGTCATGCGCATCCTGCCGCGCTACCTACTGCTCCTGGCACGCGATCGCACCGCGCTGTGGCCTACCAACGACGCCGACTGGCAGCGCGCACACGGCGCAGCGGCCCGCGAGATCAAGCGCGTCGCGCTCTCGCTGGCCGGCGCCTTCACGAAGGCCGCCCAGATCCAGGGAGCGCGGGCCGACTTCTTCCCGGCGCCCTTCATCGAGGAACTGAGCCAGTTCCACGACGCAGTGCCGCCGCGCCCTTTCGAGACGCTGCGGCCGCTCGTCGAGCGGGACCTCGGCCGGCCCCTCGACGAGGTCTTCGCGACGATCGACCGCCGGGCCCTCGCCGCGGCTTCGTTGGCGCAGGTGCACCGCGCGACTCTGCGCGACGGCAGCCAGGTCGTCCTGAAGATCCGCTATCCCGAGATCCCGAGGATCATTCCGCTCGACCTCCGCATGCTGCGCCGCGTCGTCAACATCGTCATGCTCGTGCAGCGGCGCATTGACCTGCGAGCGCTCGCCACCGAGACGACCCGCTTCATCGAGCTTGAACTCGACTTCCGGCGCGAGGTGCGTTCGACCGAGCGGCTCACGAAGAATCTCACTGACATCCCCTTCGTGGCCGTCCCCCGCGTCCATCCAGAGCTGTGCGGCGACAACGTGATCGTGCTCGAGTACCTGCAAGGCATTCAGGTCGCGCGCGCGAAAGAGCTTGTCGCAGCGGGCCACAAGCTCGCGGAGATCGCGCGCAAAATCGGCGCGCTCTACGGCACCATGATCTTCGAACAGGGCTTCTTCCACGGCGATCCGCACCCCGGGAACCTGCTGATCCTGCCCGACGGCCGCATCGGCCTCCTCGATTTCGGCTTGGCCAAGGAGCTGCCACCAGGATTCGCGCGGCTCGTCGCGACGATGATGGTGTCTTCGATGATCGGCGACTCGCGATCCGCGTTCGCTGCGGCCGAGCAGCTCGGCTTCGACGTCGCCTCGATGCGCCCCGACAACTTGCGCACGCTGATGCTGATGACGATCGGTGACAGCGACACCGAGGCCGGCTTCTTCGAGATCCTGGGCGAGACGAGCCTGCGCAAGATCCCGGAGGACTTCGCGCTCGTCGGGCGCACGCTGATCCTGCTCAACGGGCTCTCGCACCGACTCGCGCCCGGGCGCCGGCTGATCCAGGCCGAGCTGCTGAAGCACCTCGCCGCGGGCGCGGCCAGCGCGGACGATTCGGCGCGCAAGCCCGCCTAGTCCTGAGGTTTGGCGGGGCCAATCGGGTGATGAAATACCTAGCGGGGCTCCAAAATTCGAGACATGCGGCGTGCTGGGCGGTGCCGACCTACTGATAGCGCCAGACGCCAACGTGACCGTCGACCCCTTTGAGAGCCGCCATCTCGCGCGCGCCCACTGGGCTCAGTGCGGTTATCACCTCGGCCGCACCCGGCGCGTCGCGCACCTGGTCCGTGCAGACGATCTGGCGCGAGTCGGCGATCGCCTGGACGCGCGCCGCGATGTTCACTGTCTGGCCGAAATAGTCGAGGCGCTCGTTCAGGTCCACCGCGATGCAGGGGCCGGCATGGAGGCCGATCTTGAGCTCGAGATCGCCAACCCTGCCAACTTCACGGTTCATCACCATGGCCGCTTCCAGCGCCGGCGCCGGCGTCGGGAAACTCGCCATCACCGCGTCGCCGATGGTCTTCACTACCGCGCCGCCGCGTGCGGCAACTACGTCGCGCAAAATGCCGAAGTGTTCGCCGACGAGGGCGTAGGCACGCATGTCGCCCATGCGCGAGTACAACTCGGTCGAGCCCTTGAGATCGGTGAAGAGCACGGTCAGGTTCTTCAGCGCCAGGCCGCCCTGCGCCGGAATGCTCTCGGCGCGAAACAGATCCCGGAACGCTTGAGTAGTTACCAGCTCCTTGACCGAAAAGAACCGGTGGAACTTCTCGCCGGATTGCCCAGCCAACAAATCGAGCTTCGCGGCGAGCGCCTCCGGTGAGGACGGGCGCGGGTCGGTGAAGGCTCCGAAGACCACTGGCCGGCTGAGCCGGTTGTGCAGTGTCATGTGCACTTGGCCGGCCGCAAGCCGGTCACCATCCTGGACGAGCTCGCCCCCGGCGAGGACCTCGTAGTCCAACGTCGAACCGCCCGCTTTTTCTTCGACCGTGAAGCGTCGCAACGAGTGGTACTGCGGCAGCGCCAGCACGTAATGCCCTGGCGCGAGCGACGTCTCGGTCTCCAGCTTCGCGCCCGCCGGAGCGGTACCGAACCACACGGGCTTTTCCACGGCGCGGTCGATGTGCGTTCTGTCAGCGACGCTTGGCGAGAAGAACAGTGTGAGGCTGTCGCGGAGGAAGTCGAGCTTCTCCGAGTCGTGGAAGCGGATCACGCGCGCCGATGGCGCGACATTGAAAGTGACCTCCACGTTGTCGTCGATCACCGGCGGCACGGCGATCTCGCAGATCGTGCAGAAGCGGTCCTCGCCGAGCGCGCGCAGCGCATGGTCGGTGGTGATGAACGACCCGCAGGCCGGGCAGATTACCCCCCAACTGAATTCGACCACCCCCGCATGCGCCGCATGGAGGAACAGGTCTACCGCCAAGCGCTCAGGCGTGCCCGTCTCCCTCGCGTAGCGATAGGGGTTCATGCGGAAGAGCTTCTCGTCGGGCGCCTCGGCAATGTAGCGGGCAAAGCTGTCTACGGCTTCAGCGTCGAAGTGGCCTACGTTCTTGACGGCCGCAAGGCGGCTCTGGAGGATAGCGGTGGTCATGGCACCTTCGGGACTGGCGCTGGCTGGGACGACCGAATTCGCGCGCTAGGCCTTGGAGAACGTTGGACCGCACCTTCTTATTCCGTGATCGTCCCGACGAAGTGTGATCCATACCGGGAGGATTAGACATCCGGCAACTCCGCGCCTGCACGAATCGGACCCGGAGTTGGTGGCCGGCACGAAAACGGCACGGCTTTCTGAGAGGGTCTGGCCGCGCAGGCGGCGGCCCCGGCAAGTTATCCGCCGAGCTTGGTCCGCAGATATTCGATGAGCGCGAGCCCAATATCCGCGGGGGTGTCAACTCGTCTTACGTGTGGATCGGTGAGGTTAAGTCTGCGGCGATTGAAGTAGTGGACTACCTAAGTCACCTCCGTCGCTTAGGGCAACGCTTGGGTCGTGCGAGTAACCGCCCAGCCACACGGAGGAAGACGCCATGACCGCGAAGCGTCAACAACCTCGAATGCAAGCGCATGACTGGCGACGTTCGCGCGCAGACCAAACATTGGAACGGGACTGGGCCGACGAGCCGAAGGAGTCGTTATGTCGTTCGTGATCGTAACGCCGGATTTTATGACCACGGCCGCAGCGGATTTGGCCCGTATCGAGTCGGTGCTTCGGGTCGCACATACGGCCGCAGCAATGTCGACGACGCAGGTGCTGGCGGCTGCCGGGGACGAGGTGTCAGCGGCGGTCGCGGCGCTGTTCTCCGCTCACGGCCGCGAGTACCAGGCGCTCAACGCCCAGGCGACCGCGTTCCATGACGGATTCGCCCGGGCGTTGGCCGCAAGCGCCGGTTCGTATGCCAGCGCGGAGGCCGCCGCCGCCTCGCCGCTGCAGGCTGCGCAGGACGCGGTGCTGGGCGCGATCAATGCACCCTTCCTGACGCTGACCGGGCGCCCGCTGATCGGTGACGGCGCCAACGGACTGCCAGGTACCGGACAAGCCGGCGGGGCCGGCGGGTGGCTGATCGGCAACGGCGGCAATGGTGGCTCGGGCAAGCCAGGCACGGGCAACGGCGCTGGCGGTATTGGCGGGGCCGGCGGCGCGGCCGGCCTCTGGGGCCACGGCGGCAATGGTGGCGCCGGGGGAATCGGCGGCTCGTCGGGAGGGATCGGCGGTAACGGCGGGGCCGGTGGCGCCAATGGGTGGATCGGAGGCGGTAACGGTGGGGCCGGCGGGCCCGGCGGCACCGGCGGGACTGGCGCGCCCGGCGGCAACGGTGGAGTCGGCGGGCCCAACATTCAGCTGCTGTCGCTGAACGGCGCCGGCGGAACCGGTGGCACCGGTGGGACCGGCGGGGCCGGTCATGCCGGCGTCGACAGCACCGTGGCACAAGGGAACGGCGGTACCGGTTTCGTAGGCGGTGCCGGCGGTCAAGGCGGCGCCGGCGGCGCCAACCAGGCGCTGCTGGGCGGATCCGGCGGAGCCGGCGGCACAGGCGGCACAGGCGGACTCGGCGGGACGGGTGGTGCGGGCTCGACACCAGACGCAGCCCACCTCGTGGCTGGTAATGGTGGCACCGGCGGGGCTGGCGGTGCTGCCGGAGCGGGAGGTGCAGGTGGCGCCGGCGGAATGCTGTTGGGGCACCCCGGCAGCGGCGGCCTGGGCGGTACCGGCGGTGCGGGCGGCGCCGGCGGCACCGGCGGTGCGGGCAACGCCCACACCGGGTTCAGCTTCGGCGGCGCCGGCGGCAACGGTGGCATCGGCGGCGCCGGCGGCTTCGGTGGCAACTCCAGCGGCACGGGTATCAACGGCACCGGTGGCGGGGGCGGTGCCGGCGGCGCGGGCGGCACCGGCGGCTACAACATCGGTGTCTCGGGCACCGGCGACGTGCTCATCGGCGGTGGCAGTGGCGGCACTGGCGGCACCGGCGGCTACAACATCGGTGTCTCGGGCACCGGCGACGTGCTCATCGGCGGTGGCAGTGGCGGCACTGGCGGCACCGGCGGCTACAACATCGGTGTCTCGGGCACCGGCGACGTGCTCATCGGCGGTGGCAGTGGCGGCACTGGCGGCACCGGCGGCTACAACATCGGTGTCTCGGGCACCGGCGACGTGCTCATCGGCGGTGGCAGTGGCGGCACTGG
>NZ_LKTM01000021.1 GCF_001417955.2 Mycobacterium gordonae | reverse complement strand
GGCCGAGACGCTAACCCACAACACCGAAAAAGAGTGTCTACCAGTGGTTAAGCGTGTCGTAGTTCAGTCAACGGGTAGTGGCCGGCCAGTCGCACGTAGTCCGCGGTAGGGACGACGACATTGGCCACGACGCCGCCTTTGAGGCAGGCCATCCGATCGGCGAGCACCCGCGCCGGGACCCCGCCGATCGCGGCCAGAGCTTCGGCGATCAACGCCAACGTGGTCGAGGCACGTTGGTCGCTGGCGAAGCGCACGAAGCGCCACCGCGAGAACGCCAACACCGCGCAGAACAGGAACAACCCCGGCGCGACTTGGGCCCAATCTATGACCAGATACTCACCCGGCTCCCACACCGCTGGCCGCCGGCCACGGTGATTACTAATGCGCCACAACGCTTTCGCCTCTGCAACGAGACGGCGGAAGTTACGGTCAGAACCGCTGTATCCGGCGGCCCGGGCCTTCGGCAGCAGCCGCTTGGCCGAAATCCGACCATGTGACTTCGCGACCCGTTCAGCGACCAGATCGGCCACCGAATCATAGTTATGCGCCCGTTGGGCCCGCGGTGGCGGCGGCACACCGGCCTGGTCGGCCTCGAACTTGTCCACGACCTTCTTGACGGTGCGGTGAGTGGTGCCGCACTCCTCCGCGGCGGCCCTATACGACCCGAGCTGTTGGTAGGCAGAAATGATGTCCATGCGGTCCTTCGCAGACTTCAATGGAACTCCCCGGTGGTGATGGCGATTGGTTGGCGCCTTCACCGTCACCATCGGGGCCCGCAGTTCCTGATCGACACGACGAACACGGGGTGGATACTTTTACCCGGCCAAAAACGGATACCTCGACTTGGCCACCAGTGGGTACTTTTTCATGGCCATGGGCAAAGTCCTCGGTCACGTCGGAAACATTGACCGCTTTCCGACCGAACATCACTTCGCCAGCTACACCGGCAGTGCCCCGCTGGAAGCCTCGAGCGGCAACACGGTCCGCCACCGACTCAACACTGGAGGCAATCGTGCCCTCAACAGCGTGCTGCACATCATCGCCACCTGCCAAATCCGCGACCCCGGAATCGGACAGAACTACTACCGACGCAAAATCGCAGAAGGAAAAACACCCGCTGAAGCACGCCGCGCCCTCAAACGCAGGCTCTCCAACGCCGTCTACCGCACGCTCAAGCGTGATCAACGGAAACTCCTTCCCGAAGCCGCTTGACACACAGAGGCGCTATCAGGTCACACCGCTTCGCGCCGAAGCCCGAGTTCTCATGTGGTGGATGCCGCCCCAAGGCTCGACAGGTCCTCACGAAAGGCACTCGATCGGCCAGGAAATTTCGGGGTCAGATCCTCGGGCCGGCATCCGATAACCATCATCACTGGAAAATTCAGAGTCGGACGAGGCGGCGGCCGCGTTGGCGGCTTCTGTTGTGCCGTACGCACCCGCGCTGTTGCCCAGGGTGCTCACCAGCAGCTCTTGGATTGCCTGGGCTTGGGCGGCGATCGCTTGGTACCGGGTGCCGTAGGCAGAAAATACTTCGGCCTGCAGCGCTGATATCGGATCGGCGGCTGCAGGAATCACATCAGTGGTTGCGGCTGCTGCTGCCGCGCCCTGCGCAGCCATCGAAGAACCGAGACCCTCCAGCTTGCTCGCCGCGAAGGTCAACGCTTCAGGCTGTGTGATTACGAAAGACATTTACTTCACTCCTCACAGTCATGGTTGTCCAAGAACAGTCGATGTCGTCGCTGGCTCCCGGCCGTGATTGAACGAGCCCGGGTCTCCTGGCGACCCTGATTGGCATCCGCTGCTGGACACTTTGGATCGGCGCGGCAACAAACGACGTCGCCGGCAATGTGGTAGCAACTCCCGCAGAGGCGGCCGACGGCGGAATGCGCTCTGGCACCACACGTCGGCTGCGATACCCGCGCAACTGTGGCATCACCGGCATCGCCGTCGGGGTCGCGAGGCCCAGGGCGCACGGGCCGTCGGCCGGAGTCACTCGGATGGTTGACTCGGTCAGCCAGCCGCTGCACGTGCGGCTGGCCGCTGCGGTCGAGGCCGGCTCCGAGCATCCCATCGGCGCGGCTATCGTCGCCGGCGCCCGCGAGCGCGACCTCGATGTCTGAGGTCCGCCGCCTGCAAGGCGAGGGGCGGCTGGTGGCCATGGTCGGCGACGGCGTCAACGATGCCCCCGCGCTGGTGCAAGCCGATTTGGGCATCGCGATCGGTACCTGTACCGATGTGGCGATTGAAGCCTCAGACATCACGTTGATGTCGGACCGCCTCGACGGTGTCGTGCGCTCGATCCAGCTGTCCCGCCAGACTCTGCGCACGATCCACCAAAACCTGGGCTGGGCCTTCGGCTACAACACCGCCGCGATACCCCTGGCTGCATTCGGCCTGTTGAACCCAGTGGTTGCCGGTGCGGCGATGGGGCTTTCCTCGGTCAGCGTGGTGACCAACTCGCTACGGCTCCGGCGCTTCGGCCGCGGTACATGACAATAACGCCCGCCACTCTCGGAGTGCATGGACCCGATCGTTTTCGACCTGAGCGGCCCCCGCCGGCATGATCCACGACCTACTCGTGCGTTGGGTCGTCACCGGACTGTTTGCACTCGGCGCCCTGGGATGCGGCGTGCCGATCCTCACGCGACGCCGGCCCGCGACGGTGGTTGTCAGCCGCAGTCTGCATTTCTTGATGGCAACAGGTATGGCTGTGATGGCATGGCCGTGGGGCGCGCGGCTGCCGGCCTCCGCGCCCGCGGCCTTCTTCCTGTTGGCGGCGGTCTGGTTCGTGGCGATCGCGTTGATCACCGCCCGTTCGCCGGCCGCCCGGGCGTCAGCGGGTTACCACAGCCTGATGATGCTGGCCACTGCATGGATGTATCTCAGCATGAATAGCCTGGGCTCGCTTACGGCTTCGCTCAGTCAACCGCCTGCCCCGATGCCCGAAATGAACATGGCCGCGATGGACCACACGGCAACCACCCAACCGCCCACCTGGGTGACCACGATGAACTGGCTTGGAGTCGTTATCTTCACCATCGCAGCAGCATCTTGGGTTGTGGCATACCTCCGCGAGCGCAGACGCAGTACGATCCAACCTCCGCTACTGGGAGACATCACCGAAGCCATGATGGCCACCGGAATGGCGATTTTGTTCGCTGCCGCGCTGATCGAACTTTGACCTCCGCGCACAATTTGTAATGCCCGGGGGCCGGATACTGTTTGGGGGGTACGGTTCCTATGGTGCTGCCTCGAGCGCTTCAGCCCTTGGAGGGCAGCGGCATGAACACCGTTGCGGCAAACTCCGCTACAGCCGTCAACGGCACCTCGACGGCGCCGTCTTGAGACCTCCGTGCCACTTCCAGTTGGCCGGCCCACCCACTACAAATGAAGGGCCCTTGGTGTCCCTACGCCACCGGATATGTGCCCGCCATGCTGATACATCGCACAGACGGACGGAAATTGAGGTACCGCTGATCAAGAGAAGACCGCAGGGCGCAATCCCGGGCAGCCTCGACGAAAACTATTGCGGCGACTCGCATAGAGGCCTTCGTTACCCCCCACACGGCATACCTCTGCCAGTATTGCGTGGGTGGAGGAGGTCGCGGTTCCGACGAAGCGCTTTGTGCGACAACGCACGGTGAGTACATGCATCAGCATGGCCGCTATCATGGTCGCGCAGAGCAGTCCCGGGGCGGTTATCGTCCACCCACGCCGCAGCCCATACTGCATCAAAGGTATTGCCCTTCAATGTACTTGTGCGGCGCGGTCGCTTCTGACGGCGCGAGATTCCCCGGCGGGGCCGGACCCACGCGTGCCACCGCAGAAAGCGACGCCTTGAACAAGCTGCGCGGCAGGAAGATTGTCGACTCGGCGCGCAGCTAAGGCTCAGCGTCGAGCCGCGGATACCGCCCTTGACAATCCGAAGCTAGGCAACGCTCAGCACATCACGGATGGCCGCGACAACTACATCGGGCCGTTCGACAGGCAGCCACGAGTGGCTCGTTCCGTCAGCGAACACAAGTTCGCCTCTGGGAAAACGCTTGACCAGTGCACGATTGGACGCATCCATCTTGGCATACGTAGCGCGCCACCGGGTTCGCGACCGCGGCACAATCACCCGCACCGGCACATCCGGCAGTGATGCGCGTTCGAGTTCTCGCTTCACTTCGCGCAAATAGCTCGTATGACGCGGCACAAGCCGTGCCGTCTGCAATGCCGCCCAAGGATGATTATCGACATAACGGTAGAACCAGCCCAATCTCGGCTTCGAGATATCCTTCGGCGCCATCCGCCGCAACACGCGCCGGCCCAAGCTGGTCCTGGGAACCCTCAGCAGCTGGGCGATCCCGAGGAGGAAAAGTCCTGCGGCAGCCAGGGTCATCCCTACCAACTCGACAAGTCGTGATTCGGTTACCGGCGCAGAGGGATCAAGCAAGACCAACCCGGCTACTTCTTGTGGATGTCGTAAAGCGAACATCTGCGCGACCAATCCACCCGACGACCACCCCACGATCACTACCGGCGCAGCGCAACGCACTTGATGGATTACGGAGTCAAGGTCATCAGCCATTTCGGCCACGCTGCGCCGAGGTGGACCATCCGCGTCACCACTACCAAGACGGTCGTAGGTTACGACAGTGGCAAAGGACGCGACCCACTGTTCCAACACGCCGCCGAAGGAGTCCGTCGTTCCTTCACCTGCCCCACCGGCTTCAAGGAGGACCGTAGGCCCCTGACCAAGCAGACGTGCGCGAGTGACTCGCTCACCCAGATGGACCCGGGTGGCGGCTTGCGTCGGCAATCTAAGTTCCCTCTCGTGGTGGACACCGCTGGTCGTCATTGCCGCCCACACGCGGAATAATGGAAGACGATTGGAGTCAGTCTAGCGCGGCTGCTGTCGAGGGCCGTACCATCACAGAGTGAACAATTTCTGCGGCTCTGCGTGGCGCGTCTGAAATAGGTTCAGGTACAGCGCATTTACTCGTGTTGGGGGTGCGAATTTTGCGGCTGAGGCACTGGCGGTGGATATCGCTGTCCCGTTGCTGCTTTAACACGAGATGGGCTGGCGTCAGCGACGTCAACTGCGGGCTGTCCACACCGTTCTGCGAACACGGCCTGCGCACTTCACACGATCACGCCCGCCGGTTTCGCTGCCAAACGCAGCATTGCCTACCGGATACACCCAGACCAGCAACGCTACGGAAACTCACAGCGTTAACGACAAAGATCGGCCAGCACACCACCAACCCATTGCTGCATCCGGTAACCATGATCGCGGCGATCGTGGTCGATTTCTCGGGGGCGTCATGGTTTCCGGCGTGCTGTTGGCTCCCACGACTGTCATACAGGCCCTCGCCACGCCGCGGTCCTGATCGGCGAGGCAGCGCTACTGATTGCCACTGCTAGTATCGAACACCCGGTGATCCGGGCGCCGCTGGCTGCCGCGGCGTGCGGCCTGCAGAACGGGATGATTTCTGGGCTTCCTGAAATGCCCATCCGCACAACGCACTTCACCGGCACCACCACTGACTTAGGGCTTCTCGTAGCCCTTAGTCGCCGCCACGGATTGGATTATTGGAAAGCAGCGATCCTCAACACAACGGTGCTGCTGTTCGTCGGCGGCGCCGCCGCCGGAGTGGTGGTGGGCGGTCGCATCGGCGACCGGGCGCTCACCCCGGCCGCGGTCGCGTGCCTCGCTTTCGCGGCGGCCAACGCATTGCATCACTGCAGGTGTCGCGAGCGGTTGACAACAGCACACCAACCTCCGCCCCCGCTGCCCGGACACGCGCGGAGCGCAGCAGAGCCGAAGAACACAATCAGCCGGTGACTCCTGCCGAGCTGCGGCGGGGTTCGCCAAATCGCTTGGGGCGCTCGTCCGCTCGAGCATGTCAGTCCGCACCTGGGCACGGGAGGCAAAAGGATCTGCGAACGGGTCGACGGCCCGTCAGCACTCAGCTGGCACCGGCCTCGTCCCCGCGCCAAGTGCCCGGAATCATCGGCAGTTTCGGCCCGCTACCGAACTCGTCTTCCTCCAGCCTGGCCATGCCTCCCGCCGCAATAGCCGCTTCCCTGCTCGCTGTGCCGGCAAATCCCAAAGTTCCGGCGCCTTGTTCGGAAAACACGGCTGACGGCGTCGATTCCCCACCCGCTGGCGCGCCCCAGTCCGGTTCGACGTCGACGTTCATGTTCATGAACTCATCGTTGTGGTCGTGCAGCCCCGCACGCCGACCTCGGCGTGTCCGCGAACGCGCAGCCGCCCCGGATGCAGCCGCAGCGACATCGGGCTCCGGCGCCTTCTTCTTCGCGGCAGCGCTGGCACTGGTCCTCATGCCCGATCCGTGCCCGATGCCGGGGCCACCACCGACCAGAAACGGAAAGCCTGGTCCCGTAATTGCCGAAGCTGGAGGCGGTGTGGGGCCTGCGCTGGCAATGGAGCTGGTAGCAGGCGCAGGAGTGGGGGCCGGAGCCGGAGCAGTGGGAGCGACTGACGCTACCGGTGCCATCCCGACCGCGGGTGATACCGACGCTGGCGGTGACCCGGGCAGCGCCACGACGGCGGGGACCGCCGGTGGCTGGACAGCGGCGAGGCCCGACAGTCCTGCTAAGCCGATGGCCGCCCCCACATTCGAGGCGGCGGCACCGAACGCGAAAGCAAGCAACTGCGGTGACTGAATCAAGGCTTGGAAGAGTTGCGGTATGTGCTCTGGGTAGTCGACGAAAATGAGATAGGAATAAGACTGAAACGCCTCTTGCGGATTTGTAAGCAGTTCTTGGATAAACGTTTCAAAATCTTTCGGGAATTCGATGGCACGGGCCACCCACCAGTATGGGTCAGCGGCATTGGTGTAGTCCTCGAAAGGAAGTCCGTTGAGGGTGCCTTCGGTGACATTCCAATCCACCCGACCGCCGGAGATGTTACGTAAGAAATCGGCAACGACGTAGTCGATCACGGTGGGTTCGCCGGCGTGCGTCTCCACACCGGTGCCCGCGCTGGACTGTGTCTCCTGGACTATCTCCGGGGCTGTTCCGGTTGGCGAAGTGGACGCCAGGGCCGCATCCGAGACGGTTTGGTAGGTAGCCATGGTGCTGGCCGCCTGGATCCACATTCGGACGTAGTCGGCTTCATTGAGCGCGATCGGGATGGTATTCATCCCGAAGAAGTTTGTGGCAACCAGCGTTCCGTGAATAACGTGGTTGGCGGCTAGTTCTGGGAGCGTCGGCATCGCTGCCAGCGCTGCTTCGTATGCGGCGGCTACAATTTCATGCTGCGCCGCGGCCCGCGCGGCGGTTGTGCCTGCGCGCGTCAGCCACGCCAGGTAAGGGATGTGGGCGGCCACATACTGCTCGACGCTCGGACCTTCCCAAACTCCCGCTTGCACCGCAACGAGCAAAGCCATGAGTTCGTCAGCAACGTCCGCGTACTCGGCACTCAGCGACGACCATGCCGTGGCGGCAGACAGCAATGAGCCTGCCCCGGAGCCAGCGCTGAGCAGGGTTGAGTGGACCTCGGGTGGTGACGCCATCCACATCGTGGCCAATGTGCACACTCCTTCGCCCGACTGGCTTCAGAGCTTAGTGAACCTGACAATCATTTTCAACAGGTGGAAGTGTGCTTCCTTAGGCATATTCGCAGCCGTCAGGTCCCGGCCTGTTCAGCGGTGCGTCGGTAGCCTCGGATGGTCAGCTCCGTCAGTCCTGAGTGGCGTCCAACGTTGCTGTATCGGTAACTGCTCCAAGGTGGATCTTGATGAGCCATAAGTCAAATCAGTCGACGGCGACCGCTTCCCCCGGGGGGATGGCAAAGTATATGTGGTGGTCCCTTTATCCCGTCAGAGGAGTTCTGTGACATTTTGTCGAACCGACGTGATGGGCCTGCTGCTTGTTGGCGCGCTGTTAATATCGGGATGCGGTGGCAGCAACAGTACCTCCGCTCCCTCCGCGGGGCCGTCGGCGAAAGTCGACTGTGGTGGGAAACCGGAACTCAACGCCAGCGGCGCGACCGCACAAGCGAACGCGATACAACAATTCGTCAATGCCTACGCCCACGCGTGCCCTGGTTACACGCTGGACTACGAGGCTAACGGCTCGGGCGCCGGCGTCGAGCAGTTCATCAAGGGCGAAACGGATCTGGCCGGGTCCGGTGTGCCGTTGGACCCGGCCAAAGGCGAAACCAACAAGGCGGCGGCACGGTGCGCGTCCCCCGCCTGGCAGCTGCCGGCATTGTTTCAGCCGATCGCGGTCACTTATCACATCAACGGGGTGAGTTCGCTGAAGCTGGACGCACTCACACTGGCCAAGATTTTCAACGGCACCGTCACCAGGTGGGACGACCCGGCGGTCAGGGCGCTCAACGCAGGCACCAGCCTGCCCTCGTCGCCCATCCGGGTCATTTTCCGCAATGACGACTCCGGTAACTCGGCCAACTTCCAGCAATACCTCAATGCCGCATCCGACGGCGCCTGGGGCAGAGGCGACGGCGAGACGTTTGAAGGGGGCGTCGGTACCGGCGCCGACGGAGACAATGGGGTGACGGCGGCCCTGCAGACTACCGACGGATCGATCACCTACACTGCCTGGTCATTCACGCTGGGCAAACAACTGAACATCGCCCAGATCATCACCTCAGCAGGTTCAGATCCCGTGTCTATCACACCCGAGACAGTCGCCAAGACGATCGCGGGAGCCAGAGTTGTGGGTCAGGGCAATGATTTGGTGTTGGATACGTCATCGTTCGCCAAGCCGACGCAGCCCGGGGCGTACCCGATCGTAGAGCCAACGTATGAAATCGTCTGTTCGAAGTATCCGGAGTCCGCCACGGGCAGAGCCGTCAGGGCGTTTATGCAGGCGATTATAGGTCCGGGGCAAGACGGCTTGGCGCAGTATGGATCCATCACACCGCCGAACTGGCTCCAGGCGAGGCTGGCGACAGCGGTCAACGCTATCTCTTGATCAACATGAAGGAGTTTGATGGCAGGCGTCAGTGAGTCCGGGCCGAGGGCAGGCTCGCTTGTCGGGCCGTATCGGCTGATGCGGCTACTAGGCCGTGGCGGAATGGGCGAGGTCTACGAGGCCGAGGACACCCGCAAACACCGAGTGGTGGCGCTGAAGTTGATCTCGGAGCAATTCTCTGCCGACCCGGTGTTTCGCGAGCGGATGCAGCGCGAGGCGGACGCGGCAGGACGGCTGACCGAACCGCATGTGGTGCCGATCCACGATTACGGCGAGATCGACGGGCAGCTGTACCTGGACATGCGGCTGATAGACGGTATTTCTTTGCGCCGCATGTTGACGGCCTATGGTCCGCTGACACCGGCGCGAGCAGTGGCCATCGTGCGGCAGGTCGCCGCCGCGCTGGACGCCGCACACGCCAGCGGGGTTACCCACCGCGACGTCAAACCGGAAAACATCATTATCGGCGTCGACGACTTCGCCTACCTGGTCGACTTCGGCATTGCCCGTGCCGCAACCGATCCGGGGCTGACCCACACCGGAATGGCGCTGGGAACTTATAACTACATGGCCCCGGAGCGATTCGCCGGCGACAGAGTTGACTTCCGGGCCGACATCTATTCGCTGGCATGTGTGTTGGCCGAGTGCTTGACCGGGTCACCTCCTTACCCCGGCAGCAGCATCGAGAGGGTGATCGGCGCGCATCTGATGGAGCCCGCTCCGCGGCCCAGCCAACTGCGGCCCGGCTTAGTTCCGCCGGGTCTCGACCAGGTGATCGCCACAGGAATGGCCAAGAACCCCGAGGAACGCTTCCGCAGCGCCGGTGAACTGGCCGCCGCCGCCCACACCGCACTGACCACAGCCGAGCAGAACCAGGCGGCCGCGATTGCGCAGCGCGGCGAGCGAACGATCTCATCGACCGGTGCCGGCCCAGCCGCCGCCGACTCTGTCACACAGGCCAGGCCCTGGTCAGCGATGTCAAGTTCGCCCGCGACCCAGAGCGGATGGACACCGTCACCCGCCGACACCTCCAGCTGGCGCAGCCGCCCGAACGTCCCACCCTTCGTCAGCCCTACCGGCCCACCGGACCCGGCCCCCACATCTGGGGCACGGGCGAAGCCTCGACGCAAACGCATGTGGGTCCCCATCGGCGCCACCGCACTAGTGGTGATCATCGGCGTCATCGTCGTCGTCGGACATCTACTCAAGCCGAAACCGCAACCGGCGGCATCGGCGCCCGGACAGACAATAGTGCCGATGACCGGGCTCGGCTTTCCCTTTTCGCCGGGCGGGGTCGCCCTGGACAATACCGGCAGCGTGTATGTCACCAGCCAAGGCATGTACGGGCGCGTCGTGAAGTTGGCTGACGGGTCGTCCACCCCGACGGTACTGCCGTTCACCGGCCTCTACCAACCGCAGGGGCTGGCAGTAGACGCCAACGGCACCGTGTACGTCGCCGACTTCAATAACAGGGTGGTCAAGCTGGCAGCCGGATCCAACACCCAAACCGTGATGCCTTTTACCGGCCTCGCGTACCCGCAGGGCGTGGGGGTCGATGCTACCGGCAATATCTATGTCGCAGACCGCGGCAACAACCGAGTGGTGAAGCTTGATGCCAAATCCAACACTCAGGCTGATCTGCCGTTCACCGGCCTAAACCATCCAGATGGTGTCGCCGTAGACCTTTCGGGCAGCGTTTATGTCACCGACTCGGACAATGACAGGGTGCTGAAGCTCAACCCCGGGTCGAGCGCTCCGACGGAGTTGCCCTTCACCGGACTTGCCGTGCCCTCGGGTATCGCGGTAGACACCGCCGGCGCCGTCTACGTCACCGACCACGAGACCGGCAAGGTGGCCAAGCTGGACACCGGATCGAGCGCCCCGACAACGCTGCCGTTCACCGGCGGCCATCCCGTGGGCGTGGCGGTCGACGCCTCCCGCAAGAAGGTGTTCGTCGCCGACAACGGCAACGGCAGACTGGTGCAGCTGGCAGCGGGATAGCCGGCAGGGTTTCCGCTATCCGCTGCATGGCCGAAGTTGGCCGGTCCAGTGCGAACCGGTCCAGTGGAAACTGCTTTTGGCGAATCCTTGAGCCGGCGCCACGAAGTGAGTAAACGCCGCAATCACAACAACGCTCGCTACAGCGAGCCCAGAATCGCCTGCATTGTCGTGATCTCCTTCTGCTGGGTGTCGACGATCGACTGCGCCATCGCAGTAGCAGCAGAATACTGACCGGACTTGATTTCGTGCTGCGCCATGCTGATTGCGCCCTGATGATGCTGGATCATCTGGTTGAGGAACAACTTGCTGGCGGCGACACCTTGCGCGTCTCGCAGGGCCTGCATGTCTTGCTCGGACATCATTCCGTCCGTCCCACCCATCCCGGGCATGCCGGGCGTTCCGCTTTGACTCGGCATCCCGGGCATGCCGGGCGTTCCGCTGTGGCTCGGCATGCCGGGCATGCCGCTGTGGCTCGGCATTCCGGGCATCCCGCTCTGACTCGGCATCCCGGGCATCCCGGGCATCGACGACGAGGGGGACATGCCACCCGGGGTCGTCGGCTGTCCCCACTGGTTGAGCCACGTTTGCAGCTGCTGAATTTCTGGCCCCTGCGCCGACTTGATCTGGTTGGCCAGGTCGATCACGCGAGGATCGATACCCTGCTTTCCGAGAATGATGTCGCTCATCTGGATCGCTTGCTGATGGTGGGCAATCATGTGCTGGGCGAACATGACGTCTTGATCGTTGTGCGCCTGCGAACCCGCTGGCGAACTCGAGACACTCGACGACCCGGCCGTCGTGGCACTGGATCCGGCCTGGTTGCCGGAGCTGCCGCATGCGGTGAGGGTCAGTAGCCCCACGACCGCAGCTGTAGCTGCGGAGGCGGTCATCGATCGTTGCACCATCAGGATGACTTCCTTTCGATAATCAAGAGAGCAGAGTCGTTTTCAACATACCTATACGGGTACACGGTAGCAGGCACGGGCAGGCGGCCCCCGCGGCGAAGGAGGTTTCAATGCAATCAGGTACCGAAACTGCGCGTCGGCGCGGTCCCCGTTCCGAGGGTATTTCGCCAAGGGCCTACGAGGCGTTGTCCGAGGTCTGGTATTTCGGCCAGCGCGCCCGTATTTGGGACCGTCTCGTCGTATCGTCCGGCGCGCGGCCGGGTCAAAGAGTACTCGAACTTGGTTGCGGCACAGGATATTTTGCTCGCCGAATCGCCCCAGTGGTGGGTCCTTCGGGAGTGGTGGTGGGAATCGATCCGTCACTGCCGTCCCTAGCCTATGCCGCGGCACATTCCCCGCCGCACTGCACGTTTTATCCAGCGCAAGCTCAGAATCTACCCTTCGCCGATGCGTCCTTCGACGTCGTTGCGTCAAGTCTGACCTTCCATCACATTGCGCCTGACCATCGTCTCGTGGCGATACGCGAGGCGCTTCGGGTGTTGCGGCCGGGCGGACGGGCGTGCATCGCTGATGTCTGTCCGCCGCGGATTCGACTTCTCGAGCGCGTTGTCAGCGCGGCGCACGGTCGAGCGGAGATGCACGACATCTTCGACAGACTTCGCGCGATGATGGCCGAGGCGGGCTTTACCACCATGGCAACCGGTCGCGTCTCGCGACTGTGCTACATCACGGCCGAACGGCCGCACGATCTGACCGCCGCCTTCGCAGACGTCTGAACTTTGGTACGGGCTCGTGGGTCGGTGCTCGACGGTGAGGGCGAAAGTGTCTTCAGCCTCCGCCGCCGCCGGAACCGGTACAACCAAGGCCTGCAACGGGGTTGAAAGAGTCGTGGCGCCAATTGCCATCCCAGTTCGGGTCGCACACGGGGTTGGCATGGGGCCCAGAGCAACACGCATCAGTTGGGGACGGTGCAGGTTTTGCCTCAGCGTTGACCGCGCCAACCTAGTCACCCCGCGCCCAAGGTCGCTGTGTTGCAACGGTAACCGCGGCAGTCGCCATCTCTGGCTTCATACCCAGGCGCTACCCGGAAAGTGGCCCGCCAAACATCGGCGCGGCTCCAAAGGGGCCTGACCGGTTGTGGCACCGTGATAATTCCCAACCGGAGGCCCCGTAACCGCGCCGACGCGGCCGTGCGGATCGGCGCGTCACGGGCACATGCCGGCCGGTAGCGCCGCCTCAAGGGCTGTCAAGGTCGGCGCCAGGACCGGCAATTCGGGCAGGTGGCCGGCCGTGGAGCCCGGATCTTTCAGTCCGGTCGACGTCGACAGCAAGACGACGCTCTCGTCAGCATCGATCCAACGTCGAGAAGCGAGCTGCCGAGCGGCAAGTACCGCCAACACGGAGGCGCCCTCTGCGTAGATGCCCTCGCCGGACGCCAACTCGAGCTGCATACGGACAATCGCGTCATCGCTTGGTTCTGCCACGGCGGTACCGTTGGTGGCCCGGATCGCCTCCACGCCTTGATAGGTGGCCACCCGCGCAGCGACCGAGAACGCGAGTGACTGCCGAGTGGGCACCGTCGGCTGACGTCCCGGTGGGGCTTGGAGCCCCTGCGCGTAGGCGCCAAACGGATCGACCGCGACCAGCCTGGGCATGCGGGTTGTCAGGCCGAGACCGATCAGGTCGGCAAAACCCCGGCGGATTCCGGATAACGCGTCCCCGTAGGCGGTCGGGACGACGACCACGTCGGGCGCTTCCCCGAGTTGTCCCCACAGCTCGTAGGCGATCGTCTTGTATCCCTCGACCCCGAACGGGTTGGAACCGATCGGCGGAGTCACTGCCCCGGATATCGCAGTCCAACCGAACGCCTCGACCGCTTGACGCAGTACCGACCACCGGTCCGGGCCTTTCTCGTACGCGACGAGGCAGGCGCCGTAGCCTCGAATGAGAATGCTCATCTCGCGCGGTATCGATGACAATGTGAGGACCACGCACCGAAGCCCTGCCGCGGCTGCGTAGGCGGCCACTGCCGCGCCGTGGTTTCCCGTCGATGAGACGACGACAGTCGATGCTCCCGACGCCGCCGCCTTTGTGACGGCCGCCGCCGCCAGCCTGTCCTTGAACGACCACGTCGGATTTCGAGATTCGTCTTTGAGCATGAGCCTGCGTAGTCCAAGCCGAGGCCCCAGCCGATTCAACGGAATGACGGGCGTCTGGCCTTCGCCCAAGGTCACCGGAGCGTCCTCTGGCGCCAGCGGCAGCAACTCGCGGTATCCGAAGATTCCTGACTGGGATGCCTTCCATGGCAGCGGGCCCGGATTGATCGCGTAGACGGGGGTTAGATTCACCCCGATACCTTCGCGTGCGCATCGCGGACACCCGAAGGAGGCTCGAACTTCCGGCGCCTCTTCGCCACAGCGGGGACACCGGAGCGATCCGAGATACCGTGCGCTCATATCGGAGGGCTCCCGCTCGGTGGCAGCTTTGGCTATGCGTGCGGTTTGAAGGTGCGCAGCCGGAGGCTGTTGGTGAGCACGAATACTGAGGAGAACGCCATCGCCGCACCCGCCAACATGGGGTTGAGCAGGCCCGCGGCTGCCAGCGGCAGTGCGGCAATGTTGTAGGCGAACGCCCAGAACAGGTTGCCCTTGATCGTCGCCAACGTCTTACGCGAGAGCTCAATGGCGGCGGGCACCGCGCGCAGATCACCGCGAACCAGTGTCAGATCACTGGCCTCGATCGCGACGTCGGTACCGGTCCCCATCGCAAGCCCCAGATCGGCCTGCGCCAGGGCCGCGGCGTCGTTGACACCGTCACCGACCATGGCCACCACCTTGCCCTGGGCCTGCAACCGTCGCACAACCTCCACCTTGTCTCGGGGCAGCACGTCGGCGATGACCTGGTCGATGCCCACCTGCCCAGCGATGGCACGGGCTGCGGCTGCGTTGTCGCCCGTCAGCATGATCGGGGTCAATCCCAGCGCACGCAGCCGCTCGACGGCCTCGACCGACGTCGGCTTCACCGCATCGGCGACCACCAGGATTCCCCTGGCCGTGTCGTCCCAGCTGACCACGACCGCGGTC
>NZ_LKTM01000020.1 GCF_001417955.2 Mycobacterium gordonae | reverse complement strand
TTGGTAACGGAAAGGTTGTCGCCCCACCACATGCCGACCTCGCGTCCAAGCGTCAGGTCCAGCCACGGCGACAGGAGAACCATGGACGACGGCACGGGGCCGAGCGGGTTCGTCTGCAGCATGTGTTGGACGGCCGCGAGTGCGAGGTTGCCGCCCGCGGAGTCGCCGATCACGCTGACGTTCTGGTACCCGTGTTGGGCAATTTGCGAGGAGATGAAATTGGCCTTCGCCGGTACCACCGTGCCGGCGGTGCCGCCTTGCTGGATCAGCGGGTAAATAGGCACTTGGAACGTCGCGCCGGTCAGGTAGGAATTCACCGAGTAATTCAGCCAGTGCAAGACTGTCGGCGGCATGATGTACCCGCCGCCGTGCAAGGCAACCACGTATTCGCCGGTCGGATGAGCCGGCGTGATCTGAACGACCTGCATCCCCTCGTACGTGGTACGCGAAACCGTCTGTCCCAGTAATAAATTCAGTAGCGGTGGCGGCGAGTTGCTGCCCACGATCCACGAGAACGGCGGAATGTCGCTCGCCAGCAGCTGTAAGATCGGCGAACTTCGCACTGAAAACAGGGATGCGAACCCGGTGGCCGCTTCGGCAGGAAGCCGCTGAACAGCGACCGCCGCCTGCTCGAAGGCCGCTAATGGCGCAGCACCGGCCGCCTCGGCGGCGGCATACGCTCCGGTTGCGCCGGACAATGTCTGGACGAACCGCTCATGAAACGCCGCCGCCTGCGCATTGAGAGCTTGAAATCCCGCGCCGTGGGCGGAGAACACGGCCGCGATCGCCGCTGACACCTCATCCTCTGCAGCGGCGAGCAACCCCGTGGTGTCACCCGCCGCGGCCCGGCCGGCCGTCGCGACCACCTCGCCGATCGAGGCTAGGTCCGTGGCGGCGGCGGACATCGCCTCGGGCAACGCAACGACATACGACATCGAGCAGCTCCGCTCTTTGAAGCAACTGGTCACGTGCCCAGCCGGCACCGTCCGCCTAGCCGGAGCTTATGTCGTTGCCGCACAGCACGCGACGGTTTCGCGAGAACCGCTGCGCCTCCGCGTCACGGCCGCAAGTCGTCGATTAATCCACGTTCCCGGTCACCGTCGTCACGATGACCGGGCACAGGGCATCGTCGAGGCGTCGCCGCACAATGCTCACGTCCGAGATTTCCTAGCACAATATGGTGTTCGAACAGCGGTTGTTTGGTGGAGCTGCCGGGAAAACCACCCTGGAACTACCTGCTCACTTTTCGACCGGCACCGACAAATTTGGCTACGCGAAACGACGCGAAAACACGTGAATTGACCTGGGGAATACGCGAGAGGTGGTGATGGCGTCAACACTCTCCCCGACGCCCCAGCCCCGCAACGCAGGGTCACCAGTAACAGGCACCAAATCCGAGGCGCTTGCGGAACGCCGCGACATCACTGTGGCTGGGTGGCTTGATGCTTGGCGTCTGGATCGGCTTGTTGAATGGATCCCGTTCGGCCTTAAAGCGCCGGCATCATTCCATTCCGCTCAACCGCAGCGGCCTGTTCAGGCCGCGGCTACGGCTGCGGCTGCGGGGGTCATACCGCAGGCACACGATGGTGGCGATTTGCGGAGCACTGCTGGCGGTCCCGCCGCCACTGCGGTGACCTGAACCCCTATTCAGTCGCCACCGCTGTGACTTGAGTCCCTATTCAGCTGCAGTTCCTAGTGTCAGATTGGAAGGCATCAGCCTTCACGCGACACGAGGGGTACTGGATGCCAGCAGCGGGCCGAGTTGCGCAGCTGGGAGTGGTCATCCCGGGCGATGATTGCTGGAAATGGCTCGATATCGATGATTCGGCCGGAGCCGAGACCGTTTTGGCATTCGCCGCAAGGCCGGCAGAGGCTCTAACCCAGGGATTAATCGACGGGGTGCCGCAGTCCGTACGTCTGAAATTCAGGGCGCCTTCCGCGGGACCACCCTCAAGGGAAGAAGCTTGCTGGACCGTCGCTTTACGTGCTGCCGAAGGAAAGGCAGAGCGCGATTGGAAACCACCCCTGTGTCCAAGCGATCGGCCCGCCAACGACACGACGCGACGGCGGTATTTCGGGCTGACTCGCAGCCTTTCGAGCGTCGAGCGTTAGTAGATCACGTAAAGCAGTTGCTCTGCTGGATCGGGGATGAGGATCATGGCCGGCGATTTCGATGCGATCACGATCGGGTCCGGACTTGGTGGCCTGACCGCGGCTGCCCTTTATGCACGGGCCGGTCACCGGGTGCTGGTTGTGGAGCGCAATACCGAGATTGGTGGAGCTGCAACGACATACCAGCACGGTTCATTGAGAATTGAAGGGTCCCTGCATGAGACCGCACAGTTGTCCACGTCCATTGACCCCAAGGCGCGCATCCTGCGGGCGCTCGGCATCGATGGCGAGTTGGAGTTTGTGTCCGCCGGCCCGCTCTATGAAATTCGCAGCCGACTCTTCGATCCGCCGTTTGTGTTGCCCACGGGAGACGATGCCGCCCAGGCGGCCCTTGCCGATCGGTTTCCCTTGCACCGCAAGGCCTTCCGGCGTTTCTTCCAGCGCGTCGAGGCTGTCCGCTCGGCGATGGGCGTTGTCGGCGAGGAGCACAACAGCGCGTGGTGGTTCCTGCATGCTCCGACTTTGCCGCTGACTCTGTGGCCGCTGCTTCGCGACATGCGCCATAGTCTCTCGGAAGTCTTCGCGGACCTATTCGGCGATGACGAACTGCCCAAGATGGCGCTGGCCGCCAACCTCGGCTACTACGGCGACGACCCGGACCGATTGTGGTGGGTGTACTACGCACTGGGTCAAGGTGGGTACCTCTCCGGTGGGGGGGCCTACATTAAAGGCGGCTCGGCCAGCCTGAGCCGCAGCCTGGCCGATGTGGTCTGTAATGAGGGCGGGGAGCTGCTCGCAGGGCGCACGGTTACCGAGATTTTCCTCGATGAACAGGGGCGCGCTGCCGGTGTAGCGCACACCGGTCCCGACGGTGCCGACCGGCGAGTGGACCACGCACCAGTGTTGTTCGGCAACGCCGCACCCGCCGTGCTCGCAGACGCACTTCCACCAGAGTGCCGTTCCGCGTTTTCGAACCAGTTCGCCGGGCGGGAACTCTCGACATCGCTGTTCTCCGTCGCGGTGGGTCTCGACCGGCCGGCCCGCGAGTTCGGTCTGACTCACTATTCGACGGTGCTGCTGCCCGATTGGTGTGAGCGGCTGACGGATTTCTCCGGCTTTGCTGATCTGCTCGCCGGCCCGCCCGGAAACCGAATGCCGGGCGTGATCCTGGTCGACTATGAATCCATCGACAGTGGCCTCAATCCTCCCGACGTCCATCTGGTTTCCATTACCGGAGTGGATCGACTGGCGAACTGGAAGGAGCTCGACGAGTCGTCCTATGAGGCCAAACGGCAGGCGTGGCTGCAGGCCATCATCGGTCAGGTCGACCGGTCCTTTCCCGGATTCGCCTCCGCCGTCGTGCATCGGGAGATGGCCACCGCGGCCACCATGGCGCATTATCTGAACACGCCGGACGGAGCGGTTTACGGGTTCGCCCAGGTGCCCCCGCAAGCCATTCCGACCGCGGGCACACCGAAAGGTGTCGAGACAACGGTTCCGGGCTTGTGGCTGGCCTCGACGTTCGGCGGCTTCGGCGGCTTCAGCGGGGCCATGCTGTCCGGCATGCTGGCAGCGCGGGCAGCGCTTAAGTCGCAAGTCCACTCTGGTGCAGCCCGGTGATCTAGCCAATCGGTGGCGGGGGTCGCTCGGTGTCGGCAAATCCTGGCGAATAGCGACCACTGCGCGATTGCGGCTATTGCTTCGTCTTGCTTCGTCGCGGAAACGCCGTTCGGTCGATGATGGAAAAGAATATTGGCCAGAATTTTCGTCCTGACCGGCTATTCCTGTGGAGCTGCCGGGAATCGAACCCGATTCTCTACCAGGCATTTTGGGCTCTGAACTGCAGGTTCATTCCAGTTTCGATCCCGTTCAGTACGCCCCGTCACCTGCTGTTATGTTTTCGGGCCTTGACGGCGTCAACACTTCCGATCGACTGCCCGGGTTCTTAGCGACTCGTCGGAGCTGTCGGGTTCGTAGAACTCATCGCACCCGTAGGAGTCGTCGGGGTTGTACTAGTCGTCGGGGTCGTAGTAGTCGTCGGCGTCGGCGTCTTAGTAGTCGTCGGGGTCGCAGGACTCGTTGGGCTCACCGGGCTCGTAGGCTGCGCAGGGCTTGTAGGACCTGTCGGGCTTATGGGACTCGAGGGTGTGGGACTCGCAAGGCCCGGGCCTTCGCCACACCAGTCCTGCACATCTTTCGGGTACTGCTCGAGCGGCGGCGGACAACGCTGCCCCGGCGGGAAATTCACGCCGGCGTTGAGTAGATCGCAGGGCACGTAGACCTGCTTGCCTTTGGGCGTGTTGCTCAGACATTTCGTTGGCGGATCGGCATGGCCCTGGGTAGGGACGGCGAGCACCGCCGCCAAAGCGGCGAGCAACCCGATAGCAAGGCGACAATTCACGAGCACTACTTTATCCAGAGCCCCTATCACGATGGATTCTGCTGGGAGATCGTCGGCCACAGCCGATGAGAAATAAACTGGCCAGAGTCTCTGACTCTGACCAGCATCTTCTTGGTGGAGCTGCTGGGAATCGAACCCGCGTCCTAACAGGCATAACGCCCTCTGAGCTGCAGGTTCACCACGTCTCGCTCCGATTCGTTCCGGCTGGTTACCAGCGGCTTTCGGCTCAGGTCTTGACGCCGTCAAGAGACGACCGCGCAAGCCGCCTATTCGCCAACATCCTCTACATCCTCCGGTTTGCGGTGCCTGTCCTGCGCCAGCCCGGCGAGTACGGCTTGGGCCACTTCGGCCTCGATGTCCTTCGGCATGTGCTCGAATCGGTGGGTCGCCCCGCCGGTGAACTCCACGAGCGGATCCCGCCCGTCGAGGCACGCCACTGGACAGCATCCCGCAGCGCCTCGAGCTCGTACAGATGGTCGCTCCAAAGCCGGTCGACTACCGCTACGGCGGCGCGTCGCTCGACCTCGATCAGTTCGTCGCGGCCCACACCACGCTCTGGCCGGCGGCCCCCGCTATCCGCGAGCGGCGGCCGGCAGATCAGGGAACGCGGCCGAATCCAGACCCAGTGAGCCAGAACTCGCCAGCGGTCGCACCTGTAGATAGACACCCATGCGGTGGGTATCGGTTGTTCGGGCATGCTCCATCGCTTGCGCGTGCCCGCCGGGTGCATAGGCATAGTCACGTGCCAGTTTCGCGGTCTTCCACAAGCTGACCGACGTGTGCTCGAACGGAAGTTGCGATGAAATGTCGACACTGCCGCGATGGCCGGGATGAAAGGCCGCCCTCGACGCGGCATGCACGTTGTTCTTGACGAACCCGAGCAGGTGTCGTGGCTTGAGAATGCCGTGGACGATGACGACCAGAGGTTCGTCGGACGAGATGGCCGTGCTGCCTTCATCCGAGGGGTTCCATCCGTGCCAGTGGTCACCGGCGTGTTCGACACGGGCCCGCACCACCTCGCCGTCGAGACTGTAGCGGCCGGGAGACTGTACCGCGCAGGCGAGCGGTCCGCGGAAGGCTGCCAGCGCCGACTCGGGTGAATCCCACGCAGCAATCAGAGCGCGTCCCGGCGGAAGAAAGCTCGAGGGGCCCAACTGGTGCGTCAAGTGGTTGGAGTGGTTGACGGTGACCGCCCGCAAGCCCGGAATGTTCTGCTGCAAGGCGACTTTGACACTCCTGCTCCACAGCCACGGACCCCGCGGCGGGCGGTCATAGACGTCGACGGTGAGAAAGTCAGCAGATTCAGGCATTTCGGTCAGCTCCCCTCGAGCGGGAAGATCAGGAGGCTGCCGGACGCAGTTGCTACCAGCTTGCCCTGGCCGTCCAGAACCTCACCCTCGGCGAAGGCGACCCGGCGTCCCGGTTTGACGACCCGCCCCGTACAGGTCAACGCCCCACTGACGGCGGAGACTGACCGCAGGTAATTGACCTTGATCTCAATGGAGGTGTAGCCGCTGCCCGCCGGCAACGTCGTGTGGGTGGCGCACCCGAGTGCTGAGTCCAGCAGCGTGCACACCAAGCCGCCATGGACGGCACCTATCGGGTTGTAGTGCGATTCGTCAGGAACACACCGGAACGTGACGGTGCCGGGGCCCACCTCGATCAGATCCATACCGAAATGGCTGGCAATGGGGGCCGCCGGCAGTTCACCATCGGCCATCTTTTTCATGAATTCGATACCGCTGAGTTCGGGAAGAACAGTCAGCCCGAGTGCGGGGTCGCGCCAGCGGACCGTTGTCATGCGCTGAGTCACCTTTCAGCTGCCTTTCTGCGGAAGAAGTCCGACTGGCTTAGTCGGCGAGGAAATCGATTGCGGTGGAGGCGAACTCGTCGTGGTATTGGAAAACTCCACCGTGGCCGGCATTGGGGTAGATGATGAGCTGCGAGCCGGGGATTCTGCGGTGAAGGTCTTCGGAGAGAACCGAAGGCACCATCCGGTCGTGGTCACCGTTGGCGATCAGGGTCGGTTGGCGGATCCCCGAGAGGTCGGCCGGCGTTGAGCGCCCCCAGCGTTTGATGGCTTTGAGTTGCCGTTGAAATGCCCTGATCTTGACGGGGGCATCGCGATTCGCCGTGCGCTCTTCGAGGCGTTGAACAAAGGAACTCGCTGCGCGTTTGCCGACGCTGTCGCGGTTGAAGAAGAGGAATTCCTTGGGGTCCTTGCGGGCCAGAGTGGCGCGCAGCGTGTCGTAGTAGGTGACACCGGCGACCTTGTCGATCCCTTTTCCGCCAGCGGGTCCTGTCCCGGTGAGAATCAGTTTCCGGACTAGTTCGGGGTATTTGAGCACGAGCGCCTGGGCGACCATGCCGCCGAGAGAGAAGCTCAGGATGTCGACTTTGCGATGGCCCAGTGCCCCGATGAAGGCGGCGATGTCCTCGGCCATCGCCTCGACGGTGACCGGCGCCGCGCCGCTGGACGCGCCGACACCGCGGTAGTCGACGGCGATGACGTGATGATGCTGGGCGACCGGGTCGATGACTGCGGGATCCCAGTTGTCCAGGTTGGCGGCAAGGTGAACCAGGAAAACCACGGGCACTTCGCTTTTGGGGCCCAGTTCTCGGTAAGCGAAGTTCACGCCTGCGGCGCTGAGCGAACGTGTCGGCGCATCGTGGTAGGACCTGATTGGCCAATCGGTGCTGTCAAAGTTGCTCATTTTCCGCCTTTGTCGTTGTGGGTGGAGTCATCACCGAAAAAGCGCAGGGCCTCGGCGAGGAAGGTCTGGTGGTGCTGAAACACTCCGCCATGTCCGGAGTTGGGGTAGATGATCAGTCGGGCGTTGGGGAGTCGGCGTGCCATGTCGGCCGAATGGCTGCTGTCGACCATCAGGTCGTGGTCTCCGTTGGCGACCAGGACGGGTTGGGTGATGACCGAAAGATCGTCCGGTGCGGACTTGCCGGCGTGCCGGATTGCCTTGATCTGGGCGATGCGGGCCTGCATGGAGATTGGTTTGTCGAGGTCGTGCGTGCGTTCCTTGAGGCGGTGCAGGTAGTCCGTCGCGGCACGCTTGCCCTCGGGCGTGCGAGGGAAGAACAGGAAGTTCCTCGGATCGCTGCGGGTGAGGGCTGCTTTGAGATAGGCGGCGCCGACGATGGTGGCCATCTTGTCGATGCCGCCCCCGCCGCGGGGCCCGGTGCCGGCCAGGATCATCCGGCGGACGAGTTGAGGTTGTTGTAGCGCGATCATCTGGGCGACGCCGCCGCCGAGGGAGAAGCCGAACAGGTCGACGTAGTCGAATCCCAGGGCGCGGATGAAGGCGATGGCGTCGGTGCCCATCTGCTCGACGGTGCCCGGTACCGAGGAGCCCGTCGCTCCGACGCCGCGGTTGTCGAAGGCGATGACGCGGTGGTGTTCGGCGATGCCGTCGACAATGCGTGGGTCCCAGTCATCGAGAACCGCGGTCAGGTGATGGAGAAACACCACCGGTACCTCTGACTGGGCGCCGAGTTCCCGGTAGGCGAATTCGACGCCGCCGACGTTGATCTTGCGGGTGGGTGTGTCTTTCCAGGTTGTCATCGTGCGCCTTTCGGTTCGGCTGTTGTGGGGGTGACAGGTCGGCCATCGAGTGCGGCTAGGGCAGCCTGGGTCCGAAGGTCACGGCTCATCCGGGAATCCAGAACGGGATTGACCAGGCCGCGCAGCGCCGACAGCGGCTTCCATCGGGAGGGAGCGAACACAGTCGGTGATCGACGGGCAAGTCCGTCGACGACGGCTGTCGCCGCAGTCTCGGGCGCAATGCGCTTCAACATCGTCTGCGGCATCGTCGCGAGCAGTTGGTCGGCCAGTGGATCGCCGTCCACACCCTGAGTGATCATCGCGGTGTGAACCATTGAGAAGTACGCGACCAAGGTAGAGACCCCTCGGTTGGCGAGTTCCACCCGCAATCCTCGGCCGAGTTGTTCCACAGCCGCCTTCGTCATCGCGTAGGGAATCGTGCCCATCCCGTTGGCGAACGCGAACACCGAGCTGATCAAAGCCAATTGTCCGCGTTGGGCGATGATCTGATCCATCGCAGCCTGGATGGTGTTGACCACACCCGTGACGTTCACGGCGAGTAGGGACTCGACCGAGGAAACCGGTGTGGTACGCAACGTCCCGGTTCGAGCCAGGATGCCCGCATTGGCGATCGCGACGTCCAGGCGGCCGAAGCGATCCACGACGACTTCCACTGCGGCATCGAGAGTCTCGCGAGAACGCACGTCGGCGACCACCCCCAGGGCCGACCTCGATGACATCGCGGCACCGATCTGCGGGGTCTGGGGGTCGAGGTCGGCTATGGCGACTTTGGCGCCGCGGCGCAGGAGTTCATGTGCAGTGGCGCTGCCGATCCCGCCGGTTCCCCCGGTGATGAGGACAACTTTTCCACGCAGATCGTATGCGGGCGCCTTCATCGGATGCCGCGCTTCGGACGCCGGGACACAGTGCCGTTGCGGCGCAACAGTGCGATCGTGGTGGCCAGGCGGCCACGCTTGAGATCGGGGTCTTTCCCGGCGCCCATCCGGTGCAGTTGGTCGGTGTGCCAGCCGATGTTCAGCACGCCATCCAGCGCCTTGCCGTCAATCACTTTGCCCAGTGCGCTTGGTATTCCGTAACTGAGTTCGCGGGTCGTCAGCACTGGCACGCGTTCGGACAGGACGGCGTCCGCCGCGTCCGGGACCGTAGCTGCCGGACGCGCGATGCCGATCACGTCGCAATCACCGGCTTGCAGCGCTTCCTGCATGGCTGCGCGTGAGCGGAATCCGCCGGTGACCGCCAACGGCACTCCCCCAGCGATCTGCCGAACCGTTCGCGCGTAGTCGAGGAAATACGCCTCGCGGGCACGGGTACTGGCCGCCGCCGAACCCGCCATCGCCGGTGACTCGTAGTTGCCGCCGCTGATTTCGAGGAGGTCGATGCCCTCGTCAGCCAAGGCGGCCACCACAGCGCGCGACTCCTCTTCGCTGAACCCGCCGCGTTGGAAGTCAGCGGAGTTCAACTTCACGCCGACCGCGAAGCCCGGCGACACCCGGGCACGAACCCGGCGAACGATCTCGAGCAGGAACCGCATCCGTCGTGCCGGGTCGCCACCCCATTCGTCGGTACGCAGGTTGGACAGCGGCGAGAGGAATTGAGTGACGAGGTAGCCGTGCGCCGCGTGGATCTGGATGCCGTCGAATCCGGCAGTCTCACAGACCGTCGCCGCCGTCACGAAGCGCTCGATGATGTTCTCGATCTCCGCGGGGGTCAGTTCGCGTGGCGTGGCTGAGCCGGGGAGATTCAGCGGCACCGCACTCGGCGCCACCGGGGTGTGGCCGATGTCCAACGGATTGGATTGCCTGCCAGGGTGATTGAGCTGAGCCCAGATCGGCACCCCGCCGTCGTGCGCAGATTTGGACCACCGCGTGAGCGCGTCGAGGTCACGGTCGTCCTCGATCACGACGTTGCCGGGTTCGCCCAGTTGAGTGCGGTCGACCATGACGTTGCCGGTGATCAGCAGTCCGTAGCCGCCGTGACTCCATCTGCGGTAGAGCTGCTCGAGGCGCGCTCCGGGAGCGTGGGTTGCCTCGGCGAGCGCCTCGCTCATCGAGGCTTTCATGATCCGGTTCGGAAGCACCAACCCACAGGGCAGGGAAAGAGGGTCATGCAGGTCTGTCATCAGGCGGCACCTTCTCAACAGTAATTGACTTACGAATGTAATATTATGACCGTAAGGCAATGTGCTACGATTTGCAAGGCGGCGCAAGGCGACGAGCAAGGAGGTGACGGTGGCGCGATACACCGCAGAGCACAAAGGCGAGACGCGCAAGAGGATTCTCGAAACCGCAGGCCGGCGTTTCAAGCGGGACGGCATCGACGGTTCGGGAATCGCCGCGATCATGTCGGACGCGCAACTCACCAACGGCGCGTTCTACGCGCACTTCAAATCCAAGGACGATCTGGTGGCCAACGTCGTGGCCGAACAGATGCGCGGATGGCAGGCCAACCTCCCCTCGTCCCCGGACAGAGCGGGGTTGGAAGCGTTTGTGCGCGAGTACCTGTCGCCGCAACACCGCGACAATCCCGAAACCGGGTGCCCGAACGCCGCCCTGCTCGACGAGATCGGCCGCTGCGGTAAGGCCACCCGGCGCTCGTATACCCAAGCGATGCAGAACGTCGTCGACGAAGTGGCGGCGCGATTGTCTCCCGGCGATCCCTCCTCAGCGCGTTCTGACGCGATCGGGCTATTCACGATCCTGGTGGCCACCCTGCAACTCGCCCGCGCCGTCACCGACCGTGCTTTCTCCGACGACATCCTGGAATCCGGAATTTCCAACGCCCAGATCCTTCTGGACCGCACGCAACATCCACCGTCGACCCACTCCCGAAAGCGATCCCGATGAAATTTTTCCTTTGCCCCCAAAGCTTTTCAGTAGCTAGGCCGCTGCGGTGACGGCGCTCGCCGGACAGGCCGTCCTCGTCACCGGAGCCAACCGCGGCATGGGGCGCGAGTACGTCGCTCAATTGCTGGACCGCGGAGCAGCAAAGGTCTATGCCGCTGCGCGTGACCCGCGCACGATCGACCACGACGATCCCCGAGTCGTTGCGCTGCAACTCGACGTGACCGACCCGGCGTCCATCGCGGCCGCAGCAGAGCCGGCCAACGACGTCGGCGTGCTGATCAACAACGCCGGCATCCTTCGCGGAGCGTCAGTCTTGGAGCGGGACACCACCGCGATGCGGGAGGAACTGGAGGCCAACCTGTTCGGCCCGCTGATGATGGCGGCGACGTTCGCCGACCGGATCGCCGAGCGACAGGGCGCGATCGTCAACGTCTCCTCGATACTCGCCTGGGTGCCCGGCGGTAGCTATGGGGTGTCCAAGGCCGCGCTGTGGAGTGCGACCAACGCTATGCGAACCGAGTTGACGCCGCGCGGCGTTCAGGTGGTGGGCGTCTACGTCGGCCTGGTGGACACCGATATGGCCGCCTTCGCTCCCGACAGCGCCAAGTCGCGGCCTGCGGACGTGATTCGGCAAGTACTCGACGGCATCGAATCCGGAGCCGCCGAAGTGCTGGCCGACGAGATGACTCGCCACGTGCGAGCGGAGCTGAGCAGACCGATCGCGTAAACGAAGCACGTAAAGGCAACAACGGTAAATGAGGGGTTGGACGTGATGCAGCGGAGTGGTAACAGTCGACGACGACTGCAATGGACATTAGGGGTGCTTGCGGCGATACCCGTGGTAAGCGCAGCCGGCGAGATTATTCAAGGCCCGCAGGGTGTTCCGGGGGGCTCGCCAGATGTGACACCGACCGTGGACAGTTCTCTGCGCTATGCCAATGTGTTCAAATTCGCTGTGGGACCCGTCATCTGGTCTCAGTTCGGACGTGTCGAGCGTTCGCCGGCTGTGTCGTTCGCGCTCGCGACGATTGCCGTCGGTGGCCTGGCACGGTTGCGGTCATGGCAACAACGCGGCAGACCACACCCGGTCACAGTGGCGGCGATCGCACTGGAGGCCCTTGGCGGGCCGCTCCTTCTGATCTGGCAGCGGTCCGTTTCCTCGAGCGCGGTTTGACGGACTGCCCCCACCGACCGAAAGACGAAGAGAGAGAGAAGAGAAGATATGCCATCTGTATTGGTTACCGGAGCGGGCCGGGGAATCGGCCTGGCGATCACTGAGCACATGAGCCGGCGTGGCTGGGACGTCTATGCCAGTGCCAGATCCGCCGATGCGCTGCAGAGCCTCGGCCGCCTACCCAACGTGCATGCGGTTCCGCTCGACATCACCGATCGGTCCGCGATCGCCGCTCTGCCCGATGTCCTTCCGGCGGAGCTGAACGGCGTCGTCAACAACGCCGGCATCATCGTCAACGGACCAGTGGAGGGACTGGCGCTGGACGATTTGACGAGGCAGTTCGACGTCAACGTCATCGCGCAGATCGCAGTGACGCAGGCGGTGCTGCCGAAAATTCGTGCATTCCAGGGACGAGTGGTGTTCATCTCTTCGGTCAGTGGACTGTTCACCACGCCAGGCACCGGCGCCTACAACGCATCGAAGTATGCGATCGAATCCCTCGCCGATGCACTCCGTATGGAACTGCGGCCGTGGCGGATTCCGGTTTCGCTCATCGAGCCGGGACCAATCCGCACCGATATGTGGGCGGACGTCCTCGCCGATCACGACCGGATGGCCGAGCACCTCAGCGACGAGCACCGCCGACTGTATGCGTCGCACCTCGCTGGAAGCAGGAAGTTGTTGGGGCGCATGCAAAAACTTGCAGCCGATCCCAAGAAGGTCACCAAGGCCGTCGACCACGCGCTGACATCGAGGCGTCCTAAACGTCGCTACCTGTTGGATTTCGCCAGTCGCGCCCAGAAAGCCGTCGTCGCAATCACGCCGACCGCGGTCAACGATGCGGTTCTGGCGGCGGCGACCACATCGAAATGAGGCTTCGAAGGCTATCTCGGGCCGGGGCCGAGCGATTCGATTGGGTCGAGTCTTCCGACGGCCCCGGCCGCCTTGACCTTCCCTTGGAGCCTTAACCCCAACCTCTCCCCACTTGGAGGAACCGGACCAATGCTCTACCGCGATCAACCCACTGTGGAAGCAGTCCAACGACTGTCTTGTGACGCCGACACTGCGTGGCGGCACGTAACCGACATCACCCTGCCCGCACGGGTCTCCACGGAACTGGTGGGGGTGGAATGGCTCGATGGTGCCGATCGCGTAGCCGTTGGTGCCCGTTTCAAGGGCCAAAACCGTCACGAAGCACTCGGTGAGTGGGAGACCGTCTGCGAGATCGTCGAGGTCGAGCCCGGCCGGCGATGGGTGTGGAATGTGGTCCACCCCGCCGGCGTCGGGGCAACGTGGGGGTTCGAGGTCGAGCCATCCTCGGCCGGCTCGATCGTCCGACAGTGGGCGCGGATGGGGCCGGGCGCATCGGGGCTGACGTTCGCTATAACCGCCCAGCCTCACAAAGAAGCCCGCATTGTGGCGCGCCGCCTTGAGGAGTGGATGACCAACATGCGGGCCAATCTCGCCTACATCGCCGAGCAGACCGGCGGCTCGCTGTGAGGATCGGTCTGGTCGTCGAACCGCGTCTGCCCGGGTCCGCTGAATTCGCCATACGCGCTGAGCAGCTCGGCGTCGACTCACTGTGGGTGCCGGAAGTGTGGGGCTATGACGCCCTCACCGGGTTGGCCTACCTGGCGGCGTGCACCGAAAGAATCCGGCTGGGCACCTTCGTCGTGCAACTTGGTTCGCGCAGCCCCGCCCTGCTCGCCACCTCAGCACTGAGCCTGCAGGAAATCTCCCACGGCCGGTTCCTGCTCGGCATCGGGACCTCCGGACCCCGAGTCATGGAAGGGTGGCACGGCGTCCGGTTCCACCGTCCCGTCCAGACCACCCGGGAGACTGTGGAAATCATTCGCATCGTCTCTCGAGGGAACCGTCTCGAGCACCCCGGTGAGATCTATCCCCTGCCTTTGCCCGACAGCAGGGGCACCGCCCTGCAGCCCCTCGTGCGACCCCGTCCGGTGCCGGTCTACATCGCCGCGATGGGCCCACACAATCTCCGCCTCACCGGTGAAGTCGCCGACGGCTGGCTGGGTAACGCCTTCATCCCCGAATCTGCCGACGTGTTCCTCGAACCCCTGCGCGAAGGAGCCGAATCGGCGGGGCGCACACTGTCTGAACTCGACCTCGTCGCCCCGGTCGCCGTCGAGTTTCACGACAGCGCCCACGACACCGCCGCTGCGGCCCGCCGCCACGCCGACGGTTACGCGTTCACCATCGGCGCCATGGGTACCGGCGGAACGAACTTCTACAACGACGCCTTCACCCGGCTGGGGTATGGCGAACAAGTCGCCGAAGTCAGCCGACTCTGGCAATCAGGACACCGCAAGGAGGCCCGCGCCGCAGTCCCGTTGGACCTGGGCAGACTCACCAATTTCCTCGGCAGCACAACCGAAGTCGCCGAGCGCATCACCGCCTACCGGGAGACCGGAATCAACACCCTGCTCGCCAAAATCGACGGTGACCATAGCCACCAACTGCACACCATCGAGCGACTCCTCGAAGCGGTGGCGCTCGCATCTGCCAGCCCGTCGAACTGAACTGAAAAGGGTTGCAGGGCGGACCTTCCGAAGCCATCGTCCCTAGGAAGACAGTGGGCACCGTCGGTGAGCGGACTTTGACTTCACTCACCAAGGGTGCGGAAACACGGCCTCGACGGGCGGACCCTCGGTCGACCAGAAGACTTTGTAGGGCTGACGGTTTGTCGGTAGTGCGCCGCGGTGACCAGCGATCAGGCCGCGATACCGAGTTCACGGTTGATCTGCGGCCACCGCAGCCAATCCGCCAGAGCCCAGTCGTGATGTTCGAAAGGTGCAGTGAAGAAGCTGAACGGGGCACCCTGGCTAATGGCCGCCTGCTGAAGGGCATTAGCGGAGATCACGAGGACATCCAGCCCACCCGAATAGACATACGTTGGCGGCAGTCCGGCCAGCGATCCATAGAGCGGACTAACCATGGGATTGGTAACGGAAAGGTTGTCGCCCCACCACATGCCGACCTCGCGTCCAAGCGTCAGGTCCAGCCACGGCGACAGGAG
>NZ_LKTM01000019.1 GCF_001417955.2 Mycobacterium gordonae | reverse complement strand
TTCCCCGACGGACCACAACGGTATTTCGACACCATCTACAACGACGACTACTGCCGCAAGCACGGCCTGCTCGACCAATTTCCGCCCGAGGAGCCGGCCGTGATCGACCACCCTAACGACCAGGTCGTGCAGTCCTGGACCCGCTGCGCCACTGTGGTGGATCCGACCGGAGCGATGCAGTAATGGAGTTGCTGACCCAATTCCGCAGCTTCGATCGGCCCAGCCGGATGCTGATGATCAATCAGTTCGGCATCAACCTGGGTTTCTACATGTTGATGCCGTACCTGGCGGCCTACCTCGCCGGCCCACTGGGGCTGGCGGGGTGGGCCGTCGGGCTGGTCTTGGGTGTCCGCAACTTCTCCCAACAGGGCATGTTCATTGTCGGCGGCACGCTGGCTGACCGGATCGGCTACAAACCGTTGATCGTGGCCGGTTGTCTGCTCCGCACGGGCGGCTTCGCGTTGCTGATCTTCGCTCACTCGTTGCCGGTGGTGTTGATCGCCTCGGCTGCCACCGGCTTCGCTGGAGCGTTGTTCAATCCCGCGGTGCGCGCTTATCTCGCCGCCGATTCACGTGCGCGCCGTGTGGAAGCATTCGCGGTGTTCAACATCTTCTATCAGGCTGGAATTCTGCTGGGCCCGTTAGTTGGAGTGCTGCTGGTTGCTATCGACTTCCGCATCACCGCGGCAGGCGCGGCGGCGGTCTTTGCGGTGCTGACGGTGGCGCAATTGCTGGCGCTGCCGCAGCACAGCGCCGATGCCGCACCAGAGAAAACATCGATACTCGATGACTGGCGAGTCGTCCTGGGAAACCGGTCCTTTCTGTTGTTCGCCGCGGCGATGATCGGCTCCTACGTCTTGTCTTTCCAGGTCTATCTCGCCTTGCCGCTGCAGGCGGCGCTGTTGACCAAGCGCTATCAACCGCTGCTGGTGGCGGCGATCTTCGTCGTTTCAGGTGGGGTGGCGGTGGCCGGACAGCTGCGCATCACCCGCTGGTTCGCCGCGCGGTGGGGCCCGGGGCGCAGCCTGGCCATCGGGTTGGGTGTGCTGGCGGCCTCCTTCTTGCCGCTGGTGGCCATCCCCGACGACTCTCGACTCGGGATCGTCGCGGCTGCCGCCGCGCTGCTGGTGACCGCCGCCATGCTGGCTGTCGGTTCGGCCGCGGTCTTCCCGTTCGAAATGGATACGGTCATGGCTCTGGCTGAAGGCCGGCTGGTCGCTACGCATTACGGCTTCTACAACACCATCGTCGGAGTGGGAATCCTGGCCGGCAACCTGGCGACCGGTTGGGCCATGGGTGCAGCGCGGCAGGCAGGAGCCGGTGAACTGGTCTGGGCAGGGCTCTTCGTCATCGGTGTCCTCGCAGCTCTTGCTTTACACCTGCTCGACCGCAACCAGCATCTACAGACCCGTCCAGGCAATGAAGACGCAGCCGCATCTTCTGGCATCAGACAATGCTCCGACACTGTTCGGAAACGATCGTGAGCGCGCCGTTGCTTAGCTCCGCACTGGATGGGTAGCCCCTTTCAGCGAGTCATGAGCGCAGCGTATCGGGGTGCGTTATGACAACGGAATGCCCGTCGCCACGGCCGGTCCTCAAGGGTGTCGTAGTTGCGACGAATCCATCCCCCGGCAGCGGCACGCCAAACGAGAAGTCGACGAAGGAAGGTTGATGCAAACAATGCGAAATGACGTCCGACTCGATCGGCGCACGTTTGTGACCGCGTCGATTGCCGGCGCGGCCGGACTGGCGCTCGGGGCATGCGGGCGAAGCGATCGCGCACTCGACTTGCAGCAGGCCATTAATGCAGCGGAAAAAGCCCGCCCACACACGCGACGGACCGTCGCCGCCACACTGACCGCCCAACCGGTGTCCGTGGACCTCGGCGGTCCGGTCGCGAGAACACTGGCTTACGGCGACGTTCTGCCCGGCCCGCTGATCCGCGCCAATGTTGGGGACGAACTGGCCGTTACGGTCAGGAACCGGCTCGGCGACGCCACCTCGGTGCACTGGCACGGCATCGCGTTGCGCAACGACATGGACGGCGTTTTCCCTTCCACGCCCAATATCGGCGCCAACAGCGAGTTCACCTATCGGTTTTCCTCGCCGCATCCCGGCACCTATTGGGCTCACCCGCACGTGGGCCTGCAGACCGATTATGGGCTGTACCTGCCGGTGATCATTGATGACCCCGCAGAACCTGGCCGCTACGACGCTGAATGGATCGTCGTCCTCGACGACTGGACCGACGGCGTCGGTAGAAATCCTCAGCAGATATTTGATGAGCTCAAGAGCTCTCGAATGGCTCACGAACCCAGCCAGCAGGAGATGCCCGGGATGCCAGCGGTGGGAAGCAGTGCATTGCTGGGCGGCGACTCCGGCGACATCGCTTACCCGTACTATCTGATCAATGGCCGGGTCGCGGCGGCGCCGACCACCTTCGACGCGAAACCGGGTCAGCGCATACGCATTCGCATCATCAACGCCGGCGCCGACACCGCATTCCGCGTGGCGTTGGCAGGCCACGTCATGACGGTCACCCACACCGATGGTTTCCCGGTTGCGCCGACCGAGACCGACGCTTTGCTGGTCGGTATGGCCGAACGCTACGACGTCGTCGTCACCGTCAGCGACGGCGTCTTCCCGCTGGTAGCCATGCCTGAAGGCAAATCGGCGACACCCGGGCGCGCGCTGCTGAAGACCGCCGGCGGCAGCCCACCAGAGGTCAACTTCGCGCCTCCCGAGCTCAACGGCAGAATCGGCACCGTCGACACCTTCACCGCCCCATCGTCCGTCAGCTTGGGGTCAGCGGAATCAGAGGTGAACCTGGCCCTGGAACTCACCGGCTCCATGACGAAATACGACTGGTCCATTAACGGAAAGCCCTACCCCGACAGTCCGCCGGTAAGCGTCAAACAAAGCCAGCGCGCCACCCTGGCTTTCACCAACTCGACCATGATGTACCACCCCATGCACCTGCACGGTCACACCTTCCAGGTCATCAAATCCGACGGCAGCCTGGGCGCTCGCAAAGACACTGTCATCGTGCAGCCTCACCAGAAACTCAAGGCCGTGCTGATCGCCGACAACCCCGGCACCTGGATGATCCACTGCCATCACGGCTACCACCTGGAAGCCGGCATGATGACCGCCCTCAACTACACCGAATTCACGACCTGACACGGTTGACAACGCAGATGACGCCGCAAGTGCTTCTCCGGATAGCAATTCGCCGGTGTTCGACTTCGAGCTACCCGGTGTGCGGGGCAGACCGTTGTTCACGACGTCCGCCCCAGAGCAGGCACATCGAAATACGGTTGCTCTCCTACACCATTGCGATAACCTACACGCGACGGCCGCCAGTGATCGCAGACTCACTCAAATTATCGTTCTCATCGCTGCGAATCTGTGCAATTCGACGAGATCGCGCCCATCCGATGGTCCGCGCCAGGCGCAGATGATCAAGAAATTGTTTTTGTGATTAAGCCGAGGCCAGCTTGCCCCGCGGAGATACAATTTGGCTTCTCGATGCTCGAAAGACGAGAATGGAACACGCATGAGGATCAAAGTCTTAGTCGCAGCTATTGGGCTGCTGCTCGGAGTGGCGCCCGGTGTGGTCGCACCGCAAGCCAGGGCGGAATCTCCGATGATGGATGGGGTCTATCTCTACGCGGACGCCGACGGCGGTACGGGGACGTGGACTGTCAATACGACCTGCAGCCCGGACTGCATCGCTCACGTGACAACTGCGTTAGGGCGAAGTTTTGACGCCCCATTCATAGACGGCCGATATGTCAATTCACGGACCATCCCGGATGGTCTTGACTGTCCGCTATACCAAATGGCCGACAGCTTATGGGATCCCGGATCCCATCCGGTGAGCGTCGTACAGTGGTGGGACCCTATTACACTCAAGGGTGAAGTGCACTTTACGCCCGCGGGGCAAGTGGACTTCCCACACACCCCACCGAGCTGCTATATCGTTGAACACCACCAACTGTTCACCTTGACCAAAGCGGGCTAGACGGCGCCTCTTGCCCACGCATCGCGGGGCACGTCTGATCGGGCCTTGACCCCATGTGGTGGACACGGGATTTATGGTTACGCCGCTGTGGCAGCGTAGTGGTTGTGTGGTTGTTTTCGTAGGTGGCCGGACTGGAATGACGGCATCGGGAGTGGCGTCGTTTGGTGTTGTAGCGGGCCAGCCAGCGGAGACTTCGCGACGGCAGGACGCCGTGTTCGGCCAACATGTGCGGTCCTGCAGGATCTCGCGTTTGAGTGAGGCGTTGAAGGATTCGGCGAGCGCGTCATCGGCACTTGACCCCACCCATCGATTGGATGACACCACGATCATTGCAGAGTTTCGCGAAAGCCCTTGAGGTGTACTGACTTCCGTGATCCGCATGGAATGTCGGTGTTTCGTCTCAAGACATCTTTGACGGTTTGTTCTCAAGACACGCTTGACGTTTCGGCGTTGTTCGTGATCTTGTTCCCTCCGGTTTTGTCGGCGGCGGAGTGGGCGGGTTGTGGATCAGCAAGCGTTGGTGGAGTACCGGTATAGGGCGGTGTGTGAGGTGCTGGGCGGCTCGCCGATCGGCGAGGTAGCGCTGCGCTACGGCACGACGCGTCAATCGCTGGACTTTTGGCGGACGCGGTTCAAGGAAGAGGGCATGGCCGGCCTTATCGATCGGTCACGTCGGCCGCATACGAGTCCATCCAAGCTGTCTGCTGAGGTCGCGGCGCAGATATGCCAGATGCGTCGGCAGCATCCGCGTTGGGGCGCTCGTCGGATTAGTCATGAGTTGGGCCGGACGGGACTGGACCGGGTGCCGTCGCGGGCGACGGTGCATCGGGTGTTGGTCCGTAACGGGCTCATCAATCCGCAGGATCAGCACCGCAAACGGAAGTACAAACGCTGGCAGCGCGAAGCGCCGATGCATTTGTGGCAACTCGACATCGTTGGCGGTGTGCCTTTAGCCGACGGACGCGAATGCAAGCTGTTGACCGGCTTGGACGATCATTCCCGGTTTGTGGTGCTGGCCACGGTGTTGGCCACACCGTCGGCCCGTGAGGTCGCGGAGGGGTTCCTCGAGGCGATGCGCCGCTACGGCGTCCCTGCAGAAGTGTTGAGCGACAACGGCGGTCAGTTCACTGGCCGCTTCATCAAACCGCTACCGGTGGAGGTGTTATTCGAGAAGATCTGCCGCGAGAACGGCATCAAGCAGCGGCTGACCAAACCACGATCACCGACGACGACCGGCAAGATAGAACGCTTCCACAAGACATTGCGCACAGAGTTCCTCGATCACGTGGCGCCGTTCGAGTCAATCGCTGCCGCCCAGGAGGCCATCGACGCCTGGGTACACGGCTACAACCACCAGCGCCCACATCAAGGTCTGGACATGGCGGTCCCCGCAAGCCTGTTTCGGCCCAACGGCCCCACTCGTCTCGACCTCACCAACCAATCCGACCAGCCTCAGGATGCGACGCCGTCATCACTGATCATCGATGTGATCGAGCCGCCTCCTTCGCCGCCTCCGGCCGGCGCTGCGTTTGAGTTCGAAGTGCGCGTGCCGCCCAGCGGCGAAGTCTCGATCCGCTCCGGACGTCAGTCGGTCTCCGTCCATAAGAGCCTGGTGGGACGGACCCTGAGTGTCTGGGCCGACCTGCGCAGCATCCATATCAGCCTCGACGGAGAGATTCTGCGCACGGTCCGATCTCGGCTTCTACCCGAGGACTTAAGGCACCTGGCCATGCGCGGCGCACGACCAGCCGGCCCAGAACCCGATCGCCCAGCGTTACGCCGCGCCAACGGCACGGCCGTGATCCGGCCTGGGGAAACGGTCGAGATCGAGCGAACGGTCACCAAAGACGGTGTGGTATCCCTCGCCGGCGCGAGCCATTTGATCGGATTCGCCTGGGCGGGACGGCGCGTCACACTCCGGCTAGACGGGCACCTGATGCACGCCGTGATCGACAACGCTCTGATCGGCACCTGGCCGTGCCCCCTTGACACCGAGCAGCTCGGTCGCCTCAAAGGCGCACGACCACCAGCCACGCCGCTGCCACCACCGCCGCTGCCCGCGGGGTCCCTGCGGGCTCAACGCAAGGTCCACGACAGCGGCCGCATCATGGTCGCCGGCCAAAACATCAAACTCGGCCCCCGCCACCGCGGCAAAATCGTCACCGTCGTCATCGAGGACACCCACCTACGCATCCTGCACGGCGACGAAGAAATAGCCGTACGACCACGACGAAACCTCAAACCCATCACCCGGTTTCACGTCGCTGGCGCAGGAGCCAACCCCCAGAAGCCGTCAAGCATCTCCTGACGACAAAACGTCAAGAATGTCCTGAGTCCTTACACCGACATGGAATCCACACGACCCGCGGCCGGTCTGGGCCGATCTTGATATCGCGCGGAAGTGAGAGACCCGCGCCGTTGTGCTGTCGCAGAAGCATAGCGAAGCTGCGGGTAGCCCGAACCGGGAGACGCCGGTAAGGGTGGCAAGCAGCCCCGACAACGACGGGACAGGCCAGTACTACCGGATGGTCTGGGTCCGGCAAGCATGAGGAGAAGGTGTACGCGAGGAACCAGTGCCTTAACACCTCTTAAGGTCTCCCGCCAACTCTAACCCGATGGATTCGGGCTAGATTGCGATGCGCACCAACATAATCCGTACAGCCTTCGGGTTCTCCGTGCGCGCTTCTGATACCGGGCCGCGGGCGTCCGCCGCGGCGTTCGACGCATCAACCCTGTCGCCGTAATACCGTAGGGGGTATGGTATAAAAGGGTTATGGCAAGCTCACTTCACGCTGATTTGGCGGTGCGGATGGGGTTGACCCGGTGTGTCCGATGCCCTGAAATCTACGAACTTCGGCTCGGCGACGTCCCCGAGACGACTGGGTCGGCCGCTGATAGGCAGCCGATGAGCTTGGCCATCCTCAACGAGGGACGAGAATCATCGGCCCAAACCGGGCGAAGTGCGCAACTCCCAGCAAGTCCGCCGGCTAAAGGCCGCTGTCAATGCGGTACAGGGCGCCGCCGCACGCAAGCTGCCTCGCCGGCGGTAGGTAATAAGCACTACCGCGGCGGACCCCGTCCGAGGGAGGCGCCGTGGCGCACGTCCTGGGCGCGGTGGGCGCCCGCCAAACCACCCCGCGGCAATCTCAGACACATCGCTCGACGCGGTCGTCCGGCATCGGCATCGTTGTCTGATGCGGTGCGAGCTGGACCGCAGCTCAATTCATCCCGCTGCCCCGGCGGCGCGCCGTGATTAATGCGTCACCAGCGTGTGTGCATGCCGTGCAATGCCGCGTCTTCGCCACGACCACCGGCGCCAGCTGCGAGCCGTCACGTCATTGCCGTCAAAGGCCGGGTACCCGCCGATCCAGTGCTGCGACAACCCTCTTGACACTCAGTTCGCACACTCGGCCCAGACAGAAGAAAGATGGGGAAACAAATGCACACCAAGCAAAAGCTTGTTATCGTCGGCGCCGGCATCGGTGGACTCAGTGTCATCCACGAACTCACCGAGTCCAACGTCGCTTTTGACGCCCTCGACATCACCGTTATCGACGAAGACTTCTCGCATTTTCTCGGATTCACCCTACCGTGGGTGATGCGCGGCTGGCGCGACCAGGACAGCGTGCCCATCCGCCCCGCTGCCGACGCACTGTCCGAAGTCACGACCATTACCGGCTCGGTCCACCGCATCGACCCCGGCGCGCGCACCATCACCTTGGCCGACGCCACCACGATCGCCTTCGACGCCTTGATCATCGCCGCTGGTGCTCGCAACGCCATCGACCAAGTCCCTGGATTGCAAGCCGCTGTAGCCGCCGGCGTGGCGGTGCACTACTACAGCGCCGACGCGGCCGCTGACGCGCACCGCGCACTGCAGACCTTCACCGGCGGCAAGTTAGTCTTCCTGGTCACCTCCCAGCCTTACCGATGTCCAGTCGCCCCCTACGAAGGCGCTCTCCTGGCTGCAGATCTCCTCACCGAGAACGGCTCTCGCGCCGCGACTCAAATTTCGATCTACAGCCCGGAGGCCCAGCCCATGCCCTCGGCAGGCCCCTATGCTGGCCCCGAACTCGTAGCACTACTCAACGCCGACGGCATCGATTTCTACGGCGAACACAGCGTCTCGCACGTCGACGCTGACCATCAGTTGATCGCATTCCAAAACGGCGCCGCCGTGGACTTTGACCTGCTCATGTTCATACCCCCGCACGAACCGGCTGTCGCTCTCGACCGGCCCGGCTGGATCAGTGTCGACACCACCACAATGCAAACCCGGCACCCCGGCATCTTTGCCATCGGTGACATCACTACGGTCACCTCACCATCCGGCCGACCCCTGCCCAAAGCAGCGATCTTCGCCAGAAACGGAGCGAAGGCCGCCGCTGAGAACGCACTTCATTACCTCGAGCTGACCAATAACACCGGCATTCTCTCGGGGGAAGGGTACTGCTACATCGACACCGGCGCACACACCTCCGCCCAGGGCAAAGGAGACTTCTTCACCCTGCCCCACCCCGCCATCCACCTCACCGCGCCGTCGAACGAACTGCATCACGACAAACAACAAGAAGAACAGGACTGGCGACGTCTGTGGGAACACCAAAGCTCTGCCGCGCGATAAGGCACCTCCCGGGACGCAAGTGATCAGAGAGGATGCCGACGTTTGCGCCAAGCGCCCCCAGAGCGAGCCTCAGCACAACCTAGTGCAAAACGATCCTCGACCCCGGCCCACGGCGCCGTGTTGCCCGGAAGCCATCCGGTCCTATTTTAAAAAAACACTATTGCGGTCACACCCCAGCGCCTGATCGGTCAACTTGCGCGGGCATCGCGCGGCGGCCGATCACTGCAGGCGCACACTGCTATACGCGGCGGACGGGGCGATACCGAACATCTCGTGAAACGCCCGGTTGGCGTGTGAGCTGTCGGTGAATCCGGCGGCGTGAGCCGCGTCGGTCAGGGTCCCCCCGCTGCGGGCCACTTCCATCGTCCGGATGAGCCGCGCCCACCGCACATAGGCGGGAAATGACAGGCCGACGTCGCGGGCGAACAGACGACCAAGCCGGTCAGCCGAGAGGTGCACCGCACGCGCCACGTCGGTGAGCCGCACCGGCCCGCACAGCAAATTGGGCAGAAGGTCGATCGCCTCGCGCACGCTGGAGTGCGGTGCGCCCTCATTCGACACTACCGAACCGGAACCGCATAGTTGCTCTACTACCGCACCGGCTGCGGAGCAAAGGTCCTGTTGTTCCGTCGGATTGATAACCCGCCTCGCCGCCGCCAGCCAGGCTCGTGCATCCTCACGGGCACCCGGAGCCAACAACGCGGCCAGCCTGCGACCGGTAGCGCTAGTGGGCTCGAGATAGATCATCAGCCCCGTAGCGGGGCCGGCGTCGAGGGCGTGGGCTGCACCGGCTGGGATGACCCCGGCAAGCCCCCGCGCCCGCCGCCCGGCGCCGTCGATGAAGGCGATAGCCCCTGAGGTGGTTGCGGCGATCTGGACAGCGGCGTGGGCATGCATGTGCGCGGCTCCCAGTTGCCCACCGTAGATAAGGCGGCCCGGTTCAATGACCGCCGCGCCAGACCACATCACACACTCGAGTATCCACCGGTGCTCAACCGTGCAAGTCGACGGATCTGTACATGCCTCACCCCCCGCCCAGCCTCAAGACTTCCATCCATGGTCAAAACATTGGCGCGGTACGGGTACGTGCCGCTGATGCTCGTCGGGATCAACGGTGTTGCGATCGCGGTAGCCCGCACACCCTGGGCCGGATTGTGGATGGTCGTGCTGATCACCGCGGCAATTGGATTATCGTTTGCGGTGGAGCGCGCCCTGCCCTACGACCAGGAATGGAACGACTCACTCGGTGATGTGCGCCGCGACGCGGCGCATGCGTTCATCAACGAGACCGCGACCCTGGTGACTGTCCTGGTCATCCCGGTGACGGCGCTATTGAGCCCTTTTCATCACTGGTGGCCGGCATCGACGCCGTTCGCGCTGCAGGTGCTGCTGGCGGTGTTGGTGTCCGATCTCGGCATCACGCTGGCGCATATGGTCAGTCACAGAGTGGGCTGGCTGTGGCGACTGCATGCGGTACACCACAGCGTGAAACGGTTCTACGGCTTCAATGGCCTGATGAAGCATCCCGCGCACGGCGCAGTCGAACTAGCCGCAGGCACAGCGCCTTTAGTCATTATGGGAATGCCCACGTCGGTGGCCGAGGCGCTGGCGGTATGTATCGCTGTCCAATTATTGCTACAACACTCCAATGCCGACTACCAGATCGGCCCGCTACGTTTAATTCTGGCGCTCAATGAAGGCCACCGATTTCACCACCTGAAATGGGCTGGTGTGGGCGACGTCAACTTCGGGTTATTCACACTGACCTGGGATCACGCCCTGCGCACCTTCTCATTCGACCCCCACCGCCGGTTTCGTACCGACGACCTCGGAATGGCGGCGAAACCCAATTACCCCGTGGCATATCTTGCCCAGCTGATCGAGCCGTTCCGCACCAGGGCCGCATGCCACTTAAACGACCCGGCCGAAGGCGATCCGCGGCAGCCGGTGGGGGGCCAAGCCTAGCGGGGTTGCCACACACCCTGAAGCTGTAATGCGGCTCGCAGCGGCTTCCTCTCGAATCGCGAGCCGTCAGCGCGAATTCTCTGATGCAAGGTATCGCGCATCTGGCACATGCTCAGCATCGCCATGCCCTACCACGACCTCGGCGCCACCTACTTCCTCGACTGCGCCACAACACCGACGCCACCAGACGCCGCAACGGTCACTTCCACAGCGCAGGGCGATCTCGGCCCTATCCGGCCCCTCGTGGGCCCTCAACAGTCTTACGGAGGGGATTCGGTACCGGGCAGCACCGCCTCGGGGCTCCGCGATCGCCCCCTTCGTAGCGCAGCACCGCTTTTGTTGTGCTGCTGCACCTGCGCGGCGAACACACGGCAGACACTGGCCGAAGCGATGTCGGCCAAAGTCCCCGAGATCCCGGAGAGCTGGCGTCGCTCGCCGATCGGGGACCCAGCAGGGGATGGCGCAATACACCGAGATCACCGAGGCCACCGGCATGCCGATCTGCTTCTGCGATCCGCATAGCCCCTGCTAGCGCGGGAGCAGCGCTCCATCAATTCGTCAAGCGCTCTGAATTGCGAAGAGCCTGTTTATGCGCGCCGATTGGGGTAACACCGGTAACGACAACACACGACCGCAGCGGGAAGGGAACCGATGACGCCGCATGTAGTGATCCTAGGAGCCGGGTTCGGCGGGCTTGAACTCGCTACCAGACTATCCGAGTCGCTGGCCGACCACGTGCGGTTGACACTGATCGATAGCAACGATTGCTTCTCGTTCGGTTTCTCCAAGCTCGACGTGCTACTCGGCAAACGCAGTCAAGACGAGGTGCGGATGCCATACGCGTCGTTCGCCAGCCCAGGTGTTGAGTTCCGGCAGGAAGTCATCACCGCGATTGACCCAGAAAACCGCTACGTACGTACCGAAGCTGGTTCCTATCAGGCGGACATCCTTGTTGTGGCCTTGGGGGCGCAATATGATCCAGCGGCGACCCCGGGATTCGCCGAGGATGGTTACGAGTACTATTCACTGGACGGTGCGGAACGCCTGTGTGCCGCCTTACCGACTTTTCAGGGCGGCAATATTGTGATCAGCGTCCTCGGCGAGCCGTACAAGTGCCCACCCGCACCCTTCGAGGCGGCCTTCCTGCTTGAGGATTATTTCGCCACCCGGGGCTTAGGTGAGCAGGTGAGCATTACCGTAACGGGCTTTATGGGCGCCCCAGTGCCGGTCGCCAAGGAGGTTTCCGAACCGATTCTGCAGCACCTGACCGCGCGAGGAATCACCTTCGTCGGAAAGCGGACGGTGTGCCAGCTGAACACAGCAGACAAAGTCGCCCAGTTTGCCGAGGGCGGAGGACTTCCTTATGACTTATTCATCGGTATCCCGGTGCACCGGGCTCCGAAGGTCGTGGCAGACTCCAAGCTGGCACCAGACGGATGGATTCCCGTCGAGAAGACCAACCTGGCCACTCGGTTTTCCGGTGTTTATGCCTTGGGCGATGTCGCTGCGGCGTTTACTGCAAAAGCCGGCACGTTCGCCGAGCGTGCCGCTCAATTCGTCGCTGACAATATCATTGCCGACTTGCGCGGCACTCCCCCACCCGGCCCCTACGACGGAGCGGGGGACTGCTTTATGGAGTTTGGCCGCGGAGAAGTCGCTAAGATGCACGCGGACTTCCTCAGCGGTCCGACGCCGACCGGGGTATTGCGAGGCCCCTCGACCGAATTTGTCGCCGAGAAAGCTGAATTCGCCCGCACCCGCCAACAGCGCTGGTTCGCCGCGCTCTGAAATTCGATCGGTCGGGGCGCCGCGCACGATTATCTGTTGTCACGCGGCATCGGCATGACAACGCGAGACTGCTGATGCTGGCGATCAGCGTTGCGGCTCAGGGCATTCGGAGAAGTTGACGTCGGTGGTGTCCCCCGACCGATCCCGAGTAGGCGGCCGCGATGTGCCGGATGAAATTGTAGGCGCCATACCCGTCGAAGAGGACATGGTGCGCGCGCAAATAGAAGTACGACAGGTTGTCGGTGATTCGCAACAGCGCCAGATCGGTCAGCTGGTCACCGAACAGATCGATCGGCCGGTGGTAGTTGTCGTTCATCCAGCGGTGAGCAGCTTCGACCGGGTCCGGTTCGGCACGCAGATCGATGCAACGTAGGGACTGCAACTTCTGCGGGAGTTGGCGGTCGACGATGAAGACCGGTTCGCCGTCGACGAGGGACAGTCGCGCGCATTGCGTGCCGAACCGAGACGCCTCTGCGTCGCACGCAACCACGAGCCGCTTGACGTCGGATGGTGATCGATGGCGAGAAAATCGGCGATGGCGGAGGGGGCGGGTGCATGGCCATGGCTGCGACGGCCGCAACGTGATCATGCGCGCCGGCTTGATCAACGCAACAGAAAGTTGCCATGCGGACCTGGCCGTAGTCGGTTGAGGACTCTGTGCCCTAGATCTGTCGCAGACCCGCCATGAGGCTTTAGACGTCTGTCGACGCGTTGCCGCGTCGAAGCGGTCGTCGGGATCCGAGCTTGTGCAGACCACGAAATGGAGGTCACGGTGGCCACATTGAAGGATGAACTGACAGCCAAGGTCATCGACGACGAACACTGGGCCAAGCGCCGCCGCTTCGGCCGCTTCGGCCCCACCGCCCGCAGATTATGGGTGCTGGCCTGCATGGTCGAGCGCCTGCCGATCAATGAAGCACTGGGATAAATGTCGATTCGCCTGTCGCACATAGGGATGCGCAATGGCGGGGGTGTCGGCACCGAGGATGCGATCCGGTCAGCCATGTCTCGACAGTTGGCGGCGGCTCGGGCGGGTCTGCTGCCTGGTTCGGAATGACGACCATCGATCGTGCCATCGCCGGATTCCCTCCATAGATACCAAACGGGGGTAGGGACCTTAGCCACCGCGGACGAGGGCAAAAGTCTCTACCGGTTACACCGGTCGATGCGGACGATAGGTCTCGCCAGGTTAATGCGGGCAGGGGGTTATTGCTATCATTTCCTTTTTCCCGCGTCCTCGGCCAATCAGCGCCTTAGTACGCGGCAACGGTAGTCGTCGAAGCCCATGGCCTCGCCGCAGCGGTCACGCGGACGGAAACCCGCTGATTGGGAACCTCCTCTGCAGTACTCGAGTTCGGAGGCCACCTATCGCGGTGCTGGCCGGCAGCACTAGTCGGGCATTGGCCGTCCTGCCAGTGTCTGTGCGGCGAGCCCAGCCGGACTGTCTGACAAGCCAGCTCAACGGTGTGAACCCATCGATTGCTGGCTGTTGGTCGCAATAGAGAGTTCGTCCCATCATGCTCAACTACCGCACTCAACCCGACAGTCTGGGATCATTGACCGCCGGCCAGCGGTCGATGTGGGCAGTCCAGCAACTCAGGCCCGAAGTCCCTTACGACATCGCCGGTTTTCTCGCCATCGATCACCACGTGGAGGTCGAGCGGCTCACGGTGGCGTGCGAATCGGCGGCGGCGCACTTCGGCACGCAATGCGCGCGACTGTCCCTCGTCGACGGCGAACCGGTCTTCATCGTCGACCGCCAACTCCCGCAGAAGTTGCAGTCCCTACGTTGCATCGATCTGCGTGCCGAACCGGACCCGGTCGAAGCTGCTCACCGCTGGATGAACGACAACTACCACCGGCCGATCGATCTGTTCGGTGACCAGCTGACCGATCTGGCGCTGTTGCGAATCACCGACAACCTGTCGTACTTCTATTTGCGCGCGCACCATGTCCTCTTCGACGGGTATGGTGCCTACAATTTCATCCGGCACATCGCGGCCGCCTACTCGGGATCGGTCGCGGACACCTCCGACGTCGACTTCTCCGAGTTTGCGTTGATCCGCGACGCCGACCAGAAATATCAGCAGTCTTCACGCAGCCACGCCGATGCCGAGTATTGGCAAAACATCCTGCGCGGTACCGTCGATGTCACCGACTTGGGCGGGACGCGGACGTCGTTGGCACCCCGCCACCCGCAGATGCGCGAACTGGCGTGCCGGCATCTTTCGGAGAACAACCAACTCGATGTCGCCAGGGTTATCGCGACGATGGCAGTGTTCATCGCGAAAACCACCGGGCGACAAGATGTCTCCATGTCGCTGCCGGTCTCGGCGCGCACGACTGCGGCCTTGAAAAAGGCTGCGGGCATGGTGGCCAATATGGTGCCGCTGCGCATCTGCGTCGAGGATGGCGACACCATCGGCGAACTGACCGATCAGGTCGCCAAGGCCTTGGTCGGTGCGCTTCGGCATCAACAGTTCCGGCGCTGGCCGGACGTCATCGCCGGGGCCACCCATCTCGACAATCTCGATTTTGGCCCGATCATCAACATCCTCGATTTCGCGACCCCGTTCGAATTCGGGCCTTCCGAACCGGTGTACAACATCTTGACCAACGGGCCGATACACGACGTCGCGGTCAACATCTATCCACGGCTGGGCCACGGCGCGCCGCGAATTCAGTTGGCCTGGAATCCCGATCGCTACAGCGCCGACGACATCACCTTGCACATAACCCGTCTGGAGTCACTCTTCGACCGGCTGCTGGTGGCCGATGCGTCGGTGGTGGTGGGTGAGGTGTCGTTGGTCGATGGCGGGGAGCGTGAGTTGGTGC
>NZ_LKTM01000018.1 GCF_001417955.2 Mycobacterium gordonae | reverse complement strand
CTTGACACCCGCCGGGAACGGCGGCGGCGGCGGGGCCGGCGGATTCCTGTGGGGCAACGGCGGCGCCGGCGGAGCCGGCGGTAGCTCGCTCACCCTCGGCAGCCCCGCCACCGCGGGCATCGGCGGCAATGGCGGCGATGCCTTCCTGTTCGGCAACGGCGGCGGCGGTGGCAACAGCGGCATCGGGGCCACCCAGGGCTTCGGCGGCAATGGCGGCCACGCCGGACTGTTGATCGGCAGCGGCGGCGACGGAGGCACCGGCTTTGTCAGCGGCACGGGCGGCCTGGCGGGCAAGGCCGGGTTCCTGATCGGCGACGGTGGCAACGGCGGCGGCGGAGGTGTGGGGCAGCCGGGTGCCAACGCCGGTTTCCTGTTCGGTAACGGCGGTGGCGGCGGCAGCGCGGTGGCCAGTTCGATCGGCAACGGCGGTTTCGGCGGCCGCGGAGGCGACGCCGGGCTGATCGGCACGGGCGGCAACGGCGGGTGGGGCGGCACATTCAACGGCCTTGGCACGCCCGGCAACGGCGGCACCGGCGGCAACGGCGGCAACGGCGGCCTGCTGTACGGGAATGGCGGCTGGGGTGGCCCGGGTGGTGCCGGCGGTACCGGCAATGCCTTCGGCGCTGCCGGACACGGCGGGGAGGGCGGCCGCGGCGGCTCCGCCAACCTGTTCGGCAACAGCGGATCCGGCGGCCGCGGCGGTGACGGCGGAGCGACCGGAACGAACGCATCCGGCGGTGGCTACGGCGGCAACGGCGGTGAGGCCGGCAGCAGCGGAATCATCTCCGGCATGAACGGGGCCGGCGGAAACGGCGGCAACGGCGGTGCCAGCAACGCCACCGCCGCCGGCGGCATGGGCGGCAGCGGCGGTCACGGCTCCAACGCCAAGCTGATCGGCCAGGGTGGGGATGGCGGGTTTGGCGGCGCCGGCGGAGTCGGGTTCGCTGTCGGCGCCGGTGCGGCCGGTGGTCAGGGCGCAAACGCCGGCGAGGGCGGCATGTTGTTCGGCAGCGGCGGCTGGGGCGGCTACGGCGGCGCGGGCGGGCAGAACTTCGCCGGTATCGGCAGCACAGGTGGGCCCGGGGGCGGCGGCGGCAACGGCGGCAACGCGTTCTTCATCGGAAACGGCGGCCCCGGTGGCGGCGGAGGCTCCGGGGGCACCGGCTTCACGGCCGGGACCGGCGGAAACGGCGGGGCCGGTGGTACGGCCGGACCGCTCGGAAAGGCCGGCGCACCCGGACCGCACGGATAATCCCGGCGGAAGCTCATATATGTGCCTGCGGTGAACTTCACCGCAATCTCGTGTGCGCCCTAGTTGGCGGCGTTACGCTTTCCACCTCTCTAGGTCAGCAGGGTTGGGAGAGCGAATTGTCTTACCTCATCGCTTCGCCGGATGCCCTGGCTGCTGCGGCGCAAGACCTGGCCGCGATCGATTCGACAATCCGCGAGGTCAACGCTGCCACACTGGCACCGACCACACAGTTGCTCGCGGCCGGTGCCGATGAGATATCGGCGGCAGTCGCGTCGGTGTTCGGCCGGCACGGGCAGGGCTACCAGGCCCTCAGCGCCCAGACCGCGGCCTTTCACCAGCAGTTCGTCCGGGCGCTGACCGCAGGCGCGGATCTGTATGCGGGGACCGAGGCAGCCAACGCCGCGGCCGTCGCCAGCCCGTGGCAGGCCCTGCAACAGCAGGTGCTGAACCTGATCAATACCCCGACCGAAGTGCTGCTGGGGCGTGCACTGATCGGCAACGGCGCCGATGGAGCGCCCGGTACCGGGCAGAACGGCGGGGCCGGCGGGCTGCTGTGGGGCGACGGCGGCAACGGCGGATCAGGCAAGCCCGCAAGCGGGTTCGGGTTCGGCGGGCCGGGTGGCAACGGCGGACCCGCCGGGCTGTTCGGCAATGGCGGCGCCGGCGGTGCCGGCGGGCCCTCCGTAGGGTTCGAGTCCGCCGGCCCCGGGGGCGCCGGCGGCAGTGGCGGCATGTTGTTCGGCAACGGGGGCGCCGGCGGTCCGGGTGGATATGCCTTGACCCCCACCACGGGAGGCACCGGCGGTCGGGGCGGGGACGCCATCGGGTTGTTCGGCAGCGGAGGCGCCGGCGGTGACGGCGGATCGGGGCAAGCCACCGGCAACAGCGTTGCCGGCGCCGGAGGCCAGGGCGGGCACGGCGGACTGCTGAACGGCGACGGCGGCCGGGGCGGCAACGCCGGAGCAGCCAGCCGCGGTAACAGTGGTGGCAACGGCGGCGCCGGCGGGATGTTCAGCGGCAACGGCGGCAACGGCGGCAACGGTTCCATGGGCAATCCGGCGCTGGGCAGCGCATCCTACGGCGGCGGCGACGGCGGCTCGGCCGGCCTCATCGGTAATGGCGGCGCTGGGGGAACCGGCGGTTCGGCGACGCTTACAACCCCGTTTGAGAACGGTGGCTATGGCGGCAAAGGGGGCACGGGCGGCAGCCTGTTCGGCAACGGCGGTCACGGTGGTGCGGGCGGCCAGTCCAGCTACGGCAACGGCGGCGACGGAGGCGTGGGTGGCAATGCCATCGGGCTCTACGGGACCGGTGGGGACGGCGGCGACGGCGGCCAGGCCCTCGGCAGGGGCGGATTCGGCGGCCGGGGCGGCAACGGCGGGATCGTCGGTGCCGGCGGCAGGGGTGGCGACGCCGGGTATGGCACCACGTTCACCGGAGCATTCGGCGGCAACGGCGGCAACGCACAGCTGATCGGCAATGGTGGCGACGGCGGGAACGCACAGGTCCTCCCCAACCGCGGGATCGGCGGAGCGGGCGGCCTGCTTCTCGGCTTGCCCGGGACCGACTAATCGCTGGCCGGAAGCGGTTTGACCTCTTTGAGGGCAAGCTTGGTGTCGCCGACGCTCAGGCTGCCCGCGCCCGGCTTGGTCACCAGCACCTCGGCGCCGGTTTCGTCGACGTAGCGCTTGCCCATCACGCTGCCGTCGGCGAACGCCGGGTCGAGCGAACCGGCACGCTCGGCGCCCATCTCCACCATCGGCGCGCCGCCGCAGCGCAGGTCGTCGAGGCTGTCCGCGCTGCGGACGACGATGACTTGGGTGTCACACACCTGGCTGGCCAGGCGGGTTCCGTTCTTGATCATGATTGCGCCCCTGCTAGGTTCTCGATGATCTCCCGGCGAAGTACCTTGCCGGTGGCGGTGGTCGGCAGCTCGTCGCGGAACACTACCCGGTCCGGCGTGCGTGACCCCCGCAAACTCTTTCGGACATATTCGCGCAGTTCGTCGGGGTCGGGATCGACGCCGTCGCGAGGCACCACCACCGCGACGATCGCCTGTCCCCACTGCGGGTCTTCGACGCCGACCACCGCGACATCGCGCACGTGGGGGTGCTCGATGAGCACCTCCTCGAGTTCGGCGGGGGCGATGTTCTCGCCGCCGCGGATGATGGTGTCGTCGCTGCGCCCGCCGATGAACAGATAGCCGTCCTCGTCGACCATGGCGATGTCTTTGGTTGGGAACCAACCGTTTTCGTCGAGCACCGAACCGATCCCGGCATAGCGCCCGGACACCTGCTCGCCGCGGACGAACAGTTCGCCCGTCTGCCCCGGCCCCAGCACGGTGCCGTCTTCGCCCCGGATCTCGACCTCGATGCCGGGAACCGGCCGGCCGACGGATCCCAGCCGCCTGGCGACCGCGGCGTCGGCGGCGGTGTGCGCGTCGCGGTGGTCGTCGGGGGTGAGCACCGCGATCGTCGAGCTGGTTTCGGTGAGGCCGTAAGCGTTGACGAAACCGACGTCCGGCAGCAGTTCCAGGGCCCGCCGGACCAGTGGCAGGCCGACTTTGGAACCGCCGTAGGCGAGGTTGCGCAGCGCGGCCAGCTTGTGCTCACCGGTCTCGAGGACGTTGACGATGCGATCCAGCATGGTCGGCACCACGGTGGCGGTGGTGACGCGCTCGTCGTTGACCAGCCGCACCCACTCATGGGGGTCGAAGTTGGTCAGGTACACCATCTTTCGGCCGGCGTACAGGTTGGACAGCGCGGCTCCGACCCCGGCGATGTGATAGGGCGGCACGCAGATCAGAGCGGCGTCTTCGGGTGCGGCCGAGTCGAATTCGACGGTTCCGGTGATGTAACTGGTCAGATTGTTGTGGGTGAGCTCGACGGCCTTGGGTTGTGAGGTGGTACCGGAGGTGAAGAGCACCACGGCGACCGAGTCCGGATCGGCGAACTCCGCGGCGGCCTCGGCGCTGCGGGCCAGCGCGACGAACTCCTCGGAGCCCAGCGCCCTGGCGTCGCCGATCATGTCCGGGTACCGGTCGTCGACGATCACCAGCGGTTCGGGCAGACGCTGGATCAGCGCCTGGATACCGTCGGCGGAAAGGCGGTAGTTGATCGGAGTGAACGGCAAGCCGGCCCGCGCCGAGGCGAAGATCAGCAGCGGTAGCAACGCGCCGCCGGCCCCGACGTAGACGACGTGCCGAGCTCCCGAACTCGCCAGGACGCCAGCGCCGCCGTCAGCCAGGTCGCTGAGCTGCTGCGTCGTCAGCCGCAGGTCCCCGGCCACCAGCGCCGTGCGCTCGGGGTTGCCCGACGCAGCCATCTCCAGCAGCAGCGAAACGCTCATTCCTCGATCCCTCGTAGGATCCCGCGACCGTTACAAATCTTGCCGATAGTGTAACCCATGCCGCTCGGGCGTCACCGCCGGTCCGCGATCAGGTGCCCGTCCAGCGCGGGGGGCGCTTCTCGGCGAAGGCGATCGCGCCCTCCTTCGCGTCGTTGGACATGAAGATCGGGGCGAGGATCTCGATCTGCTTGGTGAACCGGTTTTCGAGTGTCCAGCCACGGGATTCGGTGATGATGCGCTTGGTGGCGGCGACCGCGAGCGGACCGTTGGCCGTGATCTTCTCGGCCAGCGCGATCGCGGCGTCCAGTGCTCCGCCGGGCTCGGCGAGCACGTTGACCAGGCCCAGCTCGTGTGCGCGCTCGGCCGAGAGTTGGTCGCCGGTCAGCGCGAGTTCCATGGCGATCGCGTACGGGATGCGCTCGGGCAGCCGCAGCAGTCCACCGCCGCCGGCCACCAGACCGCGCTTGACCTCGGGGATGCCGAAAGCCGAATTATTAGCTGCCACAATCAGATCCGTGGCCAGCGCCAGTTCGGTGCCACCGGCCAGCGCATAACCCTCGACCGCGGCGATCAGCGGCTTGGCGGGTGGGCGCTCGGTGAACCCCAGGCCCCGCCCGGCGATCGCGACGTTCTCGCCGCGGGCGAACGCCTTGAGGTCCATGCCCGCGCAGAAGGATCCGCCGGCGCCGGTCAGGATCGCCACCGACAGGTCGGCGTCCTCGTCCAGACGATCCATGGCGTCGGCCAGGCCCTGACTGGCCGCGGCGTTGATCGCGTTCTTGGCCTTGGGGCGGTTGATGGTGATGATCAGGATCCGGTCCCGCTTTTCGGTCAGGATCTCGGGCTCGCTGTTAGCTTCGTCGCTCACAGTGCCGATGGTAGCGGGCGTCGCGCGTGACGAATCCGCCGGTCGATGTAACGTCGCGTCACGCCTGGGCCATCGCCTCGGCGACGACCGTCAGATCTTCCGAAAGCCCTGCCGCCCTGCGTATCTCGACGAACTCGGCGATCATCGCCTCGGTCACCTCGTGCGGGTCGTTCAGGGTGGCGCCGTCGGTCAGCACCGAGATGTTGAGTTGATCGACGTAGCTCCACACGGTGATGTTCAAGCCACTGCCCGCCGTCAGCGGACCCACCGAGTAGATCTCGGTGACCAGCGCGCCGCCCACCCGGCCGCGTTCGCGGGGACCGGGGACGTTGGAGATGTTGAGGTTGAGCACCTTGTTCTGGCCGTCGCGACTGGACAGCCAGCGAAACATCGCCTCGGTACCCGACGGCGGCCAGTAGGCGGCCCAGCGGCTGATCAACTCCGGCCCGAGCAACTGGTGGCTCTCCTTGGCGGACACGGCGTTGTCGTGCGCGGCGCGGACCCGCTCCAGTGGGTCGTCCAGGTCGCACGGCAGCGCGACCATCATGCCGCTGAAGTAGTTGCCTGAGATCCGCTCCGGGTCGAAGTTGAAGCTGACCGGCACCGACGCCAGCAGCGGCACCGCCTTGCCGTCGTAGCGCACCAGCAGCTTGTGCAGCGCGCCGCTGGACAGGGCCAGCACCATGTCGTTGATGGTGGCGCCGAGCTTTTTGCCGGTCTCCTTCACATCTGCCAGCGCCAGGGTGGCGGTGGCGAACCGGCGCTCCGGGGTGAGCATGTGGTTCATGAACGTCGGTGGCGGGGTGAACGGCATCGTCAGCTCCGGGGAGAGCTTGCGCGAACTGCGCCGCACCCGCCGGATGCCCTGGGCGGTGTAGCGGACGGTCGCGGGGATGCGTTTGATGTGGCGCATGTGGTCGACGAACGCTGTGTTGATCAGCTCGCGTTTGGTGGGCGCCGGATCGGGTGTGTAGGAGCTGAGCTGCGGTGTCGGCATGAGATCCATGCCGTGCGCCATCAGGTTCGCCGAGGCGACACCGTCGGCCAGCGCGTGGTGGATCTTGAGCACCACCGCGATACGGTCGTCGGCCAGCCCCTCGACGAAGTACATCTCCCACAACGGGTGCGAGCGGTCCAGCGGTGTGCTGGCGATCTGCCCGATGGCCTCGTCGAGCTCGCGACGGCCACCAGGGGCGGGCAGCTGCCACGGGCGGATGTGGTACTCGAAGTCGACGTCGCAGTTCTCCCGCCACATCGGGTGGTGGAACTTGTAGGGGACGTCAATCAGCTGATAGCCCAACGGAACCAGCTTGTCCATCCGCCCGGCGATCACCTGACGGAACGCGTCGATGGTAAAGCCGCGGCTCTCCGGATCGAGTTCGATGACGGCGACCTTGATGGTGTGCATGTGCACGTTCGGCGTCTCGCTGTACAGCAGCACCGCGTCCCAGCCGGTGAGCCGCTTCACCGCAGTCCCCTACCCATAGCGCGACCTTACAAGCGGTCCGGGCCTAGATGACCTCTTTGGCGAACTGTGTCCGGGTGCGGTGCACCTGGTTGAGGAACAGCGCCGTGGCATGGGCCATGGCACCGGCGCGCGGCCCGTCGAGCATGTCGAAGCCGTGGCCCGCGCCCGGCAACTCCACATAGCTGACCAGCGAAGCCGATACCGCACGCAGCCGTTCGACGAAGCTGCGGGCCTGCGCCACCGGGATCACACTGTCCCGACTCCCGTGAATCACCAGGAACGGCGGCGCATTTCGGTGCACCCGCGCGATCGGCGAGGCGTCCCGGAAGACGTCCGGGTGCCGTGCGATGGACCGCTGGACCACCACGCGCTCGAGGAACTGGACGAACCGCTCCCGCTCGGGGGTCGACCGGTCCTCCCAGCAGTAGCGGCCGTAGATGCCGACCACCGCGTCCACCGAGCTGTCGGCACCGTCGGGCAGCTTGGCCTGGTAGGTCGCGTCGTCGTCGGTGAGCCCGGCCAGCGCGGCGAGGTGGCCGCCGGCCGAACAACCGGCCACGGCGACGAAGTTGCGGTCGCCGCCGAACCTGTCGACGTTGGCGCGCGCCCAGGCGATGGCGGTCTTGACGTCGGTGATGTGCCGGGGCCAGCGATGATGTGGCGAGACCCGGTAGTTGATCGCCAGGCAGACCCAGCCCTGCTCGGCCAGGCGCGACATCAGGGCGGTCCCCTGCATCTGGGTGCTGCCGTGCACCCAGGCACCGCCGGGCACGAAGATCAGCACCGGGGCGGGTTCGGCGGGCAGGTCCTTGCGCCGCCAGACATCGAGGGTCTGAACCGGCTGGTCGCCGTAGTGCACGCCGCGGCGGTGCAGGTACTTGCTGCGTCGCAGCGCCTCCCAGAACGGCGGGGTCGGGTTGGCGGCGGGCCACTCGGCGTCGAGTTCCTCCGGCGACACCGTCCCACGCAGCGCCGCGATCGACACCTCGTTGGTGCTGTCCCGCTCGCGGCGGCGCAGCTCGCCGCTGCCCGGGGCGAACCGCCCCTTGGCCGATGCGGACACCAACTCGGGGGCGAACCGCATGCCCCACAGGCTCATCGCGGCGACGGTTCCCAATGGCTCCAGGCGCTTGCCCACCAGCGGCAATGAAGCCCCGGCCCGGCTCATCGCCAGCAGATAGTCAGCAGGACCGGCCCGCAGCATCCTTTTGACGCAGGATTTGGACTGTCCAGTCGCCGTCATGCTGGGGAGCGTACCCCTACTGGCCGGTAGTAACCCAGCATTATCCGGTTGCATTCTCTTCCGGGATGCGCCGGCTCGTCAGGACAAGCCGCACGGCGTAGGCCAGCGCGCTGCCGGCAAACAACGTCGCGACCAGCAGCAGCCAGCGGCCCAGGAACGGCTGCTGGGTCTGGCCGGTTGCCGCATGGTAGGTGTCGGCGCCCTGCTCGATGATGCCCGGCAGAAAGACCAGCAGGGTGAGCGCGGCACCCAGGGCCGGGACGCGAATGTAGTTGCGCACCGGGACTTTCGGTGACGGCGCCCGGACCCCGGGCAGTCGGGCTATGGCCGCGTCGGCCAGCGCGTAGAGCGGGAAGAGCACCAGGTCGTGGCCGATGACGGCCGCGGCCAACCACACCGCGACCGACTGCCACCAACTGCCCGGATTCCACAGGGCGGCCGGTCGCAGCGCGATCAGCACATAGCCCAGCAGCGCGAACCCGGCCACCATGGTCAGCAGATGCAACGGGTGAGCGCCGTAGTATCGTGCGAAAAGCGTTGGCCTGGAACTCATTTCATGTCCGCCCGAAGTCGATGGCGGTCACCCACTTGGTGTTGTGCACACCGGGCAGGGCGGGGACGATGATCCGCGCCGGGTAGCCGTGATCCAGCGGCAGGTCCTCGCCGTTGACCCGCAGCGCCAGCAGCGCATTCGGGTCTGCGACCTGGTTGGCCTGCAGGAACGCCTCGCCGAATGCGCCGCCCCGCTGCAGCGACCGCACGTGCGCCGACCCGGGCGCCGGCACCCCCGCCAACCGCGCCAACTCCGCCAGCGGCACGCCGCTCCAGGTTTGCACCGTCGACCAGCCCTCCACGCAGGCGATCGGCAGCCGCGCGGTGCGTTGCGGCAGCCGGGCCAGCGCGGCGCGGTCCAGCACCACCTCGGCCGGCCCGCCCCGCAGCGTCAATCGCCATCCGGGGCCCACCGCCTCGGGCGTGATGCCGGCGACGGACGCGGTCTTGTTGACCGGGAAGTCCCGGCCCCTCCCCCGCGGTACCAGGAGTGCGACGCTGCGGGCCGGGCCGCCGAGGGTCTGCCCGACGGTCAGCACTGCGAGCAGCAACACGCCGGAGCCGACCAGCGCCAGTGCGCCGCGCCGGCTGACGGTCGGCGCGGCCGGCTCCGCGGGCACCAGCCCGGTGTCATCGGGTGGCTGGGCGCGAGTGCCGGAAACGTTGGTACGCAATATTTCTCGCAGCGGTATCGATCGCAGGCCGGTGATCATGTGGGGGATCTTGAGCGCGATGTGCATCAGGAAGCCGGTGATGAACACCCACGCTCCGAAGTAGTGCGCGTCGTAGAAGCTGAATCCGAAGATGTAGTCGTACTGGATGTTGAGCACGCCGGTGACGATCTCGAACAGCAGGCCGCCCACCAGCATCAGCAGCGACACCCGCTCTATCAGCTGGGCCAGGGACCGGGCGGGCGGCCAGGCGAACAGCTTCGGGATCACCGACCACAGCTTGGCCAGCACCACCGGGATGATCACCAGGCCCAGGCCCACGTGCAGACCCTGAGTCAGCCGATAGAGCCAGGACGGGCGGGTGGGCCAGGTGAACAGCGGCAGCCGCAGCCAGCCGACGTCGGCGGGTATGGCCTGGCCCAGTTGCGGCCCGTAGGCGATGTAGGACAGCAGGCCGGTGAGCACGATGACGGGCAGGGCAACCAGCAGCGCCAACCCGAAAACCGACGTCAGCCAGGGGCCGCGTAACGGGCTGGTGAAGCGACTCGCAGGGGTCTTCACAACGCTGCCAGCGTTGCGATCACCCTCCCGCCGATCATCCGCACGCCGGTAAGCGTAAGACCAACCTGCGCCGCAAGCGAGGCGGCGCTGTCCACGCCCACCGAGGCCCAGCGGAACCAGGGACCCACCTCGCGGCCGGACTCCAGCCGGACCCAACGGCCCTGGATGCCGATGGCGCGGGTATCGAATTCGGCCACGCAGCGCCCGCCGCGTCCCAACAACTCCGCGGCCCTGCCCAGGATGCGTCGCGGGTCGCCGCCCAGGCCGACGTTGCCGTCGACCAGCAACACCGTCTGCCACCGGCCGGTGCCGGGCAGCGGTTCGAAGACGTCGCCGAGCAAGGCGGGAGCGCCACCGCGGCTGGCGAGTTGAATCGCGGTCACCGAGCGGTCGATGCCCAGGGCCGGTATGCCCCGCTGCACCAGGCGCGCGACCAGGCGCGCCGGCCCGCAGCCCAGCTCGATCGTCGGGCCGAAGCACATCTGGGCGACGGACTCGTCGAATGCCTCGTCGGAGGCGCGTTCTCCGTCGTTGTCGTGGGCCGCGCGGTCCGCGGCTCCCAGCCAGCGGTGAGCCGGGAGCGGACGCACCTCGCCGTCGTCGTGGCGGATCCAACAGCGCTCGCCGACGAGGGCACGGTCATACAGATTTCCCAGCATTCGCACGCTCCTCGCACATCGTGATCGACCACGTTGCGCGAGCGCGCAGCGGCCACTGGCAAAACCGCGTCCACCGATCAAACCCATCGATACCCCGTTCCGGGGCTGGCTACACACGCCGTGTCAAGAGTTACGCGCGGCGAACGCGAAAGTCCATGCCAGATATTCGGTGCCGGAGCGGGCCCAGATGGCCCGGGTTGGATACTGGATCGATGCCGGCCGCCACTAACGACATCGTGAATGACCAAGTCCACCCTGACCTGCGACGGATCGCGCGCTTTGCGCCGCGGCGGCTGGCCGGTCCCCGGCTACTGCCGGTGATGCGGCGGGCGGCCAAGCTGATGAGCCCGGGACGGACTCCCGCCGGCGTCGAGGTGCTGACCCTGGCGTCGGGCACCGGCGTTCGGTTGTACCGGCCGGCGGGGGTCGACGAACCGACTGCCGCGTTGTTGTGGATTCACGGCGGCGGATACGTGTTCGGTTCGGCCCGGCAGGACGACGCGCTGTGTCTACGGTTCAGCAAAGCGTTGGGTATCACGGTCGCCTCGGTGGATTACCGGCTGGCGCCCGAGCATCCCTACCCTGCCCCGCTGGAGGACTGCTATGCGGCACTGACCTGGCTGGCCGCCCTGCCCGCGGTGGACCCGGCGCGGGTGGCGATCGGCGGGGCCAGCGCCGGCGGCGGACTGGCCGCAGCGCTGGCGCTGCTGGCGCGCGACCGCGGTGCCCTCACCCCGGCGTTCCAGTTGTTGGTCTATCCGATGCTGGATGACCGCAGCTCGGCGGCGCCGCCGAACCCGAATCACCGGCTGTGGGATCCGAGGGCCAATGAATTCGGCTGGGTCTCGTATCTCGGCGGCGCGGACCCGGCGGTCGCGGTGCCGGCCCGGCGCACCGACCTGAGCGGGCTGCCCCCGGCGTGGGTCGGGGTCGGCACCCATGACCTGTTCCACGACGAGGACGTCGAATACGCGCGCCGGCTGGTCGAGGCCGGGGTGCCGTGCCAGGTGGAACGGATTCCGGGCGCGTTTCACGGGTTCGACCTTGTCGCGGCGAAACTGCCGGTGTCGCAACAGTTTTTCCGGATGCAGTGCGACGCCTTGCGGCCAGTCCTGTCCGGTCACATCGCGAAGTAGACGAGTTCGCCCCGGATCAGCGTCGCCGCCACCAGCCCCGCATCCAGCTCGGCCAGCACCGTGTCGGGTGGCTCGGACAGCACACAGAGGTCCCCCGGTTCGCCGATCTCGACCGTGCGCGGCCGGTCCGGACGATCCGACCAGCCCAGGAACATCGTCAAAGCCGTTCGTGCGGAGACACATTCGCCGGCATTGAGAACCTCCCCGCTGGGCGTGCTGCGCGACACCGCGGCCCGCATCGCCGCCCACGGATCGCCGTCGCCGAACGGCATATCGGTGGACAGCGCAACCGGGATATTCGCCCTGAGTAACGATGCGACCCGCCAGAGTTGATCCTGCTCGTGTGCGGGGACGTCGGCCAGGTACTGATCACCGCGCTCGGCAACGAAATTGGGTTGCGTCACCACGGTGACGCCGAGTTCGGCGAGGTCGGCCAGGTTGTCGTCGGGCACCACCGCGGCATGTTCGATACGGTCGAACGGGTGGCTGCCGGCCGCCCGCAGGGCCGCGATCGTGACGACCAGTTGCGCCGCGGTCACACAGTGCACGGCGACCGGTTGCCCGGACCGGTGCCGGTCACCGATCCACTGAATCAACTCGTCCAGGTCGAGACGGTCGTCGTGCAGGATCCTCTTGCCGGGCACCAGAACCTTGACGCCAGGCCGGAATTCGCCGCTGCGGTGGGCCATCATCAGCGAAACCAGGCCTTCGACGTCCAGGTCGGGGGTCGCGTCGGTGACTCCGGTGACTCCGGTGGCCGTGATGCGCCGGCTCAGTTCGGCCAGATCGGTCTCCCTGCGTTGCAGCGCCTGCGACCAGGGATCGGCGCTACGCAGCCGGCCGTCGGGATGACCGGCGAGCCCTACGCGCCCCAGGGCGGCGGAGTTGAGCATCCACAGCGCCCCGCTTCGGTGCTGGACGCGGACCGGGACGTGCGCGCGGACGGCGTCCAGCGCCGTCCGGTCCAGCTCCCCGGCCACCGACTCGTGGTAGCCGACGGCGCGGATCCATCCGTCGGGACCCGGAACCGCGCTTGAAAGAGCATGCGCCAGTTGGTCTCTGGTGCGCACTGCGGGCGGTCCGAGCGACAGCGAGTCCAGCGCCGACGCCGCCGCGTGCAGGTGGACGTGATGGTCGTGCAGGCCCGGCAGCACGGTGCCGCCGCCGGCGTCGAGCACACCTTCCCCGGGCCGCGGGGCGAGGCTCTGCCGCACTTCTTCGATCCGCGCACCCACCCGGATGTCGGCGGTCGTCCCGTCCAGCAGGGTGGCCCGCTTGATCAGCATGACCGGCAGCCTCTTTCGGCGACCAGGTGGCGCACGGCATCGTTGTCGGCGCCCAGGACGGAGGCCGCGCCGTGCAGCTGGGGAGTCCGCGGCGGGCGCACCGGCCGGTCGGAGCACTGCGCCGGCCCCGGCGGGCCGGCAGGCAACGCGGCGTAGGTCGCGGCGACATCGGCCATGGCGACCTCGATGAGCTCGCCGCCGCCGCGGTGCAGCGAGTCCAGCACCGCCCGGCCGGCCTCCAGCCCGGTCAGCGGGTCGGCGATGGCGTCCCCGCAGAAAACGGGGCCGGCGCCGACCAGGCCACCCGCCACCGCGGCGTCGTCGCCGAATGCCGGCCGCCGCGATCGCGACCCGTGACCGGTGATCCGCAACCAGATCCGCCCGGCGCGCGGGGCAACGTCGTCGGGGCCCAGCCCGCGGCGCGCCAGCGCGTCGGGCCGCGATCCCTCGATCACGATGTCGGCGACCGTCAGCAGGTCCCGCAACTCGCCGGCCTGCCGGTCGAAGTCCAGGCAGCAGGACAGTTTCGCTGCGTTGATCCAGTCGAAGAACCTGTGGTCGCCGGCCCGGGTGCCATCGGGCCGCGCGGGACTTTCCACCTTGACGACGGTAGCGCCCGCCCGGGCCAGCAACTGCCCACACAACGGGCCGGCCCACAGCGAGGACAGGTCGGCGACCAGCAAGCCCGCCGGGCCGTCGAGCGGTGCCCGCGGCGCCGTCCGGCGCACCCGCGGTGGTGTCGCGGCGGCCTCACCCAGCGCGGCCGCGGGGATGTCGAGCAGCGTCGCGCGTTCGACGGCCTGGGCTGCCGGCCGGCTCGCCACCCAGCGGTGCAGCGCGGGCCACGGGTCCGCTTCGACCGTGTCGGCCGACAGCAGCGCCGGGACGGCGGCGACGTCGTCGGGCCGGGACAGGGTGATCGCGCACCACCCGTCGCGTGCCGCCATCAGATGGGTGGCGCCGCCGGCCGACACCCGGCCGGCCCGGCTGAGCCCGAGCAGCCCGGCGCGCCCCGTCAGCCAGGTGGCCGCGTCGGGAGCAAGCTGCCGGGCGTGTTCGAGCACACCGGCGCGCGAGAAGTCGGGGGCGGCGTCGGGCAGACCAGTCAGATAGGCCAGGCCGCTGCGCCCCCACTCCGCAACCGAACTCACCCCACCATGGTTGCTCGCGGCCGGTGATCGGCGGCCGCGGGGGCCTTCGGTGCTAGATACGGGAATGTGGCGCAGACCACATTCTAGAAACTATTCGGATGTCTTTACCGGTTTTTGGCCAGAAGCCAGTTTGTTTTGGGCGGATTCCAGTTATCGTCGTATCGGCTTAGCCGATCAACATGACCGGGGGACTTGACACGACCTCTGTGGTCGTGACCTAGCGAGTGGGCGGTTCCCATGTCGTACGTGACTACATCGCCGGATGTCCTGTCGGGCGCGGCGTCGAATCTGACGGGCCTCGGGGCCGCGCTGGAGCGGGCGAACGCCGCCGCGGCGTCCTCCACCACCGAGCTGCTCGCCGCGGCGCAGGACGAGGTGTCGGCCGCCATCGCCGCGCTGTTCGGCAACCATGGCCAGGCCTACCAGGCCGTCAGCGCGGAAGCCGCGGCCTTCCACGCCCGGTTCATCCAGGCCCTGTCCTCCGGCGCGAGTGCTTACACCGCGGCCGAGGCCGCCGCCGCCTCCCCGCTGCAGCCGCTGATCGACCTGATCAACCTGCCCACCGAGACGCTGTTCGGACGGCCGCTGATCGGTGACGGCGCCGACGGGGTCGACGGGACCGGCGCCGCCGGTAAACCGGGTGGCTACATCTACGGCAACGGCGGCAAGGGCGGATCGGGCGCGGCCGGTCAGGCCGGCGGAGCGGGCGGTTCGGCCGGGTTGATCGGCCATGGCGGTGCCGGTGGCGCCGGCGGAAACTCGGCAACCGGTGCCGGCGGGGCCGGCGGGGCCGGCGGAAACGGCGGCTGGTTGTACGGCAACGGCGGCGCCGGCGGGGCCGGCGGAAACAACACCGGCGGCGTGGGCACCGGGGGCCTCGGCGGGGTCGGTGGCACCGCCCGCCTGATCGGCAGCGGCGGCGCCGGCGGGGCGGGCGGATCCAGCGTCAGCGCCGACGGTGCGGCCGGCGCGGCCGGCGGCGGCGGTGGCCTGCTGTACGGCAACGGCGGTGCGGGCGGAGCCGGCGGCAACGCCTCCGGCACCGGTGCCGGCGGAGTCGGCGGCGCCGGCGCCAACGCCGGTTTGTTCGGCAACGCAGGATTCGGCGGCGACGGCGGTGACGGCACCCTGCTCGGCGCGGGCGGCGCGGGCGGGTCCGGCGGCAACGCCGTGCTCGGCATCGCGGGCTCCGGCGGAGCCGGCGGCGACGCCGCCGGGACGGGTGCCGGCGGGGCCGGGGGCATCGGTGGGAACGCCTGGCTGGTCGGGCTGGGCGGGCACGGCGGGG
>NZ_LKTM01000017.1 GCF_001417955.2 Mycobacterium gordonae | reverse complement strand
GTGGGGGGGTGGGTGGCTTTGGGGGCCAGGATGCGGTGCGGGTCGGATTCTGCGGTGGAGCCGTAGAAGTGGTTTTCGGTGCGTCCGCGGGTGGCGGCGACGTAGAGCTGTTGGCGGGTCAGCCGGTCGGAAATGACGGTGTGGCAGGTGCCGTCGACGCCGCGCCCTCCGGCGGTCATGCCCTGGGCGGCGTTGATGGTGGCGGCGTATCCCAGGGTGGAGTGGGTCCTGACGTAGCGGGCGGGCAGACGCACACTCGTGGCGCGGCCTCGTAGCGGGACCACGGTCAGTGAGCCGTCGTCGTGCACGGTGCGAATCCTCCAGCGGTGACCGTTCTTGACCCAGCCGCCGCGGCTGGTGGTGGAGATCCAGCGGGCGTTTTTGCGGGTGGCGATGGTGTCACCGGCTGAGGCGGTCAAGCCGTCGGCCAACGTGACCGTCGCCGACGCTAACGGCGGCCTCGCGGCGGGGCCGACCGCGGTGAGACGGTCCAGGCGGGCGCGTTCGTTGAGGTGGGCGACCAGCTCGTTGGTGGGAGCCAACAGGATGGAATCGCGCCCGGCCGCACGGTCAGCCGCCCACGCCTGGTAAGCCATGTCGGCGGCGTGTTGATCGGCACCGACATGAACACGCCTGTGGTCGATGTAGAAGCCGATCCCTGCGGGGTGGCCGGCGCGGATCGCCAGGCTGGCGGCGGCTTCGGCCTGCCCGGTTTCGGGGTGGGTGAAGCGCACGACGGTACTCAAGGTGACCGCGTCATGCCGCTGCGACAGATCGCGCAGCACCCCGCCGGCCGAGATCGACGCCAACTGCTGATCGTCGCCGATCAGGCGCACGCTGGCCCCACACGCCAGCGCATGACTGATGAGGGTGTCCAGGTCGGTAGTCGAGGCCATACCGGCCTCGTCGACGATGAGCAAGGTTCCAGAGTCAATGCGGTCGAACCACCGTCGCGCCGGATCGTCGGCAGGGGCCGGTGGTCCGCTCCCGGTGCCGGTGAGCTGCACCAGTTTGGCGAGGGTGTCGGTGGTCGAACCAAGGTCTTCGGCCAGGACTTCGGCCGCTCCGGCGGTGGGGGCCAGGCCGATCACCGTGCCGCCACTGGTACGCCACGCGGCGGCCAATACGGCCATGGCGGTGGTTTTCCCGGTGCCCGCCGGAGCCAGCGCGAGCTGCACCCGCGCCCCGGAGGTGGCCATTTCCTGGACCAGTGCGATTTGTCCGTCGTTGAGGGACAGGCCGTTGTTGGCGTGGCCTTCCAGCAGCGCCAGGCCGATGCTGTCGGCGTCGACGACACGGCCGTCGGTGCGGGCCGCGGCGGCCAGGATGCGCCGCTCAGCGGCCAGGATGGCCGCGCTGGTGTAGAGGGTGGAGTCGTGGCGGGTATAGACACTGGAACCGTCGGCGCGGCGCAGGGCGGCGGGTTCGTTTTTCTCGGTGTCGGCGTGGCTGGTCAGGACCAGACTGTGCCCGCCCAGGGCTGCGGTGACGATGCGGTTGACCAGCTCGGGTCCGCCGGGGTGATCGGCGTAGCGCAGCTGGCGTTGGGCTTCGGCGCGGACGTGGTTGATGGCCCAGGTCGCCCGATGCCCGGAGACGGTGTCGATGACGCGAGCGGCCTGCTGGTGCACCCAGGTCTCGGTGACGGGGACCTGGTGTGCCGGTGGGTGATTGGTGACCGCGGCGACCATGTTGCTCAGTGCACGCTGGCTGCCCAGGACCTCCACAGCCTGGACGCGCCAGGTGTGGCGCTGCTCGGCCAGCGAGCGGGGTTCGTGTTTGGCTTGGCGGGTTTCCAGGGTGGCTTGCTGGGACAGGGCGAGCATCTCGGTGGCGGTGGGTTCGCGGCCGTGTTCGGTGTGAAAGTGTTTGGCCAGTTCGCCCACACGGTGCTCGATCGCGGTGCTGCGTGAGGAGTATTTGTCGTTCAATTCGGCGGGGATGCCGTCGATTTCACGGACCGGTCGCTTACCGCGTGTGGACCCTCGCGCGGTGAACCGCACCCGCAGCTTTTCGACCAGCAACGCTTCGATGCGGGTGTTGTAGAACTCCGATGCCGCGACCGCGGCGCGGTGCAGGGTGGCGCCATCGAGGGCCCGCCAGCGCCCTATTTCGTCGGGGCCAATGACGTGGACCTTGTTGCTGACCGCGGCGTGGGTGTGCAGGTTGGGGTCCCCGGCCCGGGAGTCACGGTGATCGAAGGCGGCCACGATCAAACCGGTGGTGTTGACCTGGGCCACACCACCGGCTCCCATGCGGGAGAACGCGGCGTGCTGTTCGAGGAATTGCAGGGTCTCCTCCACTGCCTGGTGGTGGCAGTCTTCGATCGCGGCGGCGATCGGGGGTGCGGCGATGGCCCACAGTGTGGAGACGGATTTGACCGGGGTGAAGGTGAGGTCATAGCCGGCCACCGCGGTCGATGCCGCGCGGGAATTGGCGGCGATGAAACCGGAAAGTTCCCGGGCGTCTGCCGGTGGGCGAGCGTAGGTTTGGGCGAACAATTCCTGTCCGACGGCGGTGCGCAGCCGGGCCCGGATGTCAGGGTCGATGCTGGCCGAGGCGTCGGCGCCGATGGTGAGGTTGTAGTCGCGGTAGGTCTGGCGCAAGCGGGTCAGGAAACGGTTTTCGGTGCCGTGAACGGCGAAGGGCCGGCCCAGCCGTGAGGCCATACGGGCTCCGGCCGCACCGGCGCCGAGTGTGGTCAGAAGACGGGTGATGTGTTCGGCGTTGGGGTGCAGGCCCTCTCCAAACAGTGCCTTCATCTGCTCTTCGCTGACCTGCGAACCGTGTTGCACTGTCCAGTATTTGGCGACCAGCGGATCGCAGGCGTCACGGGCGGCCGGGGTGGCCAGTGCTGCCAGTCCGCGGCCCATCCACCGGCCCGGGGATTCACCTTTTTCGGTGTAGTACTGCGCGAGGGTGGGGCGGCCGCGGTCGGTGGCATCGGCGGCGGCGACTTGGCGGATTAAATAGAGATAGCCGTCGCCGGCGGTCAATTTGTGTAAGCCCATCACTGCGTCATCACCTCAAGCCTGAAACTAGGGGCGGCCCCGTCCCCAGATAACGGCCGTTACCAATCCGTGACCCTGAGTGCAAGAGGTGTGATGTGCGGCGGTAGAGAAAGTTAGGTCACCCTAAGTGCGGTTCGGGTCGGCGGTGAGTGGTCGGGTGCAAAGCCCGGCGATGGGGACGGTCGGAAAGATTTTTGGCTTGCGTTGCGGCGCTGGGGGGTTGGCGGGGCTTAGCGTGTGATTCATGGCGAACGCAGTGATCAGCAAGGCGGCCCGCCGCGCAGCGCGCGAGGCCGCCAGCGCCGCCCAGGACGACGTGGTGCGCCGCACCCGGGCCAACGTCGAGCATCTGGGACGGTACTTCTCCGCGCGGGAGCGCGCCGACGCGGTGGACGGGTGGCTTGCGGCGCGCCAGCAGGTGTTGCGCGAGGACGCCGAGCGCCGCCGCCGCGCGCAGCGGGTGGTGTGCGGGCAGGCGCTGGCCGCGATGCGCGACCGGGGGGAGCCCCTGCGCGAGATCGCGCGGATGGCCAAGCTCTCCGAAAAGCAAGCCCGCGAACTGATTCGGGAAGCCGAGGCCGCCGCGCAGAACGCCACGCCGCCGGCCCCTGACGACACGGCAACGGCGGCGCAGCCGCCGGCCGCTGACGACGCGGCGACACCACCGGTCGCGGACCCTGCGGGCGGTGCCGTCGAGGCGAACGGGGCGGAGGGGGACGCGATCCGAAGCGGTGCCGCTTCGAAGGCGTTGGCGCCGCCATCGGCGACGGCCTAAGAAGCTCCGATGTCGGTGCGCTCGGTGATGATGGGTGCGGGTGCGGCAACCGGGCCGCGCGCACGCATCGAAAAGCAGTGAGGTCATGAGACGTTCGCAAACGCTACAGCTGGTCGTTAATCCGGTCGCGCATGCCGAGGAGTTGGCGCGCTTTGAAGCCCACGTGGTGCGCGGCCCCGGAGCGTCTGGACCGGCGCGGTGGAAACCGACGGCTACGGCAGGTTCTGGGTCGGCCGCGGGTCGGACCGCATCATGGTGCGCCTGAACCGGTATGCCTTGGCAGCCTCGCTGCACGGCAGACAGTTGGCACCGTGGGTGCGCGCCCTGCACGGCTGCGACAACCCGGCATGTGTGCGGGTGAGCCTGCCCGGTGAGGTCGGCCTGCTGCACATCGTGGGCGGCACCCAGCGCGACAACATAGTGATGATGACGCGGGCCGGTCCGAACATACTTCCAGCAAGGTGGTCGCGGATCACTTCTCTTGCCCTAGAACCCAACCCGCGTCGGCTCTTGATTGAGGCCGAAGACCTGCACAGTGGCTGACTTACCTTTCAAAGAATGGGATCCCCGGTCGATGAGTCCAAGCGGTTGAAATGCCAGGGCGTTGACGCACTGATGAGTGAGAAGGATTGTGTCACCGGTGGTCTTGGTGAGCTGTTCGACGCGGGCAGCGACGTTGACGGTGTCCTGCTCAAGGGGCTCTTGCCTGCGAGGTGGCCCGGCGGCTTGCTGGTGTATCGGAGTGCCCCCAGGTTTTGTTCCTGGTCCAGCTGTCACGGCCGGAAACGCAAAAGAGTGATCGGTCGCCGCCCACATAGCAAGAAGTGCATCGGGCCAATTCGGAGCTGGATGCGCCGGCGCGCGGAACGGCGGGCACACGCAGCTGATCGGCAACGCTGGCGCCGACGGCCCCACGACGGCGCGTTGCTTGGGTGGATGCCGCGGTTGCCAGGGGGGATCAGGTCGGTGCCGGTAACATACTGCCGGCGCTACTTACTTCCTGGTCGCGTCGAGACGGGGGCCGCGGCTGATGGCACGGTATCTAAGCGGCGGTGGCGGCGGGTGGGAGAAGCCAGTTCGTCTGTCAGGGTTGTGTATTGGGTGGGCAGCACTGGCAGCCGTCGCCGCATGCGGTTGCGGGTTCGGCGGGCAGCAACGTCAGCGCCTGTGTTCGGACCGTGATGGGAACACCGCAGCATGGATCCGCTGGTGTTGGGGGTAACCCAACGGTGACGTGGTGGGTCGCTGACACCGCCGGTGGCAGCTGGATGAGGCCGGGCAGGGGTCGGGTGCGTGTGGCCCGGATTGCGTTGAAGATAACGAGCACTTCAGCCGATTCGTGGATGAACACCACGGTGGCCAGTCCCAACACACCGAGGGCGGCCATCGGGATGAGGACGGCGATAATGGCCAGGGACAGGCCGATGTTCTGCACCATAATCCGCCGGGCCCGCCGCGAGTGGGCCAGCACCTGGGGCAGGTGGCGGAGGTCTTCGCCCATTAATGCCACGTCGGCGGTTTCGATCGCCACATCGGTTCCCATGGCGCCCATGGCGATTCCGATGTCAGCGGTGGCCAACGCGGGTGCATCGTTGATGCCGTCACCCACCATTGCGATCGGCCGCCCGCGGGCAAGCTTGGCCAGGAGCCGTGCTTTGTCTTCGGGCAGCAGTTCGGCGTGGACCGTGTCGATGCCCAACTCAGCGGCCAGGGTTTCAGCGGTTCGTCGATTGTCTCCGGTAAGCATGGCTGGTTCGATGCCTATCCGGCGCATGAGGTCGACCGCCTCGCGGGCTTCGGGCCGCAGTTCGTCGCGAACCGCTATCGCTGCCTGCACGATTCCGTCGCGTTCGAGCAGCACGACTGTCGCGCCCGCTTCCTGCAGACGGTCGACGTCGTCGGTTAACGGGCCGGGCATGATCCAGCCGGGCTTGCCCAGTCGTAGCGCCTTGTGATGCAGTCGTCCAGTCAGGCCATGGCCGGCGATCGCAACCACATCCTCCGCCGAGCCGATATCGGCGCCGGCGGCGGCTAGGATAGCTTGGGCCAGAGGGTGTTCGCTGCGTGCTTCGAGCGCGGCCGCGGCGCGCAGCGCTTGGCCTGGTGTCGTGCCGCTGACGGTGACCGTGTCCACGACTCGGGGTTTGTTGCGGGTCAGCGTTCCGGTCTTGTCGAGGGCGATAACTTTGATGCGGCCCAACTCTTCAACTGCGGCACCGCCTTTCACCAGTGCTCCTTGGCGGCTGGCCGCGCCCACTGCGGCGACCACGGTTAGCGGCACGGCGATGGCAAGGGCGCATGGTGAGGCGGCGACAAGCACCACCAAGGCGCGTTCCAGCCACAACATCGGATCCCCCAGCAGCGCGCCGATCCCGGCGACCGCTACCGCCAGGCCCATGATCGCGGGCACCAGGGGACGTGCAATGCGGTCGGCCAGCCGCTGACCGGCACCCTTGCGTTCTTGCGCCTCTTCCACGATGTGCACGATGCGGGCCAACGAGCTGTCCTGGGCCCGGGCGGTCACCGCGACCTCGATCACCCCGCCTCCGTTGATCGCGCCGGCGTGCACGACGTCACCCGGAGCGGCTTCCACCGGAACCGACTCGCCGGTGATCGCCGACACGTCGAGGCTGGTGCGCCCGGATCTAATCACCGCGTCGGTCGCAGCCCGCTGCCCCGGGCGCAGGATCATCACATCACCGACCACCAGATCGTCGGCCGCTACAGCGAATTCACGGTCCTCGCGCACCACTGACACCGTTGGCGGCACCAAGCTGAGCAGCGCACGCAAGCCGCGACGGGTGCGCGATACCGCGTAGTGTTCAAGTCCCTCGGCGATCGAGAACAACACGCCCAGCATCGCGGCCTCAGTGATCTGGCCGAGAGTTACCGCACCGATCGCGGCGATCGTCATCAATGTCGCCACGCCGACGCGTCCATGCAGCAGATTGCGGACGCTGCCGGGGATGAACGTGGCCGCGCCGGCGGCTGCAGCAGCCAGTTCCAAGGCCAGTCCAGGCGTGTGGTGGCCGGCGCGGCCCACAAGCCACCCGGCAATCAGAAGCACGGCGGCCGCCGCCGCTAGCTGCAGTTCACGAACCTGCCAGAATCGCTGGGGTCCTGATTCCGGTTCGTCGGAGGGGGAGCCGTCCGAGGGGGCGCAGCACGTGTCAGACACTTTTAGGCTCCGTGTCGACCGCAGCGGAAGTCGGCGCGACCACCGCCTCGATCAGGGCGCGGCCGCGCTCAGTGAGCCGATACAACACCAACTGTCGTTGCCGACGTGACGACACGAGCTCTGCGGTCTTGAGTTGGCGAAGGTGATAGGACACCAAGCCCTGCGCCTGCCTGACCACCCACGCCATATCGCACACGCACAACTCGTCGCCGCGTAGCAGCGCCGTCGCGATCGTCAACCGTGTGGGGTCGCCGAGGGCCCGCGCACCGGATGCGGCCCGTTCCCTTGAATCCGACCCGGGCAACGACATACGGATGGACTCTGCGTGTGGCAAATTGAGGCATACCAAGTCACATGAGTCGATCGGCTGCTGCTCCATATTCACATGCTAACGATTGTTGATATAACAATGAAAGGCGCAGCGGGAATCTCTGCTTTTCCCACCGATCGGCTATCGATCGTTGCTGGCTGACAATCTCATCGCGCAGTTTGCCGCTGCGCAACGCGCTGGCAGGGATCGATCCGCGAGCCCACTATTACACCGTCGCCATCGACATGCCGGCATAATTGGGGATGGTCCGGGTGATGGGCCCTTGTCGGTGGATGCTGACCGGCGGTGGCTGGGCGGTGCGCTGGCGGTTACTGCAATGTTCATGTTGGGCGGAGTGTGGTCGGCGTACTCGCCGTAATTGGCGTTGATCTCCGATGCGGCGCACATGCTCACCGATGCGGCCTCGATCCTGTGGCATTGTGGGCGACTCGGCTGGCGGCGCGGCCGGCGACGGGACGGATGACCTACGGGTAGAGGCGCGTCGAGATGCTCTCAGCACAGGCCACCAGTGTGACCTTGCTGGTGCTGGCGCGGTGGCTAACCTATGAAGGGATCGGTCGCCTGCTCGATCCGCCGCACGTCACCGGCATGCCGGTGCTGATCAACGCGCTGGTGGGGGTGGTCGTCAACGGGGCTGCGACGTGGATGATCAGTCGGGCTGGCCAGTCCAGCCTTAATGTCGAACTCGGTTTCCAGCACTTTCTTAACGAGTTGTTCGCTTTCCTCGCTACTGCGGCGAATCCGCGCCGTCTGTCTCTGCAGGTCGCGTCGGCGTTAGTCCATTAGCGGTCAGTGATTGCCCGTTGGCCAGGCGGTAGCGGATCATCCGGGAGCTGTTGGTGACCACCGCCACCGAGGACGCGTTGTGCAGGACTGCGGCAAGCACCGGCGATAGGGCACCTCCTGCGCCCATCAACAGACCCGCAGAGTTGACGGCGATGGACATGCCGTAGTTCTGCCGGATCACCTGGACCGCGCGGGCGCCCAGATCTGGTACGTCGAGCAGGCGCTGCAAGTTGTCGTTGGCCAGGGCGATGTCGGCTGTTTCCACCGCGACGTCGGTGCCCGCGAGACCCATAGCGATCCCGATATCGGCAGTGGCCAGCGCCGGTGCGTCGTTGACGCCGTCGCCGACCATGCCCACAACGTAACCTTCGTCCTGGAGTTGGCGCACCGCCTGAAGTTTGTCTTCCGGCAGCACTTCGGCGCGCCACTCATCGATACCCATCTCTCGGGCGACCACCTCGGCGGTCTCAGGATGATCACCGGTGAGCATGACGATGCGCCGGATTCCATTGGTCCGCAATTTCTGCACGACTTCGGCCGCTTCGGGCCGCACTTCGTCGCGCAGACTGATCAGACCTACTAGCTTGCCATCCACGGCCAGCAGCAGTGGGGTCTCGGCTTGGCCGCGCAGTTTGGTCACCCAGTCGGTCGCCTTCTTGGAGATCCGCACTTTTTCGGCGCGTAACAGCGACGGGCTGCCCAGCAGCAAAATCCGACCATCGGCCCAGGTTCGCATGCCCAGACCGACCAGCACCTCACATTGCTCATGCGGGGGAATGCTGATATGGCGTTCTGTGGTCGAGCGGATCACGGCTTCGGCCAGCGGATGACGAGAATGGATTTCTGAGCTAGCCGCGTAGGCAAGTACCTCTTCGGGTTGCCAATCTTTGTGCAGGGCAACGACATTGGTGACGATGGGGCGCCCAACGGTCAGTGTCCCGGTTTTGTCGAACACAATGGCGTTCACCCGGCCGGCTTGTTCGAGGTGGGAACCGCCCTTGATCAGGATGCCGCGGCGCGCCCCGTTGCCGATCGCGGCACTGATCGCGGTCGGGGTGGACAATCCCACCGCGCACGGACACGCGATCAACAGCATGGTCATCGCGCGCCGAACATCACCGGTGAGCGCCAGGGTGGCCGCGGACACGATGAACGAAACGGGAACAAAGCGGCGCGAGAAGTTTTCGCCGACCGTCTGAATCGGCGCCCGATCCAGCTGAGCCTCTTCGACGCGGGCGATGATGCGCCCAATCGTCGTTTCGTTGCCCACGGCGCTGGCGCGCACTACCAGACGACCGCGCACTACCACCGATCCGGCGTGCACGCGGGACCCGACGACCATGCTGACCGGCAGTGTTTCCCCGGTGATCGCGGACTGGTCGACAGCCGCATCGCCGTCCACCACCTCGCCGTCGACCGGTATCGCCACATGGTCGTGAACCACGACCCGGTCACCGATCTGCAACGTATCGATGGGCACCTCTACCTCGCTGCCGTCTTCTAGCCGAATCCACGCGGTGTCGGCGGTGCCGCGCAGCAGATCGGCGATGGCGCGCCGGGTGCGCCGCAACGTCAGGTCCTGCAGGTACTCACCGATATTGAGCAACCACAACACGGTCAGCGCGACCACGTTCTCCCGCAACACCAGGCTGGCCACCGTGGCCACCGTCACCAACGAGTCGGTGCCAGCGCGACCGGAACGCAGACCGCGCAGCGCGCCCCGGAAGAACGGATAACCCATGAACACCGTCGCACCGGTGGCTACCAGCTGACCCGACGGGCCAAGCAGCGGCGGTCGCCGGAAAACGTAGCGGCGCACCCCGAGCAGAGCCAACGCAACCCCGCCGATCACCAGGCGCAGCACCTCGGCGTTACGGATGTCGGCCGAGCGCGGCGTGCGCGCGGGTATCAGCTCACCCGCCATCTCGCGGGCCGCCGAGATAGCGTCCATGATCGTGGAGCGATCGCAACGTTTAGGCGAGTACCACACGACCACCGACCCGGTGTGCGGGTATGCATGCACCGCCCGCACACCGGCCTGTTTGTCCACGACATCTTCGACCGCTACCGCGCGCCGCGAATTCGAGCGAACCCAAGGAACGAGCAGCCGCATCCGTCCCGCCGCGTCGGAGACGACCTCCACGGCGGCGTTGTTGGCAATAGTCATGTCGCGGTCAGTGGTCGTGGTCGTGAACCTCGGCGGCGCCTGGAGGCGGTACCTCTTCACCGACGCGTTCGCGGGCCTCGGCGACTACATCGCCGATTCTTAGCCGGGCTGACTCCGCTGCCACCTCGGCCCGCCGGGTTCCCCGCAAGCCCAGCTCGGCCACCGCTACCGAAGTCCGACGGACAGGAGCCTTACCTGCCACCTTGCGGAGCACCTCATAGGCACTCACACCCACCAGCCCGGTAAACACCGCCCCTGCTGCCTTGGCCAACAACGCCTGCGGAACCATCGATACCCTCCTCGTGTTCGGTCCTCATTGACACAAAATTCATCTTGCGCAGTTCCTAACTTAACATACACATATTGCAATACCGCGATGGATCGGCGTGCCTCACTCAGTTTGAGCGTGTGGTGGGTGGTGGTGCCTCACCTATTTTGAGTGCGTGGCCCCCCGTGGCGCGGAAGGCTTGCCCGATGTGGAAGGCAAGATCGATATGGCTGCGAGGCGGCAGGTAATCAACAAGCTGCGGACCGCGTACCGGCAAGGCATCAAAGGCGGACAAGGGCGAGATTCTGGATCGGGTGGTGACTACCACGGGGATGGGGCGCTCGCCGGCCCGGCGGATGCTGACCGGCTCGAGACTGCCGGACCCGGCCAAGGTCGACGGGCGTAGTTTGCGGCCGCGGGGCTTCAGTGACGACGCCAGGGCGCTGCTGGAGCATGTGTGGGCATTGGCGGGCATGCCCTGCGCAAATACCTGGTGGTGATGCTCGGCCGGTGGGGGCCGCTGCTGGCCGCCGCCGGTGATCTTGACAGGCCGTTCGCCACCGAGGCGGCATTGGCTGAACTGAAGGCGATGAGCGCGGCCACCGTGGACCGCTACCTCAAACCGGCCCGGGACAGGATGCGTATACGGGGCATCTCGACGACGAAACCGTCTCCGCTGCTGCGCAATTCGATCGCTATCCACACCTGCGCCGACTAGGCGCCCAAGGCCCCGGGGGTGATCGAGGCCGACACCGTGGCGCACTGCGGTCCGACACTGATCGGCGAATCCGCCCGCACACTGACGATGACCACCTCCGTGACCGGCTGGACCAAGAACTGCTCAATCCGCAACAACGCCGCGAAGTGGATCGTGGAAGGCATCGAGAAGCTACAGGAGCGGTTCCCGTTCGCCACGGTGATTTTCGATTCAGACTGCGGGGGTGAGTCATCAATCACGAGGTCGCCGACTGGCTGTAGGCCCGCGACATCGCCCAGACCCGCTCGCGGCCGTACCAAAAGAACGACCAGGCCCATCTGGAGTCCAAGAACAACCACGTGGTGCGCAAACACGCGTTCTACTGGCGTTACGACACCGGCCAGGAGCTGGAGCTACTCAACCGGCTGTGGCAGCTGGTGGCGCTGCGCCTGAACTTCTTCACCCCGACGAAAGAGCCCGTCGGCTACAGCACCACCGCAAACGGTCGCCGCAAGCGCGTCTACGACAAGCCGGCCACCCCGTGGCAGCGCCTGCAAGCATCGGGAGTGCTTGACACACAACATCTCGCGAACGTGGCCGCACGGATCGAGGGCATCAACCCGGCCGACCTGACCCGGCATCAACGCGATCCAAATGCAGCTACTGGACCTGGCCAAGGCCGAGACCGAGGCCCTCGCCGCCACCCGTCACACACATCGATCTAGAAGCATTGAATCCGTCAACCAACCGACTGGCCAAGGCGAAGTAACGCAAGCCCCCACGCGCTCACCATCCGTGAGGCACCAGCCACTACTTCGCGCTCACTTTTACGTGAGGCACCTCGGGTCGCGCCGGTCGAGGGTGTTCGGTGCAGTATTGGCAGTTCGACTTCGCGGTCATCTTCGCACTACCCGTTGACGGCCGGAACCGACCCAGTGCGAGCGAGCCCGAGGTCAAATGGAGCGGGGGCCAGGCCTGCATCACGTGGATAGGGTGGGCGCGGCATTTATCAGCGGATGATCACAACCGGGCACGGGGCGTGCTGGGCGCACTGGGTGCTGACCGAACCCAACAGCAGCCCGGTGAAGCCGCCGCGGCCTCGCGAACCGACGACCAGCAGGTCGGCGTCGCGTGCGGCCGTGGTCAACGCCTGCACCGGTGACGCCTCTGCGACGACGCGCTCGACGGTATCGGCATCGGCTCCCAACGCCTCACGGACAGCGGTCTGAGCTGACTGCTCGGCGTCCTGCTGCAACGCGTCGAGGACGGCCTGGGCAGCGAGGTGGGCGATCTCACCACTCTGGAAGGGAAACGACCAGGCGTAGACGGCCCTCACCGTGGCACCGCGCAGGCGCGCCTCCTCGGCTGCCCAGCGCAGCGCCTTCGCCGACGCGGGAGAACCGTCGATTCCAACGACGATGGTAGCCATGGCACCTCAATTTGGGTATCAGTCGGTCAATGGTGCAATCTGCGTGATTTACAAGTGTCCGGGCGTTTCGTGGCACCCGATAGCGTGGTGCCCGCACGCCTCGCCGCCGCGCAACTTCGTCACGACATACCCGACTACTTCTGACGCCACATCCAGGACGAACACTAGCTCATGCGCACGAATATTAGCGAAAGCAGGTTACGTCCGATCCGGCCCCTGACACACGTGTTGGGGGCACGCCGAATTCCGGGTGATGGAAAACGCCGACGTCGCTTGTGACCAGCAGTTCTGTTAGAAGCCGGCGGGTCGTTCTTCGTGGCCGGTGGGCTCGACCTGAATGGTGGAATGCGTCACCCCGTAACGCTCACTCAACAGCTCTCGACTCGCGTCGAGGACGGCGTGCCAGTCCGCGTCATCGGTGATCAAAACATGCGCGGTGGTGGCCTCCATGCCGCTGGTGACCGTCCAAATGTGCAGATCGTGAACCGCGTCGACACCCGAGATCGCGGCGAGATCGCGAACTGCGGCCTCGACGTTCACACCGGGAGGTGCGACCTCCATAATGATGCGCAGCGCCTGGCGCATGAGCTGCCAGGTGCGCGGCAGGATGAACAGGCCGATGGCCGCGGCCACAATGGCGTCGGCGTAGCGGAATCCGGTGACCGTGATCACGATGGCCGCGACGATGACGCCGATCGAACCGAGCATGTCGGACAGTACTTCGAGATAGGCGCCCTTGACATTCAGGCTTTCCTTGGCGCCGCGAGTGAGCAGCAGGAAGGAGACGACGTTCACGACGAGGCCCACCGCGGCGACGATCAGCATCGGCACCCCAAGAACCTCCGGCGGGTCCATGAAGCGCTGCACCGCTTCGTAGAGCACGTAGAACGCGACACCGAACAGCAGGAGCCCGTTGATGATGGCGGCCAACACTTCCAAGCGGTATGTGCCGAAGGTGCGCTGCCCTGCGGCGGGTCGCTTCGCGAGGTGGATCGCGGCCAGCGCAAGCCCAAGTCCGAGCACGTCGGTACCCATGTGTGCCGCGTCGCTGATCAACGCCAGCGAGCCAGTGACGAACCCGCCGACCAGTTCGACGACGGCGTAGGTGGCGGTCAACGCGAAAGCTATCGTCAACGGCTTCTGATGGCGTTGCCCTGCGCTACCGATCCGCGGACCGTGCGCATGCCCGTCGCCATCGAGGTGCGCAGGCGCCCCGGCAGCGGCGTCCTCACCGCCGATGGATGATGCCATCGCGTAATCTCCGTCCCAGCAAAATAATGCCCTCGAAACGTGTCAGCCACATTGCTGCGGTACGCGGACGTAAATGTTGGCACATCAGGCTCGCGGTCGGCGATCCGGGCACCACCGTCGGCCTCTTCGGCGAGCCGTTCCCTCGCGGTAAGCACCCGCCGAAACCCTCTGTAAAGCTGTCGCGCCCACCGTCAGCATGGGCGTTGGTCGCACATGCGACGGCCGGCACCGCGCGGTCCGACCGGCGACAATGCTGCCTCGGCGGCGGGCGGGGTAGTTCGCCGTCGGGACAGCCTTCGTCGGGGCGCTCACGCAACCTATGGACGCGGGTTGCGATCTACCGGCCACCCCCGCAACTCGTAATATCGACCGCGGGGCTCAGCCGTCAACGGGTTGATGCGGTGTCGAGCACACCAAAAAACGTGAAAGACGGCGCCCAGCAGCGGCACCCCGGCAATCCATGCCCACGTCCACGGCGGGCCCCACAGCACGTCGATGCCGAGCAGAACCGCTAGAAAACTCAGCCAACGCACTATCCTGGTCCAGGCCGGGGCGCCGGCTTCGAAGTGGCCGAACAACGACGGCAGCACAGCGACGACGGTCGCGGCAGAGATCCACGCCCACGGCACCGAACACCTCCTATCGTCTCCGCAACAGCGCTGCTGCGCTTCCACGGGACAGCGACCATCGAGCCAGCGGCGTGACCCAGGACCACCCGGCGGGTGCGTGCTGCATCAACTCAATAAACCAAAGATAGTCGACGACTTCGTATGGGCCCACGCGTATGCACGACACCAATCCCGCGCAGGACTGCGCGTGAGCACGACTGACCCCGATGATGACGCGAATCAAACTGTCGCGCATGAGATCTAACGCACGCGCGGAGATTTGCACTGGTAATCCTCGCGAATGGATCCCACCGCGTTCCGAACGAGGCTTCGGTCTCCATCGACCGACGGGATCCATGAGAACCATTGATTAACAAGGTGATAACCAAATCAGCCCTTGCTGGTAACGCGCCGGGCGTCGGCCGTCCATGGACGCGGAGGGGCATTGTTTGTTCTCATCGATCGGACGCATAGATGACGTGGTGGGCCGGTGCCTCAGATGATGGAGACTGCGCCGCCGACGGCTTTATCACCCCGAAGCGACGCACCTTGCATGGGGTCTAGATGCGGCGCCAACCAGTCACTGCGCCCAGCGCGTCCGGCCTCGTGGTCTCGCCTCGAGATCCCCGGGTGGGGGTCAAGCAGACCCCAGCAGACCCTGGCGATTAACAGCAGCGCCGGCTAAGGCCATTCGCTGCCCGTACCGCGATCGCCTTGCTGCCAACTGATGCGGCGGCTTCCTGCCTTATTCGAAAAGCCAAGCTGCGCTTGACTATTCACTGACCACGACTCTCAGCGGGTGACGGTCTGCCGCAGCGGGTGAGCGCCGCGGCGGGGGCATGTTGTGCAGCGCAGCAGACAAGGGCGGACCCAAGGTTGCATCGGTTCAATGATGACTGAGGACATGGGGTTTTGACCGGGCCGGGAGTCGGTTGGTGGCGGGTTGAGGTTCGGCGCTTCGATCGGAACGTCGCAACTAGTCACTACCGTTGCGCTCCATCGCCCGTGATGCCTCATGTAAATATGCCCGCGAAAATTGATCCATGCCTCACATAAAAATGCCCGCGAAACGGGCTGGGTC
>NZ_LKTM01000016.1 GCF_001417955.2 Mycobacterium gordonae | reverse complement strand
GGTGGGCGGCGCCGGCGGAACCGGCGGCGGCAGCGGGGGAGCCGGTGGCCTGATCGGGTGGGCCGGCGCAGCCGGGGGCGCGGGCACAGGCGGCTCGGGCGGCGCCGGCGGCCAGGGCGGTGCCGGCGGCAACGGCGGCAACGGCGGAGACGCGACTACCGGTGGCGCGGTCGGCTCAGGCGGCAACCTGGCGCTGGGCGGACAGGGCGGACTTGGCGGTGCCGCCGGAGGTCCCGGGGGCAGCGCCGGCAGCACCGGCCTCCTGGGTGTGCCGGGCAGTAACGGGAAAGCCGGACAATTCGTTTAGGCTCGGCGGAATGCGGAATGAGGTGCCGCAGTATCCGATCGAGTCGGTCGACAACGCGCTGAAATTGCTGCTTCTGCTTGGTGAGCAGCCGCAGATCCGGCTCAGCGAGGCCACCCGATACCTGGGCGTCGCGTCGTCGACCGCGCACCGGCTACTGGCGATGCTGGCTTACCGCGGCTTCGTCCGCCAGGATCCGGATTCCAAGGCGTACCTTCCCGGTCCGGCCCTGACCAGCGTTGCCTTTGCGATCTTCGGCCGCATCGACATTCCGCGCGCCGCCATGCCGGTGATGCGTGGTCTCAGCGAGCGACTCGGCGAGTCGATTCATGTGGGGATGCTCGATGGCGCCAACGTCCGATTCGTCGCCGCGATCGAGGGGCCCAAAGCGGTTCGGGTGGCCTCCCGGTTGGGGCGCACGATGCCGGCCCACTGCACCTCGACCGGCAAGGCCCTACTCGCTGGATTATCAGAAGACGAAGTGCGGCAACTATTTCCGCTGGAAAGGCTAGAACGCGTCACGGAGCGCTCGATCGATGACCGGGCCCGGCTCGAGACCGAACTGGCTCGCATCCGCCGGCAGGGCTACGCCACCAACCGCGAAGAGAGTGAGGAGGGCGTCGCCTCGGTTGCGGTGCAGATCCCGATCCGCGCGCCCGGGTTACGGCTGGCGCTGAATGCCGCCGCCCCGCAGCAACGTCTGCCAGCGTCGAAGTATGCGGCGGTGGCGGCCGCACTGACCGAGGCGGCCGAAGAGATCGGCGATCAGCTGGGCTGAGTGTTCAGGCGCGCGACCTCGTGCCGCCAGGCGGAGTCGATGTTGAAGCCGGACCCCAAGTCCGGCAGGCCATCCCAATCATCGTCGTCGATGTCGCGCAACGTGCCGCCGGCGGCGCGCACCCGCAACGACATGCGGGCCAGCGCGTCGACGCTGATCGCCTGCAGCACCGCCTGTTCGACGCTGCCCGCGGCGCTGGTGATGCCGTGGCCGCGGCAGATCACCACCGGCCGCCCGCCCATGGCCGCCACCATGTCCTGGCCCAGCCGTGCATTGCGGATCAGCACCGCCCTTTCATAGACCGGCACGCCGCCACGGGCCAGCCACGCGCCGGGAATATCGAAGGCGCCGTAGATGGGCCGGATCGCGATACCGGCCAGATCGGCGGCGACGACCGCGGGCGGGTGCAGGTGTGCGACGGCCCGGTGACCGGCCTCGGCCCGCAGGGTTTCGAGGTGGATCGGCAGCTCGTTGGGCACCCGGTAGCCGTCGAGTTCGCCTGGGGCGCCCTCACTTCCGTCGAAGGTGATGAGGCGGATGTCGCCAGGCCGGGTGAAGGCCACCCCGGTGTCGGTGTCACTGCGACATCGGATCAGCAGATGCTCGTCGTCGATTCGCAAGCTCAGATGTCCCAGCATGCCGTCCACCAAGCCGCGGGCCGCCGCGACGCGACAACCCTGTGCCACCAGCGCGCGCTGGGATTCCAGGCTCATTTCGGCGAGCCCAGACGGAATCCGCCGTCGGGGTGAACCGTCTCACCGGTGATACCGCGAGATCGGTCCGACGCCAGGAACACGTAGCTCCACGCATGGTCGGAGCCGGTCAACGCGACGTTGAGCGGGGTGCGGGCGGCCAGATCGGTTGCCCGGCCGGGGGAGTCGTCGAGGCGGACGTCGTCGAGTCCGAGGCTGGCCAGCCCGCGCAGGTCGGTGTTCAGGGTCCCGCCCGGTGCCACTCCATTGACCCGGATCTGCGGGGCCAGGTCGTGCGCCAGCGCCGTCACCAGGCCGCGGACCGCGAACTTCGACGGCACGTAGAGCACGCCGCCGCGCCCCGGGTAGTAGGCGGAGGTGGATTCCGTCAGCACGATGCAGGGCCCGGTGCCGTTTCGCAGCGCCGGCAATGCGGCTTTTACCGACTGCAGGTGGCTGAGCACGTTCGTGCGAAACATCTCGTCGAACGCGGCGGAGAGGTCATCGGCATCGATGTCGTCGATCCCCCGGTAGAAGTCGAACACCCCGACGCAGTTGACCAGCGTGTCCAGGCCGCCATGGGCGTCCACCGCGACGGTGACAGCATGCTCGTTGTCGGCGCGACTGGTGGCGTCACCCCGCACGACCGGGACGTCGGGCAGTTCCGCGCCGAGGCGGTGACACTTGTCCCGATCCCGTTCCAATACAGCAACTTTGGCGCCCTCGGCAATGAACGCGTCGACCACCGCCCGCCCGATTCCCGAACCGGCGCCGACCACCAGGGCCCGTTTGCCGTCAAGCCATCCGGTCATCGCCGTCCTCTGGCTCGTCGGGCAGCAGCGGGGCCTGTGAGTTGCCGACCATGGCCGTCAGCGTACGGGGGTTCTGCCAGGTGAGAGCCTCGACCTCGAGGGCGTCCAGCGTGATCTCCCGCCCACTGCGGGGGCAGCGGATCAGTAGTCGCGACCCGTTGCGCGTGTCGACCCGCTGCACGACGACCTCGGTGAATTCGTTGGCCACCGTGATCGGCTCGCCCACCGGGTTCACAGGAACACCGCCAGGTTCTGCATGCGCAAAACCGATTCGTCGGCAATGATGCTGCGGCGGGCCAACTTCCAGCAACCCTGGTCGTCATCCCGGCGCAGCACGTCTTCGCGGCCGCAGGACAGCAACGCGGACTCGTTGACGTCGCCACGACTGCGGAACAGCAATTCCGCCGATTCGACGAGCAGGTGCGCCGGATCCTGTTCGAAGGTGCGCACGTTGGTGATGAAGTGCCGCAGTCGCGACGGGGGATCCTCGGCCCATACGTGCTCGGTGGCCATCCGGGCCACCCGCTGAGTCAGCGAATACTTGTCCTCGTCGAAGTGGGCCATACCCGGCGAGGTGTCGAATCCGGCGCCGCGGGCCGTGGTGACGCGCACCGGCATCACGTAGCGGATGTCGTCGGTCATGGTGTCCAGCCACGCCTCATACTGTTGCGCGTCCAGCAGATACGCCTCGTCGACCAGAAACTGATGCGCCTGCTGATGCCGAATATCATTGAACGACAGAGCTTTTCTCATACGGACTCCAATTGCCGGGCCCACAGTTTGAGCAACTCGCGCTGGTTGTACTCGTTGTAGCCGACCTGCGCCCGGCCCGGCCCGTGGAACGACTCCGGGGGCAGCGCCTCGATCACCGGGCTGTCGTCGGAAAGCAGTCCCATCCGGCTGTTCAGCAGCAGTCGCCGGGCCATCGAGCCGCCCGCGGTGGTGGTCAGTGAGACCCAGTTCTCCACGTCGTCCTGCTCGAACATCCCGGTCGACCCGAAGCACATCAGGTAAGCCTTGTACGAGTCTTTCTTGAACTGTTCGGGGGCGGCAGAGTCCACGGCGAACCACGAACACACTTCGGTCTCGTTCTCGCTGATCGGTTGCCACTGCCGGATCGAGATGAAGGGCAGCACCTGCTCCCCCTGGGGGAGCTTGGGCCAGTTGTGCACGAAGCTGAGGTTGGGGAAACAGGTGGCGGCCGAGAACATGAAGCCGTCCTGTGCCACCACTTGCTGTTGGGCGGGCGACCACACCGATTTGATGCGGGCGATCATCTCGTCTGGGTAGCCCACGTAACGCATGCGTTCGTCGAAGTCGCCGGGCGGCAGCTTGTAGGTGGTTCCTCCGCCGCGGCCGGCCCAGTAGGTGGCTCCGTCTTTGCGCTTCTGCGCCTTGGGTTCCCGGAACAGACCGATCTCGACGATCGAGGCGTGGGTGTGCGGCGTGTGGTACATGTCGCCGGAGAAGTTCTCCGCGCCGATCTTCCAATTCGCCTTGATCCGCCACCGCTGGGGACCCCTGACCTGCAGTCCGTGGGTGCTCTGCCGGGTGTAGAAGTCCAGATAAAACGCAAAGTCACCGAGGAATTCGCGCAACGGCGGCGCGTGCGGGTCCAGACTGATGAAGATCAGTCCGTTGTAGGTGTCCAGATTCGGTGCGGGCAGCAGTGTTTGGCTTTTGTCGAAGCCCTCGTCGCCGCCGTAGGCGTCGCGGTGGAACGGCAGACCGGTGAGGCGCCCGTCGTTGCGGTAGGTCCAACCATGGTATGGGCAGCGGAAATTGGAGGCGTTGCCCATCTCGGCGCGGCACACCTGCATCCCGCGGTGCAGGCACATGTTGAAAAGGGCCCGCACCCGGCCGTCCGAGTCGCGGGTGATGATGAACGAATCATCGAGCACGCGCCGTACCACATAGTCTCCGTCGTGCGGGATCTCGGATTCGTGAGCCACGAACATCCACGCCCGGTTGAACAGCCGTTCCTTCTCCAGCGCGAACAGGTCGGCGTCGTTGTAGATGTGCGCCGGGATCATGCCCCGACGGACGTGCTCGAAAAGTTGGTCGGTCACCCGCACCTGCCCTTCGCTCAGCTGTTTCTGTTCTACAGAGAACCATTCTGCCCTGCGGCCACAGCAGTTCAAACGGCAACTCACAGGCGGCTTACATTCAAACCTCGGCGCGGAGGGGGAATTCTGGCATTGGCGGCCGGTAACGGCCGCCGCGTCAGGGGAGGACAACATGCGAAAGATCGGGCCGCGGGTGCTGGCCGTGATCGAACGGCAGGAGTGGCTCGATCGGCCCAGTTACCGTCTCGAGCACATCCTGACACTGCTGTTCAACGCTCTGGGCCGGATGCGTGACCGGGTGATGAACGCGCTGAACGGCGTCTGGCTCGGGCACCCGGTGCACCCGCCGTTGGCGTCCCTGGCCAGTGGCGCGCTGGGGACGACGGTGGCACTGGACGCACTGAGCCTGGTACCGGGACGGCGCCCCGCGGCCGACCGGAACACCGCACAGATCGCGTCTCATGCGCTCGGTCTCGGGATTGTCGTCAGCATCGCGTCGGCGGTCACCGGGGTATCCGATTGGCAGCACACCCACCGGGAGGACCGTCGCGTCGGGCTGGTGCACGGCGCGGTGAACTCGTGCGCGACCTTGCTCTATGGACTGTCCTGGCGCGACCGCCGGCATGGCCGCCGTCTCCGGGGAGTCGGCCTGGCGGCGGCGGGTTACGCCGTCACGCTCGGTGGCAGCTATCTCGGCGGAGCGTTGGTGTTCGATCACGGCATCGGCGTCGATCGGTCCGGTGCCCGGTTGCGCAACAGTCAGTGGACACCGGTGCTGCCGGCCGGGGAGCTCAACGGGAAGTCGGTTCGCGTCGAGGTCGACGGCGTGGGACTTGTTGTCTGCCAAGGTGATCCGGGACAGGTGGCAGTGTTCGGAGAGTTCTGTCCGCACCTGGCGGCGCCGATGGCCGACGGCTGGGTCGATCGCGGGCGGATCGTATGTCCCTGGCACGGCTCCCGATTCGCGCTGGAAACAGGAGAGGTGTTGCGCGGCCCCTCGGCGGCCCCGTTGCCGTGTTACGAAACCCGGGTGATGGAAGGAAATGTAGAAGTGCGCGGAGTGGCCCATTGAACGCATACGAAGTGCTCAAGGAGCACCATGTGGTGCTGAAAGGATTGGGGCGCAAGGTCAGCGAGGCGCCGTTGAACAGCCAGGAGCGGCATGAGCTTTTCGACGAGATGCTGCTGGAACTGGACATTCACTTCCGCATCGAGGACGACCTGTACTACCCGGCGCTGGCGGCAGCCAGTGAGCTGATCGCGATCGCCCACGCCGAGCACCGTCAGGTGGTGGATCAGCTGGGCGTGCTGCTGCGCACCCCGCAGAGCGCGCCGGCTTACCAGCAGGAGTGGAACACCTTCAAAACCGTGCTCGAGGCGCACGCCGACGAGGAAGAACGCGACATGATTCCCGCGCCCGCGCCGGTGCAGATCACCGACGCGGAACTCGAGGAACTGGGCAACAAGATGGCGGCGCGGATCGCGCAGTTGCGTGGTTCGTCGCTGCACAAGTTGCGAACCCGCGGCAAGGCAGCGCTGCTGAAGGCGATCTAGGACGCCGGCCGTCTGCCGATTCCGGCCATCATGATCGGCGTGAATACGCGGACGGCGCCGCCGAAGCGGGCAGCTGCAGCGGCGGCGTCCGCCTCCGAGATCAGTCCGGCCTCCACCACGGCCGCGCGCAGACTCTCGAAGGACAGGCTGAAGAAGTCGAAACCGGCTGTGTTGGAGTCGATCACCTTCGCCCGGCCTTCGCCGCGAACTTCCGTCAGCCCGGCGGCGGCCAGATCGGCGACCACGCGGCGGCCGTAGCGCGGTTCGAAGCCGGACTGCTGCATGAACGTCAGGATGGCATCGGTGACAAGGTCGAGTTGAGCGTCGACCGCGTCGAAGCCGAACGGTGTCCAATCCAGATCCTCGATCACCATCCATCCGCCGGGCCGCAGCGTCGCGGCCAGGCGCTCGATGATCTGTCGCCGGTCCGGCAGGTGTTCGAGCACCAGCCGCGAGTGGACCAGGTCGAATTGCCCTTCGGGCAACTCGTCCGTGCGGATGTCGAGGCGCCGCACCTCGATGGTGTCGCCGGCCAGCGATTCGATGAAGCGGGTGTCGATGTCGACGGCCACCACGCTGGCCCCGCGACTGGCCATCCAGTGCAGCAGCGATCCACCACCGGCACCGACTTCCAAACAGCGCCAGGGCTTTTCAGAGCTACGAAGGCCGAGCTCGTCGAGCAGAGCCCGGGTGCCCGGGTCCCACAGGCTCTCCATGGCGCCCAACCGGGTGCGCTCCTCGGCGAAGCCCTGGTTGTAGACGTAATCGCTCGGCATGGCGCCAAGGGTATCGGGCAGCGCGCTCCCCGGTCAGCCGTCCGAGCCGGACGCGCCTTGACTGCCGGTGCTCCCGTTCGCGCCGTTGCCGCCGACGCTGCCCGCATTGGCGTCGCCCCCCGAGGCCCGACCGCCCGCACCTCCGGCACCGCCCGCGCCGGCCGCGCCGCCGGCACCTCCGGCGCCGGCGGCGCCGCGGCTCCCACCGTCACCCGCCGAGCCGAGCAGCCCTCCGGCTCCCGCCGTGCCGGCCGCGCCTCCGGTTCCGCCGGTTCCGCCGGCGCCGCCCTTGCCGCCTGCTCCGCCGGTACCTCCGGTGCCGCCGGTGGAATCGTTGTCTCCGGTTCCGGCCGCGGTGGCGTTGCCGCCGGCCCCGCCGGCTCCACCGGCAGCGCCGACTCCGCCGGCGCCCCCGATGCCACCTGTCCCGCCGTGTCCCGCATCGCCGCCGTTGCCGATCAGCATTCCGCCGCGCCCGCCGTTGCCTCCGTCGCCGCCGGCTCCGCCGGTGCCTCCGACACCCCCGGTGCCGCCAGCGCCCCCGGTGCCGCCGACACCGCCGGTGGCCTGCCCGATGCCGGGGGCGGCTGCGCTGACGCTTGCCGCACCTCCGGCACCACCCACACCACCTGTCGCGCCGGTGCCGCCCGAACCGCCGATGCCGCCGGCGCCGCCCGCGCCGCCGTCCCCACCGTCTCCGAACAGCAGCCCGGCATTGCCGCCGGCACCACCGTGACCGCCGGTACCCGCGACGGTGGCGTTGCTGCCCAGGCCGCCCGTCCCGCCCTGGCCGCCGGCGCCGCCCTTGGCGACAAACAAAGAGTTGCTGGTACCTGAATCGCTGCCGGTGCCGCCGCTGCCGCCGGTGCCGCCGACCTGGCCTGCGGCTCCAGCAGTTCCGGTGGAGCCGTCACCGCCGGTGAACAGCCCGGGCACTGTGCCCGCTTTGTCACCGCCGGCGGCGCCGGTGGCCGCGGGCCCGCTGACAGGGGTGGCCACGCCCGTACCGGGCAGGCCGGAGCCGCCGTGCCCGCCGGCGCCGCCATTGCCGAACAGGTTCGCGCTGCCACCGGCGCCGCCGTTGCCCGCCGCGCCACCGTGGAAACCAGCCGCTGCCGCGCCGCCGGTGCCACCGGCGCCGCCGTTCCCGAACAACCATCCGCCGGCGCCCCCCTGACCGCCGGCCGCCCCGAAGCCGCCACCGCCGCCGCGTCCGCCGTTGCCGAACAAGCCCGCGTTTCCGCCATTGCCGCCGGCCAAGCCGGAGGAACCCGGCTGGGTGTAGCCGGCGCCGCCATTGCCCCACAGCAGCCCGCCATTGCCGCCCGCCGGATTCGACGCGGTTCCGTCGGCACCGTTGCCGACCAGTCGCATACCGAACAGTTCCAGGCCGGGTTCGGCGGCGGCGAGGCCGGCAAGGTTGGTGGCCTCGGCGCTGGCGTAGGACGCCACGGCGTCGTGCAGGGTCTGGACGAACTGACTGTGAAACGCCGACACCTGCCTGCTCAGCGCCTGAAAGGTTTGGGCGTGCGTACTGAACAGCGCGGCGATGGCCGAGGAGATCTCGTCGGCGCCGGCCGCGGCGATGGCGGTCGTGGAGTGCGCCGCCGACGCCCGTGCCGCGTCGATCGACGACGCGATTGCGGTGAGATCGCCAGCGGCGGCGCCGATCAGGTCCGGTGTGGTGAAGAGGTACGACATCGCTGAAACCTTCGTTGCCCGCAGAACGGAATGGATCATCGCTACTGAAGGTTTTAGACGATTATGAAGAAATCTTCAACCCTGCCGCTGGGCGCGGCGGTTAGTCCCGCGCCAGAATGCGGCGCGGCCAGGCAGGGCGGGGTGACGCCGTGCCTGGCCGCGCTGATTGAGGGTGTCGCCGGCCTTGGTCAGCCGTTGTTGCCGGACGCGCCTTCCTGACCGATGCTGCCGGCGGAGCCGTTCGCTCCCGGTTGGCCCGGTGCCGCGCTGCCGCCGGTCGCCGTGCCCACGACGGAGGAACCGGTGCCCGGTGTGCCGGCCGCGCCGCCGTCACCGCCGACCCCGCCTACGCCGCCGGTGCCGAGGGCACCGGCGAGGCCGAACAGCCCGCCCGCACCCGCTGTGCCCGCGGCGCCGCCATCGCCTCCGGTGCCTCCGTCACCGCCGGTGCCGCCCGTGCCCCCGTTGCCGCCGTAACCGCCGTCGGATGCGTTGTTCGGGCTAGCTCCGGTGATCGTCGAGTTACCGCCGCCTCCACCCGCGCCTCCGACGCCACCGGTTCCGCCCGCGCCACCGATGCCGCCGGCCCCGCCGTAGCCTGCATCTCCGCCGGAGCCGAACAGGAATGCGCCGCGGCCGCCAGCTCCTCCGGCGCCCCCGTTGCCGCCGTTTCCGCCGGTGCCGCCCGTTCCGCCGGTGCCGCCGGTTCCGCCCTGGCCGCCGACCGCCTGACCGCTTGCGGAGAGGTTGGCTACGGTGCTGACCGATGCGGCGCCGCCGGTGCCGCCGACGCCGCCGTTGGCGGCCGTGCCGCCGGATCCACCGACTCCTCCCACGCCGCCGTGTCCGCCGTTCCCGCCGTCGCCGTAGAAGAGTCCTGCGTTGCCCCCGGCGCCGCCGTGGCCACCGGCGCCCCCGGCGCCGGCAACACCGGCATCGGTGCCGGCACCCCCGAGGCCCCCGTGGCCGCCGACGGCTCCCTGGGCGAGGTAGGCGCCGTTGGGGAGGGATCCGTTGGCGGAGTTGGCACTTCCGCCGATTCCGCCGGTGCCGCCGACCTGGCCGATGCTTCCGGGATCACCCGGATTGGGTGAGCCGCCATAGACGATCGGGGGAGCTGCGCCGCCTGAGACTGCCGCTCCGTTGGCGCCGGTCGAGGCGGTCCCGTTGTTCGGCGTGATGGCGGCGGTCCCGGTCACGCCGGTGCCGCCGTTGCCCCCGGCGCCGCCGCTGCCGAACAGGATGGCGTTTCCACCGAGACCGCCGGCGCCTGCGGCGCCGCCGTTGATGCCGGTCGCCGCGGCGCCGCCGACGCCGCCGGCGCCGCCGTTGCCGTACAGCCAGCCGCCCGCGCCGCCATGGCCACCGGACGCACCGTAGCCACCGCCGCCGCCGGCGCCGCCGTTTCCGAACAACCCGGCACTGCCGCCGTTACCGCCGGCCAAACCGGAAGCGCCCGATTGCGTGTAGCCGGCGCCGCCGTTGCCCCACAGCAGTCCGCCTTTGCCACCGTTGGGGTTCGCCGCGGTCCCGTTGGCGCCGTCGCCGATGAGGAGCAGACCGAACAGCTCCAGGCCGGGCTGTGCCGCGGCGATGTTGGCCAGGTTGGCGGCTTCGGCGCCGGCGTACGAAGCCGCGCTGGAGCTCAGCGTCTGTATGAATTGGTTGTGAAACGCCGATGCTTGGGTGCTCACCGCCTGAAAGGTGTTGGCGTGCAGCCTGAAAAGGCTCGCGACGGCCGCCGATACCTCGTCGGCGCCGGCCGCCAATATGCCGGTGGTGGAGCCTGCGGCCGCGGCCCTGGCCGCGTCGATCGACGACGCGAGCGAGGTCAGGTCGCCGACCGCGCTTCCCACGAAGTCAGGGGCGGTGATCACAAATGACATAGGTGTCCTTCCGACGGAGCAGCCGAGGGTGAATTGCCAAACGAATTTGCCAGCGTCGCGGAACTTAGCATCGTGTCCTGTCCCGGGTTGGCATTTTTGCGAAACTGTCAAAACGCGTGTCAGGGCCCGGCGAGTGACAACGGGTAGCCTCACGCTGTGTGAAGGCCGGGGAGCGCGTCGCGTCGCAACGTGACATCTCGGCGGAGATCGCCGCCATCTCGGCCGACCGTCAGCCAAACAGCGCCGACGCGATGCCGCGCCTGAACTACCCGCCCTATCGCAGTAGCACCCTGCGGCACCCGGACAACCCGCTGTTGGCGGTCGACCCCGACGAGATCGAACGATCGGCACCGTGTTTCGGCCACCAGGATGTCGATCCGCTTGACGCCGACCTGACAGCCGGGCACCCGGGCGAACCGATCGGGGAGCGCATCATCGTGACGGGACGGGTTCTGGATGAATCCGGCCGGCCGGTCGCCGGACAGTTACTGGAAATCTGGCAGGCCAATGCCGGCGGGCGTTACCGCCACCAACTCGACCGGCACCCTGCCCCGCTGGACCCGAACTTCACGGGCGCCGGCCGGTGTCTCACCGGCCCCGACGGTTCCTATCGCTTCACCACCATCAAGCCCGGCCCCTACCCATGGCGCAATCACGACAACGCTTGGCGCCCTGCGCACATCCACTTCTCGGTATTCGGAACCGCTTTCACCCAGCGCCTGGTCACTCAGATGTATTTTCCGGGCGACCCCCTGTTCGGCCTGGACCCGATCTTCCAGTCGGTCCTCGACCCAGTGGCACGGCAACGACTGGTCGCCCACTACGACCATGACGTCACCGAACCGGAATACGCGACCGGTTACCGCTGGGACATAATTCTGCGCCGGTGTTCCGCCGATGACTGAATACCGTTGCACCCCAGGACAAACCGTTGGTCCCTTCTTCGGCATCGGGCTGCCGTTCGCGCGCGCCGCTGAGTTGGTCCGCGGCGAGTTTCCCGGCGCCATCGAACTGCACGGCACAGTCTACGACGGGGCCGGGGCCCCGGTGCCCGACGCGCTGGTGGAGATTTGGCAACCCGACAGCGCCGGCCGGATTGCGCGGGCGTCCGGTTCGCTGCGCCGCGACGGATCGACCTTCACCGGCTGGGGCAGGGCGGCGACTGACGCCGACGGGCACTACGCGTTCACCACGGTGGCTCCGGGCTCGGCGAACGCGCGCCCGCCGTTCTTCGCCCTCACCGTCTTTGCCCGGGGGTTGCTGGATCGGCTCTTCACTCGCGCGTACCTGCCGGACGCCGACCTGGACGCCGTCCCGGAGTTGGGCGGTCTGGAACCGCGGCGCCGGGTGACGATGCGCTGTGTCGCTGAAAGTGATTCCGGCCGAGAGCGATACCGTTTCGATGTGCACCTGCAGGGTCCTGACCAGACGGTGTTCCTGGTGTACGGGGACGATCGGACGTGACCAACCTGCTGTGGCCGGGTGACCAACGAGCCGGCGAGCACATGAGCGATCAGGCGCTGTTGCAGTCCATGCTCGCGGTGGAGTCTGCCTGGTTGGGCGCGCTCGGGACTGCGGGCCTGGCACCGGTCGCGGCTGCCGACCTGCGGAACCTGGTGGGGGAGCAGGACTGCGAGCGGATCGCGGCCGGCGCCGAGGACGGCGGCAACCCGGTGATCGGCCTGGTGGCCTTGCTGCGCCAGCGCGCGGTGCCGGCGCTGAGTCCGTGGATTCACCGGGGGCTGACCAGCCAGGACGTGATGGACACCGCCCTGATGTTGGCGCTGCGAGGCGTCATCACAGGACTGGGTGCTCAGCTGGCGACGCAGATCGACGCACTGTCCGCTCTTGCCGCCGCGTATCGGGGCACCCCGATGGTCGCCCGCACACTGACCCAGCATGCCGCGCCTACCACGTTCGGCGCCAAGGCGGCCGGCTGGCTCAATGCCGTTCTGGACGCCCATGACCGGCTCGACGGGCTGTCGACCCCGGCTCAGTTCGGCGGTGCCGTCGGAACCTGTTCGGCCACCGTGGAATTGGCCACCTTGGGCACCGGTGCCGCCGACCCCGCCGAGCTCGCCGAAAGCGTCGCACGCACTGCCGCAACGACGCTGGGACTCGACTATCGTGCGCCGTGGCATACCGCGCGCGGGCCGCTCACGGTCGCCGCCGACGCGCTGGTGGCGTGCACGGACAGCTGGGGCCGCATCGCCTCCGACGTCGTCACCCTGGCGCGCCCGGAAATCGGTGAACTGAGCGAACCCGCCACCGCGGGGCGCGGAGGCTCGTCATCAATGCCGCACAAGCGAAATCCCGTGTTGTCCATTCTGATTCGGCGAGCCGCGATATCGGCGCCAGCGCTGGTGGCCACCTTGCACCAGGCGGCCGCGCTGGCCAACGACGAGCGCCCCGACGGCGCCTGGCATGTCGAGTGGGATACCTTGCGCACCCTGGCCCGACGGACTCTGGTGGCGGGTTCGCAGTGCGGCGAACTGCTGGCCGGATTACAGGTACACACCGGACGGATGGCCGAGAACCTGGATGCGAGAGACCTTCTCGGCGAGCAACGCGCCATAGCCGAACTCACCGGCAAGGAGCCGTCGCCGACCTACTTCGGCGCGATCGACCGGTTGATCGACGAGAGCTTGCGGCGGGCGCGGCACGCCGTCGGCGGTTAACCGGGCTTCTGCGCGACGATGGCCACCGCGGCCAACCGCTCGCGGTGCCTGCGGAAGGTGCTTCGCATCGCCAGCACCCGCCTGCGCGCGTCCGGTTGACTGAGCACATTCTTACCGAATCGGATTGCGCCCCATAGTCCTTCGTCGGCAATCACCCGTCGCGGTGCCAGCAGTGCCATCGGTGCCGTCGCGACGTGGCGCACCACCAGTCCGTGGCCGCCCAGCAGTTCCGACCACTCCGCCACTGTCAACGGGCGCGCGTTGACTCTGATGGCGCGGGCCAGCGACTGCCGGACGTCGGTGGTGACCTCTTCGGGTAGATCGTCGGGGGTCAGGGCAAGCTCGTGGATCGCGTAGCGTCCGCGCGGCCGCAGTAACCGGGCGGCCTCGGCGACGATGGCGTGCTTGGCCGCATCGCTCTGCATGGTCAGCATCGCCTCGCCGATCACCACGTCGGCGCTGGCGTCGGGCAGGCCTGTGTCGGCCGCATCGGTGACCTTCACTTCGCCGTGACCCGCCACGACACCGCGTGCCAGGTTGGCCGCATCCGCGTCGGCTTCCGCGCCGACGTACGACCTGGGCCCGCGGGCGATGATCTCTGCCGCGGTTCGGCCCAGCCCCGGAGCCAGCTCGATGACGTCGGCGTTGGCTACCTCGGCGCGGATCAGCAGGGTGCGGGTGAACTCGACGCCCCCCGGGCGTAGCACCCGCTTGCCCAACCGGGCCAGCAGCCAGTGTCCGGGGACGTGCTCGTCGTCCCGGCCGGAAAGCGGAAGGGGGTCTTTGTCGGAAGTCATTCTTTGTCGGAAGTCATAGTGGAGTCTGTTGCTGCACTGTAAGGTAGCGCAGCCGGTGCACTGGGTGGACGCCGGTCCGGGATTTGTACAAATTTACTTGTGTAAACTCGTTAGTCCACGCCGCCCGCGCTCGGGAAGGGTGAGTGACTCGCCATGGCAGATCCTGATTCGGGGCCGGAGTCGACCGGTCGCCGTCGCGCGGTACTGCGGATCCTGCGCTCGTCGCGCACGCCCCTGAGCATCGTCGCGATCGCGAAAAAGCTTGCGGTGCATCCCAACACCGTGCGTTTTCACCTGGACACCCTGGTTGCCGAGGGCCGGGTGGAGCACGTGCAGCCGAGTCGCCGCGGCCCCGGTCGCCCGCCGCTGATGTTCCGCGCGGTGCCGCAGATGGATCGCGACGGGACCCGGCAATACCGGCTGCTGGCCGAGATCCTCGCCATCGGCCTTGCCTCCGAACCTGATTCGGACGCCCGGGCAGTGGCGGCCGGCCGGGCGTGGGGCGAGCGGCTCGGATCCCCCGGATCCGATCCGGACGCTGAGAGGTCCATCGCCCACCTGGTCGACGTGCTCGACGACCTGGGTTTCGAGCCGGAGATCCGCGACGCCGGCGGCCACCCGCAGGTCGGACTGCGGCACTGCCCGTTTCTCGAGCTCGCTGAACGGCAATCGAGCGTCATCTGCCCCGTCCACCTCGGGTTGATGCGCGGCGCTCTGGAGACCTGGGCGGCGCCGGTGACCGTCGAGCGCCTGGAAGCGTTCGCCGAGCCGGACCTGTGCCTGGCCCACCTGGCACCCGCGGGAGTGCAGCGGTGAGTTCAGGACGCGCCACGGAAGTGGCCGTCACGTTCGTGTGGCTCGGCATGGTGCTGGCCATCTCGTTCCTGGAAGCCCCGCTGAAGTTCCGAGCGCCGAATGTGACGCTGCAGATCGGGCTGGGAATCGGCCGTCTGGTATTTCGCGCGCTGAACACCGTGGAGGTCGCGTTCGCCCTGCTCATCGGGGCGCTCGTGGTGGCCGGTCCCACGCCGGCGCGGATCACGGTGGCGTTTTCGGTCGCGGCGGTGGCCCTGGCCGTGCAATTGATCGCGGTGCGGCCCCGCCTGACCCGGCGTTCCGACGAGGTGCTTGCCGGCTTGGAGGCACCGCGTTCGCGGGCCCATTACGCCTATGTCGGTCTAGAGGTGGTCAAGGTGGTGGCATTGCTCGTGGCGGGGATACTGCTACTGAACAACTGAAAGGTGAGGGCATGGAATCCATCTCGCTGAACGACCTGGCGTCCGAGAAGCTGGCCGAGGCGCGGCAGTCCAACAGTGGCCGCGCCGCCCACACCATCCACGGCGGCCACACCCACGAACTGCGCCAGACCGTGCTGGCCCTGATCGCCGAACACGAGCTGTCCGAACACGACAGTCCCGGCGAGGCGACGTTGCAGGTGCTGGAGGGTCACGTGCGGCTGACCGCCGGCGACGATGCGTGGGAGGGCAAGGCCGGTGACTACCTGGCCATCCCGCGGGTGCGCCACGCCCTGCTGGCGGTGCAGGACTCGGTGGTGATGCTGACCGTGCTGAAGTCTCAACCCGGCGCTTCACACTGACCGTGCTGAGCACCCCCTGGTCGCGGGACTTCGGTTTGCGGGTACCGATCGTCAACGCACCCATGGGTGGGGTCGCGGGAGGCCGGCTGGCGACGGCGGTGACCGCAGCCGGCGGGCTGGGAATGGTTGGGATGGGCAGCACCGCGACCCGGTCGTCGCTGGCGGCTGAGCTGCGTCAGGCGCGCGGGCGGTACGGGATCGGGCTGGTGGACTGGGTGATGCGACGCCAGAGCGGGCTGCTCGATGACGCGCTCGCCGCCCGGCCCGCGCTGTTGTCGATCAGTTTCGGCACCGACCTGTCCTGGGTATCGGCCGCGCGCGATGCCGGAATACCCACCGCCACACAGGTTTACGACGCGGAAGACGCCCGCCGAGCGGCAGACGCGGGGGTCGACGTGCTGGTGGCGCGCGGGGCCGAAGGCGGCGGTCACGGCGAGGTGCGACTGGCGACGCTGCCGCTGCTGGACGTGGTGCTGGACGTGGTGTCCCTGCCGGTCCTGGCGGGCGGCGGGGTTGCCTCACCGCGCAGTCTGGCCGCGGTGCTGGCCGCGGGAGCCAGCGGGGCATGGGTGGGCACCCGGTTGGCCGCCTGCCCGGAGGCGCTGACCGGGGCCCCCGGCCGTCAGGCTCTGATCGCGGCGGCCGCGACCGACACGCGGGTCACCCGGGTATTCGACGTCGCCGCCGGCCTGCCGTGGCCGGAGAGGTTTCCGTCGCGGGTGCTGGCCGACGAGTTCGTCGCGCGCTGGTCCGGTCGCGAGGAGGCACTTGCCGGCGACCCGGACGCAAGCGTCGGGCACCCGGCACCGGTCGACGCGGGCCAGGGGGTCGGCATGATTCGCGACGACGCCACGGTGGGTGAGGTCATCGAAGCATTGTGTTCGGGAGCGGAGCAGTTGCTATCGCGGTGGGCGACCTAGCGGGGTCTCAGACCCCGCGCAGGTAGCGCTTGGCGATTACCCGCTGTGCCACCGTCACGAACGGCCCGCCCAGTTTGCTCGGCAAGGTCGCGGGCCGCGAGAACGCGGATACTTCGGCGTACACCGCGTCGTTGCCCGGGTCGTAGCGGACGGCGAAGCGTTCCTCGCCGGATTCCGGATGACCGGGCAGCGTGCCGTAGGCGAACCCGCGGACGTCAGGCTCTTCGATCACATACACCACCCGGCACGGGGCCCGCAGCACGCCCAGCATCGTGACGACCACCACGGACGAGACCGCGACGGTGTCGGTGCTTGCGGTCACCCGCAGCCCGGCGCCGCGTTGCATGCCCCAGTGCATGAGGGCCTTGGCCGCCTGCTCGAATCGCTCTCGGCCGGTGCCGATCTGCGCCGAGACGCTCATGTGGTCATATCCAGGCGGAAGCTGATCGGCGGCCGTCGCCCCCACTTCCTGATAGGTCAGCTGTTGCTGGGCGAGCGTGCGCAGGTCCACCTTGCCCAGCTTGCCACTAATCCGCTCAAGATCCGCCGCCGGATCCCCCGGTGCCGCCGGCCCCGCCGCTGCCACCCGCGCCGCTGAAGCCGTCGGGGGGTAAGCCGTCCTGCCCCGTCCGGCCGGCGCTGCCCGGTTCCAGGTTGCCGAGGATGTTGCCGTCGCCGCCGTTGCCGCCGTCGCCGCCCTTGCCGCCCGGTGAGCCGCCCTGTCCGAATGGCGGTAGCGGGCCAGTGCCGCCCGTACCGCCGGCGCCGCCGTTGCCGCCCTTGCCGCCGGCTCCGGTCAGGCCCGCGCCGCCGTCGCCGCCGTCGCCGCCGGTACCACCCGTTCCGTAGGCCTCACCACCGAGGCCATCACCACCTCGTCCGCCATTGCCGCCGCGGCCGCCTGTGGTGGTGCCGGTCCCGCCGTCCCCGCCGTCCCCGCCGTTGCCGGTGCCCTGCGATCCTTTGCCACCGTCGCCACCGTCGCCGCCGTAGCCGCCGGCGCCGACCTGGCCGTAGCCCCCGTGGCCGCCCTGTCCGCCCCGG
>NZ_LKTM01000015.1 GCF_001417955.2 Mycobacterium gordonae | reverse complement strand
ATCAACCCACCAGCCCAGGAGGCCGACACGACCGCCGCTTAACACCCGATGGACTCATCCGCCTTGACAAGTTCCGGGATAGCAAAGATGCGGAAGTGCGGCGACGCAGGAGCACCGTTCCTGCGTCGCTCCTTCCGAACAGGGTGCGACGCGTCGGTGACTCACGGATTCGGTGCTCGGTGGCCGGTGAAGGTGGCGGTCGGACCCGCAAATGCGGTTCGCAGCGATCGCCACGGGGCTGGCTGGCCTGTTGTGAGCCTCGATCAGTCGCTGATGACATAGCGTTGAGCCAGGGTTTCAGCAAGTCTGCTGGTGTGCGCGACCACTTCTTTCTCGGTCACCGCAAGCAAACCGGAGTGCCAGGCGGTGATGACTTCGACGAATCCCCCGACAGCGATCAGGGTGTCCATGCGAAGGGCTATCTCGTCGGCATCTTGTCGGAGGTGTGGCCGGCTTGCCTCAACGACCAACTGCGTTGCTTCCTGTAGCGCCACGGCGCGGCGGTCTTGTAGCGGTGAGCTACCGACATGCTGAGCGAGGAGGATGCGTGCCCGGCCGGGATCGCGTGCGATCCGGTCGACCACGATGGTGATCGCCGCGGTGATGGTTTCGATCGGCGGCCGATTCGCACGCTCGTTGAAGAGCGCGGCGACCTCGCCGAGCATGTCATTGCGGACGCCATCCCACGCAGCAACGAGCAGCTCATCGCGCGTCTTGAAGCCCTCGTAGAAGTATCGATCGTTCAGCCCTGTGCGGGCGCATACGCCGCGCATAGTGACCGCGGCCCAACCGCTCTCACTCCAAATCTCGGTTGCGGCCTCGATCAATTGCTGCCGTCGCTCGGCACGACGCTCGGCCCCGGTCCGACCACCCCAGCGCTTGTTTCTCGACCGCACCTCTCCATCTTGACAAGGTGCTCGTTCCACCACCAAACTGGTGGCATGCGACACCAATGGTGGCTGGTGCCCCCAGATGAGAGTTTCCCCACAGCAGACGTCCATGTCGCGACCCGAAAGGCAGACGGATGAGATTGCTGCCCTTCGGCGGCGCACCAGGCAGAACGCACCGCGCCGATGCAGTCGTCACGGGCGCAGGAAGCGGTATCGGCCGCGCATTCGCCGTGGAGCTTGCGCGCCGAGGTGGACGCGTGGTGTGCGCCGACAAAGATCCCGTCACTGCAAAAGAGTCGGCAGAGTTGGTGAGGCAGGCTGGCGGCGAGGGCTTCGACATCGAATGCGATGTCACCGATCTTGAGCAGGTCCGCAACCTCGCTGATGTGAGCGAAGACTGGTTCGAGAAGGCTGCGAGCCTCGTCATCAACAACGCCGGAATCGGTGCGGGCGGCAACCGCATCGGCGCGACGTCGATCGAGGACTGGAACGCGGCGATTTCTGTCAACCTCTGGGGCGTTATCTACGGCTGCGAGACTTTTGTGCCTCGGCTCCGCAGCAATGGGCATGGCGGAGTCATCAATGTGGCGTCGGCAGCGAGCTTTGGCTCGGCCCCTCGGATGGCGGCTTACAACGTGAGCAAGGCCGGGGTGCTCGCTCTGTCGGAGACATTGGCGGCCGAACTGAGCGGTACTGACATCAACGTCACAGTGCTTTGCCCCACCTTCGTGAAGACGAACATCGTCAACAATCCTCAAATCGACGAGGCGGCTGCAAGACTCGCGGCCAACCTGATGAAATGGACCGGCATTTCGCCACAGCACGTTGCTCGAACGACGTTGAACGCGCACGATCGCGGACAAATTTATGTAGTACCCCAACTCGATGCCAAAGTCTTGTGGCAACTCAAGAGAGCCCTACCCGGCCCCTTTACTCGCACGCTGGGCCTCGTGGAGCGCATGGCCTCATGGAACGATTCAGCCGAGTAGAGGAGCAGGGAAAATGGCTTTCGCATACAGTGACATGCTCGAGACAATCAAAAACAAGCAATGGGCTCTTGCCGATATCGATTGGAACGCCCCTGGCGCGGAACTGATCACCGATGAACAGCGTCCCAAACTCAAGCAATTCATGTCCGACGTGGTGTGGATTGAGCATGTTGGAGCACGTGCCTTCGCCGCGATGGCTCCAAAGGCGCCATTCGAAGCGCTCGGAGACATTTACCGTTACTTTCACGCCGAGGAGCAGCGTCACGCCAATGCCGAACTTGCCTTGATGCGTCGCTGGGGCATGCTCGAGGAAGGCGAGAAACCGGTCCCGAACAAGAATATTCGGCTGGTCATCGAATGGCTGGACCGTTATGCGGAAGCCCTGCCCCTGACCGTCATCGGGGCCGCGATTCCGGCACTGGAGACTGCGCTCGATGGAGCGCTGCTGAAGTTTCTCCTCGATGAGGTTGACGACCCTGTGTGCGGGGAGGTGTTCAACAAGGTCAACAGCGACGAATCAAGGCATCTCGCGGTTGGCTTCCAGGTCTTGAATGACCTGGGCGCCAGCCCGATGCGAATCCACGCCATTCAAACTGCGGGTGCTCTTGTCGACCCGCGCATTCTCACCGGCGCGTTGCTGTATATCCCGCTCCTGACGCGCATGTTGATGAATCTCAACGCTATGGGTCTGTCCGAGGAGAAGTTATACAACGCAGTGACGCGGTATGCCAATGTCGGCGATCGCAGTGAGCATACGCGGAGGGTGCCCGGCTATCACATCTTGAAGGCGCACATGTCGTCGTCCATCAAGCGGTCCCAGCCTCTGCACTTCGTGTCTCAGCGCCTTGGCAATGCGATCGATGTTTTCCCTGTTCAGATTTTCGGTCGGCCGCCATCCTGGACGGACGAACTGACCTACGAACCGGTTGCCAAATGACAGGCACCACGACGACGTTGATCGTCGGCGCCGGGTTCGCAGGTATCGGTGCGGCGATCAGACTGCTTCAAGAGGGCACGGATGACTTCGTCATCCTGGAACGGTCAGATCGCGTCGGAGGCACCTGGCGAGACAATACTTATCCCGGTGCGGCCTGCGATATTCCCTCGCTTCTCTACTCCTACTCGTTCGAGCCGAATCCGGGCTGGACTCGTACCTACTCGGGGAGCGCTGAGATCCTCGAATATATCGACGATATGGTCGACAAGTACGATCTTGCCCGGTTCATCCAGTTTGATACCGACGTGACTGCCTTGGAATTCGATGAGAGTGCCGGCATCTGGATGGCCGACACGGCAGATGGAAAGCGGTATCACACCCGGTCAGTTGTGATGGCCAGTGGACCACTTGCCAACGCCAGCTTTCCCGATATTCGGGGTATTGACTCGTACGGTGGAAAAAAGATCCACAGCGCTCGATGGGACCATGGCTACGATCTCGGCGGTAAGAGGGTTGCAGTCATCGGGACAGGCGCGAGCGCGGTTCAGATCATTCCCGAGCTCGTAAAGTCGGCTGCCTCGGTCAAAGTCTTCCAGAGAACGCCCGGCTGGGTGTTGCCCAGGGTGAACTTCAGGCATCCGGCCTGGGCGCGTTCGACCTTCACACACCTGCCGGTGAGCGAACAAGCGCTCCGCGACGCGTGGTTTTGGGCCCACGAAGTGATGGCAGTGGGTATGGTCTGGAACACCGCCGCGACGTCCGCGATACAGCTGGCGGCCAAGGCTCATCTCCGTCGGCAGGTGAAAGACTCCTGGTTGAGACGTCAGTTGACGCCCCATTTCAGGCCTGGATGCAAGCGCATGCTCATGACCAGTGATTATTACCCTGCGCTACAGGCGGATAACTGCAAGCTGATCAGCTGGCCGATCGCCACATTGTCACCCAACGGTGTTCGGACCGCCGACGGTGTCGAGCACGAAGTGGACTGTATCGTATTTGCCACTGGCTTCGATGTGGCCAAACGTGGCACCCCGTTCCCGATTAGCGGCCTCGGCGGTCGGAAGCTCGGCGATGAATGGTCTCAGGGGACATTTGCCTTCAAGAGCGTGAGCGTGGCCGGGTATCCGAACTTATTCTTCACTTTCGGACCGAATTCCGGGCCAGGCCACAACTCGGCGCTCGTATATATGGAGGCTGCAATTGACTATATAGTCAAGGCGATCAAGCTCCTTCAGCAAAATGACATCGGCACTTTGGATGTGAGGGAGGATCGTCAGGACCGCTATCACTCCGAAATTCAGCGCCGCCTTCGACGAACGACTTGGAATTCGGGGTGCAGCAGTTGGTATTTGACCGAGGACGGCTACAACGGCACGATGTACCCAGGTTTCGCGACCCAGTTTATGAGAGAACTATCCCGCTTGGATCCTCATGATTACGTGATAACCCGGCGCGACGATACACACGTCGAGCTGACGCAATCACTCTGAATACAAGTTTGCAAGGCTGACCGTCAGAACGGTGAAATACAGGAATGGATCGCAAGTCCGACCGTAATTACGAGATAATTATCATAGGAGCTGGATTTTCCGGCATCGGGTCTGGCATTAGCTTGATGAAGGCGGGATTTACCGACTTCTTGATGGTTGATGACGCCGATGGCGTAGGTGGTACGTGGCACTGGAACACCTACCCGGGTATCGCTGTCGATATACCGTCGTTCAGTTATCAATTCTCATACGAAATGCGGCCCTCTTGGTCGCGCACGTACGCCCACGGCAATGAGCTCAAAGCCTATGCCGAGCGATGTGTTGAAAAGTATCGGCTCTGGGACCATATTCGTTTCAACACAACCATTACCGAGGCTTGTTTCGACGAGAACGCAACACGGTGGCATTTGACCAGTGCCAATGGTGAGGAGTTCACGGCACGCTTCGTGATAAATTGCTCCGGCGTTCTCAGTCGGCCAAAGTGGCCTGAAATCAAGGGGGTGCGAGATTTCGCCGGCGTTACGCTCCACACGGCTAGATGGGACAATGCCAAAGATCTCAGCGGGAAGAGGGTTGCAGTAATCGGTACCGGTGCATCGGCGGTGCAACTGATACCCGAAGTCGCAAAGAAAGCAGAGAGTCTGACGGTATTTCAGCGAACTCCAATTTATTGTCTGCCGAAGCCAGACTTCCCCATACCGACGTGGGGTGGAAGGCTTCTACATTTCCTGCCGGGGGCACAATTGGCGACCCGGACCGCCAGCCAGGCGTTCGTGGAAATCACTTTCCCAATCGCCGCTCACTTTCATACGGTGATACCGTTCGCCGATGTCATGGAGAGCGCCGCAAAGCGGTACATGCGGCGTGAGGTCCATGACCCGACGACGAGAGAACAACTCATTCCGCGCTACTCGTTGGGCTGTAAACGACCCAGCTTCCACAATTCCTATCTCGCAACGTACAACCGGTCCAACGTTTCGCTCGAGACGAGCGGCATAACCCATATCGACCATGCATCCGTCCATACTCGAGACGGCAAAGCTCATCCCATTGACGTCTTGATCCTGGCCACCGGCTTCAAAGTGATGGAGTCGGGCAACATGCCAACTTACGTATTGAAGGGACGCGGCGGGCTGGAGCAGGCTACATGGTGGGACGAGCATCGACTGCAGGCCTTCGAAGGGGTGAGCGTCCCGGGATTTCCGAATCATTTCAACATCTTCGGCCCGTACGGCTACAACGGTTCCTCGTACTTCACGCTCATCGAGGCGCAGAGTCGGCACATCGTCCGGTGTCTTCGTCGCGCGCGGGCGCTGGGTGCTAACTGCGTGGAGGTCAAGAAGGAGGCGAACGACCGTTATTTCGCCGAAGTGCTAAGGCGGCGTCACAGACAGGTTTTCTGGCAGCCGAGCTGTTCCAATGCCAACAGCTACTACTTCGACAGGCACGGTGACGTTCCACTCCGTCCATCAACGACTCTGGAGACCTATTGGCGGAGCCGCACCTTTCGCCTCTCGGACTACCGATTCGAGAATCGGCCCGAAGAGGTGTGTCCCCGGTGACCAGAATGGATGCCCCTGACTGGCAGCCCAGTCTTGCCAGTCATCTCGTCGCGATGTCCTCGCGAACCACGCTGCGGCCACTGGCGCAGCTGATGCCATCAAACGCCTACGGACTTGCGGTGATGGATCGCGTGCTTCGAACAGCGCTCGTAGCCTCACGGCCTCGGCGCGGCGTCACAGTGCGCAAGGTTGACACTGTATTCGCCGGAGGCCCGGTTCGTGGGGACTGGATCACCACGCCTGCCATTAATCCGCATGCCAACCCTTTGCTGTACATCCACGGCGGCGCCTATTCTATGTGCTCGCCGGAGACGCACCGCGGTCTTCTTGGTGAACTCGCCTCGGCGAGCGGGCGCCCCATCTTCGCAGTGAAGTATCGTCTTGCCCCGCGGTATCCCTATCCCGCAGCCGCGGACGATGCGCTGAATGCGTATCGCTGGCTTACCAGCGGAGGGTCCCCGGGTTCTTGTCAGCGCACCGTCGCGGTTGCCGGCGATTCAGCGGGCGGTCAGCTCACGATGGCCACGGCCTTGGGCGCACGTGCAGTTGGATTGCCGCTCCCTGATGCGATGCTGCTGATGTCTCCCGTCCTGGATCTCAGGTGCGAACTTGCCAGAGCGCGTGAAATTCGCCGCCGGGATCCTTTTGCCTCCGCTCAATCAGCGGCGCGCGCTCTTGACCTCTACGTAGGTGGCGCAGATCGCGGAGATCCGCGCCTCAGCGTGCTTGACGCGGACCTCACCTCGATGCCGCCGATCCTCATTCAGGTGGGCGGGAGAGAAATGTTGATCGATGACTCGCGCCGTCTCGCCGAGCGACTTCAATCAGCTGGATCCCACGTCGAGATCCAGGTATACCGGGGACAGATCCATGTATTCCAGGCTATGTTCCGGATTCTTCCCGAAGCCCGAGACGCGATTCATCGAGCGGGACGCTTCCTTGAAGCCTCGGAAGTCAGGTGAAAGTGTCCGAACAGGCAATGCTCCTACACCTACACCACCTCGACCGCCGCAGCGTGAAGTCAGTCGTCTCTGCCTCATGAGCAGCAACTTCGCGACGGCCTGTCGCGCATACGATCCGTCGATCGTGATCATCGGGGCCGGCTTCGCCGGGGTTGCGATGGCCCACCGGCTGAAGAAGGACGGGTTCACGAACTTCACGATCCTGGAAAAGGCTGCAGACATCGGGGGTGTTTGGCGTGACAACACCTATCCGGGAGCGGCCTGCGACGTGCCGTCAGCGTTGTACTCACTCTCGTACAAGCCCAATCCTCGTTGGTCACGGCGATATGCCGAGCAACCCGAGATACTCAAGTACCTCCAACAACTCGTGGAGAGTGGCGGACTGGCCGCGCATCTGCGTACCCAGACCGAAGTTGTCGCAATGACCTTCGATGACCAGCTAGGGCGTTGGACCCTGGTTACGAACTCGAACGAGACAATAACCTGCGATGTCGTCGTCTCGGCCGTGGGTCAGCTCTCCTTGCCCCACGTACCCGTTATTGCCGACGCAGACACCTTCCAGGGGCCGCGCTTTCATTCGGCGCGTTGGGACCGATCGGTTTCGCTTCGCGGCAAGCAAGTAGCCGTCATCGGCACAGGAGCTAGTGCCATCCAATTCGTGCCACACATCGCCCAGGAGGCGGAGCATGTCACGCTATATCAGCGCACGGCTCCGTGGATCTTGCCGAAGTGGGACAGCAGGTATGGAGTCCTTCACGACAGGGTGAGCGAGTTATTGCCGATGGCGCTGCGCCTCGAGCGTTTCGCGGTATGGCTAATTTTCGAGTTGCTCGCTGTGACGCTAGTCGACGCGAAGCCCCTCTCACGCGTCCTCGGTGCGATCGCGCGCCGCCACCTACATCGGCAGGTTGCTAGCCCATCTTTGCGCGAGCAATTGATGCCTTCGGACGCGCCAGGGTGCAAGCGAGTGCTGTTCTCGAATGATTACTATCCAGCAATCGCGAGTGATCGCGTGTCGTTGGTGCCGAAGGCTATCGCAGAGCTCTGCGACAACGGTGTCAAGACCGTGGATGGAGAGTTTCGTCCTGCAGATGTCGTGATCTACGGAACCGGGTTTCGCGCCACCGATTTTCTCGCCCCGATGTCCGTGCGCGGCTCTCGCGGAGTCTCCTTGGCCGAGGTGTGGAAGACCCAGGCGTACGCATATCTGGGCATCACTGTCCCCATGTTCCCGAACCTGTTCCTGCTTTATGGTCCCAACACGAATGTGGGCTCGGGGTCGATCCTCTACATGATCGAGTCACAAGTCCGTCACATCGCAACGCTCATCAAAGCCGTGGCTGCTCATCCGGGTCATGCGATCGATGTCAGGACGGAGAGCGCGCAACGCTACAACACGCGCTTGAGAAGGCGACTACGGAGGTCGGTGTGGGCGCTGTGTGCGAGCTGGTATCGAACCTCGAGCGGGGAAATCCCGACGAACTGGCCGGGGCCTACCTTGGTTTATCGACTCCTTACCCGGAAGCCGCACAGCGGCGATTACGTCTTGAGAAACGTCGGGCGTCTAAAGGTCGGAGACCCTGCAGAACCGAGCCTGGCCGACTAAGGGCACGAGACGCGCACTTAACCGCTAGGCCAATAATGTCTAGATATTGACATCAATGGCATCTTTGTAAAGACTGGTGGACGCCGTCAAAGCGGCCCAGCGTCCAGGAGGAACCATGACGAATCACCTTCTCGCACCTGCGCACCACGTGAAGGAGCGGTTGTCCTCTGTGATCATGGTCCCCGCGCCTCACGCCGTCGACGACAGATGGCGTCGATGGAGCCGGGACTGGCCGGTTCGTGAACTGGCACCGGCACCCGCGGGCAGTGGATTGAAAGCCGTCCGGGGGGATGCCGGACTGCCCTTCGTAGGTCACACGCTCGACTACATCCGATTCGGCTCGGATTTCAGTCGAGAGCGCTACGACCGTCTGGGTTCGGTGTCGTGGATGGGCGCGTTCGGCACCAAGATGGTGGTCATCGCCGGCCCTGACGCCACTCGAGAGGCGTTCACGAGCGAAGCGAAAGCATTCTCTCAGGATGGCTGGTCCTTCCTGATCGACGCCTTCTTCCATCGCGGTTTGATGCTCATGAGCTTCGACGAGCACTTGATGCACCGGCGCATCATGCAGGAGGCGTTTACGCGTCCGCGCCTGACCGGATACGTCGAACAGGTAACGCCATGCGTTCGCTCGGCAGTGCCTGCGTGGCCGGTGGGCCCGTCGGTTCGAATCTACCCACTGTTGAAGGAACTCACCCTCGACATCGCTACCGACGTCTTCATGGGCGGCCGCGGCAAGGACGAGAGCGATGCTGTCAACAAGGCGTTCGTCGCTACGGTCCGGGCGGCGAGTTCCCTTGTGCGTGCTCCGCTTCCGGGAACCAGATTCCGCGCTGGTGTGCAAGGGCGGCGCGTTTTGGAGGACTACTTCTTCCGGCATCTGCCGGCCGCGCGAGCCGGTGAAACGGAGGATCTGTTCGCTGCTCTCTGTCAAGCCACGACCGAAGACGGGGAGCGGTTTTCCGACGAGGATGTGGTGAATCACATGATCTTCTTGATGATGGCGGCCCACGACACCTCGACGATCACCACCACAGCGGTCACCTATTTCCTTGCCAAGTATCCGCAGTGGCAGGAGGCTGCGGCTGCGGAAGCCGCGGCCATCGGTGACGGGTTGCCGGACATCGAGGCCCTGGAGAAGATGACGGTCATCGACCTCGTGATCAAGGAAGCGCTCAGACTGCTTGCACCTGTTCCGCTGGTGATGCGCAAGACGGTTCGAGATGTCGCCATCGATGGATATCACATCCCCTCGAACACGTTATGCGCTATAACGCCTGCCGTGAATCACTTCGATCGAACGATCTGGAGTGATCCGGAGCGGTTCGATCCCTCACGTTTCGACGAGCCTCGGCGCGAAGACCAACACCACCGATTCGCCTGGGTTCCGTTCGGAGGTGGAGCGCACAAGTGCATCGGCATGCAATTCGGGACGCTCGAAGTCAAAGCAATCCTGCACAGGATGCTGCGTTCGTTCACTTGGAAGGTTCCGGAGAACTATCACGTCCGATGGGACAACACCTCGCTGCCCATTCCGGTGGACGGACTTCCGTTGGAGATGAAGCGCCGATGACCGTCGACCACAGCCCCTACCTCGAACCCACGGAGTTTCTTGACTGGCAACAAGATTCGGTACGTGACTTCGTGTCATCGGCGATCCGTGGTGCCTGCGGCGACACCGAGAAGGCCATCGCCATCTTCACCGCGGTCCGTGACTCCATTTGGTACGACCCCTACACGGTGACCGACAACCCGCACGCGTATCGCGCCAGCACCGTCGCGACCGCAGAACGGGCCTACTGCGTCCCGAAGGCCGTGCTCTTGACTGCAGCGTGCCGAGCGGCGGGAATCCCGGCGCGGCTGGGGTTCGCCGACGTCCGAAACCACCTCCAGACCAAGGCATTGCGCGAGCGGATGGGTGGTAGCGACGTTTTCGTCTACCACGGCTACAGTCTCATGTTCCTCAACGGTGCGTGGGTAAAGGCCACCCCGGCGTTCAATCGCGAGCTGTGCGCACGCTTCGGTGTCTCGCCGATCGAATTCGACGGCCGTAGCGACGCGCTACTCCATGGTTTCACCGCTGACGGCACCCAGCACATGGAGTATCTGCGCGACCGGGGAGCCTACGACGATCTACCCCTAGCAGACATCCTGCAAGCACTGAGAACGCATTACGGCACATTCATCGATCAGCCGAACAGCCGTCCCGACCTCTTCGCCTGAAAGGGCACTACACGATGCAAAGCACAATGCAAAATGTTCCGCTCACGGTGTCGGCGATCGTCCAGCATGCGGCAGCCATACACGGTGACAGCGAGGTCGTCACTCCGACCGGAAATGGATATCGGAGAACGCCTTACCGCATTGTGCTGGCGCGAGTGGCTCGCCTTGCCAATGCGCTGCGCAGTCTTGGCGTCACGGCAGACCAACGCGTGGCCACCTTCCAGTGGAGCAACCAGGAACATCTGGAGGCCTACTGTGCGATTCCCTCCATGGGCGCGGTCCTGCACACGCTCAACATTCGTTTGGCCCCAGAGCAACTGGCGTACATCGCCAATCACGCGAGCGATCAGATCGTCCTAGTCGACGCTTCGGTTGCCCCGTTGTTGGCGCGCGCGCTCCCAGCGATGGCGTCGGTGCACACCGTCATCGTCACCGGAGAGGGCGACCTTGCCCCGCTCCAGGGATGCGGGAAGACCGTTCTGCGTTACGAGGAAGTGCTTGCCGGCCAAGAAGAATCATTTGACTGGCCTGAGCTCGACGAGCTGTCCGCCGCGGCCATGTGTTATACGAGCGGTACCACCGGAGATCCCAAAGGCGTCGTCTACAGCCACCGTTCGACGTACCTTCACTCCCTGACCGCCTGCACAGCTAACGCTTTGTCAGTCAGCGAGGCCGACCGTGTGCTGGCCATCGTCCCAATGTTTCACGCCAATGCGTGGGGGCTTATTTACGCAGCGTTGATGTCCGGTGCGGATCTGGTACTGCCTGACCGGTATCTCCAAGCCGAACCGTTGGTGTCGATCATCGAAGACACCAGACCGACCTTGGCCGGTGCAGTGCCGACGATCTGGAACGATGTCGACCGATATCTGGATTCGCACCCTGAGCGGGACATTTCTTCGTTACGGCTGGTCGCGTGCGGGGGGTCTGCTGTTCCGCTTTCGTTGATGCGGGCATTCGAAGAGAAGTACGACGTGCCCATTGTGCAGGCCTGGGGTATGACCGAAACCTCTCCGTTGGCGACCGTTGCACGTCCGGCTCACAGAGCCGACGCGACGCGGCGCTGGGAGCTGCGCGCATCCCAGGGCCGACCGATCTGCGGTGTCGAAATCCGGTTGCGGGACGACGACGGGAAAGACGTGCCGTGGGACGGGCAATCAGTTGGGGAGATCCAGGCGCGCGGTCCCTGGATCACCGGGTCCTATTTCGGAAACAACGATACGGAGAAGTTCGACGAAGGATGGCTGCGTACCGGTGATGTGGGCAAGATCGACGCCGAGGGCTATCTGACACTGACCGACCGCTCGAAAGACGTCATCAAGTCAGGTGGCGAATGGATCTCCTCGGTGGAGCTGGAAAACACGCTGATCGGCCACCCTGCCGTGTACGAAGCGGCGGTAGTCGGCGTCGCGGACGATAAATGGCAGGAAAGGCCGTTGGCGCTTGTCGTCGTCCACCCCGGAACCGACGTTGACATTGACCAACTCCGATCGTTCCTTGCGGACAAAGTCGCCAAATGGTGGATTCCCGAGCGATGGAGCTTCGTGTCCGATATTCCGAGGACGAGCGTCGGAAAGTACGACAAAAAGGTCATCCGTGCGCGCCACTCTGCCGGCGAATACCTCATCGAAATCGAAACGTCATAACGTCAAATCCCTGGAATTCCAACAGTCGGAAGGTAATCATGTCCTCACCAATCTCTCCCTGGATGAATGCCGAATTACTCGAGCTTCGTGACCTCGCTGCGAAGTTCTTCTCGGCCGAATTGGCGCCGCATGCGAACCGCTTTGCAGACCAGCACCACGTCGACCGAGAACTGTGGAACCGAGCAGGCGAGCTGGGCCTGCTCTGCATGTCTATACCTGAGGAATACGGCGGAGGCGGTGGCACTTTCGCGCACGAAGCGGTCGTGCTTGAAGAGCAGGCCCGCATAGGTGACAGCTCATGGGGCGCGGGACTGCACAGCGGAATCGTCGCCCACTACATCCTGCAGTACGCGACTGAAGAGCTGCGCGCGCAGTGGCTTCCCAAGATGGCGTCCGGTGAAATGATCGGGGCGATCGCCATGACAGAACCGGGGACCGGGTCCGATCTGCAGAGCGTCAAGACAAAAGCCCTCCTGGACGGTGACGAGTACGTGATCACCGGCTCCAAGACTTTCATCACCAACGGCCAACAGGCCGACCTCATCATCGTTGTTGCCAAGACAGATCCGAGCCAGGGCGCTGCGGGCATCTCTTTGATCGTTGTCGAGGCTGACCGGGCGGGATTCCGGCGCGGCAAGGTTCTCGACAAAATCGGCCAGCGCGGCCAGGACACCTCCGAGTTGTTCTTCGATGAAGTGAGAGTTCCGCGCTCGCATCTACTGGGCCAGTCTGAGGGACAGGGCTTCATTCAGCTGATGACGCAGCTGCCACAAGAGCGACTCATCGTCGCGGTGGGGGCTGTCGCAGCGATGGAACTTGCCCTGGAGCAGACGCTCAAGTACACGCGTGAGCGGGAGGCGTTCGGTCGGCCTGTCTTTGGCTTTCAGAACACCAAGTTCACGCTGGCTGAAGCCGCGACAGAAACGCGCATCGCACGAGTGTTCCTCGACTACTGCATCGACCTGCACCTTGCGGGTCAACTCGACGTGCAGACCGTCGCCATGGCGAAGTGGTGGACCACTGAGCGAGCGATGAAGGTACTCGATGACTGTATGCAGCTTCACGGCGGATATGGCTACATGACCGAGTACCCCATCTCGAGGTTGTGGGTGGATCAGCGCGTGCAAAAAATCTATGCCGGCACGAACGAGGTGATGAAGGAAATCATCTCGCGTTCCCTATGACTCAGAGGAGTTGCCGCCCGCACGTTAGTCATCTAGAGGAGGAGGACTGATGGCATCGATGGTGGTGCCGTATCGCCACGACATGGGCGGCCACTGCGGATCGGGGGCTCTTCGGGATTTGACCGAATGGGCCGGGATCCGTTGGGGTGATGACACCCCGGACGAAGGCATCGTGTTTGCTCTCGGCGGGGCCCTCGACTTCTCGTATGTTCGCTCGGCCCACCTACGTCCACCGATCTACCTCGTTGGACGCAGCGCGGACCTCGAAGACGAATACTTGACCCGGTTGGGCGCGCGCTTCGAGTGTCGTTCGACAGACGACCCCGATCTCGGGTGGAAATGGGTGACCGAACAGATCGATGCCGGTACGCCGGTCATGGTGTGGACTGACATCGCCGAATTGCCCTATCTGAGAACGCGTCTGAGTATGAGCCGGCACGATGTCGTGATCGTAGGGTACGACGACGACGAGGAACTCGCCTTCGTGGTCGATAACGATCGCGATACACCTCAAGCCGTGCCTTACGAGAATCTACGGAAGGCGCGGGCATCGACGGGATTTCCCGTCCCCACGCGGCACACCACCTACGTAGTCGAGTGGCCCGGCGCGGCACCAGATCTCGGCAATGCTGCCCGGTCGGCCTTCCGTAGGTCCGCGGACGCGATGCAGGGTTCGTGTGTGAGCGCGCCGATCACCGAGGACTCCGATTGTGAAATTCAGGTGCGTGGGCTACCAGGGGTATCGACTTTTGTGGAGGATCTCAAGCGGTGGCCGAAGATCTTTGACGACGACACCCTCGACGGAGCCTTGTTTGCGCTGAGCGCCTTCATCGAAAAAGCCGGAACCGGAGGCGGTCTGTTCCGAGATCTGCAAGCACGTGGATGTCGGCGCGTCGCTGAAGAGTTGAGTTTCGAACCTGCGTTTAAAGCAGCGGAGGCTGCAAAGACCGCATCTGAGTTGTGGACCGCGGTTGCGCACGCCGCTTATGACCGCGGTGCAGATCCGCACCGAAGAGCGAGCGGCGCCGCGTCCGTGGCTGCGCAATTGCCGACAGCCGAACGTCGACTCGCGGAGGCGCTGAGGGAGGCAGGAGATCTACTCCTATGAGTTCTGATTGCTTCGGAGCAAGCCGAACTGGTTGCGACCCAGCAGATTTATTTGAGCGCTTTGAATTGTGTCATAGGAAGGGAGAATCACGATGGCTGTCTTCGCTGATGCGGAAGAGGTTTACCGCTACCTCGCCGGCATCTTTCGACGAGGTTTGGAGAACGAAGACCTTGCGAACAGACTTGCCGGGTCCGGGGTGGTGTTACGGATCCACTACACCGATCCGGATGCGGTAGTAACCGTGGATATGCCGGAGAAGGTCGTAGAGACCGGCGCGGACAGTGGCGTTACACCGAATGTCGAATTGTTCATGTCCGCGGATACCGGCAACAGGTTCTGGTTGGGGAAGGTGAACTTGACCATGGCGATGGCGAAAGGAACTGTACGAGCGAAAGGTCCTGTCACCAAACTGATCAAGCTCATACCGCAGGCAAAGAACCTCTTTCCGGAATACCGGGCAATCCTTGAGGCCGACAAGCGTCACGACCTGCTCAATGTGTGATGTCGGTGCGGTACCGCGCCCGGGCCCGGGTGAGCGGCGCGGGCCTCTGGGCGATGTGCCCGGAGATCATCCAGGACAGTTCGCGCGACCACCGTGCGCGGTCGGGATAACTACTCGAGAAGCGTAATTCGATAGAAGGGACTTCAACATGAAGACACGTGCGGCTGTTTTGTGGGGCTTGGAGCAGAAGTGGGAGGTCGAAGAAGTCGATTTGGATCCGCCAGGTCCCGGGGAGGTCCTCGTGCGGCTGGCGGCCACCGGCTTGTGCCATTCCGACGAACATCTGGTGACCGGCGACCTCCCGATCCCATTGCCGGTAGTGGGGGGTCATGAGGGTGCTGGCACAGTCGTGGAGTGCGGCGAAGGGGTTGAGGAACTGTCCGAAGGTGATTCTGTCATCTTGACCTTCCTTCCCTCGTGTGGGCGCTGCTCGTACTGCGCGCGCGGCATGGGCAATCTCTGTGAGTTGGGAGCGGCGCTCATGATGGGACCGCAGATCGACGGCACCTATCGCTTTCACGCACGAGGCGAGGACGTCGGGCAGATGTGTTTGCTCGGGACGTTTTCCGAGTACACAGTGGTGCCGCAGGCGTCCGTGGTCAAGATTGACGGCGGAATCCCCCTGGATCGGGCAGCCTTGATCGGTTGCGGCGTCACGACCGGTTACGGATCTGCGGTGCGGACTGGGGAGGTGCGCGCCGGGGACACCGTCGTGGTAGTGGGAGCGGGCGGAATCGGAATGAATGCGATTCAGGGCGCGCGAATCGCGGGAGCGCTGGCGATTGTGGCGGTCGATCCGGTGAAGTTCAAGCGAGAGCAAGCGAGCGGGTTCGGTGCGACGCACACCGCGGCCTCGATGGATGAAGCTTGGTCGCTGGTCAGCGATATGACGCTGGGCAAGCTGGCTGATGTCTGCATCCTCACCACCGATGTGGCTGAGGCCTCCTACACCGCGGAAGCGCTGGCCTTGGTCGGAAAGCGCGGGCGCGTCGTGGTCACGGCCATCGGGCACCCCGACGACTCATCGATCTCAGGATCACTGCTTGAAATGACGCTTTACGAGAAGCAGATTCGTGGCGCTTTGTATGGCTCATCCAATGCGCCGCACGATATTCCGCGACTGGTCGAGCTGTACTCCGCTGGGTTGTTGAAGCTCGATGAGTTGGTCACCCGCGAATACTCCCTCGACCAAATTAATGAGGGCTACCAGGATATGCGTTCAGGAAAAAATATCCGAGGGCTGGTCCGGTTCTGAAGAGCATCATGCCCACTGCTGGTCTCCATGTCCTTGCGTTGCTGCAGATCATGCGGCCGGGCCCCTTGGGTGGTTGGCGTCGGGTCCTTCTTTCCCGTCGTGAGGACGGCAAGCATCAGACACCTCATCGATCATCTATCACATTCTCTGGGAGGCTGAGATGACGGACGCTGGCACGACCACGGCAAGCAGGGATGGGGCTGCTCGTTTCGCTATCGCCCCGGAGGTGTGGACCACGCCGGAGCGACGAGCGCTGAGCCAAATGGCGCGGTCTTTCTCGGAACGTGAAATCGCGCCGAAGCTAGCGGAATGGGAGCACGTGGGTGAGATTCCGCGCGACCTGCATCTCAATGCTGCCGAGGTGGGGCTTCTCAGAATCGGGTTCCCGGAAGAAGTCGGCGGCAGCGGCGGCAATGCGATTGACTCTGCACTGGTCACTGAGGCCATCCTGGCCGCAGGCGGGTCCACTGGCGTCTGCGCCGCCTTGTTCACCCATGGCATTGCCCTTCCCCACATTGCCGCCAATGGCTCCGACGCCCTGATTCAACGATATGTCCGTCCTACGCTCGCAGGAAAGATGATCGGCTCGCTGGGCGTTACCGAGCCTGGGGCAGGCTCAGATGTCGCGAATCTGCGCACACGCGCGGTGCGCGAGGGGGACACCTACGTGGTCAACGGAGCAAAGACGTTCATCACCAGCGGAGTTCGAGCGGACTTCGTTACTACGGCGGTACGCACCGGCGGACCGGGTTACGGTGGAGTTTCATTGCTTGTGATCGACAAGAATTCGCCTGGATTCGAAGTGTCCCGCCGGTTAGACAAGATGGGGTGGCGATGTAGCGACACCGCCGAGTTGTCTTTCGTCGACGTTCGCGTACCGGCTGACAACCTGGTGGGGGCAGAGAACAGTGGGTTTTTGCAGATCATGCAGCAATTTCAGGCTGAACGGCTCGGCATCGCCGTCCAGGCGTACGCGACGGCGGGTCGGGCTCTCGACCTTGCCAAGAGTTGGGCGCGGGAACGTGAAACGTTCGGTAGACCCTTGACGGGGCGCCAGATCATTCGCCATAAGCTTGCGGAGATGGCTCGACAGGTCGACGTGGCGTGCACCTACACCCGTGCGGTCATGCAGAGGTGGCTAGCGGGGGAGGATGTCGTTGCCGAGGTGTCGATGCCCTCTCTGCCAACCTGGGTTGAGGCACCCGCCCCCTGACAATTAGTGACCCGAGGGCGGGGATGGAGAGACTCCCC
>NZ_LKTM01000014.1 GCF_001417955.2 Mycobacterium gordonae | reverse complement strand
GGCGGAGCAGTTCCCGCCCGTACCCCCGCCCGGGTCAACGGCTTCGTCGCCAGTGACGGCTTCGACGACGTGCCGCAGTCCATCGGCGCGCACGCCACCGCGCCGAGTACCGGTCTGCTCGCACCGCCCGAGCACCGCTCCGGACGCCGACGTGGCCACCTACGGGTCCTGCCGGATCCTCCCGGCTAGCCGATAGGCTGGCGGCCGAAGAGTTCTACCCACCCAGGTCGTCAGGAGCACCGGAGAATGTCGTGGCCCGCCGAGGCTGTCCACCGTGTCATCAAGGCCTATGACGTCCGAGGCCTGGTCGGCGAGCAGATCAACGAGGCGCTGGTCACCGACGTCGGGGCCGCGTTCGCCCGGTTGATGCGCAGCGAAGGCGCGAGCCAGGTGGTGATCGGCCACGACATGCGCGACAGTTCACCCTCGCTGTCGGCGGCTTTCGCCGCCGGCGTCACCGGCCAGGGCCTGGACGTGGTGCGCATCGGGCTGGCCTCCACCGACCAGCTGTATTTCGCCTCGGGATTGCTGGACTGTCCCGGAGCCATGTTCACCGCCAGCCACAACCCGGCGGCGTACAACGGCATCAAACTGTGCCGGGCCGGGGCCAAGCCGGTCGGCGCCGACACCGGGCTGACCACCATCAGCGAGGACCTGATCGCCGGCGTGCCCGGGCACGACGGGCCGCGCGGTGCGGTCACCGATAAGGATGTGCTGACCGACTACGGGGTGTTCCTGCGCTCGCTGGTCAACACCGAGGGACTGCGCCCGCTGCGGGTCGCGGTGGACGCCGGCAACGGCATGGCCGGTCACACCGCGCCGGCGGTGCTCGGTGCGATCGACTCGATCACGTTGCTGCCCTTGTACTTCGAGCTCGACGGCACGTTCCCCAACCACGAGGCCAACCCGCTGGACCCGGCGAACCTGGTCGACCTGCAGAACTTCGTGCGCGAAACCGGCGCCGATATCGGGCTCGCGTTCGACGGAGACGCCGACCGCTGCTTCGTCGTCGACGAGCGCGGCCGGCCGGTCTCGCCGTCCACCGTGACCAGCCTGGTGGCGGCCCGCGAGCTGGGCCGGGAGATCGGCGCCACGGTGATCCACAATGTGATCACCTCGCGCGCCGTGCCGGAGTTGGTGGCCGAGCGCGGCGGCACGCCGCTGCGTTCGCGCGTCGGCCACTCCTACATCAAGGCGCTGATGGCCGAAAGCGGCGCGATCTTCGGCGGTGAACACTCGGCGCACTATTACTTCCGCGATTTCTGGGGCGCCGACTCCGGCATGCTGGCCGCGCTGTACGTGCTGGCCGCGCTCGGCGAGCAAGACCGGCCCTTGTCGGAACTCACCGCGGACTACCAGCGCTACGAATCCTCGGGCGAGATCAACTTCACCGTCGCCGACGCGCCCGCGTGTGTGGAGGCCGTGTTGAAGACATTCGCGAGCCGGATCCAGTCCATCGATCACTTGGACGGCGTGACGGTCGACCTGGGCGACGGCAGTTGGTTCAACCTGCGCAGCTCCAACACCGAACCGCTCTTGCGGCTGAATGTGGAGGGGCGCAGCATCGAGGATGTGGACGCCGTGGTCGCACAGGTCAGCGCCGAAATCGCCGCGCAGGCAACCGGAGCCGGACCGTGAGTGCGGTCGGGGCCGTCGATCTCGAGGATGCCGACGGCCTGATCGCCGCCGACCGCGACGGGCTGCTGCGGGCGGCGTCGATGGCCGGTGCGCAGGTGCGTTCCGTGGCGGCCGCCGTCAGTGAAGGCGAGTTGGACTCGCTGCGCGGGGAGGACCGGGTGCGCAGCGTCATCTGGGTGGCCGGGCGCGGCGCCGCCGAGACCGCGGGCGCCCTGCTTGCCGCGACGCTGGCCACCGCGGCGGCCGAGCCGATCGCGCTGGTCACCGAGGCGCCACCGTGGGTCGGCCCGCTCGATGTGCTGATCGTCGCCGGCGACGATCCCGGTGATCCCGCGCTGGTGGGCGCAGCCGCGACCGGGGTGCGCCGGGGCTCGCGGGTGGTCGTGGTGGCGCCGTTCGAGGGCCCGTTGCGGGACTCCACCGCCGGTCGGGTCGCGGTGCTGTCCCCGCGCCTGCCCGCGCCCGAGGAGTTCGGGTTGTGCCGGTATCTGGCCGCCGGCCTCGCGGTGCTGCAAACGGTCGACTCCCGGCTGAGCGTCGACCTGGCCGCGCTGGCCGACGAACTGGACGCCGAGGCGTTGCGTAACAGCGCGGGCCGGGATCTGTTCACCAACCCGGCCAAGACGCTGGCCGCCCGGATGACCGACTGCCAGGTCGCGCTGGCCGGCGACAGCGCCGCGACCCTGGCGCTGGCCCGGCACGGTAGCTCGGTGTTGCTCCGCGTCGCGCAGCAGGCCGCGGCGGCCGCCGGTCTGGGCGACGCGCTGGCCGCGCTGCGCAGCGGGCCGCGCGGGTTCGCCGATCCCGCCGACGCGCTCTTCCACGACGAGCAGATCGACGGCCCGCTGCCCCAGCGGCTGCGCGTGCTGGCACTGACGCTGGCTGCCGAGCGGACCGTGGTCGCCGCCCGGGTGGCCGGGTTCGACGACGTCTATCTGCTGGGGGCGGAGGATATGCAGGAACTGCCTTCCGCACCAACCGCGGCGTCCCGCGCCGAGCAGCAACTGGCAGTATTGGCCGTTCGGCTGGAGATGGCCGCGGTTTACCTGCGACTGGCACGGGGATAGATAAACGGTGGAACTGCTACGCGGAGCGTTACGAACGTACGCCTGGGGATCACGCACCGCCATCGCCGAATTCACCGGTCGGCCGGTGCCCGCCGCGCATCCCGAGGCCGAACTGTGGTTCGGTGCCCACCCCGGTGACCCGGCCTGGCTGGAGACACCAGAGGGCGAGACCTCGCTGCTGGCCGAGCTCACCGATGATCCCGAGGGCCAGCTGGGGCCCGCCTCGCGGGCGCGGTTCGGCGACGTGCTGCCGTTTCTGGTCAAGGTGCTGGCCGCCGACGAGCCGCTGTCGCTGCAGGCGCACCCGAGCGCCGCGCAGGCGCTCGAGGGTTTCGCACGCGAAGAGCGGCTGGGTATCCCGGTGAACTCGCCGGTGCGCAACTACCGCGATACCAGCCACAAGCCGGAGTTGCTGGTGGCGTTGCAGCCCTTCGAGGCACTCGCCGGCTTCCGTCAGGCCTCCAGGACCACCGAGTTGCTGCGGGCCCTCAACGTGTCCGATCTCGATCCCTTCATCGACCTGCTGAACGACCAGTCGGACGCCGACGGCCTGCGCGCCCTGTTCACCACCTGGATCACCGCGCCGCAGCCCGACCTCGACGTGCTGGTGCCGGCGGTGCTCGACGGCGCCATTCAGTACATCAGTTCCGGGGCAACGGAATTCGCTGCCGAGCTGAAGACGCTGCTGGAGCTGGGGGAGCGCTACCCCGGTGATGCCGGGGTGCTGGCGGCGCTGTTGCTCAACCGCATCACCCTGGCTCCGTGCGAGGCCATCTTCCTGCCGGCCGGCAACCTGCACACCTACCTGCGCGGTTTCGCGGTGGAGGTGATGGCCAACTCCGACAACGTGTTACGCGGTGGCCTCACGCCCAAGCACGTCGATGTGCCCGAGCTGCTGCGGGTGCTGGACTTCACGCCGACGGCCGAGGCGCAGCTGCGGCCGTCGATGCACCGTGACGGCCTGGAACGGATCTATGACACGCCGGCCGACGAGTTCGCGCTGGCGCTGCTGGTGCTCGACGGCGATCACCTCGGCCACGAGGTCGACGCGCCGTCGAGCCATGACGGGCCGCAGATCCTGTTGTGCGCCGAGGGCTCGCTCACCGTGCACGGCAAATCCGGGTCGCTGACGCTCGAGCGAGGCGCGGCCGCGTGGGTCGGCGCCGACGACGGCCCGATCCGGCTGTCCGCAGAGCGTCCCGCCAAGCTGTTCCGGGCTACCGTGGGCTTGTGACCAGCCCGCGCTGACGACCCTGAGCGCGCAGCTCCCTGCGCTCTTTCACCCACAGCCGCATGTTGTGCGCCATCGTCCGCCCGATCAGCTTCGCCGGCGGAATCATGTAGAGACTGTCCAGCAGCGAGAACCGACGCAAGAACCATTCCGCCAGAACGGGATCCGTCTCGGCGGCACCGAGGAACTGGTCGAACAGCCCGCCCACCGCCCGCCACCACCGTGGCTCGGGGTTGCCGGTGGCGTGGTGCAGGGCCACGTCGCCGATCGCGTTCATCATCCAGACCGGGAAGGTGGTCTTGGCGGTGAACCGGGCGAGGGTGCCCGCCAGATCCCCTTCCGGGGCCGCGAGCGCCCGGCGCAGGTTGCCGGCCTGGATGGACGTCATCGTCATGCCCTGGCCGAACGTCGGGTTGAAACTGGCCACCGCGTCCCCGAATGGGATGATGCCCGCCGGGAAGCGCTCGAGCTTGTGGTAGCGACGCCAGCGGCTCACCGGGAAGGCGTGATAGGCCGGTTCCCCCAGCGGCTCGGCATGCGCGAGTGCGGCGTTGAAATGCTCCGGGAGCAGATCCTCGGCCAGGGCCAGCATCTCGGGGAAGGTCCGCGGCGGCTTCTCGTGCGCCACCCCGAACGTGGTCAGCACCCAGGTGCCGTCCTCGTAGTACAGCATGCCCAGCCCCAGTGACTTGTCGTGCGAGGCGCCGGCGACCACCACCTTTTCCGCGATCAGCCCTTCGGGCATGCGGAATTGGTGTGTGGCGTAGTTGATTCCGATGTCGACGGTCGCCTCCGGGGCACGCTGATAGCCCCACTGGTCCAACCACACCGGCAGCCGGGTACCGCGGCCCGCGGCGTCGACCACCAGGTCGGCGGCGACAAACTCCGGCTCTTCACCCGGTACCGCCGGGTCCAGCAGCACGCCGGTCACCCGCTGCAGGGCCGGTTCGAAACGCGGCTCCGCGACCGGGCGCCGGACGATCTCCACGTTGTCGATGTCGAGCACGCGGCGCCGGATCTGCCACTCCAGGTGCGGGCGGCTGGGCACGTAGGCGGTGAACTCGTCGCGCAGGGTGTGCCCGGTGCCCAGGACGTGGCCGGCGGCGCCGAGATGAATGCAGTCCGGCCGGTTTTCGAGCATCGGCACGCCCGCCGCCACCATGTCTTCCAGCAGACCGGGAAACAGGCTCTCGAACTCGTTGGCCCCGCGCGCCATCAGCATGTGCAGATGACGGTCCTGGGGGACGGTGGCGCGGTTGGCCGGTGTGCCCGGCAGGTCGTCCCGCTCGAATACCGTCACCCGCCCATAGAAGTCGGAAAGCACCCGGGCCGCGGACAGCCCCGCGATGCTCGCTCCGATCACCACCGCATGATTCTTGTTCTCTACGCTCCCCACCATTCCCGCAGAGTACCCAGTACTGTGCGGACACAACTGCAGGTGAGGAGAAGGGGCGGGCAGATGTCCGGTCGCTGGCGCACGAAATCGGTCGAGCAATCGATCGCCGACACCGACGAGCCGACGACCCGGCTCCGCAAGGACCTGACCTGGCTTGACCTGGTGGTCTTCGGCGTCTCGGTGGTGATCGGGGCCGGCATCTTCACCGTCACCGCATCCACCACCGGCGACATCACCGGCCCGGCGATCTGGATCTCGTTTCTGATCGCGGCAGGCACCTGCGCCCTGGCGGCGTTGTGCTACGCCGAATTCGCCTCCACGCTGCCGGTGGCCGGCAGCGCCTACACCTTCTCCTATGCCACCTTCGGAGAGTTTCTGGCCTGGATCATCGGCTGGAATCTGGTGCTGGAGTTGGCAATCGGCGCCGCGGTGGTCGCCAAGGGCTGGTCCAGCTACCTCGGGACGGTGTTCGGGTTCGCCGGCGGCACCGTCGCGCTGGGGCCGATCGACTTCGACTGGGGCGCGCTGCTGATCGTCACCCTGGTGGCGATTCTGCTGGTGTTGGGCACCAAGCTGTCGTCCCGGTTCTCCGCCGTGGTCACCGCGATCAAGGTGTCGGTCGTCATCCTGGTCGTGATCGTCGGCTCCTTCTATATCAAGGCCGCCAACTTCACGCCGTTCATCCCCAAACCCGAAGCCGAACATCAGGGCAGGGGCATGGACCAGTCCGTGCTGTCGCTGCTGACCGGCGCCGGTGGCAGCCACTACGGCTGGTACGGCGTGCTGGCGGGCGCCTCGATCGTCTTCTTCGCGTTCATCGGGTTCGACATCGTGGCGACCATGGCCGAGGAGACCAAGAACCCGCAGCGCGACGTCCCACGCGGCATCCTGGCCTCACTCGGCGTCGTGACGCTGCTCTACGTGGCGGTGGCGGTCGTGCTGTCCGGAATGGTGTCCTACACCCAGCTGCGCACCGTCCCCGGGCGCGGGCAGGCGAACCTGGCCACCGCGTTCCAGGCCAACGGCATCTACTGGGCCAGCGGAATCATCTCGGTCGGAGCGCTGGCCGGCCTGACCACGGTGGTGATGGTGCTGATGCTCGGCCAGTGCCGGGTGCTCTTTGCAATGGCGCGCGACGGCCTGTTGCCCCGGAGCCTGGCCAAGACGGGCTCGCGCGGCACACCGGTGCGGATCACCGTGCTGGTCGCGGTGGTGATCGCGGCGACGGCGTCGGTGTTTCCGATCAACAAGCTCGAAGAGATGGTCAACGTCGGCACCCTGTTCGCCTTCGTCCTGGTGTCGGCCGGCGTCATCGTGCTGCGCCGGACCCGGCCGGACCTGCCTCGCGGGTTCAGCGCGCCCTGGGTGCCGGTGCTGCCGATCGCGTCGGTGTGCGCGTGCCTGTGGCTGATGCTCAACCTGACCGCGCTGACCTGGGTGCGGTTCGGCGTCTGGTTGCTGGTGGGCGTCGCGATCTACCTCGGCTACGGCCGCCGGCATTCAGTGCAGGCAAGACGCGAGAAGGGTGACGCCGACCTGGACATTTAGGTCGATTTTGGATACTTAGTTTACAAAACAACGTCTCGTGTCTAGACACAAGACGTAAACCGTTGTAATGTCCAACCTCAAGTGGTGAGACTCACACAAGGAGGTTTGGCGTATGACCACACAAATCGACGGCACTCCGGAGGTGCCGGTGTACGAATGGCGCGACAAGAAGCGCTATCTGTGGCTGATGGGATTGATCGCCCCGACGGCGCTGTTCGTGATGCTGCCGGTGATCTGGGGGCTGAACCAGCTCGGCTGGCACTCCGCGGCGCAGCTGCCGCTGTGGATCGGGCCGTTCCTGGTCTACATCCTGTTGCCGCTGCTGGACCTGCGGTTCGGTCCGGACGGGCAGAACCCCCCGGACGAGGTCATGGAGCGGCTGGAAAACGACAAGTACTACCGCTACTGCACCTACATCTACATCCCGTTCCAGTACGCCAGCGTGGTCCTGGGCGCCTACCTGTTCACCGCGTCGAACCTGCACTGGCTGGGTTATGAGGGCGGGCTGGGCTGGCTGGGCAAGATCGGCGTGGCGCTCTCGGTCGGCGTGCTCGGCGGCGTCGGCATCAACACCGCGCACGAGATGGGCCACAAGAAGGACTCGCTGGAGCGCTGGCTGTCCAAGATCACCCTGGCACAGACGGCGTACGGCCACTTCTACATCGAGCACAACCGCGGCCACCACGTCCGCGTTTCCACCCCGGAGGACCCCGCCTCGGCCCGCTTCGGTGAGACGTTCTGGGAATTCCTGCCCCGCAGCGTCATCGGCAGCGCCCGCTCCTCGGTTCACCTGGAGGCGCAGCGCATCCGCCGGCTCGGCAAGAGCCCCTGGGACCCGCGTACCTACCTGGGCAACGACGTGCTGAACGCCTGGGCGATGACCGTGGTGCTGTTCGGCGCGCTGATCGCGGCCTTCGGGGTGAGCGTGATCCCGTTCCTGGTCATCCAGGCGATCTTCGGCTTCAGCCTGCTGGAAGCCGTCAACTACCTCGAGCACTACGGACTGTTGCGGCAGAAGAACGCCAACGGCCGGTACGAGCGCTGCGCCCCGGTGCACAGCTGGAACTCCGACCACATCGTCACCAACCTGTTCCTGTACCACCTGCAGCGGCACAGCGACCACCACGCCAACCCCACGCGCCGCTACCAGACGCTGCGCAGCATGGAGGGTGCGCCCAACCTGCCCAGCGGGTACGCGTCGATGATCTCGCTGACCTACTTCCCGCCGCTGTGGCGCAAGGTGATGGACCACCGGGTGCTGGACCACTACGACGGCGACATCACCAAGGTGAACGTGCAGCCCCGGCTGCGGAAGAAGCTGCTCGCCAAGTACGGAGTGGCAGCATGAGCGCGGCCTACAAGTGCCCCGTCTGCGACTACCGCTATGACGAGGCCAAAGGCGATGCCCGCGAAGGTTTTCCGGCCGGCACCGGCTGGGACCAGGTCCCCGATGACTGGACTTGTCCGGACTGCGCCGTCCGCGAGAAGCCCGATTTCGAACTAGTCCAGGAAGGATGAGATGACATGAGTGACTACAAGCTCTACCAGTGCGTGCAGTGCGGTTTCGAGTACGACGAGGAGCTGGGCTGGCCGGAAGACGGCATCGCACCCGGCACCCGGTGGGACGACATCCCCGAGGACTGGAGCTGCCCGGACTGCGGTGCCGCGAAGTCGGACTTCGTGATGGTGGAGGTCGCCCGGTCATGATCGGCACCAACTTCGCTGCGAAAACGGATATGGTCGCGCCTGTGAAGCGGATTCCCTACGCCGAAGCGTCCCGCGCGTTATTGCGGGATTCGGTGCTCGACGCGATGCGGGATCTGCTGCTCACCCGCGACTGGTCCGCCATCACACTGTCCGACGTGGCCCGGGCCGCCGGCATCAGCCGGCAGACCATCTACAACGAGTTCGGGTCCCGGCAGGGCCTGGCGCAGGGTTACGCCCTGCGCCTGGCCGACCGGCTGGTCGACACCGTCAAGGGCGCGCTGGACGCCAACATCGGCAACATCTACGAGTCGTTTTTGCAGGGCTTCCGAGCCTTCTTCGCCGAGTCGGCGGCCGACCCGTTGGTGATCTCGCTGTTGACCGGCGTCGCCAAGCCGGATCTGCTGCAGCTGATCACCACCGACAGCGCGCCCATCATCAGCCGGGCGTCAGAGCGGCTGGCCACCGCGTTCACCCAGACGTGGCTGGCCACCAGCGACGACGACGCCGGTGTGCTGTCGCGGGCGATCGTCCGGCTGTGCTTGAGCTACGTGTCGATGCCGCCCGAGGCCGACCACGACGTCGCGGCGGATCTGGCCAGGATGATGACCCCGTTCGCGGAGCGTCACGGCGTCATCAACGTGCCCTGACCAGGACGGCTATTGGCCGGAGGCTAGAGTGAGTCCAGAGAGTTACTGGGCCGACGCGCCTACTCAGACTCAAAGAAGCCCCCAAAGAAGGATGTAAACCCCTATGACGACGCTCGAAAATTCGCTCACCCCCGACGTTCTGAACGGCATCGACTTCAAAGTTGCCGATCTGTCGCTGGCGGATTTCGGCCGCAAAGAGCTCCGGATCGCCGAGCACGAGATGCCCGGCCTGATGTCACTGCGCCGCGAGTACGCCGAGGTGCAGCCGCTGAAGGGAGCCCGGATCTCGGGTTCGCTTCACATGACCGTCCAGACCGCGGTGCTGATCGAGACCCTGACCGCGCTGGGTGCCGAAGTTCGGTGGGCGTCGTGCAACATCTTCTCGACCCAAGACCATGCGGCGGCCGCCGTCGTTGTCGGCCCGCATGGCACACCCGAAGAGCCCAAGGGTGTCCCGGTGTTCGCCTGGAAAGGCGAGACGCTCGAGGAGTACTGGTGGGCCGCCGAGCAGATGCTCACCTGGCCGGACGAGGACAAGCCGGCCAACATGATTCTTGACGACGGTGGCGACGCCACCATGATGGTGCTGCGCGGCATGCAGTACGAGAAGGCCGGCGTCGTGCCGCCCGCCGAGGAAGACGACTCGGCCGAATGGAAGATCTTCCTGAGCGTGCTGCGCAACCGCTTCGAGACCGACAAGGGCAAGTGGACCAAGATCGCCGAGTCGGTCAAGGGCGTCACCGAGGAGACCACCACCGGTGTGCTGCGCCTGTACCAGTTCGCCGCGGCCGGTGACCTCGCCTTCCCCGCGATCAACGTCAACGACTCCGTCACCAAGTCGAAGTTCGACAACAAGTACGGCACCCGCCACTCGCTGATCGACGGCATCAACCGCGGCACCGACGCCCTGATCGGCGGCAAGAAGGTGCTGATCTGTGGCTACGGCGACGTCGGCAAGGGCTGTGCCGAGGCCATGAAGGGCCAGGGCGCCCGGGTCCAGGTCACCGAGATCGACCCGATCAACGCGCTGCAGGCGATGATGGAGGGCTTCGACGTCGTGACCGTCGAGGACGCCATCGCCGACGCGGACATCGTGGTGACGTCGACCGGCAACAAAGACATCATCATGCTCGACCACATCAAGGCGATGAAGGACCACTCGATCCTGGGCAACATCGGCCACTTCGACAATGAGATCGACATGGCCGGCCTGGAGCGCTCCGGCGCCACCAAGACCAACATCAAGCCGCAGGTCGACCTGTGGACCTTCAAGGAGACCGGCCGCTCGGTCATCGTGCTGTCCGAGGGCCGGCTGCTCAACCTGGGCAACGCCACCGGCCACCCGTCGTTCGTGATGAGCAACAGCTTCGCCAACCAGACGATCGCCCAGATCGAGCTGTGGACCAAGAACGACGAGTACGACAACGAGGTGTACCGCCTGCCCAAGCACCTCGACGAGAAGGTGGCCCGCATCCACGTCGAGGCGCTCGGCGGAACGCTGACCAAGCTGACCAAGGACCAGGCCGAATACCTGGGCGTCGACGTCGAGGGCCCGTACAAGCCCGACCACTACCGCTACTGAGCCGCGGTGGCCCCGCGAACGTGAAGCCGGCTTCACGTTCGACGCCCACTGTGAAGCCAGCTTCACGGTGGGCGGGGGATAGGCTCGCGCCGTGCTGATCGCGATCGAAGGCGTCGACGGCTCCGGCAAGCGCACGCTGACCGACGGCCTGCGCGCGCACCTGCACCGCGCGGGCAAGTCGGTGGCGACGCTGGCGTTTCCGCGCTACGGGCAGTCCATCACCGCTGACCTCGCGGCCGAGGCGCTGCACGGTCAGCACGGTGATCTCTCGCAATCGGTGTACGGGATGGCGACATTGTTCGCGCTCGACCGGGCCGGGGCCGTCGCGGAGATTCAACGGCTGGGGCGCGAGCACGACGTGGTGATCCTGGACCGCTACGTCGCCTCCAACGCCGCCTACAGCGCGGCCCGGTTGCATCAGGACGCTACCGGGGACGCGGTGGCGTGGGTGCACGCGCTGGAATACGAGCGGCTTGCGCTACCGGTGCCGGACTGCCAGATCCTGCTCGCGGTGCCGGCCGAACTGGCCGGGCAGCGGGCCCGCGACCGCGCCGAGAGCGACCCGGGCCGGGCGCGCGACAGCTACGAACGCGACGACGGACTGCAACGCCGGACCGGCGAGGTGTACGCCGGACTGGCTGCCGCGGGGTGGTCCGGGCGATGGCGCGTGGTGGACGCGGACGTCGATCCGGCCGCTCTGGCGGCCGAGTTGACGGCTGTTTAGCACAAAATCGGCGCTATTTGCCCTTATCAATCAAGAAACACCCGTGTGGTAGCCGAGTTTTGTCCGGATCTGGTGACACCATGGACTCCATGAGGCAAAGGATTCTCGTCGTCGACGACGACGCTTCGCTGGCCGAGATGCTCACCATCGTGTTGCGTGGGGAGGGTTTCGACACCGCGGTCATCGGCGATGGCACTCAGGCCCTGACCGCCGTGCGCGAGTTGCGTCCGGATCTGGTGCTGTTGGACTTGATGCTGCCGGGCATGAACGGCATCGACGTCTGCCGGGTGCTGCGCGCCGATTCCGGCGTGCCGATCGTCATGCTGACCGCCAAGACCGACACCGTGGACGTGGTGCTCGGCCTGGAGTCCGGCGCCGACGACTACATCATGAAGCCGTTCAAGCCCAAGGAGCTGGTGGCGCGGGTGCGGGCGCGGTTGCGGCGCAACGACGACGAGCCCGCCGAGATGCTGTCGATCGCCGACGTCGACATCGACGTGCCGGCGCACAAGGTCACCCGCAACGGCGAGCAGATCTCCCTCACGCCGCTGGAATTCGACCTGTTGGTCGCGTTGGCGCGTAAACCCCGCCAGGTGTTTACTCGTGATGTGCTGCTCGAACAGGTCTGGGGATACCGGCACCCGGCGGACACCCGCCTGGTGAACGTGCACGTCCAGCGCCTGCGCGCCAAGGTCGAAAAGGATCCCGAGAACCCGACCGTGGTTCTGACCGTTCGAGGAGTGGGTTACAAGGCCGGCCCCCCGTGATCCGGCGGCCGGGAGAGTGCGGTGTAGGTGATCTGGCGCTCTCCACGACGTAGTCGAGGTCGCTGGGGCCGTTCAGGGCCTCTGCCGCGCGGCTTGAGTGCTGTGAGCCGTGCCGTCGCTGTGGTTTGGCGGCGTTCCCTGCAACTGCGTGTCGTTGCGCTGACCCTGGGGTTGTCGCTGGCGGTGATTCTGGCGCTGGGTTTCGTGCTGACCAGCCAGGTCACCAACCGCGTGCTCGACGTCAAGGTCAAGGCCGCCACCGATCAGATCGAGCGGGCGCGCAACACCGTCAGCGGAATCGTCAACGGTGAGGAAACCCGCTCACTGGACAGCAGCCTGCAGTTGGCCCGCAACACGCTGACCTCGAAAACCGACCCCGCCTCCGGCGCCGGCCTGGCCGGTGCCTTCGACGCGGTGCTCATGGTGCCGGGGGACGGCCCGCGCGCCGCTTCGACGGCGGGACCCGTCGACCAGGTGCCCAACGCGTTGCGGGGTTTCGTCAAAGCAGGTCAGGCCGCTTACCAGTACGCGACGGTGCACACCGACGGGTTCTCCGGGCCGGCGCTGATCGTCGGGACACCGACGTCGTCGCGGGTGGCGAACCTCGAGCTGTACCTGATCTTCCCGCTGGCCAACGAGCAGGCCACCATCACGCTGGTGCGTAGCACGATGGCCACCGGGGGGCTGGTGCTGCTGCTCTTGCTCGCGGGCATTGCCCTGCTGGTATCGCGCCAGGTGGTGGTGCCGGTGCGGTCCGCCTCACGGATCGCCGAACGGTTCGCCGAGGGGCACCTGTCCGAGCGCATGCCGGTCCGCGGTGAGGACGACATGGCGCGGCTGGCGGTCTCGTTCAACGACATGGCCGAGAGCCTGTCCCGCCAGATCACCCAGCTCGAAGAGTTCGGCAACCTGCAACGCCGGTTCACCTCCGACGTCAGCCACGAACTGCGCACCCCGCTGACCACGGTGCGGATGGCCGCCGACCTGATCTACGACCACAGCGCCGACCTGGATCCCGCCCTGCGCCGCTCCACCGAATTGATGGTCAACGAGCTGGACCGCTTCGAGACACTGCTCAACGACCTGCTGGAGATCTCCCGGCACGACGCCGGGGTGGCCGAGTTGTCCGTGGAGGCGGTCGACCTGCGCACCACCGTCAACAAGGCCCTGACCAACGTCGGCCACCTGGCCGAGGAGGCCGGCATCGAGCTGCTGGTGGACATGCCGACCGAGGAAGTGATCGCGGAGGTCGACGCCCGCCGGGTGGAACGCATTCTGCGCAACCTGATCGCCAACGCCATCGACCATGCCGAGCACAAGCCGGTGCGGATCCGGATGGCGGCCGACGTGGACACGGTGGCAGTCACCGTCCGCGACTACGGCGTCGGCCTGCGGCCCGGCGAGGAGAAGCTGGTGTTCAGCCGGTTCTGGCGCTCCGACCCGTCCCGGGTGCGGCGCTCCGGCGGTACCGGGCTGGGCCTGGCGATCAGCATCGAGGATGCCCGGCTGCACCAGGGCCGCCTGGAAGCCTGGGGCGAGCCCGGCCAGGGTGCCTGCTTCCGGCTGACGCTGCCGCTGGTGCGGGGGCACAAGGTGACCACCAGCCCGCTGCCCATGAAGCCGATCCCGGCGCCTGCGCCGGCAGCCAACCCGGCTGCCGTCGCCGATCAGCGCACCCGGGAGCACGCCGGATGAGACGCGCGATGGGTGCCCTGCTCATGGCGGTGAGCGTGCTGTCCGGCTGTGCGAGCGTGCCCAGTTCGTCGGCGCCGCAGGCCATCGGCACGGTCGAGCGGCCGGCGCCGTCGAACCTGCCCAAACCCACCCCGGGCATGGATCCCGACGTGCTGTTGCGCGAATTCCTCAAGGCCACCGCCGACCCGGCGAACCGGCACCTGGCGGCCAGGCAGTTCCTCACCCAGTCGGCCTCCAACTCCTGGGACGACGCCGGTAGCGCGCTGCTGATCGACCATGTGGTGTTCGTCGAAACCCGTGGTGCCGAACGTGTTTCGGCGACGATGCGGGCCGACATCCTGGGCTCGCTGTCCGACATCGGAGTCTTCGAGACCGCCGAGGGCCAGTTGCCCGACCCGGGGCAGATCGAGTTGGTCAAGACCTCCGGCGGGTGGCGTATCGACCGGCTGCCCAACGGCGTGTTCCTGGACTGGCAGCAGTTCCAGTCGACCTACAAGCGGAACACGTTGTACTTCGCCGACCCCACCGGCAAGACCGTGGTGCCCGATCCGCGCTACGTCGCGGTGTCCGACCACGACCAGCTGGCCACCGAGCTCATCTCGAAGCTGCTGGCCGGCCCCCGCCCCGAGATGGCGCATACGGTGCGCAACCTGCTGGCTCCACCACTGCGGTTGCGTGGGCCGGTCACCCGGGCCGACGGTGGCAAGAGCGGAGTGGGCAAGGGCTACGGCGGCGCCCGCGTCGAGCTGGAGAAGCTGTCCACCACCGATCCGCACAGCAGGGCTCTGCTTGCCGCGCAGATCATCTGGACGCTGGCGCGGGCCGACATCCGCGGGCCCTACGTCATCAACGCCGACGGCGCCCCGCTGGACGACCGGTTCGCCCAGGGCTGGAACACCTCCGACGTCGCCGCCACCGACCCGGGCGTGGCCGACGGTGCCGGCGCCGGCCTGCATGCGCTGGTGGGCGGATCGCTGGTGGAACTGGACGGCCAGCACGTCACCACGGTGCCGGGGGCCTTCGGTCACATGGGGGACCAGACCGGCGCCGCACTGTCGCGCAGTGGGCGGCAGGTGGCGTCGGTGGTGACGCTGCGCCGCGGAGCGCCGGACATGGCGGCGTCGTTATGGATCGGGGACCTCGGCGGCGAAGCGGTCCAGTCCGCCGACGGGCACAACCTGTCGCGCCCCAGTTGGTCGCTGGACGATGCGGTCTGGGTGGTCGTCGACGCCAACAACGTGCTGCGGGCGATCCAGGAACCAGCCACCGGACAGCCCGCCCGCATTCCCGTGGACTCCACCGCGGTGTCCAGTCGCTTCCCCGGGCCCATCACCGATCTGCAGTTGTCCCGGGACGGGACGCGCGCGGCAATGGTGATCGGCGGACAGGTGATCCTGGCCGGTGTCGAGCAGACGCAGGCCGGCCAGTTCGCCCTGACCTACCCGCGGCGGCTGGGCTTCGGCCTGGGAACGTCGGTGGTGTCGCTGTATTGGCGCACGGGTGACGACATCGTGGTGACCCGCAACGACGCCACCCACCCGGTGTCCTACGTCAACCTGGACGGCGTCAACTCGGATGCGCCCGCGCGCGGGCTGCAAATCCCGCTGTTCGCGATCGCGGCAAGTCCGTCCACCGTGTATGTCGCCGGTCCGCAGGGCGTGTTGATGTACTCCGCGTCTGCCGCCGAGAATCAACAGGGCTGGTCGGAGGTACCCGGTCTGATGATCGGCGGGGCCGCGCCGGTCCTGCCGGGATAACCGCGCCGGCACCGGCTAATCTGCTGGTGAGGAGGCGCTTGCCGATGTCGCCCAAGGTTCCTTTCCTGCGTTGGGACGACCCGTTCCGCGCCTTGGAGATGCTGACTTCCCTCTGGTCGTCGACCGGGATACCGTCGGTCGGCGCCCACGCGGTGGCGATGCCCTACCGGACCCTGTTCGCGACGTTGCAGCAGCTACTGGTCGGCAAGGAAGTCACCGTCCGCATCGGCGATCAGGACGTGACGCTGACCGTCGTCGAGCTGGAATCGGAGCTGGATCCCCAGGGGTTGCCGGTCGGTCAGCTCGGCGAGGTGCGGGTGGCGGCTCGCGACATCTGCTGGGCCGACAACCGTCTGCAGAGTGCGGTCGCCGTGATGCGCAACGTGCACATCCGTCCCGGGGTGCCGCCGCTGGTCATTGCGGCTCCGACGGAGTTGACCACCGAGCTGCCGAAGGACGTCTTCGACCATGTGCTGGAGCAGGCGGCGCCCCATCTGCGCAGCGAGTCGGGGGAGGACGGGACCGCGCTGTTGAGCTGGGCACGCCGTCCGGGCCTGGGTGGGCTCGAGGTGGACGCGGACGTGGTCGGATCGACGCTGTGGTTGCGCCCGCGCGCGGTGGTGGCCGGGCAGCGGCGGTGGAAGTTGCCGTTGCGCGCACCCGCGTACCAGGTGCCGTTGCCGGAGTTGCCGCACGGCCTGATGATCACCGGCGTCGAGCTGACGCCGGAATCCCTGCACCTGTCCGGACTGCTGCCCGAATGGCGGATGGAACTGCCGCTGCGGGCGCTCGAAGACCTGATCACGCGGCTGAGTCAGGGGGCCCTGAGCTTCAGCTGGCCGTCACTGTGGTGGGGCTCCGACTCCGGCGAGTGAATTACATTAATGTAAATTACACCGCTGTAATTTACGCCTCGAATTTGCTGGCCGGCCATTAATCGGTCGAATTTTGCGGTGCGCCGATTCGCCGTGTTCAGGTCACGAATTGGTCGCGTAGCACAGCTTCGGCGCCCAAAACCCTTCGCTGCGTAACTATTTGGGTAAGACACCGTCACGGCGCGGCTGGGGCTTGGCATCGGTTCGGCAACCATCGACTTAGGGCTCTAGGCAAGAATTCGGCGCGCCGATACGGTTCCCCATTGTCATTAATTGCGGGGGCAATTGGGGAGATTGAACGGAGTTGGCGTTGCGGATAATCGATCGATTCTGCGTAGCGGTTGCCGCCGGCGCGGGGTTGTGCGGAGCTGCGCTGGCATTGAGTCCGGGCGCGGTGGCCACTCCGCTGCGGACCGGTGGTGGGAACTGCATTGAGCAACAGATGGGCTTCGCTGCGGGGCCGGTAGCAGCGGCGCCCGTGGTGCTGCCAGGTCCGGTGCCGATCGCGCCGGCGGTGCCGGTTGTGCCGCCGGTGCCGGTTGTGCCGCCCGTGCCCGTCGTACCTCCGGTGGCGCCGGTGGTCCCGGTCGCGGGCGCGGGAGCCGGCGCGGCCGAGGCGGCGCCGGCGGCTGCGCCGATCGCGACGCAGGCGGGGACGGGCAAGGGTGCGCCGATGACTCCCTCGAGTGGCAAGGCCGCAGACCCGGTCGTGCTGCCCGGGCCGCAGGCTCCGGCGCCGCAGGCCGTTGCCGCCGAGGTGCCCTCGGCGCCGATTCCAGCCGTCTTGGCCGGCACGACGACGGCGCTTCCGGCGTGTGGGGCGGTGGGCGTACCGGCGCAGTAGTTACGGAATCCCGGTGGCGCCGAGAGTGAAGGCGGTGCACAGGATGACGAACTGGCCAAAGCAGCACAACAGCGGCACGGCGAAGTGCAGTCGTTGGCGTTTCCACAAGTGGGCGTAGGTCCCCATAACGATCTCGAGGATGATCAGGACGGCGGTTCCCACCCCACTGATCAGCACCGCCTCCCGGAGATGGGCTCCTCGATCGCAGTGCACATGGTGAATGCGGCACTGGTCGTGTGGATCGGCGGTCACGAGCAGGGCCAGATTCAGCAGCACGGTGAAAAGCACCAGCACGGCATGCAGCGCGACGAGCCCGACCGCCCCGCCGTTTCCCCGTCCCGTTCGGAAGGCTGGATTCTGGGCTGTCATCGCCCGATTGTCGGTTACTTTCCGGCTTCCCGCAGAGCTCGTCGGAACTTCGGCGCCGGCCACAGCTATCCGGCTGCAACCCTGCAGAGTGTGTCACCGATGCCCTGAGATGACACTGAGCCCTGTCAGAGGTAGTAGCTATACTCGAACACATGTTCGATAGATTGCCGTGCCTTCCGTGTGGGTTGGCGGATTACGACGGCTACCTGGCGGAGGTGGTGGCTCATCGTCGGGCGCTGTTGGAACAGACCGAGGAGTCGGTGGGGTGGGTGGCGCGTATTGGTGGGGCGGCGCGGG
>NZ_LKTM01000013.1 GCF_001417955.2 Mycobacterium gordonae | reverse complement strand
CCCAGGATCAGTCCACCGCGCCCGCCCGCTCCACCAGTGCCCCCAGCGCCGCTGCCGCCGTCGCCACCGCCGCCGCCGGCAGCCACGGCGCTGCCTGGGCTGCCCGGTGTGCCGATCGAGCCGCCGAGGCCCGTCCCGCCTGCCCCGCCGGCACCACCGGAACCGAAGAGCAACGCATTGCCGCCGGTGCCTCCGTTACCGCCGACCCCACCCATACCGCCGGCACCGCCGTTGCCCCACAACCAACCGCCGCTGCCACCTGTTCCACCGTTGGCGCCCGCGCCGCCGGCACCGCCGGCTCCGCCCACACCCAACAACCCGGCGGCGCCGCCGGCCCCACCGGCATGCCCGGCCGCGCCCGACCCGCCGTTGCCTCCGCGCCCCCACAGCAGTCCGCCGGGCCCACCCGCGGCACCGGTACCTGCCGCGCCATCGGTCCCCGGGCCGATCAAAGGCCTCCCCAACAGCAGATTCGCCGGCGCATTGATCGCACCCAAGACCTGCTCCTCCAGCGAGCCCAGGGCGTCGGCACTCGCCGCTTCCACAGCCGCGTAAGAGCCGCTCGCCGCTGCCAGCGCCCGCACGAATTGGGCGTGGAACTCCGCCGCCTGCGCACTGACTGCTTGATACTCCTGGCCGACGGTGCCGAATAGGGCCGCGATGACCGCCGACACCTCGTCGGCGGCGGCGGGCATGATCGTCGCCGTCGGCGCCGCCACCGCCGTCGCCTGGCGGACCGCCTCCCCTATCGCTCCCAAGTCCGCGGCCGCAGCGCTCAGAGCCTGCGGAGCGGCGATCAGAAAGGGCGACATCAGGGAGCTCCAATCGACCCGGAGAGGTCAAACGGCCCAGTCATGAGTCGCGAACTCCGGGGCACGCTGTCCGAGCGCAGCCCGACTTCCCCCACGCTCCCCGACAGGCACCGGTCATCGAATACAGCCATTCGCGCGGCGACGCTTCTTGCCGCCGCTTATTAGTAGCTGATTGTCACGCCAACGCGGGCGGATTCGATCCGGGTCCGACTACTGCAAAATCGCGCGGGATCCGCCGGCGACTACTGCAATTCACTCCGGCTTGGTGCTGCGGCCCAGTAGCAGAGCAATCGCGTCGTTGACCGACAGCCCCTTGTGGCAGACCCGGTGCACGGCGTCCGTCAGTGGCATCTCGACGTCGTAGCTGGACGCCAGGGCCAGCACCGACTCGCAGGAGGTCACGCCCTCGACGACGTGGCCGTCCTTGCCGTGCAGGGCCGTATGCATGGTGTCGCCGCGTCCCAGCCGCTCGCCCAGCGAGCGATTGCGCGAATAAGGAGAGGTGCAGGTGGCCACCAGGTCACCCACCCCGGCCAGCCCCGCCAACGTCGTGCCCTTGGCGCCCAGCGCCAGCCCCAGTCGCATGATCTCGGCCAGCCCGCGAGTGATGATGGCCGCCGCCGTGTTCTCCCCCAACCCGACCCCGACCGCCATCCCGCACGCCAGCGCGATGACGTTCTTGCACGCGCCACCGATCTCGGTCCCCACCACATCGGAGTTGGTGTAGGGACGGAAGTAGCCACTGTTCAAAAACCGCTGCAACGCCACGGCACGTCCGGAGTCGCTGCACGCGACGACGGTGGCGGCGGGCTGACTCTCGGCGATCTCACTGGCGAGGTTCGGCCCGGAGATCACCGCGACCTGGGATGCGTCCACCCCGGTGACCGAAACGATCACCTGGCTCATCCGCATCAGGGTGCCCAGCTCGATCCCCTTGGCCAAGCTGACCAGAGTCGCGCCGTCGGCCCACATGCCGTTCCACTGTTCGAGATTGGCGCGCATGGTCTGGGCCGGGACCCCGAGTAGCACAGTCGTGACGCCGGCCAGCGCTTCCTCCGCGTCGTTGGTGGCGCGGATGCCCGCCGGAAGCAAGGTGCCGGGAAGGTAGTCGGGGTTGTACCGGGTCTTATTGATCTTGTCGGCGACATCCGCGCGCCGCGCCCACAATGTGACGTCGCCCCCGGCATCGGCAAGCACCTTGGCCAGCACCGTGCCCCATGCGCCCGCGCCCATCACCGCGACGGTTCCCGTGCCGGCCATCAACCACCCCTTATATCTAGCCCTGTGCCCCGTTACGGCGACGGCAGCCGCTAAACAGTAGTCCCAGCGACCGGGCGCCGTCACCTCCAGCGGCGTTGCGCTGGCAGGATGTTTCACATGGGCAGCGCACACGGGGATGTCGGGCTGATCATCGCCGTCAAGCGTTTGGCCGCCGCCAAGACCAGGCTGGCTCCGGTCTTCGCGGCCCCGACGCGTGAGAGTGTGGTCCTGGCCATGCTGGTCGACACCTTGTCCGCGGCAACCCGGGTGAGTTCGTTGCACTCGATCACGGTCATCACCCCCGACGACGTCGCCGCGGCCGCGGCCACCGAGCTCGGCGCACAGGTGCTGGCGGACCCGACCGCGCCGGACGATCCCGACCCGCTGAACAGCGCGGTCAGTTCCGCAGCGGGTGCGGTCGATGTCCCGAATGTTGTTGTCCTGCAAGGTGATCTGCCCGCGTTGCAGACCCAGGAGCTTACCGAGGCCATCTCGGCGGCACGACACCACGAGCGCAGCTTCGTCGCGGACCGGCTGGGCACCGGCACCGCGGTGCTGTGCGCGTTCGGGACCTCGCTCGACCCGCGATTCGGGCCGGATTCCGCAGCGCGACACCGTCGTTCGGGTGCGATCGAATTGACCGGCGCCTGGCCCGGGCTGCGTTGCGACGTCGACACACCGGCTGACCTGGCGGCCGCCCGCCAGCTCGGGGTGGGCCCGGCGACCGCACGCGCCATCGCGCATCGCTCCGCGCGGTGAACCGGGCCGCCAGGTGAATGGCAGCCCAACGGCACATGGATCTCTGCTGACTGCTGGCCGCATCGCCGGGTGATAGGCAATGATCGCAGGGTGACCGAAATCGAAGCCACCCCAGAGGCAGAGGCACGTCCCGACGAGCACGCTTGGCACCCTGGTGACTCGGCTCCCGCGGCCCCTCCGGCCGCGACTCCCGCGGCGATCATCGACGCGCTGCCGGAAGAGCGCTACCTCAACCGGGAACTGAGCTGGCTCGACTTCAACGCCCGCGTGCTGGCACTGGCCGACGACAATTCGATGCCGCTGCTCGAGCGCGCGAAGTTCCTGGCCATCTTCGCCTCCAACCTGGACGAGTTCTACATGGTTCGGGTCGCCGGCCTGAAGCGGCGCGACGAGATGGGCCTGTCGGTGCGCTCAGCGGACGGACTGACGCCGCGCGAGCAACTGCGGCGCATCGGCGAGCAGACCCAACAGATCGCCAGCCGGCAGGCGCGCGTGTTCCTCGATTCGGTACTGCCCGCGCTCGAGGAGGAAGGCATCTACATCGTCACGTGGGCCGACCTCGATGAGGCTGAGCAAGAGCGCTTGTCGACCTATTTCCACGAGCAGGTCTTCCCCGTTCTCACGCCGTTGGCGGTGGACCCGGCCCACCCCTTCCCCTTCGTGAGCGGGCTGAGCCTGAACCTCGCCATCACCGTCAAGCAGCCCGAGGACGGCACCCAGCATTTCGCGCGAGTGAAGGTGCCCGACAACGTGGACCGGTTCGTCGAACTGGACGCCAAGGACGACGACGGCGAAGACCAGGTGGCCGTGCGGTTCCTGCCGATGGAGGAGTTGATCGCGGCCTTCCTTCCGGTGCTCTTCCCCGGCATGGAAATCGTGGAGCACCATGCGTTTCGGATCACCCGCAACGCCGACTTCGAGGTGGAAGAGGACCGCGACGAGGACCTGTTGCAGGCGCTCGAACGGGAATTGGCGCGGCGCCGGTTCGGGTCCCCGGTACGGCTCGAAGCATCCGACGACATGACCGAGAGCATGCTGGAGCTGCTGCTGCGCGAGCTCGACGTACATCCCGGTGATGTCATCGAAGTGCCTGGGCTGCTGGATTTGTCGTCGCTGTGGCAGATCTACGGCATCGACCGGCCGGCGCTGAAGGACCGGGCTTTCGTGCCCGCCACCCACCCCGCCTTCGCGGAGCGCGAGACGCCCAAGAGCATCTTCGCCACGCTGCGCGAGGGCGACGTGCTGGTGCACCATCCCTACGACTCGTTCTCGACGAGCGTGCAGCGGTTCGTCGAACAGGCCGCCGCAGATCCGAATGTGCTTGCGATCAAACAGACGCTCTACCGCACCTCCGGGGATTCCCCGATCGTGCGGGCATTGATCGACGCCGCCGAAGCCGGAAAACAAGTTGTGGCAATGGTTGAGATCAAAGCGCGCTTCGACGAGCAGGCGAACATCCGTTGGGCGCGAACCCTTGAGCAGGCAGGCGTGCACGTCGTCTATGGGTTCGTCGGACTCAAGACGCACTGCAAGACCTGCCTGGTGGTGCGTCGTGAAGGTCCCATCATCCGGCGGTACTGCCACGTCGGAACCGGCAACTACAACGGCAAGACGGCGCGACTGTACGAGGACGTGGGCCTGCTGACCGCCGACCCCAACATCGGTGCGGACCTGACCGACCTCTTCAACACGCTGACCGGTTACTCGCGAAAGCTGACCTACCGCAATCTGTTAGTGGCCCCGCACGGCATCCGCACCGGGATCATCGAGCGCGTCGAACGGGAGGTCGAGGCCCATCGTCGCGGCAACGACGCGCGGATCCGGCTCAAGATGAACGCCCTGGTCGACGAGCAGGTCATCGACGCGCTGTATCGCGCGTCGCAGGCCGGGGTGCGGGTCGAGGTGGTGGTGCGCGGTATCTGCGCGCTGCGCCCGGGCACCGAGGGCCTTTCCGAAAACATCACCGTCCGCTCGATTCTCGGTCGGTTCCTGGAACATTCGCGCATTCTGCATTTCAACGCCATCGACGAATTCTGGATCGGCAGCGCCGACATGATGCACCGCAACCTGGACCGCCGCGTCGAGGTCATGGCACAGGTCAAGGACCCGCGTTTGACCGCGCAACTCGACGAATTGTTCGAGTCCGCATTGGACCCCTCCACCCGGTGCTGGGAGCTCGGGTCCGATGGGCAGTGGACGGCGTCGCCGCAGGAAGGCGAGAGCGTCCGCGACCACCAGGCTTCGCTCATGGAAAGGCACCGCAGCCCGTAGTCCAGTGGTGTCCTCCGGGGCCACCTCCACCAGCATGAGCCACCTGGCCGAATTGACCTGCAGGAGTGAAGGTGTCGATCCAGAACTCGTCGGACCGTCGACGCCCCGGAGACCGGGTCGTCTACGCAGCCGGCGCGGTGTTGTGGCGGTCCGGTAAGGGCAACCCGGCGAAATCGCTCGAGATCGCCGTCATTCACCGCCCCCGGTATGACGACTGGTCGCTGCCCAAGGGCAAGGTCGACCCCGGCGAGACCGCAGCGGTCGCCGCCGTGCGCGAGGTGCTCGAGGAGACCGGCCACCACAGCCATCTCGGCCGTTGCCTGACCACCATCACGTACCCGATCGACCAGGGCATCAAGCGGGTGCACTACTGGGCCGCGCGCAGCACCGGAGGCACCTTCGCCCCCGGACACGAGGTCGACGAGTTGATCTGGCTGCCGGTCGCCGACGCCATGAAGAAGCTCGACTACGCGCCGGACCGAAAGGTCCTGCGCCGGTTCGTCAAACAGCCGCCGGACACCAAGACCGTGCTGGTGGTGCGGCACGGTACCGCGGGCAGCAAGTCACGCTACCGCGGCGACGACACCAAGCGGCCGTTGGACAAGAAGGGCCGCGCCCAGGCCGAGGCGCTGGTGGGGCAGCTGCTGGCGTTCGGCGCCGACCGGGTGTACGCGGCCGATCGGGTGCGGTGCCACCAGACGGTGGAACCGCTCGCCGCCGAGTTGGGCGTCGATATTCACAACGAGCCCAACCTGACCGAGGAGGCGTACGCCAAGAACCCCAAGCGCGGCCGGCAGCGGGTTCTGCAAATCGCCGAACGGGCCGGAACGCCCGTGATCTGCACGCAGGGCAAGGTGATTCCGGACCTGATCGCGTGGTGGTGCGAACGCGACGGAGTGCGTCCCGACAAGTCGCGCAACCTCAAAGGCAGCACCTGGGTGCTGTCGCTGTCGGCGGGCCGGCTGATCGCCGCTGACCACATCGGCGGCGCGCTGGCCGCCAACGTGCGCGCCTGACAAGCGAATACCCTCCGAGGGCATCGCTGCCCGCCGGAGGGTATCTGCTTGGGTTTGACTACTTGCGGCCGCGCCGTGTGCTCGCAGCCTTCTTGGCCGGAGCCTTCTTGGCGGGAGCCTTGGTGGCAGCCTTCTTGGCCGGAGCCTTGGTCACGGCCTTCTTGGCCGGAGCCTTGGTCACGGCCTTCTTGGCCGGAGCCTTGGTGGCAGCCTTCTTGGCCGGAGCCTTGGTCGCAGCCTTCTTCGCGGCGGGGGCCTTGGTGGCAGCCTTCTTGGCCGGAGCCTTGGTGGCAGCCTTCTTGGCCGGAGCCTTGGTCGCAGCCTTCTTGGCCGGAGCCTTGGTGGCAGACTTCTTGGCGGGAGCCTTCTTGGCCGTCGTCTTCTTGGCCGCGCTGGCAACCACGCCGCGCTTCACTGCGGGTCCTTCGGCCGGGAGCTTTTGTGCGCCAGCCACAACCGCTTTGAACTGAGCTCCCGGACGGAATGCCGGAACAGACGTCGGCTTGACTTTCACCGTCTCGCCGGTGCGCGGGTTGCGGGCGACGCGAGCCGCGCGGCGACGCTGTTCGAAGACGCCGAAACCGGTAATCGTGACGCTGTCACCCTTGTGGACCGCGCGCACAATCGTGTCGACGACATTCTCGACGGCGGCGGTCGCCTGCCGACGGTCTGAGCCCAATTTCTGTGTGAGCACATCTATGAGCTCTGCTTTATTCATCCAACCCTCCGAGGCCAGTGGTCCTCTTTTGGAACCGACTAGTGCACTACGGTAAACCCTCAACTGGCAAATTGCCAAGAGCCACGCGCAATTTCAGCCCGCTATTGCTGCCGGAAAGTCGCCATTTCGGCAATCCGATTGCCGCCCTTGGCCGCTGGCGCCACCGCGAAATGCCCCCGGATCGGCGCGCAAATTCCGCGCCGTTCCGTGCTTCAGGAGGCCGGCAAAGTGCGCGGTTTCCAGGCCGGGCGGGCCGCCTCGAAAGCTTCGATTTCGTCGAGTTTCTGCAGCGTAAGGGCTATATCGTCGAGTCCGTTCAGCAACCGGAACGCGGTGTGATCGTCAATCCTGAACGGCAGCACCGCCGTTCCCGCGGTGACGTTTCGATCTTGAAGATTGACAGTGATTTCCAGCCCTGGGCTCTGCTCGATCAGCTTCCAGAGAAGTTCGACACCATCCTGGTCGACCTCGGCCGCCAACAACCCCGCCTTGCCGGCGTTGCCGCGAAAGATGTCGCCGAACCGGGACGAGATAACCACCCGGAATCCGTAATCCATCAGCGCCCAGACCGCGTGCTCGCGCGAGGATCCGGTGCCGAAATCCGGTCCGGCGACCAGAACCGACCCGCGGTCAAAGGGGCTGAGGTTGAGGACGAATGACGGATCCGACCGCCAGCTCGCGAACAAGCCATCCTCGAAACCGGTTCGGGTTACCCGCTTCAGGTAGACCGCGGGAATGATCTGATCGGTATCGACATTGGACCGGCGCAGCGGTACTCCGATGCCGGTGTGGGTGTCAAAGGCTTCCATGCTGTTCCCCTAATTCTCAATGTGAATTCAAGTCGGCTAGTTCAAATCTGCCGGCGCGGAAAGCTTGCCGCGCACCGCCGTAGCTGCGGCGACGGCCGGCGAAACCAGGTGCGTGCGACCACCCTTGCCCTGCCGCCCTTCGAAATTGCGGTTGGACGTCGCGGCGCAACGCTCCCCTGGCGCAAGCTGATCGGGATTCATTCCCAGGCACATCGAGCAACCCGCCTGCCGCCATTCCGCGCCGGCGGCGGTGAAAATCTCGCCGAGACCTTCGGCCTCCGCCTGCGCGCGAACCCGCATCGAACCCGGAACCACAAGCATCCGCACACCGTCGGCAACCTTGTGACCACGCAAAACGTCGGCCACGACCCGCAAATCCTCGATCCGGCCGTTGGTGCACGACCCCACGAAGACGGTGTCGACCGCGATGTCGCGCATCGCCATCCCCGGCTGAAGGTCCATGTACGCCAACGCTTTCTCGGCGGCCTGCCGCTGCGCGTCATCGGTCATCAACTCCGGATCGGGCACGGTGGCACCCAGCGGCACCCCCTGTCCGGGGTTGGTTCCCCAGGTGACGAACGGGGTGAGGGACGCCGCATCGAGGTGCACCTCGGTATCGAAAACCGCTCCGGGATCAGTACGCAGCTGCTGCCAATAGGCCAGCGCCGCGTCCCAGTCCGCACCGGTCGGCGCATGCGGCCGACCGCGTAAGAATTCAAAAGTGGTGTCGTCCGGCGCGACCATGCCGGCCCGCGCGCCGGCCTCGATGCTCATGTTGCAGATCGTCATCCGGCCTTCCATGGAGAGCGATTCGATGGCGCTGCCGCGGTATTCGATGACGTGACCCTGGCCGCCACCGGTCCCGATCTTGGCGATCAGCGCCAGAATGACGTCCTTCGCCGTGACCCCCGGCGGCAATGCACCGTCGACATTGACCGCCATCGTCTTGAACGGGCGCAGCGCCAGCGTCTGGGTGGCGAGCACATGTTCGACCTCAGAAGTGCCGATGCCCATGGCGATTGCGCCGAATGCACCATGGGTGGAGGTGTGAGAATCGCCACACACGATCGTCATTCCGGGTTGAGTGAGACCCAATTGCGGCCCGACGACATGCACGATGCCCTGTTCGATGTCGCCCATCGGGTGTAGCCGGACACCGAATTCGGCGCAGTTGTGCCGCAACGTCTCGACCTGCGTGCGGGACACCGGGTCGGCGATCGGCTTGTCGATGTCGACGGTGGGCACGTTGTGGTCTTCGGTGGCGATCGTCAGATCGGTCCGCCGCACCGGCCGGCCGGCCAGTCGCAAGCCGTCGAACGCCTGCGGACTGGTGACCTCGTGCACCAGGTGCAGATCGATGTAGATCAGGTCCGGCGCCTCGTCGCCGCCGGACACCACAACGTGGTCGTCCCAGACCTTCTCGGCCAACGTGCGCGGCCGGCCGGCGTCGGGGTCGTGCGTCTGCGATGCCATCTTCAACTCGATTCGTCAGTTCGCGGCTCGCCGATCGGTCCGGAGTGTGATCTCACAATGCGAGACGCTAGTATCTTCTTGTGAGACAGCATAGCGGCATCGGCGTCCTGGACAAAGCGGTCGGCATCCTGCACGCGATCGCGGAATCGCCCTGCGGGCTGGCCGAACTCTGCGAACGCACCGGCCTGCCCAGGGCCACCGCCTACCGCCTGGCCGCCGCGCTGGAGGTACACCGCCTGGCCGGCCGCGACGAGGACGGCCGGTGGCGCCTCGGGCCCGCCGTCACCGAACTCGCGTCCTACGTCAGCGACCCACTGCTGGCCGCCAGCGCCTCGGTGCTGCCTCAGCTGCGGGAGACCACGGGCGAGAGCGTGCAGCTCTACCGCCGGGAGGGCACTTCGCGAATCTGCATCGCCGCCCTGGAACCACCTGCGGGGCTTCGCGATACGGTCCCGGTCGGCGCCCGGCTGCCGATGACCGCGGGATCCGGGGCCAAGGTGCTGCTGGCCTTTTCCGACGCCGCTACCCAGAAAGCGGTGCTGCCCAAGGCGATGTTCACCGACCGGGTGCTCGCCGAAGTCCGCAAACGTGGCTGGGCGCAGAGCGTCGCCGAGCGCGAGCCGGGGGTGGCAAGCGTTTCGGCGCCGGTGCGTGACGGGCGCGGCGTGGTGGTCGCCGCCATCTCGGTGTCCGGGCCGATAGACCGGATGGGGCGGCGACCCGGGGCACGGTGGGCCGCCGATCTTCTGGCCGCCGCTGAGGCGCTGACGCGGCGGTTGTAGTACCGCGGCGACGGTTGCGCCGAGATTGCGTCCAGGGTCACTCACGGAGGCTTGAGCCGACCGTGAGCGCAAGCTCGGCGCCACCAGATCAGAGGCGACGCGCGGGCGCCTGACAAACTGACGCTATGGGAACGAATCAGCGCGCGAGCATCGTCATGTCCGAGGCCGAAATCACCGACTTCGTCAACAACAGCCGGACCGGAACCCTGGCGACCATCGGGCCGGACGGACAGCCGCACCTGACGGCGATGTGGTACGCGGTGGTGGACGGCGAGATCTGGCTGGAGACCAAGGCCAAGTCGCAGAAGGCGGTGAACCTGAAACGCGACCCGCGGGTCAGCTTCCTGCTCGAGGACGGCGACACCTACGACACCTTGCGCGGAGTGTCGTTCGAAGGCGTCGCCGAGATCGTCGACGAGCCCGACGCGCTGCACCGCGTCGGCGTCAGCGTGTGGGAGCGCTACACGGGCCCCTACAGCGACGACATGAAGCCGTTCGTGGACCAGATGATGAACAAGCGGGTCGGCGTGCGCATCGTGAGCCGGCGCAGCCGTTCGTGGGATCACCGCAAGCTGGGTCTGCCGAGCATGCCGGTGGGTGGTACGACGGCGCCGGCCGCACAGGGCGGCGCTGAGTGATATGCAGCCGCCCAAGGGCGGCGCTCAGTGATTTTGTAGCCCCGATGGGATTCGAACCCACGCTACCGCCGTGAGAGGGCGGCGTCCTAGGCCGCTAGACGACGGGGCCGGACATGATCCGAGCAGTCAGCATAGCCCAACCCGGATACCCCACCTAATCACGCGAGCAGGCGGAGCTTTGCTGGGGTACCAGGACTCGAACCTAGAATGGCTGAACCAGAATCAGCTGTGTTGCCAATTACACCATACCCCATGTGCGACTTAAAACTGCTGGTCAGAGCCCATTTCCCGGGTTCGCTACCCGCGTCCTGGCACCGCTGGATCCAGCCGTCCTATGCCTTTGAAGCCGCAGTGCACACTACCAAAGACTTCGGCAGGTCTACGCACGCCCTAGAACGCCGCAGCCTGCCGCGCCGAGCGCAGCCGGCTCAGACTGCGGTCCCGCCCCAGCAGTTCCAGGGACTCGAACAGCGGCGGGCTGATGGTGGTGCCCGTGGCGGCCACCCGAATCGGTCCGAAGGCCTTGCGCGGCTTGAGTGCCAGCCCGTCGATCAGAGCGCTTTTCAGCGCGCCTTCGATGTGCTCCGTCGTCCAGTCCGTGATCCCGTCGAGCGCCGAGATGGCGGCGTCGAGCACCGGGGCGGCGTCCGGACCCAGCTCCTTGGCGGCGGCCTTGGGGTCGAGGGCGTACTCGTCGTCGTTGAAGAACTTCAGCAGCTCCCAAGCGTCGCCGAGCACGACGATGCGGGTCTGAACCAACTCGGCGACCGTCTTGAAAGCCGCGTCGTCCAAGGCAATCCGATGCCCGTGGGTGTCCAGGTAGTCGCGCAGCCGGGCGGTGAAGTCGTCGAGGGCCAGCCGCCGGATGTGCTCGGCGTTGATGGCGTCGGCCTTTTTCTGGTCGAAGCGAGCCGGGTTGGAGGTGACGTTGACCACGTCGAACGCGGCGACCATCTCGTCGAGGCTGAACAGGTCGTGGTCGTCGGCGATGGACCAGCCAAGTAGCGCAAGGTAATTCAGCAGACCCTCGGGGATGAACCCGCGGTCGCGGTGCAGGAACAGGTTCGACTGCGGGTCACGCTTGGACAGCTTCTTGGTCCCCTCCCCCAATACCGGCGGGAAGTGGCCGAATTCCGGGATGCGCTCGGCAACCCCGATTCGGATCAAGGCCTGATACAACGCGATCTGGCGTGGAGTCGACGGCAGCAGGTCCTCACCACGCAGCACGTGGGTGATCTTCATCAACGCGTCGTCGCACGGATTGACCAACGTGTACAACGGATCCCCGCTGGCGCGGGTCAACGCGAAGTCGGGCACGGTGCCTGCCGCGAAGGTGGTGGTGCCGCGCACCAGGTCTTCCCACGCGAGGTCGGTGTCCGGCATCCGCAACCGGACCACGGGCTGGCGCCCCTCTGCCAGAAACGCCGCGCGCTGCGAGTCGGTCAGCTGACGGTCGAAGTTGTCGTAGCCGAGCTTGGGATTGCGTCCGGCGGCCACGTGCCGGGCCTCCACCTCTTCCGGTGTCGAGAACGCGTAGTAGGCCTCGCCCGCCTCGAGTAGCCGTGTCACGACGTCGCGGTAGAGCTCGCGGCGTTGCGACTGCCGGTACGGGGCGTACGGCCCGCCCACTTCGGGTCCCTCGTCCCAGTCCAGCCCGAGCCAGCGCAGGGCGTCGAGCAGTGCCAGATAGCTTTCCTCGCTGTCCCGTTCGGCGTCGGTGTCCTCGATGCGAAAGACGAAGGTACCGCCGGTGTGCCGGGCGTAGGCCCAGTTGAACAGCGCGGTGCGGATCATTCCCACATGGGGTATGCCGGTGGGAGACGGGCAGAACCGAACCCGGACGTGCTCTGCGTTGGTCACGACTTTCCTTTGCGGACAACGGGATTGGTGAGAGTGCCGATACCCTCGACGGTGACCGAGACGGTGTCGCCGTCCTCGATCGGCCCGACTCCCGCCGGGGTTCCGGTGAGAATGAGATCGCCTGGCAGCAGGGTCATTACCGCCGAGATCCACTCGATGATGGCGCCGACGTCGTGGATCATCAGCGAGGTGCGGGCGTCCTGCTTGACTTCACCGTTGACCTCGGTGCGCAGGGCCAGGTCGCCGGGGTCCAGATCCGTGACGATCCACGGGCCGACCGGACAGAACGTGTCGTGCCCCTTGGCTCTGGTCCACTGTCCGTCGGACTTCTGCTGGTCGCGGGCCGAGACGTCGTTGCCGATGGTGTAACCGAGGATGTTGTCGGCGGCTTGGGCGGCGCTGACGTCCTTGCACGCCCGGCCGATCACCACCGCCAGCTCACCCTCGAAGTGCACGGGTGATGCGTTGGCGGGCAGGCGAATCGGCACGTTGGGTCCAATGATCGCGGTGTTGGGCTTGAGGAAGATCACCGGGTCGGCAGGGGCCTGGCCACCCATCTCGGCGATGTGGTCGGCGTAGTTCTTGCCGATGCAGACCACCTTGCTGGCCAGTATCGGGGCCAGCAGCCGGACGTCGGCCAGGGGCCAGGACCGGCCGGTGAAGGTCGGCGTGCCGAACGGATGCTCGGCGATTTCGCGGACCGTCAGGCTGTCGGGGTTGTCCAGGTCTCCTTCGATGCTGACAAAAGCGACACCGTCTGGGCTGGCGATTCGTCCAAGGCGCATTCGGATGAGCCTATCTGGTCCGCCCAGGCTGCAAAGTTGCAGGGAAAGTGCGAGTGGCGCGCGCCAGATCTGCAGGCTCGACGATGCGGCGGCGAGCGGAACGAGGCCGTTGCTGTGCAAGCATTAACGAATGCCTCGGGATCCGGCCAGTGCGGTGGCACGCTGGTCGATCGTGGCGGTCTCGCTGGTCGCGACCACGAGCTCTTTCCTCTTCATCAACGGCATCGCCTTCCTGATCCCCCGGTTGGAAGCGGCGCGCGGAACGCCACTCGCCCAGGCGGGTCTGCTGGCGTCGATGCCCAGCTGGGGCATGGTCGTCACCCTGGTCGCCTGGGGCTATGTGCTGGACCGCGTCGGTGAGCGCGTCGTGTTGACCGCCGGCTCGGCGTTGACGGCGCTGGCGGCCTACGCCGCCGCTTCGGTTCACTCGCTGGTGCTGATGGGCGTTTTCCTGTTCCTCGGCGGGATGGCCGCCGCCAGTTGCAACACCGCCGGCGGCCGGTTGGTGTCGGGGTGGTTTCCGCCCGAGCAGCGCGGCCTGGCGATGGGCTTCCGGCAGACCGCCCAACCGCTCGGAATCGCTCTGGGCGCCTTGGTGATTCCCGAGCTGGCCGAGGACGGTCCACACGCGGGTTTGATGTTCCCGGCGGTGATGTGTGCCATCGCGGCGGTGGTCAGCGTCTTCGGAGTGGTCGACCCGCCACGCAAATCCCGCCGTACGGCCACCCATGCGGAACTGGCCAGCCCCTACCGCGGTTCGAACGTGCTGTGGCGAATTCACGCGGCCTCGGCGTTGCTGATGATGCCGCAGACGGTGACGGTCACCTTCATGCTCGTCTGGCTGATCAACGAGCATCACTGGTCGGTCGCGGCGGCCGGTGGTCTGGTGACCATTTCGCAGCTGATCGGCGCGGGCGGGCGCATCCTGGTCGGCCGCTGGTCGGATCGCGTCGGCTCGCGGATGCGGCCGGTCCGCATCATCGCCCTCGCGGCCGCGCTGGCCCTGCTCCTGCTGGCCCTGAGCGACCGAGTCGGTTCCCGTTTCGACGTGATGTTGATGATCACCGTCTCTGTGCTGGCGGTGCTCGACAACGGCCTGGAGGCCACCGCCATCACCGAATTCGCCGGACCGTACTGGAGTGGACGCGCGCTGGGCACCCAGAACACCACGCAGCGGTTGATGGCCGCGGCCGGACCGCCGATGTTCGGGGCGTTGATCACCGCGGCCGCCTACCCGCTGGCCTGGGGGCTGTGCGCGCTGTTCCCCCTGGCCGCGGTGCCCCTGGTGCCGACTCGGGTGCTGCCGCCGGGCCTGGAAACTAGAGCCCGGCTGCAATCCGTTCGCCGACAACGCTGGTGGCAGGCCGTTCGTCCCCGCGAGTTGCCAGGTAGGCCGCCACCGCACGATCGACCCGGGCAGCCGCCTCGTCCTCGCCTAGATGGGCCAGCAGCAACGCCACCGACATGATCGCCGCGGTGGGATCGGCGATGCCCTGTCCGGCGATGTCGGGAGCGCTGCCGTGCACCGGTTCGAACATCGACGGGTTGGTGCGCGTCGCGTCGATGTTGCCACTGGCGGCCAGGCCGATTCCGCCACACACGGCCGCGGCCAGGTCGGTGATGATGTCGCCGAACAGGTTGTCGGTGACGATCACGTCGAATCGTCCGGGGTCGGTGGCCAGGAAGATCGTCGCCGCGTCGACGTGCTGGTAGGCGACCTCGACGTCGGAGTACTGCTCGCCGATCTCCTGAACGGTCCGCAGCCAGAGTCCCCCGGCGAAGGTCAGCACGTTGGTCTTGTGCACCAGGGTGAGGTGCTTGCGGCGCTTACGAGCCCGCTCGAAAGCGTCTTTGACCACCCGGCGCACCCCGAACGCGGTGTTGACGCTCACCTCGGTCGCCACTTCATGGGGCGTGCCGACGCGGATCGCGCCGCCGTTTCCGGTGTACGGCCCCTCGGTCCCTTCGCGCACCACGACGAAGTCGATGTCCGGGTTTCCGGCCAGCGGGCTCCTCACTCCCGGATACAGCCGGGCCGGGCGCAGGTTGACGTGGTGGTCGAGCTCGAAACGCATGCGCAGCAACAGCCCTCGCTCCAGCACACCGCTGGGGACCGACGGGTCACCGATGGCACCGAGCAGGATCGCGTCGTGCTGGCGCAGCTCGGGTACCACCGATTCCGGCAGCACTTCGCCAGTGGCGTGGTAGCGCCGGGCGCCCAGGTCGTATTCGGTTTTCTCCACCCCGGGCAGGACGGCGTCGAGGACCTTGAGGGCCTCGGCGATGACTTCCGGACCGATCCCGTCGCCGGCGATGACGGCGAGCTTCGTCACGAGAAGTCAACCACTTCAAGCTTGTTCGCGCCTACCGCCTCCGTGATGGCCGCCCGCACGTCGGCCGGCACGTCCTGGTCCAGGCGCAGCGCGACGGTGGCGCTCGGGCCCTCGGTGTCCTCGGACAACTGCGCGGCCTGAATGTTCACCCCTGCCGCCCCGAGCAATGTGCCGATCTTGCCCAGCGCGCCGGGCTGGTCGGCGTAGTTGATCACCAAATTGACGCCCTCGGCGCGCAGGTCGTAGCTGCGGCCGTTGATCTGGACGATCTTCTGGACCAACTGCGGGCCGGTCAGCGTGCCCGCGACATTGACCACCGAACCGTCGGCGCCGACCGCTCGCACGTCCACAACGCTGCGGTGGTTGGGACTTTCGGTGGCCTTGCCGATCTCGGCGGTGACGCCGCGCTCGGCGGCCAGGGCCGGGGCGTTCACAAAGGTGACGGGCTCGTCGATGACGGCCGAGAACAGGCCGCGCAGCGCCGACAACTTCAGCACCTCGACGTCCTCGGCCGCGAGCTCTCCGCGAACCTGTACCGACAGCGACGCGGGGAACTCGTCGGACAACGCTGCGGCCAGGACGCCGAGCTTGCGCACCAGGTCCAGCCAGGGCGCCACTTCTTCGTTGACCACGCCGCCGCCGATGTTGACGGCGTCGGGGACGAACTCGCCGGCCAGCGCCAGCCGCACGCTCTCGGCGACGTCGGTGCCGGCCCGGTCCTGCGCCTCGGCGGTCGAGGCGCCCAGGTGCGGTGTGACGACCACCTGGGGCAGCTCGAACAGCGGGCTGTCGGTGCAGGGCTCGGTGGCGAACACGTCCAGGCCCGCGCCGCGCACGTGGCCGCTGGTGATGGCTTCGGCCAGGGCGGCCTCGTCGATCAGGCCGCCGCGGGCCGCGTTGACGATGATGACGCCGGGCTTGGTCTTGGCCAGTGCCTCCTTGCCGATCAACCCGGCCGTCTCCGGCGTCTTGGGCAGGTGCACCGAGATGAAGTCGGCGCGGGCCAGCAGCTCGTCCAACGGCAGCAGTTCGATGCCGAGCTGGGCGGCGCGGGCGTGCGACACGTACGGGTCATAGGCGACCAGGTGGGCGCCGAAGGCGGCGATGCGCTGGGCGACCAGCTGGCCGATGCGGCCCAGTCCGACGACGCCGACGGTCTTGCCGAAGATCTCGGTGCCCGAGAATTTGGAGCGCTTCCAGGTGTGCTCGCGCAGCGTGGCGTCGGCGGCCGGGATCTGGCGGGACGCGGCCAGCAGCAGGGCGATCGCGTGTTCGGCGGCGCTGTGGATGTTCGAGGTGGGGGCGTTGACCACCAGCACGCCGCGGGCGGTGGCGGCGTCGACGTCGACGTTGTCCAGTCCGACGCCGGCGCGGGCGACGATCTTGAGCTTGGGGGCCGCGGCGAGCACCTCGGCGTCGACCGTGGTGGCCGAGCGGACCAGCAGAGCGTCGGCCTCGGGGACCGCGGCCAGCAGCTTCTCCCGGTCGGGCCCGTCTACCCAGCGCACCTCGACCTGGTCTCCCAGGGCGGCGACGGTCGATTGGGCGAGTTTGTCGGCGATCAAAACAACAGGCAAGTTCACGCGGACAGCGTAGTCGGGGATCGCGAGCGCGGCGGAGCCGGGCGAAGCGGGTCCCCGCCATCAGGCCCCGCGGGGATCGCGAGCGCGGCGGAGCCGGGCGAAGCGGGTCCCCGCCATCAGGCCCCGCGGTGCGACGATGCGGGCCCTACGGGCCCGCTGAGGAGCGCCGCCATCAGGCCCCGCGGGGATCGTCAGCCCGGCGGAGCCGGGCGAAGCGGGTCCCCGCAATCCCAGCCTGTCGGCTGCAGCCGCAACCACATACTCGGGCCAATCCCCTAACCACAACCAGCGCCGCTGAGTACGATCCGGCCGTGTCCTCCCCAGTCCGCCCGACGATCTGCGTCAACATGATCGTCCGCAACGAGGCGGCGATCATCCGGCAAACCCTTGACGACATCGGGCGTTACATCAGTGCATGGGTGATCGTGGACACCGGCTCCGACGACGGGACCCAGGCCGTCATCCGCGATCACATGGCCCGCCTTGGAATTCCCGGTGAGCTTCACGAGCGGCCGTGGCGCGATTTCGGGCACAACCGGTCCGAGGCGTTGACCCTCGCCCAGGGCCACGGCGACTACATCTGGGTCCTCGACGCCGACGACAAGGTCATGGGCAACCTCGATTTCGGCAAGTTGGGCAAGGATCTCTACCAGCTCCGTTATGGCGAAACCTCTGACATCTGCTGGCGGCCGAGCCTCTTCCGCAACGGATTGCCGGTCCGCTACGAAGGCGTGGTCCACGAATACGTCATGGTCGACTCCGATTTCAGTCACGACCGACTAGAAGGTGACTACTACATCGATTCTCGCCGTCTCGGAGCGCGCAACCGGAATCCGCGGCAGAAGTTCGAGAGCGACCGCGACCTGCTGCTGGCCGAGATCGAACGCAATCCTGATGATGCGCGCTCGGTGTTCTATCTGGCGCAGAGTTATTTCGACTTGGGCGATTTCGAGAACGCCCGCACGTGGTATCAGCGCCGCGTCGACCTGGGCGGGTGGGCCGAGGAGACCTACTATTCGATGTACCGCATCGCGGAGTCAATGTGGTCGATGGGTGCGCCCTGGCCGGAGGTGGAGAACGCCTACCTACGGGCCTGGGAGTTCCGGCCGACTCGCGCGGAACCGTTGTACGCCATCGCTTATCGCTACCGTCTCGACGAGCGTTACCGGCTCGGCTACCTGTTCGCCAAGCATGCCGCCGAGATCCCGTTTCCCACCGAGGACACGTTGCTTGTCGGTGCGGATACCTACACCTGGGGTGCGCTCGACGAGGCTGCCGTCTGCGCATCATGGATCGGCGAGCACGCCGAGGCGATCGCGTTCTGGCGGCGCATCCTGGCCAAGCCCGCCATTCCCGACGAAGATCGGCAACGAATCACCAAGAACTGCGACAACAGTGCGCCGCGGATTTTCGAAGCGGCCGCCGCTTACCCCGGTGAGTTGGCGCTGCACCTGCCGGGCCGCCGCCGCGACGCCGAGGTGGTGCTCAGCCTGGTCGCCGGGCCGGAACGCAACGGCATCAAAAGCACCGAGGTGACGCTGAACTCACTTCTGAACTGCTGCACCGACGTATGGCGGATCGGTCGTTATCTGGTGGTCGATGCGGGCCTGCCCGCGGCCGATCGCGCGGAACTGCTGGAACGGTATCCGTTTCTGGAGTTCTGTCCGATCTCCGCCGGAGAGTCTGCGGGAGCCCTCCTGTCGCAGATCCGAGACCAGATCTACGGACGGTTCTGGCTGCACCTGGGGCACGGTGGGCAGTTCTACGCCCGGGAGTGCTTAATCACCCGCCTGACAAGAGTGTTCGAGGCCGAGGAGAACGTGTACCAGGTGGCGGTCAACTTCACCGATGCGGACCGGCTGATCGGTGTGAGCGCGGCCCACGAGATGGTGTCCCGCACACCCGGTGCCGGACGCTATGTGCTCGGGGAGCAAGCGGCGTACGGCCCGGCGATGTTCGACACGGCCCGACTCGATCGCGTCGGGGGTTTCCGTGCCGATGACCCCGATCCGCTCGCCGAACTGGGCCGGCGGGCTGCCACGGCCGGGCTCGTGACCGCGAGCCTCGACGAGGTGTTGTGCATCACGTCCGGCCTGAACCGGTAGCGGAATTCCCTTCGACGACATCGTGGGCTGTAATTCACAGATGGACGTCACCGTCGTCGGCAGCGGGCCCAATGGGCTCGCCGCGGCCGTCATCTGTGCCCGCGCCGGATTGAAAGTGCAGGTACTCGAAGCACAGCCCACCTTCGGCGGGGGTGCGCGCAGCGCGGCCGACGTCGAATTCCCCGGAGTCCTGCACGACATCTGCTCGGCGGTGCACCCACTGGGCTATGCGTCGCCGTTCTTCGCCGAGTTCGATCTGTCCGCACGCGGAGTCGTTTTGGCGGTCCCGGAGATTTCCTATGCCAACCCACTGCCGGGCCGGCCGGCGGCGATCGCGTATCGCGACCTGGAGCGGACCTGCGCCGAGTTGGATGACGGTGCGGCATGGCGGCGCTTCCTCGGCCCGCTGGTATCGAACTCCGATGCGGTGGTCGCGTTCCTACTAGGGGACAAGCGTTCGGTGCCCACATCATTGGTGCCCGTCGTTCGCCTCGGGCTGCGCATGCTGACCCAGGGCACCCCGGCGTGGGCCGCGCTGCGCGGTGACGATGCCCGGGCTTTATTCACCGGCGTTGCCGCCCATGCGATTACGCCGTTACCTTCGCTGGCCTCCGCGGGTGCGGGGCTCATGCTCTCCACACTCGCCCATTCCGTCGGCTGGCCGATACCGGTGGGCGGCACCCAGCGGATCTCGGACGCCCTGATCGCCGATCTGCGTGCGCATGGCGGTGAACTGACGTCGGGCGTAGAGGTCGATTCCCCGCCCGAAGGTGTGGCCATTTTCGACACCTCCCCGACGACACTGCTGCGCGTATACCGCGACACGATTCCCGGTGGTTACGCCAAAGCGTTGCAGCACTATCGATTCGGATCGGGAGCGGCCAAGGTCGATTTCGTCCTCGGCGACGAGATCCCTTGGGCGGACCCGCGACTCAAGCAGGCGCCGACCCTGCATCTCGGGGGGACCCGCCAGGAGATGGCGCGGGCCGAAGCCGACATCGCCGCGGGACGCCACGCGCAATTGCCGATGGTGCTCGCGTCCTTGCCGCACCTTGCCGATCCCGGCCGGATCGACGCCGACGGTCACCGCCCGTTCTGGACGTACGCGCATGTGCCGGCCGGATCGACCGTCGACGCGACCGAAGCCGTTACCGCCGTCGTCGAGCGGTTCGCGCCGGGGTTCCGCGACATCGTGGTGGCGGTGCGCAGTGTGCCCGCCGCACGGATGGCCGAGCACAACGCCAACTATGTCGGGGGTGACATCGCCGTGGGCGGGGCCTCGGTGTTGCGCGCGACGTTGGGCCCCACGCCGCGGCTGAATCCCTGGAGCACACCGATTCCCAAGGCCTACCTGTGTTCGGCGGCCACCCCGCCCGGCGCCGGAGTGCACGGCATGGGCGGCTATTACGCCGCGCGCACGGCGTTGCGGCGGGAATTCGGCATCAGCGAGATGCCTAAGCTGAGCCCATGACGAAACTCGCGATCATCTACTACTCCGCCACGGGCCACGGCACCTCCATGGCGCAACGTGTCGCCGCGGCGGCCGAAGCCGCGGGCGCCGAAGTCCGGGTCCGCCACGTCGCCGAAACCCGCGACCCGGCGTCGTTCGCGCACAACCCGGCCTGGACGGCGAATTACGAAGCGACCAAGGACCTTCCGGCCGCCACCGGTGAAGACATCGAGTGGGCGGACGCGGTGATCTTCGGCTCCCCCACCCGCTTCGGTTCGGTCGCTTCGCAGTTGCGTGATTTTCTGGACGGGCTCGGCGGACTGTGGGCCGCGGGGAAACTCGCCGACAAGGTGTATGCCGGCTTCACATCCTCGAACACTTTGCACGGTGGTCAGGAGACCACGCTGTTGACGCTATATGTCACGCTGATGCACTTCGGTGGCATCATCGTGCCGCCCGGATACACCGACCCGTCGAAGTTCGTCGACGGCAATCCCTATGGTGCGAGCCTGGTTTCGACGCACGACAACATCAACGAGTTCGACTCGGCCACGGGTGACGCCCTCGATCACCTGGCGCGCCGGGTGGTTCAGACTGCCGACCGGCTCAGCGCCTGAACCCGCCGCGACACTGAACCTGCGCACACGACACGCCGCGGGACGTGTGCCAGGTTTCAATCTGGACGAGGCCGGCCGCAACGCAAAAGCCCCTCGGAACGCGGTTCCAAGGGGCTTCTGCGTCTGCTCGGCCTATCAGGCCGTCTCGGTGATCGGCCGGTCGACCCAGCTCATCAGGTCGCGCAGCTTCTTGCCCGTGACCTCGATGGGGTGCTCGGCGTTCTCCTTGCGCAACTGCTCGAGCTGCTTGTTGCCGCCCTCGACGTTGGCCACCAACTTCTTGACGAAGTCGCCGTTCTGGATGTCGCGCAGGATTTCCCGCATCCGCTCCTTGGTGCCGGCGTCGATGACGCGCGGGCCCGACAGGTAGCCGCCGAACTCCGCGGTGTCGGACACCGAGTAGTTCATCCGGGCGATGCCGCCCTCGTACATCAGGTCGACGATCAGCTTGAGCTCGTGCAGCACCTCGAAGTACGCCATCTCCGGCGGGTAACCCGCCTCGACCATGACGTCGAAGCCGGTCTTCACCAACTCCTCAGTGCCACCGCACAACACGGCCTGCTCACCGAACAGGTCGGTCTCGGTCTCGTCCTTGAACGTGGTCTTGATGACGCCGGCGCGGGTGCCGCCGATGGCCTTGGCGTAGGACAACGCCAGCGCCTGGCCGTTGCCCGTCGGGTCCTGCTCGACGGCGATCAGCGCCGGCACACCCTTGCCGTCGACGAACTGACGGCGCACTAGGTGGCCGGGGCCCTTGGGAGCGACCATCGCGATGGTGACGTCAGCCGGCGGCTTGATCAGGCCGAAGTGGATGTTGAGCCCGTGCCCGAAAAACAGGGCGTCGCCAGCTTTCAGGTTGGGCTCGATGTCGTTGGTGAAGATCTCGGCCTGCGCCGTGTCCGGAGCCAGCAGCATGATGACGTCGGCCCACTTGGCCACCTCGGCCGGGGTGTCGACCTCGAGGCCCTGCTCCTCGACCTTGGCGCGCGACTTCGAGCCCTCTTTCAGCCCGACTTTCACCTCGACGCCGGAGTCACGCAGGCTCAGCGAGTGCGCGTGGCCCTGGCTGCCGTAACCGATCACGCCGACCTTGCGGCCCTGGATGATCGACAGATCTGCGTCGTCGTCGTAGAACATCTCTAATGCCTGCGGCACGGGTATTACTCCTTCTTGTTAAACAGCTAGAACTTACTTGGCGGTGCCGATGCCGCGCGGCCCGCGGGCCATCGACACCACACCCGACTGCACGATCTCGCGGATACCGAACGGCTCCAATACCCGCAACAGCGCCTCCAGCTTGCCGCGGTTGCCGGTGGCCTCCACGGTCAGTGACTCCGGCGACACGTCGATCACGTTGGCGCGGAACAGGTTCACGGCTTCGATGACCTGGCTGCGGGTGCCGGCGTCGGCGCGCACCTTGATCAGCGCCAGTTCCCGGTCCACCGAGTTGTCGACGTCCTGCTCGACGATCTTGATCACGTTGATCAGCTTGTTGAGCTGCTTGGTGATCTGCTCGAGCGGGGTCGCCTCGGCGGAGACCACGATGGTCATCCGCGACATGTCCTTCTGCTCGGTGGCACCGACAGCAAGGGACTCGATATTGAACCCGCGCCGCGAGAACAGCGCCGCCACGCGGGCGAGCACACCGGGCTTGTCCTCGACCAGGACCGAGAGTGTGTGCGTCTTAGGCGATCCGTTGGCCATCAGGCGTGCCCTTCGGTGATGTCGTCGAACAGGGGGCGGATGCCGCGCGCGTGCTGGATCTCGTCGTTGCTGGTGCCCGCGGCGACCATCGGCCAGACCTGCGCGTCGGCGCCGACGATGAAGTCGATCACCACCGGGCGGTCGTTGATCTCGCGCGCGCGGTTGATCATCTCTTCGACGTCTTCCTCACGCTCGCAACGCATTCCGACGCAACCGAGCGCCTCGGCCAGCTTCACGAAATCCGGGATGCGGTGCGAGTGGGTGGCCAGGTCGGTCTGCGAGTACCGCTCTTCGTAGAAGAGGGTCTGCCACTGCCGCACCATGCCCAGGTTGCCGTTGTTGATCAGCGCCACCTTGATCGGGATGCCTTCGATGGCGCAGGTGGCCAGCTCCTGGTTGGTCATCTGGAAGCAGCCGTCGCCGTCGATCGCCCACACCTCGGTGTCCGGCAGCGCGATCTTGGCTCCCATGGCCGCCGGGATGGCGAAGCCCATGGTGCCCAGACCGCCGGAATTCAGCCAGGTGCGCGGCTTTTCGTACTTGATGAACTGCGCGGCCCACATCTGGTGCTGGCCGACGCCGGCCACGTAGATGGCGTCCGGACCCGCGATCTGGCCCAGCTTCTCGATCACGAATTCCGGGCCCAGGCTGCCGTCGCTCTGCGGGTCGTAGCTCAGCGGGTACGTCTTGCGGACGCCCTCCAGGTACTCCCACCAGTCCGTGATGTCGAGGTTGCCGGGAGTGTCATAGTGCCGCAGCATCTCGATCAGTTCGGTGATCACGTTCTTGACGTCACCGACGATCGGCACGTCGGCGTGCCGGTTCTTGCCGATCTCGGCGGGGTCGATGTCGGCGTGGATGACCTTGGCTTCCGGAGCGAACGATTCGAGCTTGCCGGTCACCCGGTCATCGAAGCGGGTGCCCAGCGCGATCAGCAGGTCGCTGCGCTGCAGCGCCGCCACCGCACCCACGGTGCCGTGCATGCCGGGCATGCCCATGTTCAGCCGGTGGCTGTCCGGGAAGGCACCGCGCGCCATCAGCGTCGTCACCACCGGGATGCCGGTGAGTTCGGCCAGGTGCAGGAGCTCCTGGGTCGCCTCGCCGCGGATGATGCCGCCGCCGACGTAGAGCACCGGCTTCTTCGCGGCGGCGATCAGCTTGGCTGCCTCGCGGATCTGGCGGCTGTGCGGTTTGGTGTTCGGCTTGTAGCCGGGCAGTTCCATGCGCGGCGGCCAACTGAACGTGCACTGGCCCTGCAGCACATCCTTGGGGATGTCGACGAGAACCGCGCCGGGCCGCCCGGATGCCGCGATGTGGAAGGCCTCGGCGATCACCCGGGGGATCTCGTCACCGGTGCGGACCAGGAAGTTGTGCTTGGTGATCGGCATCGTGATGCCCGAGATGTCGGCTTCCTGGAAGGCGTCGGTCCCGATCAGCTGCCGGCCGACCTGACCGGTGATGGCGACGACGGGGATGGAGTCCATCTGCGCGTCGGCCAGCGGGGTGACCAGGTTGGTGGCCCCGGGGCCCGACGTCGCCATGCACACGCCGACCCGGCCGGTGGCGTGGGCGTAGCCGCTGGCGGCGTGGCCGGCGCCCTGCTCGTGACGCACCAGGACGTGGCGCAGCTGCTGGGAGTCGAACAGCGGGTCGTACACCGGCAGTACCGCGCCGCCCGGGATGCCGAAGATGATGTCGACGTCCAGTGCCTCCAGCGACCGGATGACCGCCTGCGCGCCGGTAAGTTGGTGCGGGGCAATGCGTTTCGGTTGGCCAGTGGCCGGCTTGGCGGCTGCCTTCCCGGCATCCGAGGCGATTTCGGCGGCCTCTTGTGAAGCGGGCGTCGCGGCCGGTGCCGGTGGCTTGGTGGGTGCGCTCACGGTTTCCTCTTCGGTTTTTTCGTATGTGGCGTCTCGGGGCATTAAAAAACCCCCGCCAGCTGGGCTGCTGTACGAGGGCTGCGTTGGTGCTCGATAGAGCTAGTCAGGCACCAACGCGCCGACTAATTACTACGAGCATTCCAGACTGCATAATGCTCGACGGTAGCCTTCGCACTGCTCAACCGTCAAATCCGGCACCCGGGATCGAGTGTGCGATGCCGGCATCGCGTGTACATCGTGGGCTGGAAACACGCCGGATAGCCGCCACCGTTGCACGCCCGAGGCCATGTCGGCACGCTCGAAAGCGACCCGAGATGCAGGCGGTGCAATGATGCGAGGGTGGTTACCGAGTCACCCGTCGTCATCAAACTGTCGCCGATGGCGCATATCGCCGTCGGGTTTCTGACCCTGTGCCTGCTGGTTCCGGTGACGGCCTTCCCCTTCACCGCCCCGATATTGGTGATTCCGGTGTTGTTGTCCGCGTTGATCATCCGGTTCCGCACGGTCGCCGACGACCGCAGCGTGACCGCGCGCACGCTGTTCGGCAGCCAGTCCGTGGCCTGGGAGGACATCGACGGATTGCGGTTCCACCGGGGCAACTGGGCGCGCGCGCACCTGAAGAACGGCTCGGAGCTGCGCTTACCGGCCGTCACCTTCGCGACCCTCCCGCAGCTGACCGAGGCCAGCGCGGGCCGGGTGCCCAACCCCTACCGCTGAAACCGCCGGCTCAGGCGATCCTGTCGAAGCACTCGTCGATGTTGTTGAGAACGCCGCCCCGGAAGGCGAGAACGCGGGTGAAGCCGGCCGGCATGTTCGCACCGTTGACATCACTGGCAGCCACGCCGTTCACCAGCAGTCCGATGATCGCCTTGTCCAGGTCGCCGGCGGTCAACACGAGTTGCTTGCCGGAGGCGATGCTGACCGGCTGAGCCATGTTGCGCTGGGCGGCGCCGGTCAGGCACGCCGTGCGCACCGCGCTCACGGGAGTGTCCAGGGGCAGCCCCCGTTCGTGCTGAATAGCCAGCACATATCGGGAGGTGACGATGGACATAGCGGTGTTGTCGCCCTGCAACATCTGCGGGTCGGTCATTCCTTTCCGGCCGCCGGGCTTACCGATTTGCTGCAGAGCGGGCAAATCAGCGGTGATGGTGTTGGTTGCCGGGCAGTACGAGGCGCCCTGGGTCGCCTGGGCATCCGAACACGTCGCGGTGCTGAACGACAATGTGGGCGGTGATTTCGGGGTGAAGACCGCATTCAGAATGTCGATCAGCGTGGTCACACTGCCATTGTCAATGGCCACTTCGCCCGCGTCGGTTTCACCTGAGGAGTCGGTCTGCAATGCCAACGGCTCGTCGCCGCGTCGTTGTTTGATCTCATTCATGTCTATTTTGGCGCAGGTGGCGGACCCGCTGTCGAATCCCATCTGAAATGCGCTGACCCGGTCGAGCCCGGTCCCGTGCGCATCGTCTTCACTTTGCTCGAAGTCAGCCTCCGACATGATCGGGTCCGAAGTCTTGAGCATTCCGGCGATCAGATGACTCAGCGCATCGCCGGTGTTCACCGTGAACCGTGACGAGTGGCCCTCGGCAACCCACCGGATATAGACACCCGCGAAACAATCCGCCTGCTGCTCCTCGACCAGGGTCGGGGTGGTCCTGATGTTGACCAGTCCCCCATTGAATTGCAGCGCGTGCCCGAATTCGTGCGCAAGAATCCCCACCACCGCCATATCGCCGAAGTACTTCTTGGCCGCGGGAAACAGCTGCCCCCGATCCCACAGCACGAGATTGCAATTGAACGCATAGGCGGCGTTGATGACCTTGTAGGTCTTGGAGCGGCACACTATCGGGCTCGACGGGTCGGTGGAATCGTAGGACACCACCGTGCCGACGGCCTTGAACGGCTTCTTGGCCGCAACCGGCCAGTTGTTCTGCCAGAATTCTTCGATGTCATTGAGCGCGAGCATCGCCAGGTGGTCGATTTCGCCGTTGTCGGTGTTCTTCACCGTGCCGGTCGGCTTCGGCGCATCGCTTCGCGGCCCACTCGGGCCCTCGCTCACCGGCAGGCCGCCCGCAGCGGCAGGGTCGTAGAGACCGGAAACCGCCCGCCCACTCACCATGCTCGTTGTTCCGCCGCCGCAGCCGGCCAGCACCAGCATGGCGCCGCACGCTATGACGACGTTCCGGACGAAGGCCCTCATTTGCCACCCTCGAGCTGGGGCAGGCCCACCCAGTAGGTCCCGCTGTCATCCTGAAAAGTCACCTTCAGCTGACGTCGTTGACCTCGCACGGTGACGTCACAGGTGAAACTCCCGCCCTTTTTCACCGTCGGGTCTCGACCGTCGTTGCACCTGACGTCGGAGATGTCGCCGGAGCTGTAGCCGGTGATCCGGTCCACCAGGGTCTGCTCGACCTGGGTCTGGACTCCGGCCACGGCGACCTTCTTGCTGTCCCGATTCAGGCCCGATGACACCAACAGGACTACAACCACCCCGACGATCAGCACCGCGGCGACTGCACCGGCGATGAGAAAGGGTTTGCTCTTGGAGCCCTTCGAGCTCTTGGCTTTTGGCGTGTCAGCCGAGGGTGTGGGACCGGGCTGGCCCCACTGTGGCGGCTGTCCGTACTGGCCGGGCTGTCCGTACTGGCCGGGCGGGGCGTACTGGCCGGGTCGGCCGTGCTGGCCGGGCGGGGCGTACTGGCCGGGTCGGCCGTGCTGGCCGGGCGGCGGATACGGCGGACGAGCCACCGGCTGCTGGTACCAGGGGGTTCCGGCCGGCGGCCCCGGATCGGGCCCTCGCTGCGGCTGTTGAGGCCAGGGAGGCTGGTTGTAATCACGGGGTGTGCTCACCGGTGTCCCCCCATCGGGTCATGCAACACCGCGCCGATCTGCGCAGCACGTGAACGGGCCGCCTCCACGCTAATTCATCCGCGCCGCACAGGTGGGAAAAGCGCGGGCGTCAGGCCAGCGGATTCACACCGTTCAGCAGCACCCACACGGCGATTCCGGCCGCGATACCAGCCAGCAGTGCCACGAACGACCCGATGAAGGGCCGGTGGGCCCAGCCCCGGCCCGCGTCGAGGCCGTAACGCCCCGGACCGGACAAGATGACGGCGACGGCCATCACGATAAGGCTGATCTGATATTCGTGCCCGTCCGGCAGGAAGTAGGTGAAGGTGTTGGTGCGCGGCCGCGCCGAGGCGGATGCGAGCAGACCGTTGAGCAGGAACGCCAGCGCACCCGCGGCGGCGATCGGGGTGAACAGTCCCAGCACCAGCAGCACCCCGGCGACGATCTCGCCGCCCGCACTGACGTAGGCCAGGACGTCGGCGTGCTGAAATCCGATGTCGTGCAGCGAGTTCCGGAATCCGTGCAGGCCGGATCCGCCCCACCAGCCGAACAGTTTCTGCAGCCCGTGCGCGATCAGCACCGCTCCCAGTCCGACGCGCAGCACCAGCAGGCCGAAGTTCTGGGTGCCGCGCCGGCCGGCGGCGCGCATCCGCTCGTCTTCTTCGTCGAAATCGACGGGTGGGGAAGCAGCGGGAATCTGCCGGCTGGTCGGTTGCGGCTGCACGTACGGCAACGGCTCCTGCGCGTCCAACAGGTTGTAGGACGAGCCGCCGGTCTGAGGTTCGTACGGCGGGATGATCGTCGTGGTGCCGGTGTTGGCGAAGTTACCCGAGTAGCCGGCGGGTGTCAGGTCGTCTTCGGGGTCGACCAGGCTTGCCGAGGCGGGACGGCTGGAGGTTGGCACTGCCGTCGCACCTGGGGCGAGGTCCGGCCGCTGCCAATGCGAGTCATTCGAACTGGTCACTCGTGTCAGGGTAAGGGCTTTTTTGCTGGAAGCTGGGATTTGAGCGGCGCTTCGGACTGTTAAATCCGCAGTTGGACGACTGAAACGTCACGATAGGCCCCAGAACCGACCGGCGTCGGAAAAAGCCGGTATCCCTACTGATAGCTGCCGGAGCCTCCGGAACCGCCGGGCAGGCCGGTCCCGGCGGCAGAGACGCCGCCGCCACCGCCGGGGCCTGTGGCAACACCACGGCCTCTGCGGACCGGCGGTTCCGATGCGCGTGAAAGCCCCTGGATCCGGCGGCAGGTGGCGGCCCTGACCGCCGATTCCGTAGCCTGTCGGTCATGCGGATAAGGCGGTCGGTTCGGTGCGCGCTGGCTGCGCTGTCTGCGGCGGTGCTGCTGTCCAGCGGCTGCGCACGGTTCAACGACGCCCAGTCGCAGCCGTTCACGACCAATCCGGAACTCAAGCCGCAGCCCAGCTCCACGCCTCCGCCGCCGCCTCCCCTGCCGCCCACGCCCTTCCCCAAGGCCTGCCCGGCGCCCGGGGTGATGCAGGGGTGCCTGGAGAGCACCAGCGGCCTGATCATGGGCGTCGACAGCAAGACGGCCCTGGTCGCCGAGCGCACTACCGGTGCCGTCAAGGAGATCTCCGTCAGCGCCGAGCCCAAGGTGAAGATGGTCATCCCGGTCGACCCGTCCGGCGACGGCGGCCTGATGGACATCGTGTTGTCGCCCACGTTTTCCCAGGACCGCCTGATGTACGCCTACGTCAGCACCCCGACCGACAATCGCGTCATCCGCATCGCCGAAGGTGACGTCCCGAAAGACATCCTGACGGGCATCCCGAAAGGTGCCACCGGCAACACCGGCGCGTTGATCTTCACCACCCCTACGACCCTGGTGGTGATGACCGGCGACGCCGGCAATCCGGCCATGGCCGCTGACCCCAGGTCGCTGGCCGGCAAGGTGTTGCGGATCGAGCAGCCCACCACCCTGGGGCAAGCACCCCCGACGACGGCCCTGTCGGGCGTCGGCGCGGGCGGCGGCATGTGCATCGATCCCGTGGACGGCTCGCTGTATGTGGCAGACCGCACGCCGGGCGCCGACCGCCTGCAGCGCATCACCAAGAAGTCCGAGGTCTCCACGGTGTGGACCTGGCCGGACAAGCCCGGCGTGGCGGGTTGTGCGGCGATGGACGGCACCGTGCTGGTGAACCTGATCAACACCAAGCTGACGGTGGCGGTGCGGCTGGCGCCGAAGACCGGCGCGGTCACCGGTGAACCCGACGTGGTCCGTAAGGACACGCACGCGCACGCGTGGGCGCTGCGGATGTCCCCGGACGGCAACGTCTGGGGTGCGACGGTCAACAAGACCGCGGGTGACGCCGAGAAGCTCGACGACGTGGTGTTCCCGCTGTTCCCGCAGGGCGGCGGCTTCCCGCGCAACAACGACGACAAGACCTGACCGGTCCCCTGGCGAGCAGACGCAAAATCGCCCGGGAGCGCGTGCTCCACGGCGCTTTTGCGTCTTCTCGCGGCCCGTTAGAACGGCGCGTTGAGGGTGAACCGCATGCCGTACTTGGGTTGCGCCGCGTTCCGCTCACCGCTGTAGAGCCGCTGCTGCTCCTCCTGGCCCGGCTCGAACTCCTCATCGAGGTCCGACAGGTACAGCAACTCGTCGGCGTTTTCGGGAGCCCAGGTGGCGACGGGCTCCAGCAGATAGGCCACATGGTCGGCGACCGGGCTGCGGCTCACAATCCGCCCTACGAACCACGCGGCGGCGTCGTCAAGGATCGGCATTCCCAGCGGACCCGCCCGCCACGAGCAGTGCGCAAACGGGTCGTCCGGGCAATTCCCGAACAACTCAGCCAGCACCTGCCGGCTGCGCGGCACGACGTGCACCGCGACGTACTCGGACCGGCTGCCCACCTCATGGGTGCCGCTGCCGGCAGGCAGACCCACCATGAAGCTGGGCGGCTGCACACTGGTCTGGGTGCCGAAGGCGACCAGGCAGCCCGACGGAATACCGTCGGCCGCCGTGGTCACTATGAACACCGGAGAGTCCAGCATCGACATCAGGTCGTCGAACGGTTCACCCATCACTCCACCATGATGGGTGCGCCGCGGCCGTTGCGGGACTCTTTCCGGTCTTTTCCTACCGAAGTCCTACGCCGTCACTTGGCGGTCGCAATCGGTGACACGCTTGAAGCCGATAACCCGATCGTCAGGCCTGGCCGCAAGCAGCCAGTACCAGCTCGCGCACCCGCGCCGCGTCGGCCTGCCCGCGGGTGGCCTTCATCACCGCACCGACGATCGCGCCCGCCGCGGCCACCTTTCCTCCCCGAATCTTCTCTGCCACATCGGGATTGGCGGCCAGCGCCTCGTCCACCGCGGCCTGGGTGAGCGAATCGTCGCGCACCAGCGCCAGGCCGCGCGCCGTCATCACGGCTTCGGGTTCGCCTTCCCCGGCCAGCACACCCTCAACGACTTCGCGCGCCAGCTTGTTGGACAGCTTGCCCTGGTCCACCAGAGCGATCACCTCGGCCACCTGCTTCGGGGTGATCGCCAGTTCTTCCAAGCTGATACCGGCCTCATTTGCCTTCTGCAGCAAGAAGTTTCCCCACCACGAGCGGGCGTCCTTGCTAGCCGCTCCGTGCTTGACGGTCTCGGCGATCAGTTCGACGGCGCCCGCGTTGACGAGGTCCCGCATCACCTCATCGGAGAAACCCCATTCCTCCTGAATTCTCTTGCGGCTCAGCCACGGCAGCTCAGGGATGGTCTGGCGTAACCGCTCGACCAGCTCGCGGCTGGGCGCGACGGGTTCGAGGTCGGGCTCGGGAAAGTACCGGTAGTCCTGGGCGGTTTCCTTCGCGCGGCCGGGACTGGTGTAGCCGGCCTCGTGAAAGTGCCTGGTCTCCTGGACGATCGAGCCTCCGGCCAGCAGAACCGCGGCCTGACGCTGCATTTCGTAGCGGACCGCAACCTCGACGCTCTTGAGTGAGTTGACGTTTTTGGTCTCGGTGCGGGTGCCGAATTCGGTGGTGCCCTTGGGCATCAGCGATACGTTGGCGTCGCAACGCATCGAACCCTGATCCATCCGCACGTCGGATACGTCGAGTCCGCGCAACAGGGCCCGCAGCGCCGTCACATAGGCGCGGGCGATCTGCGGGGCGCGCTCGCCGGCGCCGACGATGGGCTTGGTGACGATCTCGATCAGGGGTACGCCGGCCCGGTTGTAGTCGATCAGCGACGTCGTCGCGCCGTGGATTCGGCCGGTTTCACTGCCGATGTGGGTGAGCTTGCCGGTGTCCTCCTCCATGTGAGCGCGTTCGATCTCCACCCGCCACGTGGTGCCGTCCTCCAGCGGCGCCTCGAGGTAGCCGTTGATGGCGATCGGCTCGTCGTACTGGGAGATCTGGTAGTTCTTCGGCATGTCCGGGTAGAAGTAGTTCTTCCGGGCGAACCGGCACCAGTCGACGATCTCGCAGTTCAGCGCCAGGCCGATCCGGATCGCCGACTCGACCGCGACCCGGTTGAGCACCGGCAGCGAGCCGGGCAGACCGAGGCAGACCGGGCACACCTGGGTGTTGGGCTCGCCGCCGAAAGTGTTGGTGCAGCCGCAGAACATTTTGGTGGCTGTTGACAGCTCGACATGGACTTCGAGTCCGAGTACCGGATCGAATCGTTGGATGACCTCGTCGTATTCGAGCAGCTCAGCACCAGCAACCGTCATAGCAATTGATCCTAGTGGGGATCGCGAGCGCGGCGGAGCCGGGCGAAGCGGGTCACCACCATCGACCTAGTGGGGATCGCGAGCGCGGCGGAGCCGGGCGAAGCGGGTCGCCGGGCTAGCGCTTCGGGAACGTCCGGGCCACCGCGGCGGCCATCTCCAGATAGCAGCGCCGGCTCTCCTTGCTCAAGCGGTCCAGCCCGATCTCCGTCCCCCGGTGCACGTGCCGGTCGAACGGCAGCACCACGGTGGCCGCCACCCGCGCCGACAACAACTCGAGTTCCTTCGCCGCCAAAGCGCTCAGCTTGGTCCGCTCGACGTGGTTCACAGCAAGCACGGTCGACTCGAGTAACTTGCCATATCCGTTGTGGCGCAACCATTCCAGCGTGATATGAGTCTTCTGCACGGCGTCAATCGAGGTGCTGGTGACCACCACGAGGGCGCGCGACTCGGGCAACACCGCCTCCATCACGCCCGACTTGAGTGTCTTGGGGCAATCCACCAACACCAGCGAATAGTGGCTGCGCAATATCGAATACGCCTTGACGAAATCCTGGCGGCCGATGCTCCAGTGGCTGTTGGCGTAGTCCGGGGGCCCGAGCACCTCCAGCCCGGAGCTGTTCATATATGTGTGCGCCCGTACGTCGGCATAACGCGCCACCGACGGGTCGGACAGCAGTTCGGCCATGGTCAGGCTGTTCCGCCTTCCGTGCCGGTCCGCCAAGTCGCCGGCGTCGGCGTCGACGGCGATGACGCGGTCAGAGCGCAGACTGGCGAAGGTCGAGCCGAGCGCTTCGACGACGGCGGTCTTGCCGACGCCGCCTTTGAGGTTGAGCACCGCGATGGGGAAGGCCCCGCCAACCGGGGTGCAAATCTCTTCGCGCAGCGCGTTCTCGCGTGCAGCTTCGCGGCCCAGACCCAGGTCAACGCCCACATACCGCCTGACCAGCTTCCGCCAGTCCCCACGGTCGGGCACCTCGGGCTCAATTGCATCCAGGGCCGTTCCGCCCGGAACGCGCTCACGGCGCACAGGTGGGGCCGCGACCCGGACCGAAGGGATCGAAGGGTTCGACACGACCGGCGCTCTGAACCGGTCCGGGCGAGGCTGCGGTGGTGCAGGTGGCCGAGACGCGGATGTGTCCCGGCGGAGCGGCTGGGGCACCGTGATGGCCCCGCTATCGCCGTTCACCCGCCCATCTCGAACCGGACCACCCTGTGTCCGGGCCGGTGAAACGGGCCGCTCAAGGACTCCGCGATACGGACCGCGGTTGTTCATATTTGACGTATAGCCGATTCTTAAAAACGAAAAACCTGCCAAAAGGTGAAGGCTGGACTACCGCTGAGCCAACAGACTCAGCCGAAGAACGCGGCCGCGTCGTCGTAGCGGCTCTCCGGCACCAGCTTGAGTTGGCGCACGGCGTCGGCCAGCGGCACCCGCCCGATGTCCTGCCCGCGCAGCGACACCATCTGCCCGTATTCGCCCGCGTGCGCCGCGTCGGCCGCGTTGACCCCGAACCGGGTGGCCAGCACCCGGTCGTAGGCGGTCGGGGACCCGCCCCGCTGGACGTGGCCCAGCACCGTCACCCGGACGTCCTTGTTGATCCGCTTTTCCACCTCGGCGCCGAGCTGGGCAGCCACCCCGGTGAACTTCTCGTGGCCGAATTCGTCCAAGCCGCCTTCGCGCAGCGCGATCGAGCCCGCCACCGGCTTGGCTCCTTCGGCGACCACGCAGATGAAGTGTGAATCGCCGCGCTGGAAGCGCCGCTTGACCAGCCGGCACACTTCCTCCACGTCGAAGGGCTGCTCGGGGATCAGCGTCATGTGGGCGCCGGAGGCCAGGCCCGCGTTCAGCGCAATCCATCCGGCGTGGCGGCCCATGACCTCGACCAGCATGACGCGCTGGTGGGATTCGGCGGTGCTGTGCAAGCGGTCGATGGCGTCGGTGGCCACGGTCAGCGCGGTGTCGTGGCCGAAGGTCACGTCGGTGCAGTCGATGTCGTTGTCGATGGTCTTCGGCACCCCGACCACCGGGACGTTTTCTTCCGAGAGCCAGTGCGCGGCCGTCAGGGTGCCCTCGCCGCCGATCGGGATGAGGACGTCGATGCCGTTGTCGTCGAGGGTCTGCTTGACCTGATCGAGCCCGGCCCGCAGCTTGGCGGGGTTCACGCGGGCCGTCCCCAGCATCGTTCCGCCCTTGGCCAGCAACCGGTCGTTACGGTCGTCGTTACGCAGTTGCATGCGCCGGTTCTCCAGCAGCCCGCGCCAGCCGTCCTGAAATCCGACCACCGACGAGCCGTAGCGGGCGTCGCAGGTGCGCACTACCGCCCGGATGACGGCGTTGAGGCCGGGACAGTCACCACCGCCTGTGAGAACTCCGATCCGCATGTCCTCATCTTGCCCTGTGGCCCCCTACCTGGCGCGAGCAGACGCGAAATCGCATAGAAACCCAGGGTTTCATGCGACTTTGCGTCTGCTCGCCAGGTCTAAATCGCGGTCGGCAAGGCGCCCCGGGCGGCCTCGTAAGCCGCGCCCACGCGGTACAACCGGTCGTCGGCCAGCGCGGGCGCCATGATCTGCAGGCCCACCGGCAGTCCGTCATCCGGTGACAGTCCGGCCGGCACCGACATGCCGCAATGGCCGGCCAGGTTCAGCGGGAGGGTGCACAGGTCGAACAGGTACATGGCCAGCGGGTCGTCGACCTTCTCCCCCAGCCGGAACGCGGTGGTCGGGGTCGCCGGCGACACCAGCACGTCGACGGACTTGTAAGCCTCGTCGAGATCCCGGGCAATCAGCGTGCGCACCTTCTGCGCCTGGTTGTAGTAGGCGTCGTAGTACCCGGCGGACAGGGCGTAGGTGCCGATCATGATGCGCCGCTTGACCTCCGGCCCGAAGCCGGCTGCCCGGGTCATCGCCATGACCTCTTCGGCGCTGTGCGTGCCGTCGTCGCCGACGCGCAGGCCGTAACGCATCGCATCGAAGCGAGCCAGGTTGCTCGACACCTCGGACGGCAGGATCAGGTAATACGCCGGCAACGAGTAGTCGAAATGCGGGCAGTCGACCTCGCTGACCTGCGCACCTAAAGACTTGAGCTGCTCGACGGCGGCCTCGAACGACGCCAGCACCCCCGGCTGGTAGCCCTCCCCGGTGTGCAGCTGGCGTACTACACCGACACGCACGCCGCTCAGGTCCCCGGCGGCGCCCGCTCGTGCGGCACCGACGACGTCGGGCACCGCAGCGTCGATCGAGGTGGAGTCGCGGGGGTCGTGGCCGGCGATCACCTCGTGCAGCAACGCGGTGTCGAGAACGGTGCGCGCGCACGGACCGCCCTGGTCCAGCGACGACGCGCAGGCGATCAGCCCGTAGCGCGACACCGTGCCATAGGTCGGTTTGACGCCGACGGTGGCGGTCAGCGCCGCCGGCTGCCGGATCGAGCCGCCGGTGTCGGACCCGATGGCCAGGGGCGCCTGAAACGCGGCCAGGGCGGCCGCGCTGCCGCCGCCGGAACCGCCTGGCACCCGCTCGACGTCCCAGGGGTTGCGGGTCGGGCCGAAGGCGCTGTTCTCCGTCGACGAGCCCATGGCGAACTCGTCCATATTCGTCTTGCCCAGAATCGGGATGCCCGCCGCCCGCAACCGCGCCGTCAGCGTGGCGTCATACGGCGACTGCCAGCCTTCCAGGATCTTGGAGCCACAGGTGGTCGGCATGTCCGCTGTGGTGAACACATCCTTGAGCGCCAGCGGCACTCCGGCCAGCGCCGACGGGAGCTGCTTGCCGGCGGTCACCGCCTCGTCAACCGCCGCCGCGGCCGCCAGCGCCTGGTCGGCGGCGACGTGCAGGAAGGCGCCGTAGCGGTCGTCGGTCGCCTCGATCTGGTCCAGGCAGGCCTGCGTGACTTCGACAGACGAGAGCTCCTTGGCGGCGATCTTGGCGGCCAGGGTGGCAGCGTCGAGCCGGATGATGTCGGTCACTGGCTCTCCCCCAGGATCTGCGGGACCGCGAAGCGCCCGTCGACCGCCTCCGGCGCCGCGGCGAGCGCCTGCTGCTGAGTCAGGCAGGGCGCCGGCTCGTCCGGACGGGTCACGTTGACGTCCGTGAGCGGGTTGTCGGTCGCTTCGACGCCGGTCACGTCAACGGCCTGAATCTGGCTGACGTGGCTCAAGATGGCGTCGAGCTGGCCGGCGAAACTGTCCAGCTCGGTCTCGGTCAATGCCAGCCGGGCCAGCCGGGCCAGGTGGGCCACCTCGTCGCGGGAGATCTGGGACACGAGCGAAAAGCCTAACGTGCCGCGGGCGTGAAGCTGGCTTCACGCCCGCCTACCAGCGTGAAGACGGCTTCACGCTCGCGTAGGGGGACCGTCCGGCCGCAGCGGCCGACATGCCACTCGCGCGTCGCTGTGCAACAGTGTTGGCCGTGCCGTCGTATCTGTTGCGCATCGAGTTGGTCGACCGACCAGGCAGTCTGGGGTCGCTCGCCGTCGCGCTCGGGTCGGTAGGCGCCGACATCCTGTCGCTGGATGTCGTGGAGCGCGCTGCCGGATACGCGATCGACGACCTGGTGATCGAACTTCCCCCGGGAGCAATGCCCGACACTCTGATCACCGCAGCCGAATCGCTGCCCGGAGTTCGCGTGGACAGCGTGCGCCCGCACACCGGCCTGCTCGAGGCCCACCGCGAGCTGGAACTGCTCGACCTCGTCTCCGCCGCCGGCGACAACGCGTCCAGGCTGCAGGTGCTGGCGGACCAGGCGCCGCGGATCCTGCGGGTGAGCTGGTGCACGGTACTGCGCGACACCCAGGGCAAGGTGCAGCGGCTGGCCGGCAGCACCGGTGCACCCGAAACACGGGCCGATTCGGCACCATGGCTACCGATCGAACACGCCCTGACGCTCGACGGCAGCGCCGAATGGGTGCCGCAGGCCTGGCGCGATATGGACACGACGATGGTCGCGGCCCCGCTGGGCGACTCGCACACCGCCGTGGTGCTGGGCCGGCCGGGTCCGGAATTCCGGCCGTCGGAGGTGGCCCGCCTGGGCTACCTGGCCGGCATCGTCGCCACCCTGCTGCGCTGAAGACGGCACGACCGATTGCGCCACAACGGATTTCATCAGCATAATCTGGACGCCCGAGCCGGCCCGCCACTCCCATCCAGGTTGCGGAGCGAATTACCTGGCAAATAGACGAAATGTTGCCGGGCTGGACGAATGTGCTGTTAGGGTTCGCATCGGACCGTTTTCAGCAAACCAGCTCGATAGCCGCCACATGCAGAGCCACCCTTCACCGGCCAGTTTGCACGCCATCATCACCACGGTGGCCACCAAGCTGCTGGGCGCCACCAGCAGCACCGCCATGGCGAAAACTACGGAGGTCCTGGCTGAGCTCGTTCGTTACCTCGACGTCGATGTCAGCTTTCTGCGGCACAACGACCACACCATCCGCGCCACCGTGTTGGTGGCCGAATGGCCGCCGCGACCACACATTCCGGACCCCGACCCGTTGCACACCATCTATTTCGCCGATGCCGACCCGGTGTTCGCGCTCGCCGAGAACGCCAAGGAACCGGTGATCCTGCGGCCCGAATCCCAGGACGAGAAATACCAGCAGACCATCTCCGAAGCGAGCGGCCTTCCGGCCGTCTCGCTGGCCTCAATTCCACTGCTGTCCGGCGATGTCACCACCGGGACACTCGGTTTCATCAAATACGGCGACCGTAGCTGGAGCGGCGACGAGATCAACGCGCTGACCGTGGTGGCCACCATGCTGGCGCAGGTTCAGGCTCGGATCAGCATCGAGGATCAGTTGAGCTATCAAGCCAGCCACGACGATCTGACCGCCCTGCCTAACCGGCGCGCCCTGGTGAACCACCTCGACGGGCGTCTGGCCGCGGGCCAGCCCGGCCCGGTGACGGTGCTGGTGTTCAATCTCGACCGTCTCAAGGCGATCAACGACTACCTCGGGCATGACGCCGGCGATGCGTTCATCCGCGACTTCGCCACCGAAACCAGTGCGGCAATACAGGGGCAGGGCCTGATCGCCCGGATCGGCGGCGACGAATTCGTCGTCGTGCCGGCGACGGCGATGGACCTCGCCGAAGCGAGGCTCCTGGCCGAGCGACTGAGCTCCCGGCTGACGGATCACGTGGCCATCGGCGGCGAGGTGCTCAACCGCACAGTGAGCGTCGGTGTCGCGACCGGCACCCCCGGAAAAGACTCCAGCCTGGACCTGCTCCGGCACGCCGACGACGCACTGCAATGCACCAAAGGCACTGGCGCGCAACGGATCGGCGTCGTCTCCACCGATGTGATCAACCGGCGCAAGATTCGTGCCGACATCGAGCTGCACCTGCCGGGCGCCATCGAAACCGATGCGCTGACGGTGCTCTACCTGCCCGAGATAGACATGCTGACCGGCAAGATCCTCGCGGTTGAGGCGCTCGCTCGCTGGCAACACCCGACCCGGGGACTCCTGCTGCCCGACGTGTTCATCCCCATCGCCGAATCGCTGAACCTGGCCGGCGAGTTGGGCAAGTGGGTGCTCAACGCGGCCTGCGCCGACCTGTCACAGTGGCGCTCCGAAGGCGTCGGCCTCGATACCATGTTGCGCGTCAACGTCTCCCCGGCCCAGCTGGTCGCCCAGGACCTGGTGAACACGGTCAGCAGGATCGTCGGCAAGTTCGGCCTCACCGGCATGGCGATCGGGCTGGAGATCACCGAGAGCATGCTCATCCGAGACGTGTCCAGCACCCGGGCCACGCTGAGCGCACTCACCGACCTCGGCATCGACATCGCCATCGACGACTTCGGCACCGGGTTCAGCGGCATGGGACTGCTCAGGACACTGCCGGTGAGCACCCTGAAGATCGACCGCGGATTCGTCCGGGATCTCGACGTCAGCGCCGACGATCTGGCCATCGTCCGGGCCGTCATGGGGCTGGCCGAGGCGCTCGACCTGAACGTGGTCGCCGAGGGCGTCGAGAGCGAAGGTGCGGCCCGGACACTGCTGAAGGAGGGCTGCGTGCGGGCTCAGGGCTTCCTGTTCCGCCGGCCGCTGTCCGCCTCGGCAACCCGACAGCTGCTTGCGGCCGGGCGCATCGAAACCGGATTGCGTTAGTGCGCTTGGGGTTTCACCACCGGGTCGTCGTCCTCCCACAGCAGCAGCTGCCGGACCGCCGACCGGGGGCCGTACGGTCGCAGCATCTGGCTGGCCGGACGCGGACGCACGCGTTGCGGCCACCAGAACCAGCGCCCCAGCAGCGCCGCGATTGACGGCGTCATGAACGACCGCACGATCAGCGTGTCGAACAACAGGCCCAGCCCGATGGTGGTCCCGATTTGACCCAGCACCTGAAAGCCGCTGAACAGGAAGGCGCACATGGTGACCGCGAACACCAGGCCCGCCGAGGTGACCACGGAACCCGATCCCGCCATCGCCCGGATGATTCCGGTGTTGAGACCGGCCCCGATCTCTTCGCGGAACCGGGAGATCAACAGCAGGTTGTAATCCGAGCCGACGGCCAGCAGCAGGATCACCGCCAGCGCCAGCACCACCCAGTACAGCTTGATCCCGAACATGTACTGCCACACCAACACTGACAGCCCGAACGAGGCGCCCAGCGAAAGCGCCACCGTGCCGACGATCACCAGCGCGGCGACCAGGCTGCGGGTCAGCATCATCATGATCAACAGAATCAGGCTCAGCGCGGCGATTCCGGCGATCATCAGGTCGTACTTGGCGCCGTCCTGGATGTCCGAATAGGTGGCCGCGGTGCCGCCGAGATAGAACTTCGCCTCGGCCATCGGCGTGCCCTTCACGGCCTCGTGTGCGGCGTTCCTGATCGGCTCGATATGGGAAATGCCTTCCGGCGTTGCGGGATCGCCTTCGTGGGTGATGATCATTCGCGCGGCCTTGCCGTCGGGTGAGAGGAAGAGCTTGAGCCCCCGTTTGAAGTCGGGGTTGTTGAAGACTTCCGGCGGCAGGTAGAAGGTGTCGTCGTTCTTGGCGGTGTCGAAGGCGCGCCCCAGCGCCGTCGAGTTCTCGATGGCCGCGGCGGTCTGCGCGTAGATTCCGGACAGCGTGGCGTAGTTCGCCATCGTCAGGTCATGATTGGTCTCCTGACTGGCGATCTGTTGCGGGATCAGAGCCACCAGTTTGGGCTGCAACGCGTCGAGTTTCTCCAGGGTGGCTGTGAGGTCCTCAAACCGTGACGTGAGTTGGTCGATCCCGTCCAGGGCGTCGAGCACCGACCTGATTGCGAAGCAGGCCGGGATATCGAAACAGTGCTTCTCCCAATAGAAGTAGCTCCGGATGGGCCGGAAGAAATCGTCGAAGTTGGCGATCTTGTCGCGCAGGTCGTTCATGATGGCGACGGTGTCGCGGAAACTCTGGGCCTCGCTGTGCGTGGTGGCCGCAAGTTCCTGCTGCAGGGTGTACTGCTGGCGCAGGATGTCGATGCCCTTCGACAGCTCACCGGCCTGGCGTAGCAGGTCGTCCGCGCGATCTCGTTGGTAACGCAGGTTTTCGGTCTGGTTGGCGCTCTGCGCGCTGATCTGGAACGCCAGCGAGGTGTGGTTGAGCGGAGTGCCCAGCGGCCTGGTGATGGACTGCACCTGCGCGATGCCGGGTAGGTGGAACACCGCCTTGGCCACCCTGTCCAGGATCAGCATGTCGGCTGGGGTGCGCATGTCATGGTCGCTTTCCAGCATCAGCAATTCGGGTTCCAGCCGGGCCCGCGAGAAATGCCGTTCGGCAGCGGCGTATCCGACGTTGGCCGGCGCGCTGTCCGGCATGTAGGGGCGGGTGTCGTAGCTCGTTTTGTATCCGGGCAGGGTGAGCAGGCCGATGAAGGCCAGGGCGCACGCCACCGTCAGCACCGGGCCCGGCCAGCGCACGATGGCCGTTCCGATTCGGCGCCAACCGCGGGTCCGCATCGCACGTTTGGGTTCGAAGATGCCGACCCGGGCGCCCAGGGTCAGCACGGCCGGGGCCAGCGTCAGCGCGGCGACCAGGGCGACGAGGATGCCAAGTGCCGCCGGGATACCCAGACTTTGGAAGTACGGCAGCCGGGTGAAACTCAAACAGAACACCGCACCGGCAACGGTCAGCCCCGAACCCAATACGATGTGGGCGGTGCCGCGAAACATGGTGTAGTAGGCCGTATCCCGGTCTTCGCCTGCGCCGCGCGCTTCCTGGTAGCGACCGACGACGAAGATCGCATAGTCGGTTCCGGCGGCGATCACCAGCAGGGTGAGCAGATTCGTCGCATAGGTCGACAATCCGATGATGCCGGCATTACCGAGGAAGGCGACGATGCCGCGGGCCGCGGCCATCTCGATCAGGACCGTCACCAGCACCAGCAGCATGGTCAAGAAGGAGCGGTAGACGAAGAGCAGCATCAAGGCGATCACCCCGACGGTGATGCCGGTGACCTTGGCGGTCCCCTTGCTTCCGACGTCGAACTGATCCGAGATCACTGGCGCCGCACCGGTCACGCAGGCCTTGACACCCGCCGGGGGTGGTAGGTGTTCGATGATTTCCCTTACCGCGCCGACGGATTCGTTGGCCAGCGCCGAACCCTGATTGCCGGCGAGATTCAGCTGCACGTAGGCGGCCTTGCCGTCGGAGCTCTGCGACCCGGCGGCGGTCAGCGTGTCCCCCCAGAAGTCCTGAACGTGCTCGACGTGCTTGCGGTCGGCCTCGAGCCTGCGGATCAGCGTGTCGTAATACCGGTGGGCGTCGGCTCCCAGCGGCTGATCACCTTCCAGCACAACCATGGCGGTGCTGTCGGTGTCGAACTCGTGGAACTTCTGACCGATGCGCTTGGTCGCCTGCAGCGACGGCGCGTCCGCCATGATCAGCGCCACGTTGTGGGTCTTGCCCACCTCTTCCAGTTGCGGCACCAGCGCGTTGGAGACTCCCGCCAGCACCACCCAGAACAGCAGTATCGGCACCGAGAGCCGGCGGATGGTGTGCGGAATTCGTGGCAGCTGCTCGTTGCTCATCCGGACTTGTCCAGACAGAAGGTGTACGCGTTGGGCGTGGTGACGGTGCGTTCGTCCTTGACGTCGCCGTTGACGGTGATCCGGCACGAGAGGGTGTCACCGCTGCCTTGTGCCACAACGTTTCCCAGGACCGCCGGCTCGGTGGTGGTGATGGTGAACGACCACGGCAGGACGGCGTTGACGACCTCCTGCGGCTGGGCGTTGACGTCGAGGTAGTTGATGGTGGCCGTCGCCCCCGGGGCGCCGAAGACCTCGAGAACCACGTGCTTGGGGTTGAACGGGACGATCTCATTGGAAATGCCGTGGCCGGCCGACGCGCTCTTGCCGGCGTTGAACATGCCGTGCAGGCGGTAGATGGCAAATCCCGCGGTCACTACGACGACGACCGCAACCAGCCCCATCCATCCCCTCCTGAACCAGGATGTCCGCGAAACACCTTTCACCCGTTGACCTTTCGATGATCGGGCGATTCCACCGGCGCGCCGGCACGTTCTCTGGCTTTGACAGTACGGTACTGGACCGTACTGCACAAGAGACGCGCGCGTGCACTTTGCTAACCGCCGGTGGCGGGCGGTGTCAGCCGGATCGGGTCAGGCCGGGCAGGATGAAGCCGTCCACCAAAGCCCGCACGGTGCGGCTGTCCGGCTGCCGGTTCGGGATGATGGAGCGGTAGATGAGGTACCCCGGCAGCAGATCCCACAACTCGTCGGTGATGGCCGCCTCCGCTATCTCGCCCCGGTCGACCGCCTGCCGTAATACGTCCTGAATGAGGGCTTTTCGCTGATCCAGGAACTGATGCTGCATGGCGTCGGCCAGCGCCGGGTGGCGCGACACTTCGACGAGCACCGCGCGGATGGTGCTGGACTGTTGGGCGGCGTGCTCGCAGATGGTCTCGCCGATCTGGACGAGGTCGCCTCGCAGTGAGCCGGTGTTGGGAGGCACCGCAACCTGGCAGACACCCTCGATGAAGGCCGCCAATACCAGTTCGGCTTTCGAGGGCCAGCGGCGATAGACGGTGGCCTTGCTGGCGCGGGCGGTGTTGGCGACGGCGTCCACCGTCAGCCCGTCGTACCCGTGTTCGGCCAGCAGCTGCAACGTCACCGCGAGCAACTCGGCTTCACGCGGCGACCACGGTGATGCCTCCGTGGGGAGTTCCGCCGTGCCCGCCATAGCGCCCACGATAGGACTCCGGCCCTAGTACGGTCCAGTACCGTACCGATTCACTCCGGTTCGGCCTCGGCTTCCGGCGGTCCCTCGGCCAGCAATCTGCGGAACCCGTCCTCGTCGAGGACAGGCACGCCGAGTTCGACGGCCTTGTCGTATTTCGAGCCGGGCGAGTCCCCCACCACGACGAACGAGGTCTTCTTCGATACCGAACCGGCCGCCTTGCCACCCCGGCTGACGATCGCCTCCTTGGCATCGTCGCGGGAGAAGCCGGCCAGCGAGCCGGTCACCACGATGCTCAGCCCCGCCAGCGTGCGGGGCACGCTGTCGTCCTGCTCGTCGGCCATTCGGACACCGGTGGCGCGCCACTTGTCCACGATGTCGCGGTGCCAGTCGACGGTGAACCAGTCGGTGACCGCGGCCGCGATGGTGGTGCCCACCCCTTCGACGGCGGCCAACTGCTCGGTCGTCGCCTCGGCGATCGCGTCGAGGCTGCCGAAAGCGGCCGCCAGCGCGCGCGCCGCCGTCGGCCCCACATGACGGATCGACAACGCCACCAGGACCCGCCACAGGGGCGCGGCCTTGGCTTTGTCCAGGTTGGCCAGCAGGCGCCGGCCGTTGGCCGACAGGTCGCCGGCCTTGGTCCGGAACAACTCGGTGCTCAGCAGGTCCTCTTCGGTGAGGCTGAACAGGTCGCCTTCGTCGGAGATCGCCCCGGACTGCAGCAGCGCGGCCCCGGCCTCGTAACCGAGCACCTCGATGTCCAGTGCGTTCCGGCTGGCGACATGGAAAACGCGCTCGCGCAACTGCGCCGGGCACCGCCGGGAGTTCGGGCACCGGATGTCGGCATCACCTTCCTTCTCCGGCGCCAGGGTGGTGCCGCACTCGGGACACGTTGTGGGCATGACGAATTCATGTTCCGAGCCGTCGCGCAGGTCGACCACGGGACCCAGCACCTCGGGGATCACGTCGCCGGCCTTCCGGATCACCACGGTGTCGCCGATCAGCACGCCCTTGCGTTTGACCTCCGAGGCGTTGTGCAGCGTGGCCTGCGCCACCGTCGAGCCCGCCACCTTGACCGGAGTCATGAATGCGAACGGAGTGACCCGCCCGGTGCGGCCGACGTTGACCCTGATGTCGAGCAGCTTGGTCTGGGCCTCTTCCGGCGGGTACTTGTAGGCGATCGCCCAGCGCGGGGCCCGCGATGTGGAACCCAGCCGGCGCTGCAACGCCATCTCGTCGACCTTGACCACCACACCGTCGATCTCGTGGTCCACCTCGTGGCGGTGCTCACCCCAGTACTCGATGCGCTCCTGGACCGACGCCAGGCCGCTGACGACGGTGGTGTGCGTGGACACCGGCAGTCCCCACTCCTTGAGCGCCAGGTAGGCCGCGTGTTGGCTGACCGGCCGGAAACCCTCGGTGTGCCCCAGCCCGTGGCAGATCATCCGCAGCTTCCGGCGGGCGGTGACGGCGGGATCCTTCTGGCGCAGCGAGCCCGCGGCGCTGTTGCGCGGATTGGCGAACGGCGCCTTGCCCTCCTCGACCAGGCTCGCGTTCAGGGCCGCGAAATCGTCGACCCGGAAGAAGACCTCACCGCGCACCTCGAGAACATCGGGCACCGGGTATTCGTCGCTGGAGGCCAGGCGCAGCGGCACGTCGTCGATGGTGCGCGCGTTGAGGGTGACGTCCTCGCCGGTGCGGCCGTCTCCCCGCGTCGCCGCGCGGGCCAGTCGTCCGTCCCGGTACACCAACGACAGTGCGACGCCGTCGATCTTGAGTTCGCACAGGTAGTGCGCCTCGTCCCCGACCTCGGCGTGCACCCTGGCCGCCCAGGCACTCAGTTCCTCGGCGCTGAACGCGTTGTCGAGGCTCAGCATCCGCTCGAGGTGCTCGGCCGCCTCGAACTCCGTCGCGAACCCGGCGCCGCCGACCAGTTGGGTGGGCGAGTCGGGTGTACGCAGCTCGGGGTACTCGGCCTCCAGCGCCTCCAGCTTGCGCAGCAGCTGGTCGAATTCCGCGTCGGTGATGACCGGCGCGTCGCGCACGTAATAGCGGAACTGGTGTTCGCGTACCTCCTCGGCCAGGTCCTGCCATGCGCGCATCACTTCGGGCCGTAGCACCTCGGGAGACGTCACCTTGGCAGGCTATCCGCTCGCGCCGACATTGCCGCCATGGTCTCGCCGGGGACGACATCACAGCCCTCCCGGCAGTGTCGGCGAACGGGCCCTAGTCCTCCACGTAGGCGCGCAGCCGATCCACCGCGGCGTCCCAGCGCCGCGACAACTGGGCGAGATAGTCGCCGGCCTGGGCCAGCGGCTCGGTCCGCACCGTCCACACTCGTTCGCGGCCGCGCCGGCAGCTGCTCACCACTCCCGCCGACTCCAGCAGCTGCAGATGCTTGCTGGCCGCCTGCCGGGTGACCGGAATAGCCTGTGTCACTTGGGTTGTCGAGCTCGGACCCACCTCACACAGCCGCACCACGATGCGCAGCCGGTTGGCGTCGCCGAGGGCGTCGAACAGCGCCGCACCGACGGCCGTCACGCGAGTTCCAGATAGCGGCGCACCAAATCGGCCTGGATCGCCCAGCCCTCGGAGTTCGCCTCGAAGGAAGGACCGCGGCGTGCCTCCGGTATCGCGTCGAAGCCCGACTCGACGATGGTGAGCGATACCCCGCCGGAAACCTCGGCAAGGGTGAACTCCACCAGCGTGGTGTCCTCGCGGTCGGGGTCGATAGGCCAGCGGTAGGCGAACCGCCGGGGCGGCTCCACCGCGACGATCTGCCACCGGCTGGCGACGCCGGCGTGGGGCTCCTGACGCCTGGCGACCTCGGCGTCGACCTCGGTGGGCGTGATTGTCGCGGTGACCTCTCGGCCCTCGACGAACGGACCGTCGAACCGGACGCCAAACCAGCGTCCGAACTGCTCCGCATCGCTGATCGCCGCCCACACCCGCTGCAGCGGCGCCCGCAGCAGGACCTGCTTCTCGATCCGATCACTCTCCACGCGCAACCTCCTGGTTGCGTATTACCCCATCACGCCAGGCTCAGAAATGCAACCAAATGGTTGCGCAAAGATCTAGATGGCGTCGGGATCCCGGGTGAACGCCTCGGCGGCGTCCCGGGCCAGCCCGACGGCGGTGCGCGCCCACTGGGGCGTCGCGCCCGCCAACCCGCACGCGGGGCTGACACCGATACGTCCGCGCAGGGACGAACGCCGGAACCCAAGCCGGTCGGTCACCCCGACCACCCTGGTGGCCACCTCTTCGACCGACGGCCGGCGCTCGGGCGCACTGCTGTCGACCACCCCCAGCACCACGGCGCGCCCCGTCTCCAGGAAAGCCGCGATCCCGTCCAGCTCCGCGGCGCGCAGCGTGTTGACATCCACCGATACCGCGTCAATACCGGTGCGCCCCAACATGTCCCACGGAACATCCGGAGCGCAGGTGTGCAGCACGACATCGACGCCGACCACCTCGACGCACGTTGTCAGCAGGGTCTCGGCCACCGCCTCGTCGAGCGAGGGCACCGGGCTCAGCGCGGTGACACCGGTCAGCCGTCCGCCCAGCGCGGCCGGCAGCGTCGGTTCGTCGAACTGCACCACCACCGGGGTGTCCAGCCGGCGCGACAGCGCGGCGCGGTGGGCGGCGACCCCTTCGGCCAGCGAGGCGGTCAGGTCGCGCAGCGCACCCGCGTCGGTGATCGCGCGGTGGCCGTTGCTCAGCTCCAGCCCCGCCGCCAGGGTCACCGGCCCTGGCGCCTGCACCTTGACCACCCGGTCGCCGCCCCGCAGGCCCGCGGTCTCCCACGCCTCCTCCAGCGCGTCCATGTCCTCGTCCAGCATGCTGACGGCCCGGCGCGTCACCGCACCCGGACGGGAGGCGATGCGGTAGCCGCGCGGCACGGTGTCCAGGGCCACGTCGACCAGCAGGGCCGCGGCGCGCCCGAGCATGTCGGCGCCCACTCCGCGGGCCGGCAACTCGACGAGATGGGCCAGCGCTCCGGCCAGTTCACCGACGACGACTTCGGCGGCCTGGCGCGCGGAGGTGCCGGGCCAGGATCCGATGCCGCTGCCCTGTGCGAAAACGCTCACCGGCCAACCGTATTCGACCTCACACAACGGGCCTCCGAGCAGGGGTGTTTAGCACTGTTGGACGCGGGTAGATTTCGAGCCGGAAGGGCGGCATATGGCGAGATCGACGCGGTTGCTCCTGGCGTGCGGCGCGGTGGTGCTGGCGACGGCCTGCACTCGCGTGCTGAGCGGCGAGGCACTGCCGGCCTTCGGCGCCGTCCCTCTGGGCGTGCTCGACGCCGGCACGGTCCTGCTGGACCAGTCACGGATGCGGTCGATCACCGGCGCCGGCGAGCACCTGACGATCATTCCCTCGATGGACGGCAGATACCCGGTGGACATCGAGGAACTCGCCACGACCGCGCCGGCAGAATGCCGGTTCGTTTTCGCCGAGACGGCCACGTTCGGCCCCGATGTCAAGGCCTTCCACAAGACGACCTTTCAGGACCCTCCCGATGGCCGGCTGATCTCCGAGGGCGCCGCGAGCTACCACGACGCCGGTACCGCCCGGCGGGCTTTCGACGGGCTGGTGTCCACGGTCAAGGGCTGTGCGGACAGCTCGATGGGCTGGTTGTTCGTCAACTCGTGGGACGCCGGCACCGATTCGCTGCGGATGCGACCGGGGTCGTGCGGTCGCGATTACCGGGTGCTCTCGGTGGCCCTGCTGGAAGTCACCTTCTGCGGCTTCCCGGAATCGGTCTCGGAGATCGTCATGACGAACATGGCGGCCAACGTGCCGGGAAGTTAGGCCTGCCCGGTGCCGGCGATGGTGGCGCTGCCGAGCACCTCGTCGCCCTCGGGGTCGGGACGGTAGAGCACCAGCGTCTGACCGCGCGCCACGCCGCGAAGCGGTGCCCGCAACTGCACCACCAGCTCACCGTCGACCAATTCGGCTACCGCGTCGGCGATTTCGCCGTGTGCGCGCACCTGCACCGCGCACTCGATCGGACCCGTGGGCGCCGTCCCGCCGGTGAAGACCGGGGCGCGGCCGGTCAGTGTGTGGACGTCCAGTTCGGCCGCGCTGCCGACACGCACGGTGGCGGTGTCGGCATCGATCGCCGTCACATAGCGGGGACGACCGTCCGGGCCCGGCCCGGCGATGCCCAGACCCTTGCGCTGGCCGATGGTGAAGCCGTGCACGCCGTCGTGTTCGGCCAGCACCGCGCCGTCCTTGTCGACCACCGCTCCGCGCCGGACGCCGATCCGCTCGCCGAGGAAGGCCTGGGTGTTGCCGGACGGGATGAAACAGATGTCATGGCTGTCCGGCTTTTCCGCGACCGCCAGTCCGCGCCGGGCCGCCTCGGCACGGATCTGCGGCTTGGGGGTGTCGCCGATCGGGAAGGCCGCGTGCCGCAACTGCTCGGCGGTCAGCACGGCCAGCACGTAGGACTGGTCCTTGTCGCGGTCGACGGCGCGGCGCAGCCGTCCGCCGGACAGCCGCGCATAATGCCCGGTGACCACCTGGTCGAATCCCAACGCCAGCGCGCGCGCCGACAGGGCCGAGAACTTGATCTGCTGATTACAGCGGACGCAGGGATTCGGAGTCTCCCCGCGCGCATAGGAGGAAACGAAATCGTCGATGACGTCCGCCTGGAACTTCTCCGCGAAATCCCAGACGTAGAACGGTATTCCGAGGACGTCGGCGACGCGGCGGGCATCGGAGGCGTCCTCCTTGGAGCAGCAGCCGCGCGATCCGGTGCGCAAGGTGCCCGGGGCGGTCGACAGCGCCAGATGCACGCCGACCACGTCGTGCCCGGCGTCCACCATGCGAGCGGCGGCCACCGACGAGTCCACCCCACCGCTCATCGCGGCGAGAACTCTCACTGGGCCGACCCCGCGGCGGCCAGGGCGGCACGCCGCGCGCGGGCCACAGCACCGGGCAGTACCTGCAACGCGGCGTCGACATCAGAGTCAACACTGTTGTGCCCGAAGGAAAGTCGTAGCGATCCACGGGCGCTGGCCGGGTCGGCGCCCATCGCGATCAGCACGTGCGACGGCTGCGCCACCCCGGCGGTACACGCCGATCCGGTCGAACACTCGATTCCGTTGGCGTCCAGCAGCATCAACAGCGCGTCGCCTTCGCAGCCGCGGAAGGTGAAGTGCGCGTTGCCTGGCAGCCGCCGTGGGTCGGGGGCTCCGTTGACCCGGACGTCGTCGATCTGCGTGAGCACACCCTCGACCAGCCGGTCCCGCAGTGCCCGCAGCCGAGCGCTGTTGGACTCCAGCCCGTCCACCGCAATGCGGGCCGCCGCTGCCATCCCCACCGCGCCGGCGACATCCGGTGTCCCGGAACGGATGTCGCGCTCCTGGCCACCGCCGTGCAGCAGCGGCACACACGCGACGGTGCGGCGCAGCAACAGCGCACCCACCCCGGGCGGGCCGCCGAACTTGTGCCCGGTCACGCTCATCGCCGAGAGTCCGCTGGCACCGAAGTCGACCGGCAGCTGCCCGACCGCCTGCACGGCGTCGCAGTGCATCGGGACGCCGAACTCGGCTGCCACAGCTGCCAATTCGGCCGTCGGCAGAATGGTGCCGACTTCGTTATTGGCCCACATCACCGATACCAGCGCCACGTCGTCACCGCCGTCGAGCGCCTCGCGCAGGTCGGCGGCCGACACCGAACCGTCGGAGTCGGTGGGCAGCCAGGTGACTTCGGCGCCTTCGTGCTCGACGAGCCAGTTGACGCTGTCCAGTACGGCGTGGTGCTCCACTTCGCTGGTGACGATGCGGCGGCGGTTCGGGTTCTCGTCGCGACGGGCCCAGTACAGGCCCTTGACGGCCAGATTGTCGCTTTCGGTGCCGCCAGCGGTGAAGATGACTTCCGAGGGGCGCGCACCGAGTTTGTCGGCGATCAGTTCCCGCGATTCCTCGATCCGCCGGCGCGCCGTGCGACCGGTGGTGTGCAGCGACGACGCGTTGCCCACGGTGCCGAGCACAGCGGTCATCGCCTCGATGGCGGCGGGGTGCATCGGGGTGGTGGCGGCGTGATCGAGGTAGACCATGACCCGCCCCACGATACCGGCTCGTCCTGCGACGATTCCGGCCGGAACGGCCGGATGAGGAGCCGGACCGTTCAGCACCGTCCTGCGACGATTCCGGCCGGAACGGCCGGATGAGGAGCCGGACCATCCAGCACCGTCCTGCGACGATTCCGGCCGGAACGGCCGGATGAGGAGCCGGACCATCCAGCACCGTCTGCGACGATTCCGGCCGGAGCAGCGGAAAGGCCGGCGCCTGTTAGCGTAGTGAACAAAGTGTTCAGTACTGCTATAGGGGGACAGTTGACCGTACTGCCGACCAAGCCCGGGACCGCATGAGCGCCGACGCCCGGCGGTGGTGCTTCGCCGATCAACTCGGCCCCCACTTTCTGGACGATCCCGCCCAGCCGGTGCTGCTGATCGAGTCGCAGGCGGTGTTCGCACGTCGCCGTTTCCACCGGCGCAAGGCTCATCTGGTGCTCTCGGCGCTGCGCCACCGGGCGGCTGAACTCGGTGAGCAGGCCGTGTTTCTGCAGACCAGCAGCTATCGGGAGGCACTCGATCAGCTCAAGGAGCCGGTCAGCGTATGCCAGCCCACCTCGTGGGCGGCCGACCGGTTCGTCCGGTCGCTGCCGTCGGTCGACGTGCTGCCCGCCCGGGGGTTCTGCACCAGCCGGGAGGATTTCGACGAGTGGGCGAAATCACAGCGCACCCTGCGCATGGAGAACTTCTACAGCAGCGCTCGCCGCAGGTTCGACCTGTTGATGGACGGTGACCAGCCCGTCGAGGGCAGGTGGAATTTCGACTCCGACAACCGCGAGCCCGCGCCCAACGACACCGAAGACCTGGGCGTTCCGCCGCCGTGGCAGCCCGAGGAGGACGAGATCGACGAACAGGTCCGTGCCGACCTGGACCGCTGGGAGCGCGACGGGGCGGTGTCGTTCGTCGGACGCGACGGCCCGCGGGAGTTCGCCGTCACCGCGGCCGAGGCGCAGCAGGCGCTGAAAATCTTTGTCCGCGAACGGCTGCCGCACTTCGGCCCGCATGAGGACGCCATGCTCACCGGCGACCGCTTGATGGCCCACAGCCTGCTCTCGGCGCCGATGAACCTGGGCCTGCTGGACCCGTTGGACTGCGCCTACGCCGCCGAGGACGCCTACCGCAGCGGCGACGCGCCGATCAGCAGCGTCGAGGGATATGTCCGCCAGCTGATCGGCTGGCGCGACTACATCTGGCACGTCTACTGGCATTTCGGGCGAAACTACCGTCACCGCAACGCATTACATGCCAAAGCCGCATTGCCGACCTGGTTCACCGAACTGGACGCCGATGCGGTGGAAGCGAACTGCCTCTCCGACGTGCTGGCGCAGGTGCGCGACCACGGCTGGGTCCACCACATCCCGCGCCTGATGGTGCTGTCCAACTATGCGCTGCAACGGGGTTGGGACCCAGCCGCCGTCACCGACTGGTTCCACCGATCCTTCGTCGACGGCTACGACTGGGTGATGGTGGCCAACGTGGTTGGGATGTCATTGCATGCCGACGGCGGATTGATGGCGACCAAGCCGTATGCGTCCGGCGGCGCCTACATCAACCGCATGAGCGACTACTGCGGCGGCTGCAGGTACCAGCCCAGCAAGCGGGTCGGCGAGCACGCCTGCCCGTTCACCGGCGGTTACTGGTGGTTTCTGGCACGCAACACCGAGGAATTGGGACGCAACCGGCGGATGGCGCAACCGATGGCGGGGCTGGGCAGGCTGAAGGACCTGGACGAGGTGGTCGCCCAGCAGCGTCGCCTCGCCGACGGTCCCCCGTAAGTCCGTCAGGTCAGCAGCTTCTCGATGCGGCGCAACGCGATCTCACACACGGCCAGATAGGCGGGAGCCCACCGCGGCACCCCGAAGGTGACCCGTGCACCGCCGTCCGCCGGATCCACCCGGTGCCAGGTGGCGGGAATACCGGCCACCTTCCAGGCCCAGCACCTGCCGGGTTCGAAGTCGGTGACGGCAAACGGCAGTCGGACCAGCAGCGCTGTCTGGACCGTGCCGGTGACACCCGGACCCAGGCGCCTCCCGGGCTGGTCGAGTTCGGCCCCGTTGATCGACGGCCCCCAGCGCGGCCAGGCGTCGAGGTCGACGAGCAGGTCCCACGCCGCCTCCGGGGACGCGGCAACGAACCGATTCACACTGAACGTCATCGATCCAGGTTTCCCATTCGCCGGCTACCAACCCATCGATCCCGGAATTCCCTTGAACGGGCCGACGATCCAGCTGGTGATCCAGCCCCCGTAGAACCCGCCGGGTTGCGGAATCACCTCTTCGCCGTTGACGGTGCAGCGGTCCACCTGCGCGGCCATCACCGCGATCGCGCCGGCGATCGGCTCGAACCCCGCCGTAGGCCGCGGATAGGTCCAGGCCGCGCGCGGAGCCACCCGCGCGGGCGTCACCAGGTCGAAGTAGCTGGCCTGGCCCTTCCATTCACACCACGAGGAACCGGCCGCCGGCCGCAGCACACCTTCGGCGAACGCTTCCCGGGGCAGGTAATAGGTCGGCGGGTGACTGGTCTCCAGCACCCGCCAGGCGCGCTGCGTCGCGGCGATCTGCTGACCACCCAACTCGATGGTGATCGAACCGGCGAAGTCTTCCAGCCGCGGCGGGCGGGGATAGTCCCACACGGACTCCTGCCCAGGACCAGCGACATCCGGCTTCGGCCAACGACTCATTTAGGTACCTCCGCGCTCGACGAACTCCATTGTCCATCGAGACGCGGAGGAGCTTTCAGGCCACCAGCGCGTGGTCCAGCGCCGCCGGTGCGCCCGAGCGCACCGCGGACTGACAGCGACGGGCCAGGGCGCGCCGGTCGGCCCCCGGTAGCTGCAGCGACTCGACCCGGACCCGGGCCACCGTGCGGCGCGCACAGACCACCCGGTAGACCGAGCTCAGCAGGGTGTCCCGGCCGACGTAGGCCGGTGCGGTCGACATCCGCCCGTCGAGGTGGTGGTAGGTCAGGCGCAGCGGCTGCACCGGCCGGCCCGCGTCGATCGCGGCCTGGAACATGGCCGGGTAGAAGCTGCCGAACGCGACACCGCACCAGGTGGTGCCCTCCGGGAATGCCACCACCGTCTGGCCGGCCCGCAGTCGCCGGGCGACGGCGTCCACCACGGCGGGCAACCGCCGCAGACTGCTCCGCTCGATCGGGATGATCTTCAGGATCCGCGCTACGATGCCACTCGCCGGGCCGGCGAACATGTCGGCCCGCGCGACGAACGACCCCGGCAGCACCGCGCCGATCGCGAAGACATCCAGCCACGAGACGTGGCTACTCACCACGAGGACTCCGCTGAGATTGCGAATCGGGTTGCCCGACAATGAAATTCGCACCCCAAGGCTGCGCAGCATCAACCGGCAGTAGGCGCGCTGAAGGTGGGTGGAACCCGGCAGCGGGATGCCCAGCAACGGCAGGCCGGGGGCCAGCAGCAGGACCAGCGTGATGCGCAGCGCGGCCCGCAACCGCACCGCCGGCCCCGACACCGCCGCGGCGTCCAGACAGCCGACGTCACACGATGCGCGGGGCAGCCAGGAGTGCCCGCCCGGTGTGTTCACCGGGCCGCTCCCCCCAGTCCCGCGCCGCCCATTTCGCTGGCGGCCGACACTGACCGCAGTCGCTTGAGATAGCGGGTGTCTGCGTCACTCTTGCCCAGCAGCACGCAGAAGTCGCCGACGCCGAAGTCCGGGTCGTGGGCGGGTTCGCCGCAGGCCCGGGCGCCGAGTCGCAGGTAACCGCGCATCAACGGCGGGACGGTTGGCCGTGCGGGTGGTGCGATGTCGTCGAGAGCCACGCCGTCGAGGCACACCGGACGGTACGGCCTTACCCGGTACCGCGAAGGGTGCCGCCTGAGGACGAAGTCGCGCACGCCGCGGATCTGGCTGCCGGGCGCCTCGCCGCCGGTTTCGACCGGCACCGAGACACAACCGGTCACGTAGTCGTAGTCGCAGCGATCCAGGTAGGCCAGAATGCCCGCCCACATCAGTAGCACCACCCCGCCGTTGCGGTGGCCGTCGCGCACCACCGCGCGCCCCATCTCCACCAGTGACGGCCGCAGCGCGTCGAAGTCCCGGACGTCGAATTCCGTTGCGGTGTAAAGGCCGCCGGCGGCAATGGCGCCCGACGGCGGCAGCATGCGATAGCAACCGACGAGCTCGCCGGTGTCGTCGTCGCGGACCAGGAGGTGGTCGCAGTACTCGTCGAACCTGTCCTTGTCCAGACCCGCTCGGCCGTCGACAGCGGTGGGCAGGGCGAAACCGGGGGTGCTGCTGAACACGTCGTAGCGCAGGCGCTGGGCCGCTTCGATGAGGCTCGGATCGGTGGACAGCAACAGAGAATAGTGCGGTCCGGACGACGACCGTGTCGCCGGGCCACGTGGCTTGTCGCTGGGTATGAGAACGGATGCGATGCTCATGGCACCAACGTGGCGCAGGCGGTCAGCTAACCGGCATCGGCCCGCTGACGTGTCGATGCACGTCAGATGAATGTCATTGATCCGAAATCAAACGCGACGAAAACGGCCCCGCAGGTGAACCCGCGGGGCCGTTCGCGTGAAGATCAGCCCTTGCGGGCCTTGACTCCCTCGGTCACCTGCGGGGTGACCTTGAACAGGTCGCCGACCACGCCGTAGTCGGCGATCTCGAAGATCGGCGCTTCTTCGTCCTTGTTGACCGCGACGATGGTCTTCGAGGTCTGCATGCCGGCCCGGTGCTGAATCGCTCCGGAGATCCCCAGCGCGATGTAGAGCTGCGGCGAGACCGTCTTGCCGGTCTGGCCCACCTGGAACTGCCCCGGGTAGTAGCCGGAGTCCACAGCGGCGCGCGAGGCGCCGACGGCGGCACCCAGCGAGTCGGCCAGCTCCTCGACCACGCTGAAGTTTTCCGCGCTGCCCACGCCGCGGCCACCGGAGACCACGACGCTGGCCTCCGTCAGCTCCGGGCGGTCGCCGGCCACGGCCGGCTCGCGCGAGGTGATCTTGGTCGCGTTCTCCGCCGGGGCCGGAACCTCGACGTTCACCTGCTCACCGGCGCCGGCCTTGGGCTCGGCGTCGATGGCGCCGCCGCGCACCGTGATCACCGGGGTGTCCCCGTTGACCTGGGACTCGACGGTGTAGGCACCACCGAAGATCGAGTGCAGGGCCTTGTTGCCCTCCCGCACCTCGACCACGTCGACCAGCAGACCCGACCCGATGCGCGCGGCCAGCCGGCCGGCGATCTCCTTGCCGTCGGCGTTGGCGGCCAGCAGCACCGCCGCGGGCGCGTTGGACTCGGCCAGCGAGGCCAGCACGTCGACGTACGGAGTGATCAGGTAGTTCTCCGCCACGTCGGACTCGGCGACGTAAATCTTCTCGGCGCCGGCCTCTTTGAGGCCGTCCACCAGCGGTGCGGCGGTACCGGGCGCACCGACGACGACGGCAGCCGGCTCACCAAGAGCACGTGCCGCAGTGATCAATTCGGAAGTGACCTTCTTCAGGGCCCCTTCGGCGTGCTCGACGAGCACCAGAACTTCAGCCATGGGTTATTCGCTCTCTACGTTGAGTTGGGGCTCAGATGATCTTCTGGCCGACCAGGTACTTGACGATCTCGCTGCCGCCCTCGCCCTCGTCGGTGACCTTCTCGCCTGCGGTCTTCGGCGGCTTCGGTGTCGACGAAAGCACGGACGAGCCGGCGTTGGCCAGGCCCACCTCGTCGGCCTCGACCCCGATCTCCGCCAGCGTCAGCACGGTGACTTCCTTCTTCTTGGCGGCCATGATGCCTTTGAAGGACGGGAAGCGCGGCTCGTTGATCTTCTCGTTGACGCTCACCACGGCGGGCAGCGTGGCCTCGAGGCTGAACAGGCCGTCGTCGGTCTCGCGCTCGGCCGTGATCTTGCCGTCCTCGACGGACAGCTTGCGCACGTGAGTGAGCTGGGGCAGGCCCAGGTACTCGGCGATGATCGCCGGCACCGCGCCGCCCGAGCCGTCAGTGGACTCGTTTCCGGCGATGACCAGCTCGGTGCCCTCGATGGTGCCCAGCGCACGGGCCAGCGCCCACGCGGTCTGCACCACGCACGAGCCGTGCAGGCCGTCGTCCTTGAGATGGACGGCCTTGTCGGCGCCCATCGACAGGGCTTTGCGGATCGCCTCGGTGGCGCGCTCGGGACCGGCGGTCAGTACGGTGACCGATCCGTCGCCGCCCTCCCGCTCCCGGATCTGAAGCGCTTCTTCTACGGCACGCTCGTTGATCTCGTCCAGGACCGCGTCAGCGGCCTCGCGGTCGAGCGTCCAGTCGCCGTCGGAGAGCTTGCGCTCCGACCACGTGTCTGGAACCTGCTTGATCAGGACCACGATGTTCGTCATGAGTGTGGTTCGTCCTCCTCGAAGGAGTCCCGGAGCGTCGACTACGGGACCTCGGTAACGCGTTTCTTGACCGCATACGCCATGTTACTAGCAGGTAACTTACCGCGGCCTGCCCACTCACCATAGCGGGTCCTTACTGGGCCGATTGCCCTGGGCTTCCCCCTTGTTACCCGGTCCGGTTCGCGAATCAGAGGCCAGGCATTAGCCTGCCTTAACAATGAGCGCAATCGTCCCCAATACTCCGGACCGGATCGACCACGCGGCCGATCCGGGGTTGACGCTGACCGGCGAGCGCACCATCCCCGACCTCGACATCGAGAACTACTGGTTCCGCCGGCACGAGGTGGTCTACGAGCGTCTGGCGCCGCGGTGCGCGGGCCGTGACGTGCTGGAGGCCGGCTGCGGAGAGGGCTACGGCGCGGACCTGATCGCCGGGCTGGCCGCCAGAGTGGTCGCCGTCGACTACGACGAGTCCGCGGTCGCCCACGTCCGCCACCGCTATCCCCGGGTGCAGGTGCTGCACGCCAACCTGACCGAATTGCCGCTTCCCGACGCATCCGTGGACGTGGTGGTGAACTTCCAGGTCATCGAGCATCTGTGGGACCAGGGCCAGTTCATCCGCGAGTGCGCGCGGGTGCTGCGCCCGGGGGGTGTGCTGATGGTGTCGACGCCGAACCGGATCACCTTCTCCCCCGGCCGCGACACTCCGATCAACCCGTTCCACACCCGCGAACTCAACGCCGACGAGCTCACCCAACTGCTGGTCGAAGGCGGTTTCACCGACGTGTCGATGAGCGGGCTGTACCACGGGCCGCGACTGCGGGAGATGGATGCCCGCCACGGCGGCTCCATCATCGACGCGCAGATCGAGCGGGCGGTGGCCGACGCGCCCTGGTCGCCCGAGTTGGTGGCCGACGTCGCGGCGGTGGCCACCGCCGACTTCGACCTGCTCGAGCGGTCCGACTGTGACATTGACGACAGCCTGGATCTGGTGGCGATCGCGGTGCGCCGTTGACCGATTCATCCGCCCGGGTACCCGGCATGTTCACGCTGGTGCTGCACACCCACCTGCCCTGGCTGGCGCACCACGGCCGCTGGCCGGTGGGCGAGGAATGGCTCTACCAGTCGTGGGCGGCCGCCTACCTGCCGCTGTTCCGGGTGCTGCGCGCGCTGGCCGAGGAGGATCGCGGCGGCCTGCTCACCCTGGGCATGACGCCGGTGGTCAACGCCCAGCTCGACGACCCGTACTGCCTGGACGGCATGTACCACTGGCTGGCCAACTGGCGACTGCGCGCCTTCGAAGCGACCACAGTGGCTGCCAGCGTGCGGTCACTGCCGCGGTCCAAGTCCGCCGGGTATCTGTCCTGCACGCCGGAAGCGTTGCGGGCCTTCGGCATTCGCGAATGCCAGGAGGCCGATCAGGCGCTCGAGGACTTCGCCACACAGTGGCGGCATGGCGGCAGCCCGCTGCTGCGCGGCCTGATCGACGCCGGCACGGTGGAGCTGCTCGGCGGACCGCTGGCCCACCCGTTCCAGCCGCTGCTGAATCCCCGGTTGCGGGAGTTCGCGCTGCGCGAAGGTCTGGCCGACGCGCGTCTGCGGATGTCTGCCAGCCCCACCGGGATCTGGGCGCCCGAGTGCGCCTATGCCCCCGGCATGGAGCACGACTATGCCGCGGCCGGGGTCAGCCACTTCATGGTCGACGGGCCGTCGCTGCACGGGGACACCGCGCTGGGCCGCCCGGTCGGCACTAGCGGAGTGGTCGCATTCGGACGTGACCTGCAGGTCAGCTACCGCGTGTGGTCGCCCAAGTCCGGCTACCCCGGGCACGCCGCGTACCGGGACTTCCACACCTATGACCACCTGACCGGGCTCAAGCCGGCGCGCGTCACGGGCCGCAACGTGGGGTCCGACGGCAAGGCTCCCTATGACCCCGAGCGCGCCGACCGCGCGGTCGACGTCCACGTCGCCGACTTCGTCGAGGTGGTGCGCAACCGACTGGTGTCCGAGTCCGAGCGGATCGGCCGACCCGCGCACGTGGTGGCCGCGTTCGACACCGAGCTGTTCGGCCACTGGTGGTATGAAGGCCCGACCTGGCTGGCGCGCGTGCTGCGCGCACTGCCCGAGGCCGGAGTCCGGGTGGGGACGCTGCGCGAGGCGATGTCGGCGGGGTTCGTCGGCTCACCGGTCGAATTGCCGCCCAGCTCTTGGGGTTCCGGCAAAGACTGGCAGGTGTGGAACGGCGAGCAGGTAGCCGACCTGGTCCAGCTCAACTCCGAAGTGGTCGACACCGCGCTCACCACCGTGGACAAGGCGCTGGCCCAGACGGCGTCGCTGGACGGGCCAATCCCCCGCGATCACGTCGCCGACCAGATCCTGCGCGAGACGCTGCTGACCGTGTCCAGCGACTGGCCGTTCATGGTCAGCAAGGACTCCGCCGCCGACTACGCCCGCTACCGCGCCCACCTGCACGCGCATGCCACCCGGGAGATCGCCGGGGCCCTGGCGTCGGGCCGCCGGGACTCCGCGCAGCGACTGGCGCAGGGCTGGAACCGGGCCGACGGCCTGTTCGGCGCCCTGGACGCCCGGAGACTCCCCAAGTGAGCGCCGCCTTGTCGCTGGCCGACCCCCACGCCCCCGCCGAGCGCCCGCATGTCGCCACCGACACGCCGCCAACACTGGCAATTCGCGGCCGCTCGCGCCACCGCACACCCCACCCCTGCGCCGATCGCCCGCATGTTGCCACCAACACGCCGCACCGCCCGGCATTTTGCGGTCGCTCGCGCCAGCCCGGAAGCCCGCCCGCATGAAGATCCTGATGATCTCGTGGGAGTACCCGCCGGTCGTCATCGGCGGCCTCGGCCGACACGTCCACCACCTGTCGACCGCACTCGCCGAAGCCGGCCACGAAGTCGTCGTGCTGTCCCGCCGGCCCACCGGCACCGATCCCAGCACCCACCCGACGTCGGACGAGGTTCACGACGGCGTGCGGGTGATCGCCGCCGCGCAGGATCCCCACGAGTTCACCTTCGGCGCCGACATGATGGCCTGGACGCTGGCGATGGGCCATGCCATGATCCGTGCCGGACTGTCCATCAAAAGCCCCGGCAACAAAAGGCAGTGGCGCCCCGACGTGGTGCACGCACACGATTGGCTGGTGGCCCACCCGGCCCTTGCCCTTGCCGAATTCTACGACGTGCCAATCGTTTCGACGATTCACGCGACCGAGGCCGGCCGGCATTCCGGCTGGGTCAGCGGGGCGATCAGCCGGCAGGTGCACGCCGTGGAGTCGTGGCTGGTGCGCGAATCCGATTCACTCATCACGTGTTCGGCCTCGATGTGGGAGGAGATTACCGAACTGTTCGGCCCCGGCCTGTCCGAGACCACCGTGATACGCAACGGAATCGACGCCGCCAGATGGCCGTTCGGCGCCCGCCGCCCCCGCACCGGGCCGGCCGAACTTCTCTACGTCGGACGGCTGGAATACGAGAAGGGCGTGCACGACGCCATCGCCGCCCTACCCCGGGTCAGACGTGCCCACCCGGGCACCACCCTGACCATCGCCGGCGACGGCACCCAGCAGGACTGGCTCGTCGAGCAGGCCCGTAAACACAAGGTGCGCAAGGCAACCCGCTTCGTCGGACATCTGCACCATGACGAACTGCTGGCCGCCTTGCACCGGGCCGACGCCGCGGTGCTGCCCAGCCACTACGAACCGTTCGGACTGGCCGCGCTGGAGGCCGCCGCGGCCGGCATTCCGCTGGTGACGTCCAACACCGGCGGCCTGGGCGAGGCCGTGATCGACGGCGTCACCGGGATGTCGTTCGCACCCCGCGACGTTGCGGGCCTGGCCGAAAAGGTCCGCGGAGTGCTCGACGACCCCGCGGCGGCGCAGCGCCGGGCCCGCGCCGCCCGTGAGCGGCTGACGTCAGACTTCGACTGGCGGACCGTGGCCCGCGAGACGGCACAGGTCTATCTGTCCGCCAAACGCCGTGAGCGGCAACCACAGCCGCGGCGGCCGGTGGTCGAGCACGCGCTGCCGGATCGCTAGTCCAGCCCGACCGCGTCGGCGCAGTACCGCCACATGCGCTGCAGTTCGTCGTCGCTGTACCAGGTCGTCGGCAGGTAGTGCTGTGGGCGCGGCCGTCGGTCGTGCCAGAAAAGTCCCGTCGGCGGTGCCGGTTTGGTCGCGGCCAGCCAGACCGCGGTATCGGCGCCCTCCTCGGCGGTGCGCAGCAACGGCCCGGTGATGCGCCGGAACCCGGGCAGCGAGGATGCCACGCCGGGGGTGTCCGCCCACCCGGGGTGCATCGAGTACACCCGGATCCCGGCCCACCGGCGGGCCAGGATCGGGGTGAACGCCACCTGGACCCGCTTGCTACGGGCATAGGCGATGGCACCGCGGTACCGGCCCGTCCGGTATTCGGGGTCCTCGACCGGCAACTGCTGGGTGTACATTCCGCCAGACGACATCAGGATCACCCGCGGATCGCTGGACGCGCGCAGCAACGGCAACAGGCCCTCGGTCAGCAGCAGCGGACCCAACACGTGGGTGGCCAAGGTGATCTCGTGCCCGTCGCTGGTCTCCGTACGCTCGGCCGGCAGCAGTCCCGCGTTGTGGATCAGCACGTCCAGGCCGGCCATCCGCCCGGCCAGATCCTTGGCGAACGCACGCACGGCGGCCAGGTCCGACATGTCGCACACTTCGACGCGAAGGTCGGCACCGGGGTGCTCGGCGAGGATCTCCGCACGCGCCTGCTCCCCCTTGGCCCCGTCGCGCACCGTCAGCAGCACGGTCGCCCCCAACCCGGCCAGGCCGGCGGCGATGGCTTTACCGAGGCCGCGATTGGAGCCGGTGACCAGCGCGGTGCGGCCACGCAGGGCGTCCACCGGTGGGTCATCGGGCCACTCGAGAGTGCGCAGGCGATAGCCGATCCGGGTATAGCCCGGCACCACCGCCCGGTCCAGCACGGCGTCGAACAGCGAAACGATTCCGTCGCGAACACCCATGCTGACAAGAATGCCGCACCGGCGCTCCGTGTCATTCGTCGGTAACGTCACACGCATGGGCCTGATTTATTCGAGCGTGATCGACGCACCCCGCGACGAGGTTTTCGCCTGGCACACCCGACCCGGCGCCTTCGCCAGGCTTTCACCGCCGTGGTCGCCGATGCGGCTCGTCAGCGAGGCAGACTCGCTGAAGGACGGTCGCGCCATCCTCGGCTTACCCGGCGGCCTGCGGTGGGTCGCCCAGCACCAGGCGGATTCCTATGACCCGCCAAGGCGTTTCGTCGACGTCCTGAGCAGCGACGGTCTGGCTTCGCTGCCCCCGCGCATCATCGGACACTGGCGGCACACCCACGACTTCGAGGAAGTCGGCGCCGAACAGACCCGCGTCATCGACCGGGTGGACACGCCGGTGCCCGAGCGGGCGCTGCGGCCGATGTTCGTCTACCGGCACCATCAGCTGGCCGACGATCTGGCCGCCCACCACAGGGCCGCCGAGCACGGTCTGGCCGCCTCGACGGTCGCCGTGACGGGCTCGTCGGGCCTGGTCGGCACCGCCCTGTCGGCGTTCCTCAGTACCGGAGGCCACCGCGTCATCCGACTCGTCCGCGGCACGGCGCACGGGCCTGATGAGCGACAGTGGAACACCGACGACCCCGACCCCGACCTGCTGTCCGGAGTGGACGCGGTCATTCACCTCGCGGGTGCCTCGATCGCCGGGCGATTCACCGAGAAGCATCGAAAAGCCATCCGGGACAGCCGGATCGGGCCGACCCGGCGGCTGGCCGAACTGGTGGCGCGCAGCAAAACCCCGGTGCTGATCTCGGCCTCGGCGATCGGTTTCTACGGCTACGACCGTGGCGATGAGACCCTCACCGAAGACAGTGCGCGCGGCGACGGGTTCCTCGCTGACGTGGTGGCCGACTGGGAGGCCGCCACGGCGCCGGCCGAGCAGGCCGGAGCCCGGGTGGTGAAGGTGCGCACCGGCATCGTCCAGTCCCCCGCCGGGGGCACGCTGCAGCTGATGCGGCCGCTGTTCAGCGCCGGACTGGGCGGCCGGCTCGGCGACGGACGGCAGTGGTTCTCCTGGATCGGGATCGACGACCTGGTCGACATCTATCACCGGGGCTGGTGGGACGCGGACCTGTCCGGGCCGATCAACGCCGTTGCGCCACAACCGGTTCGGAACACCGACTACACCCGCACGCTCGCTCACGTGCTGCACCGCCCGGCCATCCTGCCGGTGCCGTCGCTGGGGCCACGCGTCCTGCTCGGCGCCCAGGGGGCACGGGAACTCGCGCTGGCGAATCAGCGGGTCGCTCCGGCCCGACTGAACAAACTGGGGCACCCGTTCCGCCGGCCCGACCTCGACTCCGCGCTGCGACACCTGCTCGGACGCGACGCCTGAGGGGTTACGCCCCCGACGTGGTCACTGCCGGTCACCGCTGCCGTGTGCCTCCCTGCCATCACGGCTGCGCGCATAGGCGCTCGCCCGCAGATCGGCCAGCCAACCCGGATAGAGCTTCACCCCGGGCGCGGTATTGAGCACCGGATCGAACGAGACATCCTGTCCGGGTGGCAGTTCGACCATCTTCGTCAACGAGAGCCGGCCCAGTTCCCGGAATGCGGAGCTACCACAGGCCTGGTCCAGCGCGACGTCGACGCCGCCGTCCTCCACTTGCTGCCGGACGTCGTCGAGGGAGAGGCCGGCGCCGCGGACTCCAGTGTCGATTCGGCCCCGCAGCCACCATTTCTTGCCGCCGTAACTCAGCGGCATCAGTGTGGTCATGTCATGACCCGACCAGGAGGCGACCGGCCGAAGCGCGACCGCCCGAGTCAGCACTCCGGATCCGGCGGACACCAACAGGATGTCCCACGGTCCGACGCCGGAGTCCACCCGCAGGGCAAGTCCGATGAAATCGGGTAGGCCACCCGGGGTGCCGGTCGCCTTGGAGAATCGGCCAACCACATCGGAGGTCGGGATCGGCAGACCCTCGCCGTCGGGTGCGGTGCGCCGGAGGGAACCGGTGGCAACCACGCCGAGCGGATGAAAGAACCGCTTGCCCCGGGCGGCGGAACCCCACTGGAACGGCAGTGCGACAAGATCAGAAACATTCACCGGCGCCGGGTTCCCCTTCTCTTCACAGGAAAACCGGGTTGAACCGAACTCGGCTCTGCTACGTGTGCTCAATAGTCGGGGCCCGACCCGCACGAGTGGCGAACCAAAGAATCATTCATTAAGTTAACGATTAAATAAATGAAGATAATTGTCCGACCCACCCACCGCCGCCAGCCGGCGGTTTGGCATCTCGTCGAGGGGGTACCAGCGCGTGAATCCGAGCCGTCCGATGACAGCGGCCGACGCCGAACTCAAGGGAGCCGTCGTGGGAGATGTGCGTGAATTCCCCCGGGTGGCCCTCGCCGAAGCCGCACGCAGAGACCCTGCGGGACTGTCAGCCACCGATAACTTCGACGAGTGGCGAACCAGTCTGCGCCGGGCCGTGCTGGAAGAGGTGGAGGCGTTCGTCTCCGCCCGCTGCACCGACACCCTGGGTGACTGTGGCGTCGATGCCGCCGGCGAAGTCTTGCTCGAGTTCGTCAAAGGCGGCAAATGCCTTCGTTCGACGTTCATGTACCTGGGCTGGCTGTCCGGTGCGCCGCCCAGCGACGCGGCACTGTCAGCCACCGCCAGCTTAGAATTACTGCACGCTTTCGCACTGCTGCAGGACGATGTGATGGACGACTCGCCATCGCGGCGCGGACTGCCCGCCGCACACATCCAGTTCGAGCGCTGGCACCGCCAGCGCGGTCTGTCCGGCTCGTCACGCCGGTTCGGAGAATCAGCCGCGGTGCTGCTCGGTGATCTCTGCCTGATCTGGGCCGAACAGATGCTGCGCGACTGCGGCCTGAGCCGTCATCAGCTGCATCGTGCCTGGCCGCGCTACGACGCGATGCGGACCGAACTGGCAGTCGGCCAGTTCGCCGATCTCACCCTCGATGTCCGCAAGCTGCCCACCCTGGATGCCGTGCTCAACGTGGCGCGGCTCAAGTCCGGCAACTACACGGTGCGCCGGCCCCTCGAGATCGGCGCCGCGATGGCCGGCTGCAGCGAGCACACCCTGGCACGGCTCGGCGAATACGGCAGCGCCGTGGGTGAAGCCTTCCAACTGCGCGACGACATCCTCGGCGTCTTCGGGTCCCCGGGCACCACCGGCAAGCCCAACGGCGGCGACCTGCTCGAACGCAAGGCCACCAGCCTGATGGTCGCGGCCTACGAGCTTGCCGACACCTCGACGCGACGGCAGTTCTCGGAACTGGTCGACCGCGACCAGCTCACCGAGGAGGATCTGGAGCACTGGCGCTCCCTGATTTTCGCGACCGGCGCCGTACAGCGGATCGAGGAACTCATCACCGACCGCGTTGAGATCGCCCAGAAAGCACTGGACAGCAGCGGAATAGACGGCCCGATCAGTGGCGCGCTGGCAAGTATGGCCGGCGTGTGCACGAGGCGTGCCGCATGATCGCACGGGAGGAATGCTGATGCGTACGGTAGGGGGCCGCACCGATCGGGTGGTCGTGGTGGGCGCGGGGCTCTCCGGCCTGTCGGCGGCATTGCACCTGGCCGGTCGGGGGCGGGAAGTCACGGTGGTCGAGCGTGAACCCTGGCCCGGTGGTCGTGCGGGTCGCCGCGATATCGGCGGCTACCTGATCGACACCGGCCCGACGGTCATCACCATGCCGGACCTGATCGACGAGGCCTTCGCCGCCGTCGGCGAATCCCTGGCGCAGCGACTCGACCTGATGCCGGTTGACCCGGCGTACCGGGCCATGTTCGCCGACGGTGCGGCCCTTGACGTCCACACCGACGCCGAGCGGATGGCCGCCTCGGTGCGGGAATTCGCCGGGCCGCAGGAAGCCGCCGGCTACCGCGCATTGCGCGACTGGCTGGACAAGCTCTACCGGACGGAGTTCGCGGGTTTCATCAGCGCCAACTTCGATTCGCCGCTGTCGATGGTCACCCCGCAGTTGGCCAGACTCGCCGGAATCGGGGGCTTCCGCCGCTGGGAGACCATGGTCAAGCGCTACATCAGCGACCCGAGGCTGCTGCGGGTGTTCACCTTTCAGGCCCTCTACGCCGGGGTGGCTCCCCAGGACGCACTGGCCGTGTACGCGGTGATCGCCTACATGGACACCGTGTCGGGCGTGTTCTTCCCCCGCGGCGGTGTGCGGGCCCTGCCCGACGCGCTTGCCGCGGCAGCCCAAGACGCCGGGGTGCAGTTCCGGTACGGATCGACGGTGACCGCGCTGGAGCGCAGCGGTGAGCGCGTCAACGCGGTGATCACCGCCGAGGGCGACCGCATCGCGTGCGACGCTGTGGTTCTGACCACCGAGCTACCGCTGACCTACGAACTGCTGGGCCGACGGCCGAAGCGCCCGCTCAAGCTGCGCGCGGCCCCGTCGGCGGTCGTGATGCACGTGGGTTGCCGCGCCATCGATCCACCGCCGGCCCACCACACGATCCTGTTCGGCGACGCATGGGATCAGACTTTCACCGACATCATCACCGACGGCAGGCTGATGCGGGATCCCTCGCTGCTGGTGACCCGGCCGACGGCCAGCGATCCCGGTCTCGCCCCACCCGGACGTGACCTGCTCTACGTGCTGGCACCGGCGCCCAACCTGGACCGCGGCCGTGTCGACTGGTCGGCAACCGCCGTTCCCTACGCTCAAACAATGCTGGATGCGGTGGAGCAACGACTGTTGCCGGACCTGCGCGAGAGCGCCGAGGTACTGCACGTGGACACCCCGGCCGACTGGGCCCGCGCCGGCATGACCTCGGGCACCCCGTTCGCGCTGGCCCACACCTTCGCCCAGACCGGACCTTTCCGCCCCGCGAACATGGTGCGCGGCATCGACAACGCGGTGCTGGCCGGCTCGTCGACAACCCCGGGCGTGGGCGTGCCGACCACCCTGATCTCCGGACGTTTGGCCGCCGACCGCGTCACCGGCACTCCGGACCGCTCTTCGATTCACCTGGATCTGAAAGCCCCACTGCCATGATCCGCGCCGAACTGGACGCCGCCGGCATCGACGATCCGGCGTTGCGCGACGCCTATCGCAGCTGCCGCAAGATCGCGGCGCAGAACGGTCGCACTTATTTCCTGGCGACCAGGTTGCTGGCCCCTGACCAGCGTCCGGCTATCCATGCGCTGTACGCCTTCGCCCGCCTCGCCGACGACATTCTCGATGAGTTCAATCCGAACCTGGACGCCGCGGCGCGGGCCGATCGGCTGCAGCTGCTGTCCGACCGCTTCTTCGCCGGGGGTGCGCACCGCGACGAGCCGGTGCTGACGGCTGTCGACCACACGATCAACCGCTACCGCATTGCGGCGGAGCTGTTCGTGGACTTCCTGGACTCCATGCGCATGGACCTGACCGTCACCGCTTATCCCGACCGCGCCGCCCTCAACCGCTACATGCGAGGATCAGCGGAAGTCATTGGCCTGCAAGTGCTTCCGGTACTGGGCACCGTCTCCGACCCGGGCGAGGCGGCACCGTACGCCGAAGCGCTGGGCCGCGCGTTCCAATTGACCAATTTCCTGCGCGACGTCGACGAGGACCTGTTGCGTGACCGGGTCTATCTGCCTGCCGACGAACTCGCGGCTCACGGTGTGGACCGCGAGTTGATGCTGTGGTGTCACATGCACCGGCGCACCGATGCCCGGGTCCGGGACGCACTGGCCGAGCAGCACAAGATCACCCGGGAGATATACAGCTTTGCCGCGCAAGGCATTCCGTTGCTGGCACCCCGGTCACGCCCGTGTGTGGCAACGGCGCTCACGCTGTACTCCGAGATCCTGGACCGCATCGAGGACAGCGACTTCGCCGTGTTCAGCCACCGCGCCACTGTCGGCAAGGCGCGCCGCATCCAGGTGGCCGGCAGCGGGCTGTTCGAGGCCTGGCGCATCCGCCGGACGCTGCCCGATCACCGGAAATCCGGTGCCGCGTGAGCGATCACTGGCAGTATCTGATCGTCCTGGGTCTGTGCCTGTTGATCACCCTGCCGCTGGAATTATTCGGCAAGGGCGTGTACCGCCAACCCGGGCGCCTGTTGCGTTCCGTGGTGCCGTTCGCGGCGGTGTTCCTGGTGTGGGATGCCATCGCGATCGCCGCCGGAATATGGTGGTACAACGGCAAATACATCACCGGCATCGACTTGCCGCCTCGCATACCCATCGAGGAGGTGCTGTTCTTCCTGGTGATCCCCGTGTGCGGGTTGCTCACCTACAGCGCGGTGAGCACCATCCTCGGCTGGAGCCGGCGCCGATGACCGGACTGGGTTACACCGTCCCTGCCGTCGTCTCGGTGCTCGCGGTGTGTGGGCTGGAGTTCACGGTGTTGCGCACCGGACTGTTCCGCAAGCTCGCCTACTGGCTGTCGATGGTGATCGTGCTGGGATTTCAGGTGCCGGTCGACGGCTGGCTGACCAAGCTCAGCGCCCCGGTGGTCATCTACGACGAGCGGCAGACCAGCGGGCTGCGCTTTCCCTTCGACATCCCGGTCGAGGACTTCCTGTTCGGCTTCGCGCTGGTCACGGGAGTACTGCTGCTGTGGGAGTATCAACGTGTACGGCGGTGATGATGGATAAAGCAGGCCTTGCTCGCGGCGACGTTCCGGACGCGTTCGACGTCGGCGCCGACGCCTACGACCGACTGGTGGGCGCCAACCCCGGCTATCACACGAACCTGCGGCGTTCGGTGCAACGCATGCGCTTGCCCGACAACGGGCGCGGCCTGCGACTGCTGGACGCCGGCTGCGGCACCGGCGCATCCACGGCCGCGCTGCTGGCAGCGGCTCCCGAAGCCGAGATCATCGCCGTCGACGCATCGGCCGGCATGCTGGAGGCCGCGCGCGCCAAGTCGTGGCCGGCTTCGGTGCGGTTCGTGCACACCCCGATCGAAGAACTCGGCGAGCACGGCATCACCGGCCCGTTCGACGCCATCCTGGCGGCTTATCTGCTGCGCAACCTCGCTGACCCGGATGGGCAACTGCGCGCCTTCGCAGGACTGCTGCGGCCCGGCGGAACGCTGGCGGTGCACGAGTATTCCGTGCGCGATTCCCCTGCCGCCGTGAAGATTTGGCACGCGGTGTGCTGGACCATCATCATCCCGTCGGGTTGGTTGCGGACCCGCAGCACCACCCTCTACCGACACTTGTGGCGCAGCGTGCTGAGCTTCGACGGGGCGCAGCGGTTCCGCCAACGCATGTCCGATGCCGGATTCACTTCGGTGCGCGGCGAAACCATGTCAGGCTGGGAGCGAAACATCGTCCATACCTTTATCGGGGAGGTGCCGCTGTGACCGACCGCCGCCGCGAACGACACTCGGCAACGCCGGGGTTGGCCGACGCCGCCTCACTGTCCTCGCGTCCGCGGGTAGTGGTCGTCGGGGCCGGGATCGCCGGCCTGGCCGCCGCCACCGGACTCGCCGAACGCGGTGTCGACGTCGAGGTGGTGGAGAAGGAGCCCTACCTCGGCGGGCGGGTCGGGGGCTGGACCGAACACGACGGTTCCGGCCCGGGTTCCGAGGTGCCGATGAACCGCGGGTTCCACGCCTTCTTCCGGCAGTACTACAACCTGCGGGCGCTGCTGAGCCGGGTGGATCCGCAGCTGCGCATGCTGACACCGGTCACCGACTACCCGTTGATCGACGGGGCCGGCCGGCGCGACACCTTCCGCGGCCTGCCCCGCACGCCCCCCTGGAACGCCCTGGTTTTCGCCTTGCGCAGCCCGACCTTCCGGCTTTCCGACCTGATGCACATCGACGCCGGGGCGTCGGCACCGCTGGCGGCGGTCTCGGTTCCCGAGATCTACCACCAGCTGGATCACATCGACGCCGAAACGTTCCTGAAGAGCATCAATTTCCCGGAGTCGGCGCGTCACCTGGCATTCGAGGTGTTCTCCCGCAGCTTCTTCGCCGACCCGACCCAGCTGTCCGCCGGTGAGCTGGCCACCATGTTCCACATCTATTTCCTGGGCTCCAGCGAGGGACTGATCTTCGACGTCGCCAACGCCAATTTCGATGTCAGCCTGTGGAATCCGTTGCGGGAGTACCTGAGCGAACGCGGTGTCCAGTTCCGGCTCGACACGCCGGTGCAGCGCGTCGACGCCGTCGACGACGAATTCCGCGTGCACACCGACGGCGACACGCTGTCCGCCGACGCGGTGGTGCTGGCGCTCGACGTGGGCGGGTTGCACCAGGTCCTGGCCGCGTCGGGAGATCTCGGTAACGACCTGTGGCGCGCGCAGATTCGGCGGTTGCGCTCCGCCCCGTCGTTCGTGGTGCACCGGCTGTGGCTGGACCGCCCGGTCAGATCCGACCGGGCACCCTTCCTGGGCACCGCGGGCCACCCACCGCTCGACAACATCAGCGTGCTGGAGCGCTACGAAGCCGAGGCCGCCGCCTGGGCCCGCCAGACCGGTGGTTCCGTCGTCGAATTACACTCCTATGCAATGGATTCCGCAACGCCCAGCGACGCCGCGATCGAGCAGCTGCACAAGCTGTACCCGGAGACCGCGGCCGCCAACGTGATTCAGGAACGAGTGCTGCGCCGAAGTGACTGCCCGTTGTTCACCCCTGGTACCTACACCCGGCGACCTACCGTGGCGACGCCGCAAGCCGGCTTGGTGCTGGCCGGTGACGGCATCCGGGTGGACCTGCCGGTGGCGTTGATGGAGCGCGCCGCCACCACCGGCTGGGTGGCGGCCAACCAGCTGCTCTCGCGATGGGGCGTGAGTGGTCATGACCTGTTCACCGTTCCCACCCGCGGACGGTCAGTGCTGCTGAGATCGCTGGCGCTGCGGCAAATCCGAGGGCGGAAATGAGCGTCGGCGATCAGTTCCGCGAGCGGTGGCCCAAAGACTGGCCGCTGCAACTGGTTCCGCGCGCGGCGTGGACGCAGCAGCGCCCTACCTACGGGCAGGCGCAGCCGGGGATCATCAACGCCGCCCTGGACCGGTCGCAGCGCCGTCCCACCGGCAACTGGTACGTGTTCGCGGCCAGCAGCGCCGTGCGGGCGACTCGACCACTGGGCGTCCGCGTGGCCGGTGTCGAACTCGTCGCCTGGCGGGACCGACTGGGCCATCTGACGGTCGGCCCGGCCAGTTGCCCCCATCTGGGAGCGGACCTGGCCACGGGCACGGTTTCCGACGGCGTGTTGTTCTGCCGCTGGCATGGGCTGGCCCTGGACGGCCGGTCGTGCAAGCTGGGTTGGGCTCCGTTACCCGGCTACGACGACGGCGTGCTGGCCTGGGTGCGACTGGACGCCGTCGGCGGCGAAACGCCGCTGGACGTGCCGGTGATCCCGGAGCGGCCCACCGGGACCACGCTGCCCGCCGTCGCCCGCGTCGAAGGCACCGCTGAACCGCAGGACGTCATCGCCAACCGCCTCGACCCGTGGCATGGCGGCTGGTTCCACCCCTACTCGTTCACCCGACTCGAGGTGCTCACCACCCCGACCGAGGAGGACGACCGGTTCGTCGTCTCGGTCACCTTCCGGGTCGGCCGCTTCGGGGTGCCGACCATCGCGGAATTCACCTGCCCCGACGCGCGCACCATCGTGATGCGCATCGTCGAAGGTGAGGGCGCCGGAAGCGTCGTCGAAACCCATGCCACCCCAGTGGGTCCGGGGCCCGACGGGCAGCCCCGCGTCGCCGTGATCGAAGCGGTCGTCGCACATTCGCAGCGGCCCGGGTTCAAAGCAGCACTTTCGGTCGCCCCGCTGGTTACCCCGCTGATGCGCTACGCCGCCAACCGATTGTGGCGCGACGACCTTGCTTACGCCGAACGCCGGTACCGGCTGCGCAGCGGCGGCTGAGCAACGCACCGCCGTTCGGTCCTCTAGGCTGAATCGGCGATGAAGAGAAGATATTTCGCCCTTGTCGTTGCCACTGTGGCCGCGCACTTCGCCTATCTGGCGTACCTGCCGAGCGGTGGCTTTCTGGCGTTGCGCTGGCGGCGCACGTTCTGGTTGCACGTTCCGACCGTCTGCTGGGGCGCCGCCGTTGTGGCGCTTGATCTTCGGTGCCCGTTGACGACGCTGGAAGATTGGGCCCGCGCCCGGGCCGGGATGGGCGCCCTTCCCGAGAACGGGTTCATCGGCCGCTACGTCGACGGCGGAGTCCTGCCTGCCAACCGCACCGGAACCGCTCAGGCGCTCGCATTCACCGCCGCCGCGCTGTCCTGGATCGCGTTACTGATCCAGAGTCGGCGGGTACCCGAGGGGGGGAAATCGACGGCGAGGGAAGCGAAGTCAATTGAGCGACGACAATCTGCGCAAGGGCGACAAGGTCGAGTGGAAGAGCCACGGTAACACCGTCAAAGGCAAGGTGGAACGCAAGATCACGTCGGACACCGAAGCGGCCGGGCGAACCGTTCGGGCTTCCGAAGACGACCCGCAGTACCAGGTCCGCAGCGACAAGACCGGCAAAGACGCGGTGCACAAGCCCGATGCCCTGCGTCGCGACAATTGACGACCCACAGACATCCTGCGAGTCAAGACCCGACGGAAAAGATGAAGTCGCGGGACCGGCTGAAGCACTAAAGAGCGATCACGCCGTACTCTGAATGGTTGACGAAGGGGTGCGGGTAAGTGAGCAAGCGGGGCGCGGGCGAGCCGCCGCCGAGGCGGGCGGAGCTGGAGAGGCAGCTCTCGGCCGACATTCGCGCAATCACCGCCCGCTCTGATCGCGTCGGGCGGCACTACGCGCGCGTCAACGACGTCAGCAACAGTGATTTTCATGCCCTGCTGCACATCATGGTGGCCGAGACCGCCGGTACCCCGCTGACCCTGGCACAACTGCGGCAGCGCATGGACGTGTCCCCGCCGGCCATCACCTACCTGGTCGACCGGATGATCGAGGCGGGCCACATCCGGCGGGAGCCGGACCCCGAGGACCGCCGCAAGTGGCTCCTGCGGTACGAGACGCGCGGGATGACGCTGGCGCACACGTTCTTCAGCCCGCTCGGGGGACACATCCGGGAAGCCCTGGCCGACATGCCGGACAAGGACCTGGTGGCGGCACACCGCGTGTTCATGGCGATGATCGAGGCGATGGCCACCTTCGAGAACGAACTGTCCGTGCCCGAACAGCACGACGAATCAGCGGAACTCGCTCGAGGTTCGTCGCCGGCCGGCAAGCGGCGGCAGGGGGCGGCTCGGTCCGACGCGCCGAGGCGCTGAGAGCAACCGCCGCTCGATCAGATCCGCACCTCGAGCCACTCCCCCGGTCGCGGCGAATCCGGCGGCAACTCGGCGAGCTCCACCCGTCATGGTCGCCGCTCCCAGCACCGCGGCCCGCAACCGTGCCGGAGTGAGCCGCTTGGGCAATAAGCGGGTACCGCAGCCGGCCACCTCGACGCGGCGCGCAACCTCGCCCTGGTCCCGCGCGAACGGGACCACACAGACCGGAACGCCACGGTTGAGCGCCTTGACCGTGGTGCCCATCCCGCCGTGCGTGACGACACACACCGCCCGCTCGAGCACCGGACCATGCTCCAGGAACTGACACACCGTCGAGTTCGCCGTCCGGGGCAGACCGCCGGGTATCCCGGCCGGAAACGTCGCAATGACGTGCACCGGCTCGTCAGCCAGGGCCTGCAGCGCAACATGGCCCAACTTCGCGTCACCCTGGGCGATCGAAGAGGTGCTCACCAGCACGATGGGCCGGTCGATGGCGTCCAGCCAGTCCGGCGCGGCCCCCGCGGGCTGCTGGGGTACGCACGCTCCGATGAACTGCACCGACTCCGGCCAATCGGGGTGCGGATATTCGAACGGCTCACCGCCCACCGCCAACAGCAGCGGCGCCCGGCGCATCAATTCGTCCACCGAACGGATCGCCGGCGCTCCGAGATCGGCGCGAAGCGCGTTGATCCGCGGCAACATCGGCCGATCGAACAGATATCTGACGAACGGCCGCATCGACGCGTCACGGACGCGCCCGATGAGGCCGGGCAGCGGCCGCAGCCCGGGCCCGAAGGGTGGCGCGAACTGCGAGCGCAGATATGGCGTGAACGGCGAGAACACCGTCCAGGGCAAGCCGGCGACGTCAGCCGCCGACATCGCGCCCCAACAGTTCGCATCGACGATGACCGCGTCGGGCCTCGCCTCGCTGATCGCGCTCCGTAAATCATCGACCTCGAAGACGGCCCGCCGGCACAGTACGTCGATGGACCGCTTGAGCACACCTAACGCGTTGTGCGCCAACCAATCATCTCCGACGATTGCCTCGATCCGCGGGTCCACGGCGGCTGCGTGCACGCCGGCCGCGCGCATGCCGGCGACTTCACTGCTCATCGTTCGCAGGTGAACCTGGTGGCCGCGCGCGGTCAGCTCCCCCAACAGAGCCGCCATCGGGTAGAGATGACCCAGCGCGGGCGAACCGTAAGCCAGAATCACCGCCATGCGCACGCCTAGGTGACGGGTAGCGCGCCGAGCTTGCGCAGCGACGGCAGATCGGCGGCACCACAACCGTGCAGACAGATACGCAGCTCGTCGATAAACCCTTGCAGCCACTCCGTTGCCGCATCGGCGGACTCGATAGCGGCGGCCAGCAGCGGCCGGGCGACTGCTACCACGTCGGCGCCCAGGGCGAGCGCCTTGGCCGCGTCCATACCGGTGCGGATCCCACCGGAGGCGACCAGCGGGATCCGCGGAAGTGCCGCACGAACCTCGAGCAGCGCCTGCGCCGTGGGTATCCCCCAGTCGGCCAGGTCCGGATAGCGCAGTTCGCCGTAACGGACCAGCTGCTCGACACGCGACCACGACGTCCCGCCGGCTCCTGCGACGTCGATGGCCGCCACCGGCGGCTCTCCGGTCAGGCGAAGCAGATCGGCGACCGCGGTGGCGCCGATGCCGTGGCCCACTTCCTTCAGCAGCACGGGGTAATCCAGCATCGGGGTCAGCTCGTGCAGTCGGTCCAGCGATCCGGCGAAGTCGGTGTCACCGTTGTGCTGCATCGCCTCCTGCAGCGGATTGGTGTGCACCGCAAGCGCATTCGCCCCAACTCGGTCGAGTGCCCGGATGATCTCAGGGATCGCGTCCTTGACGAATTGCGACAGTCCGATATTGCCCACCAGCAGCACGTCCGGTGCCACGTCGCGCACCGCGAAGCTGGGCGCGGCCTGCTCGCCCAGGGCACTCTCCAGCATCACCCGCTGGGAGCCGAGCATCATCCCGACGCCCAGTCGTTGCGCGGCCGTGGCCAGATTCCGGTTGATGGTGCCCGACAACTCGGCACCTCCGGTCATGGCGCCCACCAGCACCGGCGCCCGTAGCCCGACCCCGAGGAACTCCGTCGACAGGTCGACGTCGTGAAGGCTGGTCTGCGTCAGTGCGTTGTAGGGCAACCGGTAACGTTCCAGGCCCGTCGTGACCCCGTGATACGTGACGTCGCCGTCCAGGCACGCGTCGATATGACGTAGCTTGCGCGACGCCATGTCGCGGCGCGGCGACGTCATGGGACTCCGGCCCTACCGGTCAGCATGCTCAGACTCCACTCCTGGGTTTGACCGGAACGGCGATTTCGTTGCGGCGCAACGCCGGAACGGTCCAGGGCGGGTCATAGAACCAGGCCGCCGGAGAGTCGGTCGCCTCGAATCCCAACTCCCCCAGCGTATCCATCAACTGCTTGGTGTGAGTGGCGACCGCGCGCCGGCTGGGGATGCCGTTGAACTTGTGCACCGCAACCGTCGAGGGCGGCACGGTCACCAACTCGACATCGCCGTCGTCGGGCGAGGGAAGCGTCTCCATCGTCTTTTCCGAGGGCATGAAGAATTGGATCACCCACTCTCCCTTGTTGCGCGACTCCTGTGCCACCGGAGCCGTCATTGCGACCTTCTCGCGATCGTTGTTCGCCCCGAAGATGTAGCGTGCCAGCCGTCGGAACCCCACGTTGCGGGCCGATTCCTCATCAGCGACGACGGTGGTCTGGGCCGCGATCCGATCGCCGTAGTGGCGGAGCTCCACGTCGCGCGTCAGCTTTTCGGTGGTGTGAGCAGGCTCTTCGATGCTGTGCCGGTACCCCACGACCATGCCGGCCGCTTCAGCGACCTGCCCCACCACTGCTCCGATAGATTTGAACAAGGTCGCCTCTTTCCCTCATCGGTTCCATGGTGTCGCGAATCTTCGGCGCCCACAACTGAGCCAGTAACTCGGACCGGCGCCGTCACTGCTGAACCACCACCCGGGCACTAGCCCTCGGCAGGTTCAGCATACGCGGGTGGGGCGATTTTGTTAAGTAACTGAATGTTTAAATCAATTAAGCTCCAGGCGAACGGCGAGCCTGCAGACTCCACCGGTGTTGCCCAGATCACTGCAAGAACCAAGCTGCCAGATTGCGTCTAGGCTGGTAGCAGTTGAGTCCGCAGCTACAGTCCCGGAACTCTGGAACATCGAGTTCCATCGGTTTCACCCACAATTTGATAGGCCACGCCGATGCATGCTGCAGATTCCCAAAACCAACGACCTCCCCGCTACCGCTACGTCGTGAATTGCGATGGGGCGCAGATGTTCGTCTACGCCCGCAGGCTGGCGACAGTAGTTCAACTCGACGGAGATATCGACGCTTCGAACGCCGGACAGATCGCTGCGGAAGTCCGCCGTTTCACCAAGGCGCGTACGCCTTTGATCATCGATCTCAGCCACCTGGATTTCCTCGGCATCGAAGGATTCCAGCAACTGCTCGCCCTCAACCATCAGCATCGAGCCGCCGGCCTGTACTGCAACATCGTCAGCGGTCCGGCCGTGCGAACGGTTATCAGGGTGGTGCGCGATCACGGCTTACCGCTGGTGAGATCCGTGCCCGAGGCGCTGCAACTGATCGAGGACGCCCTTGCCACTCGGCGTCAGGTGCCAGGACTGGTGCGGTAGGGCGATGAACTCACCCGGGAAGACCGCCCGACACTTCCCCTACCACTACGACCCCCGCCTGGCGCCGCTGTGGCTCCCCTTCCGCTGGCCCGGCGAACAGGGTGTGACATTAACCGTCGACGGCCGCTTCGTCGCCCGGTACGGGGCGTTGCGCGTCGAAGTGCCGTTGTCCGACGTGGTCGAGGCGCACGTCACCGGACCCTACCGATGGTGGACCGCCGTCGGCCCGCGCCTGTCGATGGCCGACGACGGACTCACCTTCGGAACGAATGCGGCAGCGGGCGTGTGCATCCACTTCGAGCCGAGGATCCGGCGAGTCATCGGATTTCGGGATCACTCTGCATTGACAGTGACTGTCGCCGATCCAGACACGCTGGTCACGGCGCTAAAGTTGGCCGGTTAACCGAAAACGGCAACTCGTTGCCGAATACGGTTGAACCAGCGGCACGTCCGCCTCGTTACAGCTAGCAACCGTCGCTTCATTAGATTAATGTTTAATAATCTTAACCGTTGCTGCGGTTGGCTGGAGATACGTCATCACGAGGACGGACCATGCTTGCGCAACTTGCCCGAGTCTCCGTCGCCGCGCCGCGGCGGGTGATTGCCGCTGCCGTCCTAGTGATGATCGCGGCCGCGGTCTTCGGCATCCCGGCCGCGGGCAGTCTCTCCGGCGGAGGATTCCTCGATCCCACTTCGGAATCGGCCCGGGCATCGACGCTGCTCGCCGATGAGTTTCATCAGGGTGACATGGAACTCGTGCTGCTGGTCAGCTCCGAGAACGGGGTGAAAGCCGGCCCCGGGCACCTGGTGGGCACCGACCTGACTCGACAACTCGCCGAATCGCCCTTTGTTTCCCAGGTCGCCTCGCCCTGGCAGCCCCAACCCACCCCGGGCACGCTCAGCGGCGACGGCAAAACGGCCATGATCATCGCCACGCTCAAGGGTGACGAGAACACCAGCGCCAAACACGCCCAGGCACTGGCGGACCGCTTCGCCGGGGAACGTGACGGGGTCACGGTGCAAGCCGGTGGGTCGGCGATGGTCTACGCACAGATCAACAAACAGACCGAAAACGACTTGCTGCGAATGGAAGTCATCGCCATCCCGCTGAGCTTCATTGCGCTGGTATGGGTCTTCGGAGGTCTGTTGGCGGCCGCCCTGCCGGTGGCGGTGGGCGGGTTCGCGATCCTGGGCTCACTCGCCGCGCTACGGGGGATCGCTTTGTTCACCGACGTGTCGATCTTTGCGTTGAACGTCTCTGTCGCACTGGGATTCGCGCTGGCCATCGACTACACCCTGCTGATCGTCAGCCGCTATCGGGACGAGCTGGGCGACGGGGTGCCACCGGATGAGGCCGTGGTGCATACCATGGCCACCGCCGGCCGAACCGTGCTCTTCTCCGCGATGACGGTGGCGCTGGCGCTGCTCGGGATGATCTTCTTCCCGATGTACTTTCTCAAGTCGTTCGCCTATGCCGGCATCGCGGTGGTGGCCTTCGCCGCTGCCGCCGCCGTCTCGATCACACCGGCCGCGCTGGTGTTACTGGGCCACCGCATCGATGCGTTCGACGTGCGGCGCCTGACGCGACGGCTGCTGCGCCTACCGCAACCGGCCGCCCCGCCGATCGAACAGACCTTCTGGTATCGCGCGGCGAAATTCGTTATCAGGCAAGCGATTCCGTTGGGCTTGATCCTGATCGTGCTGCTGCTTGCGCTGGGCACACCCTTCCTCGGAGTGAAGTGGGGGTATGCCGACGACCGCGTGCTGCCCGCCACGTCATCGGCGCGGTTGGCCAACGACCGGATCCGATCGGAGTTCCCGTCGAACTCCACGACGCGGGTCAAGATCGTGATCCCCGACACCGCAGGACTGAGCCGCTCGGATATCGACAAGTACGCCGCGGAGTTGTCGCGGGTGCCCGACGTGTCGTCGGTGTCGGCGCCGACCGGCACTTTCATCGCCGGGGAACCCAAGGGACCTCCGTCGGCGCCGACCGGAATGGCCGACGGCGCAGCGTTTCTCACGGTGGACAGCACCGCGGCCTTGTACACGCAAGAGTCCGAGGAGCAACTGGCCCGTGTGCATGAGGTCGCGCTGCCCGCGGGCAAGCGGGCTCTGGTCACCGGTCTGGCGCAGACGAATCGCGACTGCGTGCACGGCATCACCTCACGACTGCCCCTGGTATTCGGCTTCATCGCGGTCGTGATGCTGGTCTTGTTGTTCCTGCTGTCCGGCAGCGTGGTGCTGCCGATCAAGGCCGTACTGCTCAACATGTTGTCGCTGACGGCGACGTTCGGCGCGCTGGTGTGGATCTTCCAGGAAGGCCACCTCGGGGCCGCCGGTACCACTCCCACCGGGACGCTGGCGGTGAACGTTCCGGTGCTGATGTTCTGCATCGCGTTCGGCCTGTCGATGGATTACGAAGTCTTCCTGCTGTCCCGGATCCGCGAATACTGGCTCGCCTCACCGCAGACCCACGCAGACAACGACGAAAGCGTCGCTCTCGGTATCGCCCGCACCGGTCGAGTGGTCACCGCCGCGGCCCTGCTGATGTCGATCTCGTTCGCCGCCCTCATGTCCGCCGGGGTGTCGTTCATGCGCATGTTCGCCGTCGGTTTGACGATCGCGATCCTGGTGGACGCCACCGTCATCCGCATGATTCTCGTCCCGGCGTTCATGCACGTGCTCGGCCGGGTCAACTGGTGGGCGCCCAGGCCCCTGGCCGAGTGGCACCGGCGGACTTTCACCATGGCACGCGGTCGCGGATTACCGCGGGCGTTTCAGGAATCGGTGGGGCCCAGTTCGGCCTGAAACTGGCGCATCGCGACCAGCAATGCGTCGAAAACCCGATGCGCAGCAGCCAGATCGGCGTCGGGCAGGTCGGCCATCGCCTCATGAGTGTGGTGGCCGAGCGGGGTGAAGAATGACCGAGCGGTGTGCATACCCGACTCCGCGTGGCGCAGGATCACCTTGCGCCGATCAGCGGGATGGGAGTCCCGACGTATGTGACCCGAGTCGATCAGCCGGTCGACAAGGTAGGTGATCGCCGCGCCCGACAGACCCATTCGCTGACTCAGGTCCCCGGACGTCATGGGCTGGCCTGCGGTCTCGGCCACCATGATGTGCAGCAGGGCCCGAAAGTCGGTGGGCCGAACATCGTGGGAGACTGCGAAGATCCGCCCGATCTGGTCGGATTCAGACGACAACTCCCGCAGATCAGCAGTGATCTGCGATTCCAGGGCTGCGCGGTGGCACGCCGGCTCGTCGGGTTGCATACCGAGGAGCAGCATATCGTTTTTCGGCCCTAATTTCAGTTGATTAATATTTCAGTTACTGAAATGCTTAGTGGTGTGTGGGACGGATTTGCCGCAACCCTGACCCGACGCCGCTCCTGGCTGCTTGCGCTCGGCGTCTTCGTGCTGGCCGCCGGTTTCATGGCACTGGTCGGCGGGAATGCCGCAGCGGGGCAGGCACCGCTGTCGGTGCCTACCGATTCTGATTCGGCGAAGGTGCAGAAGCTGTCCAACCAGTTCCCCGGTGGTGACCGGGTACCACTGATCGTGGTGGTGAACGGGTCCGGCGCCCCGGATGCCCTGAAGCAAGCCTGCGAAGGCGCCCGCGCCCGGATGCTGGCGACTATTCACGACGGGGCGCCCGGTGCGCCGGTACTGGTGTCCGGCGACGGCAAGGCGGCGATCGGAATCGTACCGATCAGCGCCGAGCTGTCCGGGTTGCCGCTCAACGAGGAAGTGGCCGCGCTGCGCACCGCCGCGAACCAGGGCTTGCCCGCCGGAATGACGGCACACGTCACCGGCGGGCCGGCGTTCGGGGCGGACATCGCCAACGCTTTCAGCAATGCCAACATCACCCTGCTGGCGGTGACCGCATCGGTGGTCGCTTTGCTGCTGATCGCCACCTACCGCTCGCCGGTGCTGTGGCTGGTGCCCCTGGTGGTGATCGGCTTCGCCGACCGGTTGGCCAGCGCCGTCGGTGTCATGGTGGCGTCGCTGACCGGTTTGAGCTTCGACGGTTCCACTTCGGGCATCACCAGCGTGTTGGTGTTCGGTGCGGGCACCAACTACGCGCTGCTGCTGATTTCGCGTTACCGGCAGGAACTTCGGCGCCACCGGGATCACCGGGACGCGTTGCGGCGAGCGGTCCGGATGGCCGGACCGGCGATCGTGGCCAGCAACGCCACCGTGGTGCTGGCGCTGCTCACCCTCGTCTTCGCGTCCACCCCCAGCACCCGCAGCCTGGGAGCGCTGGCCGCCTGCGGGCTGTTGGTTGCCGCCGTCTCAGTACTGGTGCTGCTGCCACCGCTGCTGGCGGTGTGCGGACGGCGGCTGTTCTGGCCGTTCGTACCTCAGCCCGGTGACACGAAGCACGAGGCGACCGAAACCGGCATCTGGCACCGGGTCGCCGAAGCCGTATCGCGCCGTCCGGTTTTGGTCGCCTCCGTCACGATTGTTCTGCTGGGCGTGCTGGCGACCGGTCTGCTCAGTACCCGCGTCGGCTTGTCCCAGACGGAACAGTTTCGCGTCAAAGCGGATTCGGTGACAGGCTTCGATATCGTGGCCCAACATTTCCCCGCGGGGCTGGCCAATCCCACCGAAGTGATCGCGCCGACCGACAAGGCACCGCAGGTGCAACAGGCCATCACCGCCACCCCGGGGGTCGTCTCGGCCAATCCGGCCGGCACTTCGGGGAGCGGTCTGACCAAGTGGTCGGTGGTCACCGATGCCGCGCCGTCCTCGCCGCGAGCGTTCAGTACCATTGCGGCGCTGCGAGATTCGACGCGGGCGGTCACACCCGAGGCGCTGGTGGGGGGGCCGGACGCCCAGGCACTGGACACCCGAGACGCCGCGGTACACGATCGAGTCCTGTTGATACCGGCGATTCTGCTGGTGATCCTGGTCGTCCTCTACGCGCTGCTGCGGTCTGCCCTGGCCCCGCCCACCCTGTTGGCGGCGACCATTCTGGGTGCGCTGGCCGCGCTGGGCCTCGGCGGCTGGGCGAGCATCCACGTGTTCGGGTTCCCTGCGTTGGACAACATCGCGCCGCTGTACGCGTTCCTCTTTTTGGCCGCGCTCGGGGTGGACTACACGATCTTCCTGGTCACCCGTGCACGCGAGGAGGCAGCCGGGCACGGCGCGCGGGACGGCATGGTTCGCGCGGTGTCGGCCACCGGCGGTGTCATCACCAGCGCGGGAATCGTTCTGGCGGCGGTGTTTTGCGTCCTCGGCGTCTTGCCGCTGATCGTGATGACCCAACTGGGCATCATCGTGGGCCTGGGCATCCTGCTGGACACCTTCGTCGTCCGAACCCTGGTGATCCCCGCACTCTTCGCCCTCATCGGCGACCGCATCTGGTGGCCGGCTGACCTCACCCACACCGAAACCGAAGGGAAACAGCATGAGTAAGTCAACTCTGGCCGGCACCGCCCTCGCCGTCACCGCCGCGGCGGCCTCCGGCAGCGTCGCCAGCCCGAACCGCACCCCCGGCTGGTACGACCGACTCCGCAAGCCGAGCTTCCAGCCACCCAAAGTCGCCTTCCCGATCGCCTGGACGAGCCTGTACACCGATATCGCGGTCACTTCCGCTAACACCATCGACCGGTTCCGCGAAGACGGGCGCGACGAGGAAGCCCGCGGCTACATTGCCGCGCTCGGGGTCAACCTGGCCATCAACGCGGGTTGGAGCTGGCTGTTCTTCCGCTACCACAAGTTGGGCCCCTCCGCCGTGGGTGCCGCCGCGCTGACCGTCAGCAGTGCCGATCTGGTGCGCCGCGCCGTCGACGCCGACCCGCGCAAGGGGTGGGCGTTGTTGCCGTACCCACTGTGGTGTGGATTCGCCACGGTGCTGGCAACAAGTGTGTGGCGGCTCAATCGCTGACGGGCTCGACCGCTGAAGGGGGAAACGAAAAATGGCGGGTTTGTTGTGGTTTCGACGCGACCTGCGTCTGGGTGATCATCCGGCGCTAGCGGCTGCAGCGGAGAACGATCAGGTGCTGGCCTGTTTCGTTCTCGATCCCCGGCTGGAAGCCTCGTCGGGCCCACGGCGCCTGCAGTTTCTGGGCGACTCACTGCGCGGGCTGAACGACGATCTGGGCGGCCGGCTGTTAGTGACCCGCGGACGTCCCGAGGAGCGAATCCCCACCCTGGCCAAAGCGATTGACGCGTCGTCGGTGCACATCTCCGAGGACTTCACGCCGTTCGGGCGGCGCCGCGACGACCTGGTGCGCGACGAGCTGGGCTCGGTCCCGCTGGTCGCCACCGGCTCGCCGTACCTGGTCTCGCCCGGTCGGGTCACCAAGGACGACGGCACCCCGTACAAGGTGTTCACACCCTTCTTCGGCAGGTGGCGCGAAACCGGTTGGCGCTCCCCCGCTGCGACCGGCGCCGATTCAGCAAGCTGGCTGGACCCGTCGGAAGTCAAGAACCGGAAACAGGTGAAGGCCCCCGATCCGGGCGTCGAGCTGGATCTCGCGGCCGGTGAGGCAGCGGCACTTTCGCAGTGGGCGACGTTCCTCGAGGGCGGTGTCAAAGGCTACGCCGACGACCGCAACCGGCCGGATCTGCCGGGCACCAGCCGGATGTCGGCGCACCTGAAGTTCGGCACCATCCACCCCCGAACCATGGTCGCCGACCTCAACCGGCGGCGCCAGGGCGACTCGGCCTACTTGCGGGAGTTGGCATTCCGCGATTTCTACGCTGCGGTCGTGCATCACTGGCCGCACAGCGTCTGGTGGAATTGGAACCGCGATTTCGACGCCATCGAGACCGACACCGACGCGCAGGCGAAACGCCGGTTCGAGGCCTGGAAGGCGGGTGAGACCGGCTATCCATTCGTGGACGCCGGGATGCGACAGCTGCGCGAGACCGGGTTCATGCACAACCGGGTGCGCATGATCGTCGCCTCCTTCCTGGTCAAAGACCTGCACCTGCCGTGGCAGTGGGGAGCCCGCTGGTTTCTGGAGCAACTGGTGGACGGCGACATGGCCAACAATCAACACGGGTGGCAGTGGAGTGCCGGTTGCGGAACCGACGCGGCGCCCTACTTCCGGGTGTTCAATCCGACAAAGCAGGGCGAAAAGTTCGATCCCGCAGGGGATTACATTCGCCGTTGGGTCCCCGAATTGAAGGACGCCGACGATGCCCATCTCTCGAAGGGGCAGCGGCCGGACGGGTATCCGGAACCGATCGTCGACCACGCCGCCGAGCGGACCGAGGCGTTGCGCCGCTACCGCGACATCAGCTGACCAGAGCGCTTTTCGCCGGATTGCTTCCCAGATTTTGTCCGGCGTGCAATCATCTCCCCGACTCAACGTTCTGCACACGCCAGGGAGGCGCTATGGCTCGGTTCGTTCGGACACTGCTGGTCTCGGGGGCCGCCGTCGGCCTGATGGCCAGCGCCGGGGCGTGCTCGTGTTCGGTCGGATCGTCGGGTCCCAAAACGGTGAGCAAGAAGGACGTCGCCGGCCAGATCATCACCAAGATGACCGACGCCAAGGGCAACAAGCCCAGCTCGGTCAGCTGTCCGGACGACCTGCCGGCCAAGGTTGGCGCGCAGACGAACTGCGAGATGAAGGTCAAGGACGACACCTACAACGTCAACGTCACCGTCACCAGCGTCGAAGGCAAGGACGTCAAATTCGACATGGTCGAAACGGTCGACAAGGACCACGTCGCCCACATCATCAGCGACAAGCTGTACCAACAGGTCGGTCAGCGGCCCGATGCCGTGACCTGCCCGGACAACCTGAAGGGCGTCGAGGGCGCCACGCTGCGCTGCCAACTCACCGACGGTAGCTCCAAGTACGGCATCAACGTCACCGTCACCGAGGTGGTCGGCGGCGACGTCAACTTCGACTTCAAGGTCGATGACCACCCCGAGTAGGCCGTTGTCACCGTCGCGTGGGGGCCGTCGAGATTGACGCTGCGTACACGCTCGGCGGCGTGTCGTGTGCGTGCTGTCAGTGTCGCGGCCGCCCAGCAAGCCTTGCCTACTGCGCAGCCTTCTTGCGCTCGATGTCAGCCAGGGCGGCGGCCAGTTCGGCGCGTTGCGCCGCCGAGGTCTCCCAGGACAGCTTGCGGTTCTTGACCACCTTGGCCGGCGCGCCGACCGCGATCGAATAATCCGGGATCACGCCGCGAACCACCGCGTGCGAACCGAGCACGCAACCTCGCCCGACCGCGGTGCCACGCAGCACCGACACCTTCACCCCGATCCAGGTGTCGGGCCCGATCCGCACCGGTGACTTGATAATGCCCTGGTCCTTGATGGGCAGCGTGATGTCGTCCATCCGGTGGTCGAAGTCGCAGACGTAGCACCAGTCGGCCATCAGCGCGGAGTCGCCGAGCTCGATGTCTAGGTAGCAGTTGATGACGTTGTCGCGGCCCAGCACGACCTTGTCGCCGAACCGCAGCGAACCCTCGTGCGCCCGGATGGTGTTCTTGTCCCCGATATGCACCCAGCGGCCGATCTCCAGCTGCGCCAGCTCGGGTGTGCAGTGGATCTCGACGTCCTTGCCCAGGAAGACCATGCCGCGGGTGATGATGTGCGGATTCTGCAGCTTGAACTTCAGCAGCCGCCAATATCGCACCAGGTACCACGGTGTGTAGGCCTTATTGCGCAGCACCCATTTCAGCGAAGCCAGCGTCAGGAATTTCGCCTGGCGCGGGTCTCTGAGCCTCCCTCCGCGCCACCTGCGATGGAGCGGAGCACCCCACATGCTCGTCATGGGCCGCAAGCCTACCCAAGGCGCCGCGCGATACCCTCACGTGTGCTCGCGCGACGTCTCCTGACGCCTGTCCTGGTGACCATCCTCACCCTCGCGCTCGGCGGTTGCGGCAACACCGACTCCTGGGTGGACGCGGCTCCCGCGCTGGGCTGGCCGGCACAGTACGGCGATGCGGCCAACAGCAGCTACAGCCCGACCACCGGGGCCGGCAAGCTGGTGCTGCGGTGGACCCGTTCGGCCAAGGGAAGCCTGGCGGCCGGACCGGCGCTCGGAGCGCGCGGCTTCCTGGCGCTCAATGCACAGACCCCCGGCGGCTGCTCGTTCACGGAATGGGAAGTCAATAACGGCCGGCAACGCTGGTGCACCCGGCTGGTGCAGGGCGGCGGCTTCGGTGGCCCGCTGTTCGACGGCTTTGACAACCTTTACGTCGGGCAGCCCGGGGCGATCATCTCGTTCCCGCCGACTCAGTGGACCCGCTGGAGGGAGCCGGTGATCGGGATGCCGACCACTCCGCGGTTCCTGGGCGACGGCCACCTGCTGGTGAGTACGCACCTGGGCCAGATGCTGGTGTTCGACACGCACCGCGGCGCCGTCGTCGGCACCGCACTGGATCTGGTGGACGGCGTCGACCCGGCAGATGCCACGCGCGGGCTGGCCGACTGCGCGCCGGCGCGCGCGGGCTGCCCGGTGGCGGCCGCACCCGCGTTCTCGACGGCGAGCGGGACGGTGGTGGTCAATGTCTGGCAGCCGGGGGCACCCGCCGCGGGGCTGATCGGCCTGAAGTACCGCGGGGGTCAGCTGTCCCGCGAGTGGACCAGCGACGCCGTCGGTGCCGGGGTGCTTGCCAGTCCAGTCTTGTCGGCCGACGGAACCACCGTCTATGTCAACGGACGCGACCAACGGCTGTGGGCTTTGCACGCCGCGGACGGGAAGGTGAAATGGTCTGTGCCGCTTGGTTTTACGGCACAGACGCCGCCCAGCGTCACCCCGCAGGGGCTGATCGTCTCCGGCGGCGGCCCCGACACCCGGCTGGCCGCGTTCCGCGACAGGGGCGACCATGCCGACCCCGCCTGGCGACGCGATGACGTCACCCCGCTCTCGACGTCGTCGGTGGCCGGCGATGTCGGCTACACCGTGGCCGCGGGCATGAGCCTGCTGGTCTTCGACCCGCGCGACGGCCACACCGTCAACAGCTATCCGCTGCCGGCGGCCACCGGGTCCGCACTGGGCGTTGCGGTAGGCAAGGACCGGCGAGTGGTGGCCGCCACCAGCGACGGCCAGATCTATTCCTTCGACCCGGTCTAACCGTTGACTCTGCGTTGAGGGCGCGAGCTACTCGCATTTCGTCGCCGCAGGCGCGGAGTGAACGTCCATTAGATGGCCAGCGGCGGGATCGAGCCCCGCGGCACCTGGACCTGGGTGGACCCGGCGAAGGACGGCAGCAACTCGCCCTGGGCGAAGTAGAAGATCAGCGCGTCGTCGGTGATGGCGAAGTTCTGGTAGTTGGTCGGGTCATGGCCGGCGCCCGGCGAGATCGCCACGCCCAGGCCGGTCTGGTGCTCCAGTTCGCGCTGGACGATCGGGAAGATGGCGTCCAGCGCATTGGTGTTGGGCGCGAACAGCGTGTCGAACGTGATGGGCTGCTTCGTCCCCAGGTTGTAGTTGAACGCCTTGAACCAGTTGGACGGGCGGGCTCCGCCGAGGTCCTGGAAGAACTTCAGCACCACGCTGCGGGTGCGGGGTGGCTGTCCGGAGCTGTGTTGTTCGTTGGTCGCGTCCATCTGATAGGGCTGGTCGCGCCGGCCGCCCGAACTCTGCGCGACGTTGACGAAGCCGTCGCGGTTCTGCGTGATGTAGTCGGTCAGCGCCTGCTGGTCGGGATAGTCGACGGGAAACGTCATGTCCAGCGTGTAGGTGGCGCTGGATTGATGGATGTGGCAGGTCTGGGCAGCCTCGACCGAGCCGCCCAGTGCGGCACAGGACGGCGGCGCGGCGCTGGCCGGCCAGCCCATCACCGCGGCAGCGGTCAGCGCTGCGGCCGCTATCAGGTAACGCATCGTCGTTTCTGTCCTTGCAGTTTTTGCACACCAAAGTGGCGTGAGTACGCCCTATGAGGTAATCGCCGTCAGCGTACCCGGCGTTACCGAGACGGACGGCAAACGTAGGCCACCGCGTGACTGGCGCTCTTCGCGCCGCTGCGTCCGATCCGGGCGATCACCACCGACAGCGCCGCACCGCCCCGCAGCCGCAGTCGCCGGCGCAGGGCGTCAGGGTCCACCTGGACGCCGCGGACCAGGATTTCGGCTGCGCCACAGTCCAGTGCCGTCAGCGCCTGACGCAACCGCCGTTCGTCGAAGGCCAGCTGCTCGAGGACCTCGAACCCACGCACTCCGGGCGGCAGCCGGTCACCGGACAGGTAGGCGATATCGGGGTCGAGTTGCCACAATCCGTGCCGGGCGCCGTAGTGCCGGACCAGCCCGGCGCGGACGACGGCGCCGTCGGGATCGACGATCCAACGGCCCGCCGGCCCGACCGCGCAGTCGTCGGAATCGGCCGAGGTGATCTGTTCGTCGCGGTCCAGGACGCTCGCGCGCCGGCGCACACCCGCCAGAGCGCCCGACCACAGACACGCCTCCCGGACCGAGCCGCCGTACGACGTCACCTCGATCTCCCCGTCGAATCCGAGTCGGCCGAGTTCGTCGAAATCGATTCCAGGAGAGCACTTCACCGCCAGGTCCCGGCCACGGTAGGCCTGCAGCAACGGGCCCAGGGCGGGCCGGTAGTCGGCCGGGCTGAAGCGGCGCCGGCCGCCGCTGCGGCGCGCGGGATCGACGATGACGGCCGCGTCGCGGGTGACCGGATGCAGCGCATCGGCTCGGCACAGCGCTGTTTTGGTCCCCAGGTTGTGGCGCGCCATCGCCAGCCGGACCGGGTCGATGTCGCTGCCGATCACCAGCTCGGCCACGCCGTGCAGGGCCGCCGGCTCCGTGCCGATCGAGCAGGTCGCGTCGTGCACGACCCGTCCGGCCAACCGGCGCGCGCGATGCCGGGCGACGCGTGCGGCGGTGGACTGCTGCAGCGCTTCGTCGGTGAACAGCCACCGCGACACATCACCCAGTTCGCCGAGCTTGTCGGTGGCCTGGCGACGCAGCCGCGTCGTCTCCACCAGCACCGGAGTCCGCTCACCGAAACGCGCGCGCACGGCGGCGATGTCGGCGATCAGGGTGGTGTCGCTCAACTCGAACTCGGCGACGGCGGCCAGCGCCGCGGCGCCCGACTCCGAGCGCAGATAACCGACGTCGTCGCAGGTGAAGACCGTCAGGAGGGTTTGACCCCGGTGACCATCACGTTGTAGAACCAGCCCTTCGGCGCGACGTGCCGCCAGACGTTGGCGTCCACCCAGCTCAGCGCCTTCCAGCCGTTGAAGGCGAACTTCGCCCAGCCCCAGCCCAGCTTTCCGGGCGGGACCGTCGACTCGAAGGTGCGCACCGGCCAGCCGAGCATGGCGGCGGTGAACTCCTCGCTGGCGGTTCTGACCTCGACCGCGCCGGCGTTGGCGGCCATCCGCTCCAGGTCCTTGGGGTCGAAGGTGTGCAGGTCGACGATCCATTCCAGGGCCGCGGCCCGCGAGTTTTCGTCGATCTCCTCCTGCGGGCGACGCCAACTCCCGAGCCCGGGCAGCTTCACCGCGCGGATGGTGACGTTCCACGTCAGGTCCGCCAGGGCTCGGGCGTAGCCGTTGCCGACGGTGGTCGGCTCGCCGGCGAACACGAACCGGCCGCCCGGCTTGAGCACGCGCAGCACCTCGCGCAGCGACAGCTCGACGTCCGGAATGTGGTGCAACACGGCGTGCCCGACCACCAGATCGAAGGTGTTGTCGTCGTACGGAATGCCTTCGGCGTCGGCGACCCGGCCGTCGATGTCCAGGCCCAGCGACTGCCCGTTGCGGGTGGCGACCTTGACCATGCCGGGCGACAGGTCGGTGACGGACCCGCGCCGCGCCACCCCGGCCTGGATCAGGTTGAGCAGGAAGAAGCCGGTGCCGCAGCCGAGTTCCAGCGCACGGTCGTACGGCAGCTCGCGGATCACCTCGTCGGGCACGATCGCGTCGAAGCGGCCGCGGGCGTAGTCGATGCAGCGCTGGTCGTAGGAGATCGACCATTTGTCGTCGTAGCTCTCGGCTTCCCAGTCGTGGTAGAGCACCTGGGCGAGCTTGCTGTCGTGCCGCGCCGCCTCCACCTGCTCGGCGGTGGCGTGCGGGTTGGAAGCGGGGATCTCAGAACTCCTCGTCATGCAGGGCAGCCTAACCGCCGTCGCTGTCGGCTTTCGCGTCAGCGTCCTGACCAGCGGCGAAAACCTCGATGTAGCGGCGATCTTCGGCGGCGTGGCGTTCGGCTGCCGGGGAACCGTCGTACACGGCGTTGATGCCGGCTTTCGCGGCGGCCAGGGCCGGCCGCGGACCGTCCAGGAAGCGCCGCGCCCACGTCGCCGCGGCGTCGTAGACGTTGTCGGGGGCCACCATGTCGTCGATCAGGCCCAGCGCCAGCGCCTCCTCGGCATCGAAGAACCGGCCGCTGTACACCAGTTCTTTGGCCCTGCTCGGCCCTACGGCGCGGGTCAGGCGGGCCATGCCGTCGCCTCCGGGCACCAGGCCGGCCAGGATTTCGGTGGCGCCGAACTTCACGTTGTCGCCGCTGACCCGCCAGTCGGCGGCCAGCGCCAGCGTGAGCCCGGCGCCCAGGGCGTATCCGGTGATGGCGGCCACGGTGGGCTTCGGGATCGCGGCGACCGCGTCGATGGCCTCGCGCCGCACCCGGGCGGCGGTGCCGGCCTCGTCCGGGTTCAAAGTCCGCAGTTCGGGCATGTCGTCACCGGCGGAGAAGATCTCGTGCCCGCCGAACAGGATCACCGCGGCGACGTCGTCGCGCCGGCCCAACTCCCCCGCCGCGGCGACAACCTCCCGGTAGACCTGCCGGGTCATCGCGTTGGTAGGTGGCCGTGACAGCAACAGCATGGCCAGCCCGGCGTCCTGGGAGCCGTCGCTGACCACGACGCTCACGAACTCACTCAAAGCGGCCACTGCATCGATCCGCCGGCCTCGCGCGCCCGGTGGTAGCGGTCGGAGTCGAAGAACTCGAAGACCCAGTTGTCGCCGCGCTTCTCCAGCAGTGGCTGGATGGGCACGATCTGGCGTTCGACGGCCAGCACCTCGGCGACGCTGCGGCCGGCCAGCGAGTCCAGCTGGGTCCAGGTCGGCGGCAGCAGGACATTGCGACCGGCCTCGAAGTCGGCGATGGCGTCCTGCGGGAGTGCCCAGCCGGACAGGTCGGACTCGGTGTTCTCGCCGTCGGCGCGCTGCCCCTCGGGCAGGGCCGCCACGAAGAAGTAGGTGTCGTAGCGGCGCGTGCGCTCGGCTTCCGGGGTGACCCAGTTGGCCCAGGGCCGCAGCAGGTCGGAGCGCAGCACCAGCTTCTCGCCGCGCAGGAAGTCGGCGAACGACAGCGTGCGGTCGGCCAGCGCGTGCCGCGACTCGCGGTAGACCGAGGCGTCGCCGACGATACCGTCGGGGTCGTCGGCCGGTCCGGCGAACAGCACGCCCGATTCCTCGAACGTCTCCCGGGCCGCGGAGCAGACCAGCGCGATGGCCAGGTCGGTCTCGATGCCGAACCGCTGCGCCCACCACTCCGGCGGCGGGCCGGCCCACGCGATATCGGCGTTGCGGTCGCGGTCGTCGACCCCGCCCCCGGGAAACACGATGACCCCCGGTGCGAATTCCATCGCGGAGTGCCGTCGCATCAGGAAGATGTTGAGGCCCCCGGGGGCGTCCCGGACCAGCATCACGGTGGCGGCCGGGCGGGCCGGCAGGGGTAGTTGCGGTTCGTTCATGAGCTTCTCCGATGAGCTGCACGGGTCCGCACGCGGCGCGCGAAGTAGCGGCCGTCGACCACATCGAGGGCGATCCGCTGTCCGAACGCCTTGGAGAGGTTCTCGGCGGTCAGCACGTCGGGCAGCAGGCCCGACGCGACGGCCTGACCTTCCGACAGCAACAGGCAGTGGCTGAATCCCGGTGGCACTTCCTCGACGTGGTGGGTGACCAGCACCAGGGCCGGCGCATCGGGGTCGGCGGCCAGATCGGCCAGCCGGGCCACCAGTTCCTCGCGCCCGCCCAGGTCCAGGCCGGCCGCGGGTTCGTCGAGCAGTAGCAGCTCCGGGTCGGTCATCAGCGCGCGCGCGATCAGCACCCGTTTGCGTTCGCCTTCGGACAGCGTCCCGTAGGTGCGCTCGGCGAGATGTTCGGCGCCCAGGCTTTCCAGCATGTCGACCGCGCGCCGGTAGTCGACGTCTTCGTATTGCTCGCGCCAGCGACCGAGCACCGAGTAGCCGGCCGACACCACGAGGTCGCGCACGACTTCGTCGGACGGTATGCGCTGTGCCAGCGAGGAGGAGCTCAGACCGATCCGCGACCGCAGTTCGCTGACGTCGACCCGGCCGAGCCGCTCACCCAGCACGAAGGCGGTGCCGCTGGTGGGGTGCTCGGAGGCGGCCGCGATGCGCAGCAGCGAGGTCTTGCCGGCGCCGTTCGGGCCGATGATCACCCAGCGTTCGTCGAGTTCGACGGCCCAGTCCAGTGGGCCCACCAGGGTGCGACCGCCGCGGCGCAGCGACACATTTCTGAAGTCGATCAGCAGGTCGGGATCGGCCTCGAGCGAGCCGGGTTCGGGCACCCGCCCATCGTGCCGTACCGCGTGCCCGCTTTCACTGCCGGGTCGCGTTAGCTCGCGGGACTGTCGCGGGGCTACAGGTCGTTGCCGGCGTAGGAGAGGTTGAAGCTCTTGTTGGCCAGCGGGAAGTCCGGCATGATCGTGTCCGCCATCGCGACGGGCAGGGCGGGCCAGTTGAACCAGGACGGGTCGACCACCTTGCATCGGGTGACGACCCCGGCGTCCACCTCGACCCGGTGGACCACGGTGCCTCGCCACCCTTCCACGATCCCCACTCCCGAGGTCCCCGCCGTGGGCACCGGTGCGCGATATTCCAGCGGCCCACTGTGCCGGTCAATCAACGCCGCGATCAGCTCGGTGGACGCGGCGAACTCGTCACGCCGCATCGTGTAGCGGGCCAGCACGTCGCCTTCGCCACCCTGCACGGTCGAGATCGGCAGGTCGGTGGTCGGGTGGTCGCGGCGGGCGTCGGTGCTGATGCCGCTGGCGCGGGCGACGTAGCCCAGGCAACCGAGGGCGCGGGCGTCGTCGCGACGCAGCACCGCGGTCTCGGCGAACCGGTCGTAGATCACCGGGTTGCCCAGTGTCAGCTCGCTGATCTCCGCGATCTCAGCGGCCAGCACCCGCAATTCCGCGGGATCCGGGAGCTGTTGGAGCACAACGCCTCCCGGCTGGATCCCGCCGCGCAGCAGCCGGTGCCCGGTGACGCGACGATTGATCCGCAGCACCGACTCGCGGACCCGCTGAGCATGCGCGTTGGCCAGTGCGAAGCCGACATCGTTAGCGAGTGCACCCAGGTCGGCGGCGTGGTTGTAGAGCCGTTCGAGTTCGACCAGCAGGGCCCGCAACCGGTGCACCGGCTCGGGTACTTCGACGCCGAGCGCGTCCTCCACAGCCAGGCAGTAAGCAAGAGCGTGAGCCGCGGCGCTGTCGCCGCTTATCCGCTCGGCCAACGCGACACCGTCCGCGACCGGCCGACCTTCGAAGAGCTTCTCAATTCCCCTGTGCACGAACCACAGTCGCGCCTTGAGCCGCAGCACCGATTCACCGATCACCGAGAACCGGAAGTGTCCGGGCTCGATCAGACCGGCATGCACCGGCCCGACCGGGATCTCGTAGACCCCGGTGCCGTCGACGGTCACGAACGGAAATGCGCCGACAGTAGCGAATTCCGGCGGCCGCCCGGCATCACGCCGCATCGGATGCCAGTCCTGCGGCCAGTGCGCGTGGCTGACCAGCCGCCGCGGCTGCGGATGGCCGACCGGCTTCACACCGTAGAGGTCCATCATCTCCCTCTCGAAGCGGCCCGCGGGAATCGACAGATGACCCAGCGACGGCACCGACGGGCTGGTCGCGTCGGTCGTCAGGGTGAGCTCGACGCGGCGGTCCGGCGCGCCGGCCAGGAGTAGATACACGATCCGGACCGCATCGCCGTCATCGTGAGCCGCCACCAACGCCAAGCGAAACCCGTTGTCCAGCAACTCCCCTACCGCGTCGGCGAGTTCGTCGCCGGTGACCTCACGCCGCTCCATCACCCGGCTCCGAACTGGCTGGCGGCCGCACTGAACAATCCCGTCAACGGACCCGCCGTCACACCCAGCACCAGCGACGCCACCACGCCGCACACCAGAGCACCTGCCACCGCGGTGGGTACCGCAATGGGTGGCGCATGCTCGTCCGGCGTTCCCAGCAGAATGCGCCGGGAGTTGCTGACCAGGGCCGCGAACGCCACGACCATCAGCAGCAGCGCGGCGCCGAGCACCCAGGACAACCGGGCGTCCGCCAGCGACCGCGCGATCGAGATCTCGCTGGCGAACATGGCGAACGGCGGCAAGCCAAGCAGGACAACAACTCCGGCGGCAAATGAGATGCCGATCAAGCGCGAGCGGGACAGCACGGCGCTGATGTCGTCGATGACCGTCGAGCCGTGCGCGGCCTGCAACTGCCCACCGGCCAGGAACAGCACCGTCTTACCGACACCGTGCGCCAGCACGTGCAACAGCAGCGCCGCGATCGCCAGCTTGGTGCCCGCGGCCGCCGCCACCGCGATCAGTCCCATGTTCTCCATTGATGAGTAGGCCAGCATCCGCTTGAGATCGGTTGCGACAGTAAGCAATAGCGCGGCGATCAATACGGTGGCCAATCCCACCGTCAGCAGTCCGGCCCGCAGGAAGCCCGGCCCCAACGCGGCGTCGATGATCGTCCGCAGCCGGATCAGCACCGAAAAGGCAACGGAGAGCAGCACTCCGCTCATCAGCGCCGAAACCGGCGCCGGCGCCTGGCTGTGCGCATCGGCCAGCCACCCGTGGAACGGGACCAGTCCGACCTTCGCGCCGTACCCGATCAGCAGCAGCCCGCCGGCGAGCCGGGTGACCGCCGGGTCCAGATGTGCGGCGTGGGAGCCGAGGACATCGAGGTTCAGCGCGCTCGCCCCGTCGGCGCCGGCATGACGCGCGGCGAAGTACAACAAGACCGTGCCCAGGAACGCGACGGCGATGCCGACCGAGCAGATCACCACGTACTTCCAGGTGGCTTCCAGCGCGGTGGCGGTGCGACGGTGGCCGACCAGGAACGCCGTGATCACTGTGGTGGCTTCGACGGCCACCCAGATCACCCCGATGTTGTTGGCCGACACCGCGACCGCCATCGCCGCCAGGAACGCCGGGGTCAGGGCGCCGTAGAGGCGGGCGTCGCGCCGATCCGTGTGGCCGTCAGCCAGCTCGGCGTCGATGTAGCCGATGCTCGCCCAGGTCGCCAGGGTGCCGACGACGCCGATGACGATCAACATCGTGACCGAGAGCGCGTCGGTGCGCAACACCCCGCCCAGCGCCAGCCGCGGCCGGGCACCGGTCGTGACGCCCAGTGCCGCTGCGGATCCCAGCACAACCAACGCCGACACCACGGTGAGCGCCGTGGTCCAACGTCGCCACCCGCCGGCCAGCGCGACGACGGCGGCTAGCGCCGGCGCGAGTATCGGCGCCAGAATCAGGCCCGCCGTGATCGATCCGGTCATCAATCCCGCAATCTCTGCAGCCGGTCCAGGTCAGCGCCGCCGAGCATGCGCCGCAGTCGGCCGGTCAGCACCCCCAGCACGATCAGGGCGAACAGAACATCCAGCGACGCGCCGAGTTCGACGATCAGTGGCACCCCCGCCGTCAACAGGAAGGCGGTGGCCGCAATCCCGTTGTCCAACATCAGAAAACCCGCGGCCTGAGAAATGGCGTGGCGCCGAGTGACCATCACGAACATCGCGATCAGCACCACCGCCAGCCCCGCGGGGACCACACTGACGGCGGCGCCGGGATCCAGGTCGACCACCGGGCGGGTGACCGCCAGGGCGACCACCGTGAGCGCCGCGGCGATCAGCAGCGATGCGGTGGTGTTGACCAACGGCGTGGCCTCGCGCTGTTGGCGCTCCTCGGCACCCAGCGCATGCGCGAGCAGCCCGGGCAGCACCACGCCGCGCAGCACGAACAGGGCCGCCCCTATGCCGACCAGCTCCCAATCCCGGCCGTGCACACCGAGAATGACCGGGATCGCGGCCAGGGCCACGCCCTGCAGCGCCAGCAACCGCGCGATCGAACGCAGGTCGCGGCGCCACACGATCAGCACCGCGGTCAGCACCAGTCCCCCTGGTGCCAGATCCAGCACTCCGGAATAGTCGAGATCGGTCATCGCATCACCCCTGCGCCGCAAAGAAGTTCGCTGAGCTCACCGCGAGCAGAGCAAGCAGAAAAGACCCGGCCAGCAACTCCGGCACGCGGAAGAGCCGCAACTTGGCGATGAACACCTCAGCGCCGGCCAGAACGACGGCGGCAAGGGCGACTTTGATGCTGATGGCGATTATGCCGATGCCGACGCCGAGCGCGGTGGGCTGATCGCCGGCAATCCCCCACGGCAGAAACAGATTCGCCAGCAACGCCAGGAGCACCGTCAGGCGCATCGCGCTCGCCCACTCGACGAGTGCCAGCCTGGGCCCGGCATACTCGAGCACCATCGCCTCGTGCACCATGGTCAATTCCAGGTGCGTGGCGGGATTGTCCACCGGCAATCGCCCGGTTTCGGCGATGACGACGATCACCAACGCGACGAAAGCCAGTATTCCCGCCAGCGACACCACCTCGCCCGGGTTGGCCAGGGTGAACCCGACGATCGCGCCCAAGTTGGCCGAGTGGGCGGGAATGGACAACGCAAAGACGGCGAGCAGAATCGTCGGCTCCACCAGCGCGGCAATGGTGATCTCGCGGCTGGCGCCCATGCCACCGAAGGACGTGCCGGTGTCGAGGCCCGCCAACGTCAGGGCCACCGTGCCCAGAAAGAGCAGACCCACCACAGCGAACAGGTCGGCGACGGGGTCCAGCGGTGAGCCGGTTGCCACCAGCGGCACGATCGCGGCGATCAGCAAAGTGGTGGCCGCGAGCAGAACCGGCGCGACCGCGAAGACCAGCGTGGTGCCCGACGGCGTGACCTGCTGCTTGCGCAGCTGCTTGCGCAGATCGCGCCACGGCTGCAGAACGCCCGCGCCGCACCGCCCCTCCGAGCGGGCCCGGACCTGTCGCATCAACCCCAGTATCAGCGGTGCGCCCACCATGACCCCGCCGATCTGGGCCGCACCGGCAACCGCCGACATGACGTTCACCGCGCCACCACCAGAACGATCAACACACCGAGCACGCCGTAAGCCAGGTACAGATGCACACTCCCGTTGTGCGCCCGGCGGACCGCCTGTGCACACCTCGCGACCGTGCGCAGCACCGGCGCGTAGACCCGGTCTTCGACGGCGTCCGAGACGTTGGTGCGGTAGGCGATCCGCGCCACGTGGTAGCGGGTCTCCTCCAGGTGCGTCACCTCGATACCGCTATCGGGGCGCAGCAAGTCATCGAAAACCCGTTGCAGCGGTTGCGCGAATGATGTTGCGGTGTACTGCATCCGAGGCGTCAGGCCGTCCGCGCCGCAGGCCCACAACGGCGATGTCACCGGCTCGGGGCGGCGCCGTGCTCCCCACCTGGTCAGCGCCACGACGACCAGCACCGCGCCGGCCAGTGCCGCAGCCAACAGGGCGGGCGACATAGAGCCGTGAATCCCGAGCAGCCGCAACACGATACCGAGTCCACGGAGATCGGCGTCGCGGGCGGCCGGCACGCTGTGCAGCACCGATTGCAGGGCTGCGGTGACGACCGATGGCAGCACCGCCAGGACGACACAGCCGACGGCCGCCCCGGCCATGCCGATGATCATGCTGACCGGCGCCTCGCGCGCCCGCTCGGCACCCTCGGAGCGCGCTCGCGCCAGGAAGCCGGTGCCAAATGCCTTGACCATCGCTGCCACACCCAGCCCCGTGGTCAGTGCCACTGCGCCGACGCCGACCGGTGTCACCAGTCCGAGCAACGAATTGTGTTCCGGCCGTGCGTGAATCAGCGACTGCACCAACAGCCATTCGCTGACGAATCCCGCGCCCAGTGGCAACCCCGACGCGCCGAGCGCGGCCATCCCGAAAAGCGTTGTCGTGAAGGGCATCCGCCGGGCCAGTCCACCCATCCGGTCGAGGTCGCGTTCACCCGTGGCCACCAACACCGAACCGGCGGCCATGAACCCGAGGCTCTTGAACGCGGCGTGCGCGACCAGGTGCAGCAGCGCCGCCGTCATCGCGATCACTGCGGCCGCAACCGCACCGCAGGCCGACAGCAGGGTGGCGGCGCCCAGCGCCAGGATGACCAGCCCCATGTTCTCGATCGTCGAATAGCCGAGCAGCCGTTTGAGATCCGCGGCCACCGACGCCTGCAGAACCCCGTATACGGCCGAGACGGCCCCGACGCCGAGCAACGTGACTCCCCACCACCGGGGGCCCGGTCCCAGCAACTGCAGGTCGATCCTGATGATGCCGTACACGCCGAGGTTGACCATGGCGGCACTCATCAACGCCGAAACCGGACTCGGCGCTTCCGGATGAGCGCGCGGCAACCACGCATGCAACGGCAGCAGGCCGGCTTTGGAACCGAATCCCAGCAGAGTCAACAGGAAGACCGCATTGCGCGTCCCTGCTTGCACACCGGCGATGCCGGCGAACCGGTCGGTGCCGGCCGCCGCGGCCGCCACCATCAGACCGAGCAGTATCGCCGCGAAACCCAGCTGCGTCATCACCGCGTAATAGACTGCGGCGGAACGCACTTCGGCCCGGGCATGACCGGAGGCCAGCAGGATCAACGAGGTGACCGCCATCAGTTCCCAGGCCAGCAGGAAGGTGCTCACCGAACCGGCGGCGGGCACCAGCAGCATCGCCGCGACGAACGTGGGCAGCGTGACCTGCGCGACGACGCCGAGTCGCTCGCGGTGCAGGTATCCGATGCTGTAAATGCCGACGACCACGGCCACCGCCCCGGTCAACGCCATGAAGAACCCGCCCACCCGGTTGACGCCGAGTTCCACACCGCTCAGCGGCAGCAGCCAGGGCAGCCGCACCGTCGGCAATGAACCGAATACCGCCGTGACGCCCAGCCCCGCACCTGCGATACCGGTCACCGCGGTCGCAACCCCGCTCAACGCTGCGCCGATACCGTTGCTGCGCAGGGCCTCCGGTGCCTCCGCAGGCGCCAGGGTCGCCGTCACCTGCCCGTCACCGATCTCAGGGCCGCCACCACCTGATCGGGTGACGGCGGGCAACCGGGGATCTCGACGTCGACCGGTATCACGTCACCGACCGCCCCGACCACCCCGTAGGCGTCACCGAACACGCCGCGGTTGAGCGCGCAGTCCCCGCAGGCGATCACCACCCGGGGCAACGGCGTGGCTGCCACGGTGTTGCGCAACGGCTGCGCCATGTTTCGGGTCACCACGCCGGTGACCAACAACGCGTCGGCATGCCGGGGCGATGCGACCAGCCGGGCGCCGAACCGTTCTGCGTCGTACACCGGGCCGAATGCCCCGGAGATCTCCACTTCACAGCCGTTGCACGAACCCGCGTCGACGTGGCGCACCTGCAACGAGCCGGACACGCCGGCCGGCGGGGCGACGGCCGGTGCGGGCCGCTCACCCGCGGGTTCGGCAACCCGGCCCAGACGCAGTATCCTGCCGATCCAGCTCATCGGCGCTTACCGCCGAGCCGTGGGGACGTCGGAGCGCAGGTCCTCGAGCATGGCGACCTGGCCGGTCAGCATTCCGGTCAGCACCCGTCGGGCCACCGCCATCAGCTCGGCGATCAGCGGCGAGGTGATCGAGTAGATGACCGTGTTGCCGTCCTTGCGCGCCGTCACCACCCCGGCCCGCCGCAGCACCGCGAGCTGCTGGGACAGGTTCGAGGACTCCAGGCCGACCTCGGGCAGCAGTTCGGCGACCGTGTGGTCGCGTTCCGACAGCAGCTCCAGGATGCGGACCCGCGCCGGGTGGCCCAGTGTCTTGAAGAACTCGGCCTTCAACTTGTACAGCGGCTCAGACACCGACCCTCGCTAAGGATTCATCAATTTAACAATTGAAGAATTTATCAGACGTTGGTCACCTCGGCATGGCGAGCAGACACAAAATCGCACGGGAACGCGCGCTCCGACGCGAGTTTGTGTCTGCTCGCGCAGCTTTATTCGGCAGGAATCTCGACGCGGCGCACCACGCCGTCGACCGCGTCGGCGGCTTCGATCTCGCCGCGGGTCACACCCAGCAAAAACAGCACGGTGTCCAGGTACGGATGGCTCAGCGACGCGTCGGCCACCTCACGCAGCGCGGGCTTGGCGTTGAACGCGATGCCCATGCCCGCGGCCGCGAGCATGTCGATGTCGTTGGCGCCGTCGCCCACCGCGACGGTCTGCTCCATCGGAACCCCGTACTGCCCGGCGAACGCCCGCAGCGCGGTGGCTTTGCCGGCCCGGTCGACGATTGTTCCCACCACCCGCCCGGTCAGGGTGCCGTCGACGATCTCCAGCTCGTTGGCGGCGACGAAGTCCAGCTTGAGTTCCTCGGCCAGCGGCTCGATGATGCGCCGGAACCCGCCGGAGACCACTCCGCAACGAAAACCCAAGCGCTGCAACGTCCGCAGCGTGGTCCGGGCGCCCGGCATCAGCTCCAGCTGCTCGGCGACGTCATCGATCACGGAGGCCGGCAGGCCGGCCAGGGTGGCGACTCGCTGCTCCAGGGACTCCGCGAAGTCCAGTTCGCCGCGCATCGCGGCCTCGGTGATCGCCGCGACTTTGCCTTCGGCGCCGGCGCGGGCCGCCAGCATCTCGATGACCTCGCCCTGCACCAGCGTCGAATCCACGTCGAACACGATGAGCCGTTTGGTGCGCCATTCCAGACCGTAATCCTCGAGCGCCACATCGACCTGCTCGTCGGCGGCGACCTTGGTCAGCGCACTCTGCAGCGGGCCGTACGCGCCGGACGGCACCGACACCCGCAGCTCCAGACCGGTGACGGGGTAGTCGGAGACGCCGCGGATGAAGTCGATGTTGACGCCCAGGTTGGCCACTTCCCTGGCTACCGCGCCGAAGGCACCGGCGGTGATCGGGCGGCCGAGCACGAAGATGGTGTGGGTCGAGGGCTCCCGGATGATTGGCAGGTCGTCGCTGCGCTCGATCGTGACATCCAGACCGACCTCGCGGATCGCGGCTTCGACGTCCTCGCGCAACGCGGCGCCCTCGAGGTCGCCGCCGGACGGGTCCAGCGGGCAGGACACCAACACGCCCAGCGTCAATCGCCGGCGTATCACGACCTGTTCGACGTTGAGAAGCTCAACCTTGTGCCGGGCAAGAACGCCGAACAGTGCAGACGTCACACCGGGTTGGTCGACGCCGGTAACCGTGATCAGCACCGACACCCGGGGTGACTTACTCACCCGCGCCGGCCGTCATCAGGTGCGGACGCTGACGTCGTCCGCTCTGGTGACATCGCCGTCGGAGGGACCGTGACTGCGCCCGACATGGGCCTCGGCGCGCAGCCGCTCGACCATGTGCGGGTAGTGCAGCTCGAAAGCCGGGCGCTCCGAACGGATCCGGGGCAACTCGGTGAAGTTGTGCCGCGGCGGCGGGCAGCTCGTCGCCCACTCGAGGGAGTTGCCGTAACCCCACGGGTCGTCGACGGTCACCACCTCGCCGTAGCGCCAGCTCTTGAAGATGTTCCAGACGAACGGCAGCATCGAGACGCCGAGGATGTATGCGCCGACGGTGGAGATGATGTTCAGCGTGGTGAAGTTGTCGGTCGGCAGGTAGTCGGCGTAACGACGCGGCATGCCCTGGTCGCCCACCCAGTGCTGCACCAGGAACGTGGTGTGGAACCCGATGAACGTCAACCAGAAGTGCACCTTGCCCAGCCGCTCGTCGAGCAGCCGGCCCGTCATCTTCGGGAACCAGAAGTAAATGCCCGCGTAGGTCGAGAACACGATGGTGCCGAACAACACGTAGTGGAAGTGCGCGATGACGAAGTAGCTGTCGGTGACGTGGAAGTCCAGCGGCGGGCTGGCCAGCAGGACACCGCTGAGTCCACCGAGCAGGAACGTCACGGCGAACCCGACGGAGAACAGCATCGGCGTCTCGAACGTCAACTGCCCCTTCCACATCGTGCCCACCCAGTTGAAGAACTTGATCCCCGTGGGGACGGCGATCAGGAAGGTCATGAAGGAGAAGAAGGGCAGCAGCACGGCGCCGGTGGCGAACATGTGGTGTGCCCACACGGCGACCGACAGCGCGGCGATCGACAGCGTCGCGTAGACCAGCGTGGTGTAACCGAAGATCGGCTTACGCGAGAACACCGGGAAGATCTCCGAGACGACGCCGAAGAACGGCAGCGCCAGGATGTAGACCTCCGGGTGGCCGAAGAACCAGAACAGGTGCTGGAACAGCAGCACTCCGCCGTTGGCCGGGTCATAGATGTGAGCACCGAGGTGGCGGTCGGCGGCCAGCCCGAACAGGGCGGCGGTCAGCAGCGGGAAGGCGATCAGCACCAGCACCGACGTCACCAGGATGTTCCAGGTGAAGATCGGCATCCGGAACATCGTCATGCCCGGTGCGCGCATGCACACCACGGTGGTGATCATGTTCACCGCACCCAGGATGGTGCCCAGACCGGCGACCGCGATGCCCATGATCCACAGATCCGCGCCCGCGCCGGGCGTGTGGACCGCGTCACTGAGCGGGGTGTAGAAGGTCCAGCCGAAGTCGGCGGCACCGCCCGGGGTGATGAAGCCGGACGCCACGATCAGCCCGCCGAACAGGAACAGCCAGAATGAGAACGCGTTCAGCCGGGGGAAGGCCACGTCGGGCGCACCGATCTGCAGGGGCAGCACCAGGTTGGCGAAGCCGAACACGATCGGGGTGGCATAGAACAGCAGCATGATGCCGCCATGCATGGTGAAAAGCTGGTTGTACTGCTCGTTCGACAGGAACTGCAGGCCGGGAACGGCCAGCTCGGTTCTCATCAGCAACGCCAGCAGGCCGCCGATGAAGAAGAACATGAAGCAGACGACGCAGTACATGATGCCGATCAGCTTGTGATCGGTCGTCGTGATCAGCTTGTAGATCAGGTTGCCCCTGGGTCCGGTGCGAGCCGGGTAGGGACGGACTGCCTCGAGTTCTCCCCGTGGGGGCGCTTCGGCTGTCAACAGATCCTCCAAACATCCATCCGGACAGGGGCGCACATACAGTGCTGAGTGGAATCTTAGCCCGCGTTCAGCCTGCCGGTAGGCCTGGTCCTACAAACTGTCGTATTTGATACCGCACCCGCCCGCGAGCCGCCCGACCGGCGGGGTCTGAGCAGGCCGGATGTTACCGTCGGACCCGTGCAATCCGGCGGCTTCCGAACCAGTCTGAGCGCCGTGGCGGCGGCCGCGCTGGTCCTGACATCCGCATGCGGTTCGGACAAACCCGCGGCCACGTCGTCTCTGGTCACGCCGACCACCCAGATCGCCGGTGCCGGGGTGCTCGGTAACGACCGCAAGCCCGACGAGTCGTGCGCCCGGGATGCCGCCGCGCCCGACCCCGGTCCCCCGCGGCCCGCCCGCAATGTGGCCGGGGCCGGCCCCGGCGAGGTTCAGGTGCCGGCCGACCCCCAGCGCATCGTGGTCCTCTCCGGAGATCAGCTCGACTCGCTGTGCGCGCTCGGCCTGCAATCCCGGGTCGTCGCCGCGGCACTGCCCGACGGATCGTCGAGTCAGCCGTCCTACCTGGGCAAGGTGATTCACGACGCGCCGGGTGCCGGCCCGCGCAATGCCCCGGACCTGAAGGCCGTCGCGGCGGCCCACCCGGACCTGATCCTCGGCTCGGTGGCGCTGACACCGGCGCTGTATCCGCAACTCGCCGCGATCGCGCCGACCGTGTTCACCGCGGCACCGGGTGCGTCCTGGGAGGACAATCTGCGCGGGGTCGGCGCCGCTACCTCGCGCGGTGCCGCCGCCGACGCGCTGATCAACGGCTTCCGGCAGCGCGCGACCGATATCGGCGCCAAGCACGATGCGCCCCACTTCCAGGTTTCGGTGGTGCAGCTGACCACCAACACGCTGCGCGTCTACGGGTCCAACAACTTCCCCGCCAGCGTGTTGAGCGCCGTCGGCGTGGACCGTCCCGCGGCGCAGCGGTTCACCGACAAGCCCTACCTGGAGTTCGGTACCACCGACACCGACCTGTCCAAAAACCCCGACTTCGCCGCCGCCGACGCCGACATCATCTATGTGTCGTGCGCCGGGCCCGCGGCCGCCGACCGCGCGGCCACTGTCCTGGACAGCGCCCCCTGGCGGCGGCTCGGCGCCAACCGCGACAACCGGATCTTCATCGTCAACGACGAGATCTGGCAGACCGGTGAGGGAATGATCGCCGCCCGGGGCATCGTTAATGATCTGCGTTGGATCAACGCGCCGATCAACTGACGGCAACGATCAACTGAGAGCGACGATCAACCGAGAGTGACCAGCGCAACGCCGCCGCGATTGGCGTCCAGACCGTTACCTTAGCTAACCTTTATAGAGCAACCAGACGCAGAGGATGATGATGAGCACCGTTTCCGCATACGCCGCCACGTCGGCAACCGAACCGCTGAGCAAGACCACGATCGAACGCCGCGAGCCCGGCCCGCACGATGTGGCCATCGACATCAAGTTCGCCGGAATCTGCCACTCCGACATCCACACCGTCAAAGCCGAATGGGGCGTACCGAACTACCCGGTGGTGCCCGGCCACGAGATCGCCGGCGTGGTCACCGCCGTCGGCTCCGAGGTCACCAAGCACAAGGTCGGCGACCACGTCGGCGTCGGCTGCATGGTGAACTCCTGCGGTCAGTGCAGCAGCTGTAAGGCCGGCCTCGAGCAGTACTGCAAGAAGGGCGCCACCTTCACCTACAACTCCACCGACAAGGACGGCACCCCCACCCAGGGTGGCTACAGCCAGGCGGTCGTGGTGGACGAGAACTTCGTCGTGCACATCCCCGAGTCGCTGCCACTGGACGCCGCGGCGCCGCTGCTGTGCGCCGGCATCACCCTGTTCTCACCGCTGCGGCATTGGAAAGCCGGACAGGACACCCGGCTGGCCATCGTCGGACTGGGCGGCCTGGGCCACATGGGCGTCAAGCTGGGCGCCGCGATGGGCTGCCAGGTGAGCGTGCTGTCCCAGTCCTTAAAGAAGATGGAAGACGGATTGCGTTTGGGCGCAAGCAATTACTACGCGACCGCCGACCCGGACACCTTCAAGAAGCTGCGCGGCAGCTTCGACCTGATCCTCAACACCGTCTCGGCGAACCTCGACCTCGGGCAGTACATGAACCTGCTCGACGTCGACGGCACCATGGTGGAGCTTGGCATTCCCGAGCACCCCATGGAGGTGCATGCGTTCGCATTGGCGGCGGCACGACGCAGCCTGTCCGGTTCGAACATCGGCGGGATCGCGGAGACCCAGGAGATGCTCGACTTCTGCGCCGAACACAACGTGACGCCCGAAATCGAGGTCATCGAAGCCGATTACGTCAACGAGGCCTACGAGCGGGTGCTGGCCAGCGACGTGCGCTACCGCTTCGTCATCGACATCTCGACTTTGTAAGCGACCCCGGTAAGCGTCAGAGGGCGGCGCGCAGCCGCGCCGCCACCTCTTCGGCCGCTTCGCCGTCCTCGTCGCCGGGGATCACCTCGCTGACGTCGATGCCGGCCAGCGGCCACCCGGCGGCGGCGAGCGTGGCGGCCACCCGCCGGACGTTTTCCGGACCGGGGTCGTGGTGGGTCAATTCCGCGATCTGTTCGGCGATCTCGTTGCCGTCGATCACGCCGTCAGCCACCGCGGGCGAACCCTTGGCAGTGAGATTGTCGATGACTTCCTTGAGCTGGTCGGACGTCAGGGGCGTGCTGCGCAGCAGGGCGAACAGCGGGACCCGATCGGGCCCGGGCACGCCTTCGGGATAGCCGGCCTGCAGCCAGCGGATCACCGAGCGAAAGAAGTTGGGGTGGGCGCCATCGTTACGGTCTTTCGTCACCCGCCCAGTGTCCCGAAACCGACGTCGAGGACGCCACTTGCGAAGGCGTGCTGAGCAGACAATTCACGCTTCGTTCACGACGCGCACACGTGCGGGCCGGGTTGTACGCAGCGGCCGCGGCGTGCTCAGGGTCTGCCGCTGTTGCGCTCCGACCCATTGAGAGAGCATGCGAACGACCTCGGCGATGTATCTCTCCCGCTCGTCGCGATCGGTCACGGACAGGGCGATCCACGGGGCGAAGTTGGCGACGACCCGCGTCGAAATGGTGGCCGCTATCTCGATGTCGTCGACGTCGAGATGATCGGCGTGCGCCAGCAGGTAGCGGCGCGCGATGTCGTGGACGCGCTGATACAGGGCGTGATCGCCTGAATTCGGCTGCGGCGCAGCGGCTCGAGAAGCCAGCATAGCCGTGACGCCCGGTTCGGCTTCACAGAACGCGATCGTCGCCCGCATCATCGCTTCGGCCGCTTCGGGGTAGGAGTCGGCGCTCAGGGCCTGCATCCGCGTTGCGGCCAACGCTTCCAGCCGGTGCAGACGATCGTCGAGCAGCGCATCGATCAGCGCCTCTTTGTTCGGGAAGTACTGATAGATCGAGCCGATCGCCACACCCGCGCGCGCGGCGATCTTGTTCGTGCTCGTGGCTTCCAGCCCGACGTCCCCGATAACCTGAGCGGTCGCTTCGATGACCTTGCCCACCAATTCCACCGATCGCTCCTGGGAGGGCTTGCGCCGCTGCGAACTGGCTGTTCGTCGCGGCTTTCCAGGACGAACGTCGGGCACCGGAACCCCCCTTGCGCGGTCGCGGGTTGACATGAGCAGTAGCTCACATTTTAGCCTTGGGGTGGCAATGTAGCCAGTGTCGTGAGGGAGCGAAAACCGTGAGTGACCTCGTTGTCCGCCATATTCCGTTCGAGTTCGACGGGGTGGAATTCATCTGGAACCGCGCGAATCCCCGTTTCGCGGTCGCCATGAACGTCCTGTCCTTCTGGGCGATCGGCCTGGAGCGCTACCTGGTGAAGACGATGAAGGACGCCGACACCGTCATCGCCGACGCCGAGGTGCGCCGGGAGGCCCGACTGTTCCTGCAACAGGAGTCGGTGCACACGTCGTGTCATCGCCGCCACGTCAAGGCTCTGATCGAGCGGTACCCGGGCCTGCAGGTGGCGCTGGACAAGGCGATCGCGCACTACGACGTTCTGCACCGCGACAACGACATGCGCTATCTGCTGGCCTACGCCGCCGCGCTGGAGGGCACCTTCACACCGATTTTCAAGATGATCATCGACAACCGGGCGAGCCTGTTCGCCGACGGTGACGCGCGAGTCGCCTCGTTGTGCCTCTGGCATTTCTGCGAAGAGGTCGAGCACCGCAGTTCGGCAGTCTCCATTTACGACCATGTCGTGGGCGAACCCGGCTACAAGATCCGGTCTTTTTCGTCCACCATGCGCCATGTCTGGCGGTGCCACCGGATGCTGCTGCGGGAGTTCAGCAACGCAGTGCCCGGCGCGCGGGAACTGTGCAGCAGACCACGTAACGCCTTCGCCACCGTTCCCGTCCGGCAACAGGTTTCGATGGTTCGGCAGGTATTCGCCTCGATCCTGCCCGGCTACGACCACGACAATCAGCCGTTGCCGGAATGGGCAGCGACCTGGTTCGACCACTGGGCGCGCGGTGAGGACATGACCATGTTCTACGGAGCGCGGCCGGACACGGCTCCATGAATCCCAGCGACAGATTCCTGGAGCTGGCCGTCCGACTCGGCGGCATCTCCCCGGGCGCGCTGCAGCACTTCTTTTATCTGCACAACCCTTTGGATCTGCAGAACGCGACGCTGAACGTGATCGAGCTGCTCATGATCATGTCGGCCGCACTGGGCTTTGCCCACTCGCTCAACATCTTTCGCCGCAGCGGCGACAGTTCCTACCTCGGCGTCTGGCTGGCGGCGGCGCTGTACTGCATCGTGATGGAAGTGCCGATCTACTTCTTCCCGTCGGCGCTGGGAATCCACGACGGGGCGGTCATCTTCATCCATAACGAGTTCACCGCCGGCGCGTTCTACGGCCGCATGCCGCTGTACATTCTGGCCCTGTACCCGGCCGTGCTGTATCCGGCCTACGTGCTGGTGCGCCAGCGCGGCCTGTTCGACGGACGGTGGGGCGTGATCCGCGGGGCGGTCTGCGTCGGCGTTGTGCATCACTGCTTCTACGAGGTGTTCGACCAGCTGGGGCCGCAACTCAAGTGGTGGCTGTGGGATTACCAACTGCCCGGAATCGGCAACATCACCCTCGCGTCGGTGCCGTTGTTCAGCCTGGTCAACTTCTCCCTGGTCGACCCGATCGCATTTGCGCTGCTGGCGCACGCTCTGGTCGGCCGGCGACGCACCCACGTGCTGGGCCACAGTGTGCTGGTGGGACTTCTGACTCCTGCGCTGGGTGCGGCGCTGTCGGTCAACCTGGTTGCCGCTCGGCTGTTCGGACCCCATCCCATGCTGGTTGCCGGGCTGGGCTGGACGATGCTCATCGTCGCGGTGTTGTTCGCGCTCAACGCATTCTGGCGCATCCGGTCGCGACCATTGCCGGTCGACAGCGGGTTCGCGGCAACCTACCTGCCGCTGTTCGCGTCGGTTTACCTGGTCACCCTGACTACGCTGTGGGCGGTATCGCTGCCCGAATATTTCGGTGCAGCAGGCGGTGTCACGGCACGGGGAACACCGATCGGCTCACTGCCGTACGCGCTCGCCTGCACTGTGGCGTGCGCCTGGCTCGTGAGTCCGTATCTCACGGAACGGCTGAACCGCGTGAGAGCTGAAATTCGTTGACGCCAAATGCTCGGCGTGGGCAGAGTTGTGGCTTCATCCCGATGAAGCCGGCCGCAAGCCGTTCCTGACACTTGCGAGCCGGGACCGGCTTGTCGGCGGGCTTCACTATCCTCGCCTCGTGCGCATGGTTTTCGCGATGACACCGGCATGACGGCGGCCCTGCTTGCCCTTCCGCTGATCGTCGCGTCGGTCGCCGGCATCCTCAGGCACAGCCTGGCGGCCGGCGTTCTGGCGTTCTATCTTGCGCTGCTGTGCGTAGTGCTGGTCGGGTGGCTGGCCAACCGGAAGTGGCCGCGCCGCGCGGGACGCGTCACGAGTCTGCGAGACATCGACGAGATGGACGGTGCCGAGTTCGAGAGCTACGTCGCCGCCCGCCTCGGCCGGGCGGGCTGGCAGGTCACGTTCACCCCGCCCGTCGGCGACTACGGCGTCGACCTGATCGCCGAAAAAGACGGCCGGTATGTGGCGGTGCAGTGCAAGCGCTACGCCAAACCGGTGGGCGTAGCGGCCGTCCAGGAAGTGGTGGCAGGCGCGCGCCACCACGGCTGCACCCGCAGCATCGTCGTCAGCAACCAGGAATTCACCTCTGCCGCAAAACAATTGGCGCGCACCCACGGCTGCCAGTTGATCGGCCGGAAGGTGCTGCAGACCTGGGTGCCGCAGCCGGTCGGTCACCTCGCCTGACAGTGCGGTTCCACCGCCAGCCCGATCAGGTAGTCGAATACTTAGGCCAGCCCGGTCGTTGCTTGCAACGCTAGTTCGTGCGCGACCGACCATTGCGCGTCGGTTTGCCATTGACCGACGAGCTGAAGGGGCAGTGAAATGGGGCAGGTAATCGCGGCGCCAGAACAGATAGCCGCGGCGGCAACGGATTTAGGCGCTATTGCTTCATCGCTCGATGCCGCCCATCTGACGGCGGCATCCCCGACCCAATCGTTGCTGCCGGCGGCCGCCGACGAGGTGTCGGCGAGCATCGCGCAACTGTTCTCTGGTTATGCCGAGGACTATCAGAAGGTCGCCGCGAAGGCGGCGACATTTCATCAGCAGTTCGTGGAGCACTTGACCGCCAGTGCGGGCTCGTATGCCCTCGCCGAGGCGGCCAACGTCGCGTCGCTGCTGCAACCCGTCACTGCGGCGACGAACACCATCGCCACGGCAGCCGCGGACCCGTCGACCATTTTCTACTACGTGGGCGAGGCAGTGCGCCGCATAGGATTTATCGGCAGTTCGTTACCGGGCCTGGCGGGGCAACTGAATCAGCTCTACCTCACCGACCCGGGCTATCTGTACAGCGCGCTACCGTTGTTCCTGATAGGTGGACCTCTGGTTGCCGGTCTTTATGTCTCCGGTCCCCTGTTGCGCCTCTGGATAGACTTGATCAGCCCCATTTACGAGGTGTATCCAACTCTCTACCAAGCACTTATGGCGCCGTTCTTTCCGCTACTGCTTGCGCATCTCATTACATTCGGTGCATTTCTGTAGCAAACCACGAGTTCTGCGGCGATTGCGCGTCACGGTGTTCGCGGCGGGCTGAGATGGTGGTTGCGATCGATCATCAACCGCCGCAACGGATACCGCGCGCAGCGGCGCGTCGTCGATATTCTCGGAATTGCCCGCCTCCCCAGGTCCTGGTTGAACACCATCCTCCCGCAACCCCGCGGTGGTGCAGCGATAACGCGGCACTGCAACCCGCAACCCAGTGAGTAGCCGGCCATGGGCAGATCAGTCAGAGGCCGGACCACGGTGCCGGGATATCGCCCGTCCTGGCCGCAGTCCCGGCTGCGGAAATAACGAGTCCCACGTGTAACTCCAAACAGGACCGCAGCGGAGGTATGCGCCGGAATTAGGTAGTCGACTACCCAACCTCGCCCCGGCGGCGCTGGCGACGATGGAGGTTGACGGGCCGACTACTCCCAGTGATTGAGAGATGCGAGATGTCCTACCTGATCGCACGACCGGCGATGATGGCTTCCGCGGCATCAAGCCTCACCGGGATCGGATCCATGATCACCGATGCCAACTTGGTCGCGACGGCCCCGACCACCGCCGTCCTGGCCGCCGCGGGCGACGAAGTGTCGGCCGCGGTCGCGTCCCTATTTTCCAGCTACGCCCGGCAATATCAGGAGCTGAGCAAGCAAGTGGCGGCGTTTCATGCCCAGTTCGTTCAGGCGTTGACTGGGACGGGTAACGCATACGCGCTCGCGGAAGCGGCCAACGCGGCACCGCTGCAGGCCCTCGCGGCGATCAATGCGCCGGCCGAGGCGCTGTTCGGCCGCCCTTTGATCGGCGACGGCGCTAACGGGCTGGACGGGACCGGACAGGCCGGCGGTGCAGGTGGAATTCTGTGGGGCAACGGGGGCAACGGCGGTGCCGGCGCGGCCGGTCAGGCCGGCGGCCGGGGTGGAGATAGCGGACTCCTTTTCGGTAACGGCGGCGCCGGCGGCCACGGCGCGGACGGCACGACAGGCGGAGCAGGCGGGGCCGGTGGGGCCGGTGGCGCGGGCGGAATGCTCGGCGGCTTCGGCGGTGCCGGCGGCAAAGGCGGAGCGGGCGGCTTTTCCTACGTCGGAGTCAGCGGAGCCGGCGGTGCCGGCGGCGCCGGCGGTACCGCAAGGGCTCTGCTGTTCTACGCCGGCGGCGCGGGCGGGTCCGGTGGGGCCGGCGCCTTCGGTACATGGGGCACCTCTCCGGGCTACGCCGGCCTCGACGGCGGCGCTGGCGCTGCCGGTGGCGCCGGCGGTGCCGGTGGCGCGGGCGGTGCCGCCCTAGGGCTGTTCAGCGCCGGCGGAGTCGGAGGGCTCGGCGGCGATGGGGGATATGGGGGCTCTGGCGGAAATGGCTCGTCCATAATCCTGGGCGCCGGCGCCGGTGGAAACGGCGGCAACGGCGGGGACGGCGGCCCTGCCGGGGCTGGCGGCGCCGGCGGAGCGGCCCTATTACTCCACGGTCAAGCCGGCGCAGCCGGAC
>NZ_LKTM01000012.1 GCF_001417955.2 Mycobacterium gordonae | reverse complement strand
GGGTGACGGCGGAGGCAGCGGTCTCGGCGGCGTCGGCGGTGCCGGGGGGTTGCTGTTCGGTCAGCAGGGCGCCAACGGTGCGACTGGCCAGGGCGGAACGGGCGGTGCGGGCGGTGCCGGTGGCGACTTCGGGATAGGCGGCGCGAAGGGAGCAGGAAACACGGCCAGCGGTCTGAACGGCGTCAATGGCAAGGCCGGCGGTCAGGGAGCCTCCGGCCAACCCGGCTAGCCGGCAGCCGGTGCGGGGTCGAATACGGTGTCCTGGTGACACACGACCGGGTCCCGCACCCCGGCGGGGGATTCAACCCGCCCGAGCCCACTGACAAAGGCGGCCCGGACTACCACCGGTTCGTCGAGGGGGTGCGCAGGCTGCAGGATCACGCCCGCGCCGTCGACGCGCCCGACGACGTGATCACTATGGCCGCGGACCGGCTCGAGGAACTGTCGGCCCTGCTGGCGCCCTTCGACGCCGACGAATGGCAATCGCCGTCAGGTCGCCGGATGGATCTGCCGATGCGCGGGAACGTCCTGACCATTCCCATGAACGCGCACAAGACGGACGACGGCCGCGTCGAGGGCTGGGCCCGGTTCGCCCGGTTCCACCTCGGCCGCAACGGAGCCGTGCACGGCGGTTCGCTCGGCATGCTTTTCGACACGGTGCTCGGGCTGACCGCCTCGGTGCTGACCGGTAGCCGCCGTCAGCGCACCGCATACCTGAAGATCGATTACCGCCAGATCGTGCCGATCGAAAAAGAATTGCAGTTCGACGCCGGCGTCGACAGCGAAGACGGGCGCAAGATCTTCGTGTCTGCCCGATTGAGAGACGGGGACACCCTGCTAACCGAGGCCAACGCGCTGTTTGTGCGGCTCAAGCCGGGGCAGCCGTAGCTCCGCCCTAATCTGAATATCCTTCAAAAACAATTTCCTTGACAAACCATTGCATAGGTGTCGAATATGAATGCGGGTCGATTGGTGGCCGCTCGCTGATCGACCAGGGCATCCCCACCGCATCTCGCCGGGGCGCATCGGGCAACAGGCGGCAGCAGGGACAGTGGGTCGGGCCATGACCGAAATTTTGAATGCGGTAAGTCCCCGGTTATCCGGTGGATCGGGAGTCTCGGTAGCGATTGTCATTCCCGCCTATAACGAGGAACGATTCATCGGCAGGTGTCTTGCATCCTGCCTTTGTCAGACATCACTGCCGGACGAGATAATCGTCGTCAACAACCGGTCGACGGACGACACCGCGACGATCGTGCGCCGGTTCCAGGCCCAAAACCGTCACATCGACATACGGTTGCTGACCCAGGACGAATACCAGGGCATCGCGCCGACCCGAAACTACGGCTTCGACCGCGTGCGCAGCACCGTCATCGGAAGGATCGACGCCGATTCCCGCCTCGCTCCCGATTGGGTTGAGACGATCCGGCGCCGATTTCGGGATCCCGCTGTCGACGCGGTGACGGGCCCGGTCTGGTATTACGATATGCCGTTGCGGCAAAAGGTCTTTCGGCTCGATCGCGCCGTCCGGGGCAGGTTGCACCGCAAGGCGCGGGACCAACGGTTCCTGTTCGGCTCGAATATGGCAATGCGGACTTCGGCGTGGCGCGCCATCCGTCACCTCACCCGACTGGATCTTGAGGACCAACTGCACGAAGATATCGATCTCGCCCTCACCTTGTTCAAGAATGGCTTCGCGATCGAATACCAGCCGACGTTGGTTGCCGGCTGCTCAGGCCGGCGGGTGGAGAATTCCCCGCGCGATTTCTATCACTACGCGACGCGTTATCTGAGAACCGCGAGGACGCACAACGTCAATAGCCGCTCCGCGTTGATGACCGTGGCGATTCTGTTGCTGGGGTATTTCCCGGCCCATATCTTGCGTTTCTTCTACGACGGTGAAAGCAACCGTTTCACGGGGGCGCGGCTGCAACACCGGCAGCGCCACCAGCACGGGCATGGGCCGGCGGTCGGTCGGCCGGAGGGTGTCCGGAGCCGTACCTTGCGCCCGGCCCGTACGCCGAGGCTGCCGGTGGCCGCGGCAATGCTCGGTTCCTAGGGCCGGCGCGCCGATTTCTGCACCGCCGCGGGGTCATCGGCTTGGGCTCCTCTTGGTCGGCATAGCATGGTCGCGATCGATTCCGCCGCGTCCCCGACCACGCCCGAGCCAGGGAGAACCACGCAATGAGCGCCCCCGCAGACCACGTCCAGACAGCCCCGATCCGGGTGCCTGCCGGGACTACCGCGGCGGCCGCTGTCGGCGAGGCGGGGCTACCGAGGCGTGGGTCGCCCGACGCGGTCGTGGTCGTCCGCGACGCGGACGGCAAGCTGCGCGACCTCAGCTGGGTGCCCGACGCCGACGTCGAGGTGATCCCGGTGGCGGCCAACACCGATGATGGTCGCAGCGTCATCCGGCACTCGGCCGCGCACGTGTTGGCCCAGGCCGTGCAGGATCTGTTCCCGCACGCCAAACTGGGCATCGGCCCGCCCATCACCGACGGTTTCTACTACGACTTCGACGTCGCCGAACCGTTCACGCCCGACGATCTGGACAAGCTGGAAAAGCGGATGCGCCAGATCGTCAAGGAAGGTCAGCTGTTCGACCGGCGGGTCTTCGTGTCCAAGGACGAGGCGCGCGAGGAACTGGCCAACGAGCCGTTCAAGCTCGAACTGGTCGACGACAAGTCCGGCGACCCGGATGTGATGGAAGTGGGGGGCGACGAGCTCACGGCCTACGACAACCTGAATCCACGCACCCGCGAGCGGGTGTGGGGCGATCTGTGCCGCGGACCGCACATCCCGACCACCAAGCACATCCCCGCGTTCAAGCTGACCAGGAGTTCGGCCGCGTATTGGCGCGGAGACCAGAACAACGCCAGCCTGCAACGCATTTACGGCACCGCATGGGAGTCGCAGGAGGCGCTCGACCGCCACCTGGAGTTGATCGCCGAAGCCCAGCGCCGCGACCACCGCAAGCTGGGCGCCGAACTCGACCTGTTCAGCTTCCCCGACGAAATCGGTTCCGGCCTCGCGGTTTTCCATCCCAAGGGCGGCATCATCCGTCGGGAGCTCGAGGAGTACTCGCGCCGCAAGCACGAGCAGGCCGGGTACGAGTTCGTCAACACCCCGCACATCACCAAGGAACAGCTCTACATCACCTCGGGGCACCTGGAGTGGTACGCCGACGGGATGTATCCGCCGATGCACCTCGATGCCGAGTTCAACCCGGACGGCACCGTGCGCAAACCCGGCCAGGATTACTACCTCAAGCCGATGAATTGCCCGATGCACCACCTGATCTACCGGTCGCGCGGCCGTTCGTATCGCGAACTTCCGTTGCGGCTCTTCGAGTTCGGCAGCGTCTACCGGTACGAGAAATCCGGCGTCGTGCACGGTCTGACCCGGGTGCGGGGAATGACCCAGGACGATTCCCACATCTACTGCACCCTCGACCAGATGCGCGACGAACTCACCTCGGTGCTGCGGTTCGTGCTCGACCTGCTGGCCGACTACGGGCTCGACGACTACTACCTGGAGCTCTCCACCAAGGACCCGGAGAAATACGTCGGCTCCGACGAGGTGTGGGAAGAGGCCACCGAGATCCTGCGCGAGGTCGGCGAGGCCTCGGGTCTGGAACTGGTGCCCGACCCGGGCGGCGCGGCGTTCTACGGACCCAAGATCTCCGTTCAGGTCAAGGACGCGCTGGGGCGCAGTTGGCAGATGTCGACGCTGCAGGTCGATTTCAACATGCCGGACCGCTTCGAACTGGAATACACCGCCAGCGACGGATCGCGACAGCGCCCGGTGCTCATCCACCGCGCGTTGTTCGGATCCATCGAGCGGTTCTTCGGCATTCTCACCGAGCACTACGCGGGCGCGTTCCCGGCCTGGCTGGCCCCGGTGCAGGTGGTCGGCATACCGGTGGCCGACGAACACATACCCTACCTGGAAGACGTTGCGGCAGAACTGAAATCGCACGGCGTTCGGGTCGAGGTGGACACCAGCGACGACCGGATGGCCAAGAAGATCGTGAACCACACCAATCTCAAGGTGCCGTTCATGCTGCTGGCCGGCGACCGCGACGTGCAGGCCGGCGCGGTCAGCTTCCGCTTCGGTGACCGCACCCAGATCAACGGGGTGCCGCGCGACACCGCGGTGGCGGTTATCGTCGACTGGATCCGCCGCCGCGAAAACGCCGCTCCCACAGCTGAACTGGTGAAAGTCCCGGAGGCTGGCCGTGAGTGACCCCGGTGCTGAGGACACCATCCACGACCGCGGCGTCGGCCAGCGGGACCACCTGCAGCGGTTGTGGACGCCATACCGGATGAACTACCTGGCCGAGTCGCCCGCGACCCGGGACAGCACCGACCGCGGTCAGCCGTTCACCGACATCCCGCAGATGTCCGACGAAGAAGGCCTGATGGTGGCCCGCGGTGAACTCGTCTACGCCGTACTGAACCTCTATCCGTACAACCCCGGCCACCTGATGGTGGTGCCCTACCGGCGGGTGTCGGAACTCGAGGACCTCACCGAAGCCGAGAGTGCCGAGGTGATGGCCTTCACCCAGAAGGCGATCCGGGTGATCAAGAACGTATCCCGACCGCACGGCTTCAACGTCGGGATGAATCTGGGCACCTCGGCGGGCGGCTCGCTGGCCGAGCACCTGCACGTGCACGTCGTCCCCCGGTGGGGCGGCGACGCGAACTTCATCACCATCGTCGGCGGCTCGAAGGTGATCCCGCAGCTGCTGCGCGAGACCCGGCGGTTGCTCGCCGACGAGTGGGCGAAGCAGCCATGAGGCACGGATGAGCAAACTGCCGTTTCTGTCCCGGGCGTTCTTTGCCCGCGCGACCGACCCGGTGGCCCGGGCCGCGCTGAAGGTCGGTCTCACCCCGGACATCGTCACCGTGATCGGCACCGTCGGTTCGATGGCGGGGGCGCTGGTGTTCTTCCCGATGGGCAAGCTGTTCATCGGCGGCTGTGTGGTCTGGTTCTTCACCCTGTTCGACATGGCCGACGGGGCGATGGCGCGTATCCGCGGCGGCGGCACCCGGTTCGGCGCGGTGCTCGACGCCACCTGCGACCGCATCAGCGACGGCGCGGTGTTCTGCGGGCTGGCGTGGTGGATCGCCTTTCACATGCACGACAAGCTGCTGACCGCGGCGACGCTGATCTGCCTGGTCACTTCCCAGGTGATCTCGTACATCAAGGCCCGGGCCGAAGCCAGCGGACTGCGTGGTGACGGCGGTTTCATCGAGCGTCCGGAACGGCTGATCCTCGTGCTGGTCGGGGCCGGGGTTTCGGACTTCCCGTTCGTCGCCTGGCCGCCGGCCCTGCCCATCGGCATGTGGCTGCTGGCTGTCCTGAGCGTGATCACCTGCGGGCAGCGGTTGTACGCGGTCCGCACCTCGCCCGGGGCCGTCGACCGTATCCCCATCCCAGGAAAGAACGAGCAGTGATACCGCCATCCGTAGGTCTGAAACTGCCCGGCCGGCCCCGCGACCTGCTGACCGGCAAGGCTACCGACTGGGCTTACGCCACCGGCTGGCGCGCCGTGCGGGTGCTGCCGGAGTTCGCCGCGCGCAACGCATTCGAGGCCGGCGCCCGCTATGCGGCTCGCAACGGCGGACCCGAGCAGCTGCGCAAGAACCTGGCCCGCGTGATCGGGACGACGCCGGCCCGGGTACCGGACTCACTGATGCGGGCCTCGCTGGCGTCCTATGCCCGGTACTGGCGAGAAGCCTTCCGGTTGCCGACGATGGATCTGCGCGAGCTGACCCGCCAACTCGACAGCGGAACCCACGGCCAGGACAACCTCAACGCGGGGTTGGCTGCCGGCCGCGGTGTGGTGCTGGCACTGCCGCACAGCGGCAACTGGGACATGAACGGTGTGTGGCTGGCGCAGACCTACGACACCTTCGCGACCGTCGCCGAGCGCCTCAAGCCCGAATCGCTGTACCAGCGCTTCATCGACTACCGGGAGACCCTCGGCTTCGAGGTCATCCCGCACTCCGGCGGCGACCGACCGCCGTTCGAGGTGCTCTGTGACCGGCTGCGGGACAATCAGATCGTGGCTCTGATGGCCGAACGCGACCTCACCCGCACCGGCGTCGAGGTCGACTTCTTCGGCGAACCCACCCGGATGCCCGCGGGGCCGGCCAAGCTGGCGATCGCGACCGGCGCGGCACTGCTGCCGTCGCACTGCTGGTTCTCCGGCGACGGCTGGGAATGCAACATGCAGACGCCGCTGGACTGCAGCAGCGGCGACGTCGGCGCCATCACCCAGGCGCTCGCCGATGAGTTCGCGCGCAATATCGCTGCCCATCCCGCAGACTGGCACATGCTGCAACCGCAGTGGCTGGCGGATCTGTCGGACGACCGGCAGGCCTGGTTGAAGGACGGCTGATGCGGATCGGGATGGTCTGCCCCTACTCGTTCGACGTGCCCGGCGGGGTGCAGTCGCACGTGTTGCAGCTGGCCGAGGTGATGACCGATCGCGGACATCAGGTCAGTGTGCTGGCGCCGATGTCCCCGGACACTTCACTGCCCGACTATGTGGTGTCCGCCGGCAAAGCCGTCCCCATTCCCTACAACGGGTCGGTGGCGCGGCTGCGGTTCGGCCCGGTCACCTACCGCAAGGTGAAGAAGTGGCTCGCCGAAGGCGATTTCGACGTGCTGCACCTGCATGAGCCGGGTGCGCCGAGCCTGTCACTGCTGGCCCTGGACATCGCCGAAGGCCCGATCGTGGCGACGTTTCACACCTCGACTACCAAGTCGGTGGCGATGTCGGTGCTGGGCGGCATGCTGCGGCCCAGGTTCGAGAAGATCGTCGGCCGGATCGCGGTGTCCGACCTGGCGCGGCGCTGGCAGATGGAGTCGGTGGGCTCGGATGCCGTGGAGATTCCCAACGGCGTCGACGTCGAATCGTTCGCCTCCGCGCCGCTGCTGGACGGCTATCCGCGGCCGGGCAGGACGGTGCTGTTCCTGGGACGCTACGACGAGCCGCGCAAGGGGATGGCGACGCTGCTGACCGCCATGCCCGCCGTGGTGCAGCGTTTTCCCGACGTGCAGCTGCTGATCGTGGGACGTGGCGACGAGGACGAATTACGAAGCCAAGCAAGCGAATTCGTCGATCATATTCGTTTCCTCGGACAAGTCGACGATGCGGGCAAGGCATCGGCGATGCGCAGCGCCGACGTGTACTGCGCGCCCAACACCGGCGGCGAGAGCTTCGGAATCGTCCTGGTCGAGGCGATGGCGGCCGGCACCGCCGTGGTGGCCAGCGACCTGGACGCGTTCCGGCGGGTGCTGCAGGACGGAGAGCTCGGCAGGCTGGTTCCGATCGAAGACGGAGAAGCGCTGGCCGAGGCGTTGATCACGGTGCTGGAAGACGACGCGCTGCGGGCCGGATACGTCGCCGCCGGGAGTGAGGCGGTGCACCGCTACGACTGGTCGGTGGTGGCCAGTCAGATCATGCGGGTCTACGAGACCGTGGCCGGGTCGGGGGTCAAGGTGCAGGTGGCCAGCTGATGGTGTGGCTGATCGTCGGTGGCGTCCTGCTGTTCGTGGTGCTGGTGGTCTTCGGCGCCTGGGGCTACCAGCGGGCCAACCGGCTGGACCGGCTCAACGTCCGTTACGACCTGTCCTGGCAGGCGCTGGACAGCGCGCTCGCGCGGCGCGCGGTGGTGGCGCGGGCGGTCGCCATCGATGCCTACGGCGGCTCGCCCGAGGGGGAGCGGTTGGCGGCGCTGGCCGACGCCGCCGAGCGTGCGCCCCGCAGCATGCGGGAGACCGCCGAAAACGAGCTGTCGGCCGCGCTGGCGCTGGTGGACCCGGCGTCGGTGCCGGCGGCGCTGGTGGCCGAGTTGGCTGACGCCGAGGCGCGGGTGTTGCTGGCCCGCCGATTCCACAACGACGCGGTGCGCGACACCCTGGTGCTGGCCGAGCGGCGCATGGTGCGGCTGTTCCATCTCGGCGGAAGGGCGCCGCTGCCAACCTATTTCGAGATCGCCGAACGGCCGCACGCGCAGCGGCACACCGGCGACAAGCTCAACCACCGCACCTCGGCTCGGGTGGTGCTGCTCGATGAGGACGGCGCGGTGCTGTTGCTGTGCGGTTCGGACCCCGCCATCGCCCACGCACCGCGGTGGTGGTTCACCGTCGGCGGCGAGGTCAGGCCGGGGGAGCGACTGGCCGAAGCCGCCGCCCGCGAGCTGGCCGAGGAAACCGGTCTGCAGGTGGCGCCGGCCGATCTGATCGGACCCGTCTGGCGGCGCGACGAGGTCTTCGAGTTCAACGGATCGATGATCGACAGCGAGGAGTTCTACCTCGTACACCGCACCCGGCGGTTCGAGCCGACACTGGACGGGCGCACGGCGCTGGAACGCAGCTACATTCACGGCGCGCGCTGGTGTGGGCCCGCCGACATCGCCGAACTGGCCGCCGCCGGCGAGATCGTCTACCCACGGCAGTTGGGTGAGCTGCTGCCGAGGGCAAACCAGCTGGTCGACTCGGCCCCGCGGGATGCCGTGGCGCCGCAGTCGATCAGCTGACGCCCCGTTCGCCGAGACTGCGCCAGCGGTGTGGTTCGAGGTGGGAAGGGCGATCTGTACGCAGTCCCACGGCCACGACCGCAGTTTCGCCGCCTCACGGCAGGCGCACCGGGAGCCCGAATCCGCCCAGCGCGTCGTTGATCCCCTGTATCGCGCCCTGCTGCAGCTGCGCGGCCAGCAACACCGGATCGACCTGCGGGAACAACCCGGCCGGCGTCGGCACATCTTGGTAGGCGGTGCGGTCGTAGCCCAGCTCGACGAGCACCCGCAGGTCGGGCTGCACCAGGTCGGCCAGCGGATTCCCTATCAAGGGCACCGCACGCAGCGGATTGAGCAGCGGCAGGTCGTGGGTCGGGATCAGGATGTAATCGGTGAGGCTGCCCGGCGACACCGGCTGGACGATGCCCGACGCGAACTGGGCGGCGGACAGCGAGTACGACGGATGGATGTAGGCGAAGCCGGCCAGCGCGTTGGCCGTCGCCAGCAGGTTGAGCGGGTATTGCGGGAAGTCGGCGGCGCCGTCGTACTGGATCGCGTAGTCGACGGTCGGGTAGACGTTGGCAGGCGTGGCGCCGTTGAAGGTGAACCCCATGAACGGGATGGACAGGCCCGTGAACCGGGACAGCAGGCCGCCGTCGGGCCGGTTCGGGTTGGCGACCAGCACGAAGGACAGTTCGTCGGTCCCGGGCCGTAACGCCGCCGGCAACGACTGCAGGTAGCGCATCTCCAGCGTCGCCACCGTGGAGCTCTGCGACAGCCCGAAGACGACGGTGTCCTTGCCCGCCGCGTGCAGGTTCATGATCGCGGCGTTGAGTCGTTGCATCCCCTCGGCGATCGAGGCGTCGAAGGTCAGGCTGGTGGGCCCGGTGATCGGGAACAGTTTGGACGGGGTCACCAGAAACTGCGCGTCGTAGGCCGGGTGGGTCGGGGTGATGAAGCTGTTCGCCAGTGTCTGAAAGCCCGACCAGGGCAGTGGGCTGGGGCCGGTGCCGCCCATGAGCAGGGCCGACGTGGTCGCGCTACCGCCCCCGACCGGCTTCAGGTCGATCAGGTTGATACCGATGTTGCCGTCGCCGGGATTTCCGTAACCGATCAGCCCGTTGCCGGTGTTGATGAGCCCGACGTTGCAGTTGCCCCTGTTCTGGAAGCCGATGTTGCCGTCGCCCCGGTTGTCGACGCCGATGTTGCCGTTGCCGATGTTGCCGAACCCGATGTTGTTGGCGCCCTGGTTGCCCGACCCCAGGTTGAAGGTGCCCTTGGCCCAGTCGATGCTGAGCCCGGGCAGGCCGGTGGCCGCGTAGGCGCCGGCCAGTTGTTCGGCCACCGCCGACGCCTGCGCGTGATAGCCGGCCATGGCGGCCACGTCCTGGGCCCACATCTGCTCGTAGGCGGCCTCGGCGGCCGCGATCGCCGGGGTGTTCTGGCCGAACAGATTGCTCACCACCAGCGAGACCAGGCCCGACCGGTTGGCGGCGACCAGCGCCGGGTGTACCACCGCCGCCTGTGCGGTTTCGAAGGCGCCGGCCGCTGCCCGTGCCTGCGCGGCCGTCCGCCCCGCCTGCGCCGCCGCCGTCGTCAACCACGTCAGGTACGGGCCCGCGGCCCGCGTCATCGCCAGCATCGCCGGTCCCTGCCAGGCACTGTCGGCCAGTCCCGAGGTGACCGCCGCGAATGAACGCGCCGCGGCATCCAGTTCGGCGGCCAACCCGTCCCAGGACGCGGCCGCCGACAGCCAGGGTTGCAGCCCGGCACCGGCGAAGATGCGCGCCGACGTGAGTTCCGGCGGCAGAACGGCGAAATTCATCGCGAGGCTTCCCAACTCGCTGGCCAACAACGCGGAGCTTAAGGCACTGTGGGCCTGCGCTGCCGGTAATTCCGGTTGTCGGCCCCCTTTAGACTGGTGGTCACTTCCCGAAATTCAAGGAGAGTAGTGAACAGCCAGCAGAACGGCGCCCAGTCGGCTTTGAGCCAAACCGGAGCCGAAACCGGAACGGCTCGCGTCAAGCGCGGCATGGCCGAAATGCTCAAGGGCGGCGTCATCATGGACGTCGTCACCCCCGAGCAGGCCCGCATCGCCGAAGGTGCGGGTGCTGTCGCGGTCATGGCGCTGGAACGGGTGCCCGCCGACATCCGCGCGCAGGGCGGGGTGTCGCGGATGAGCGACCCCGACATGATCGAGGGCATCATCGACGCCGTCACCATTCCGGTCATGGCGAAGGCCCGTATCGGGCACTTCGTCGAGGCGCAGATCCTGCAGAGCCTCGGCGTGGACTACATCGACGAGTCCGAGGTGCTCACCCCGGCCGACTACACCCACCACATCGACAAGTGGCAATTCACCGTGCCGTTCGTCTGCGGCGCCACCAATCTCGGCGAGGCGCTGCGACGCATCGGCGAGGGCGCGGCGATGATCCGCTCCAAGGGTGAGGCGGGCACCGGCGACGTCTCCAACGCCACCACGCACATGCGCGCGATCGGCGGCGAGATCCGCCGGCTCACGTCGTTGTCCGAAGACGAATTATTCGTTGCCGCAAAGGAATTGCAGGCACCCTACGACCTCGTGGTCGAAGTCGCGCGGGCCGGCAAGCTGCCGGTGACGTTGTTCACCGCCGGCGGTATCGCCACCCCCGCCGACGCGGCGATGATGATGCAACTCGGCGCCGAAGGCGTATTCGTCGGGTCCGGGATCTTCAAGGCCGGCGACCCGGTGCAGCGCGCCGCGGCGATCGTCAAGGCCACCACGTTCTTCGACGACCCCGACGTGCTGGCCAAGGTGTCCCGCGGGCTGGGGGAGGCGATGGTCGGCATCAACGTCGAGGAGATCGCGCAGCCGCACCGCCTGGCGCAGCGCGGCTGGTGACGGGCGGCTGGTGACGGGCGGCTGGTAAAAACAGTCCGTGGCGATCGAAGAGATCCTCGATCTCGAACAACTCGAGGTCAACATCTACCGCGGCAGCGTGTTCAGCCCCGAGTCGGGCTTCCTGCAGCGCACGTTCGGCGGGCACGTGGCCGGACAGTCGCTGGTGTCGGCCGTGCGCACCGTCGACCCGCGCTACCAGGTTCATTCGCTGCACGGCTATTTTCTGCGCCCCGGAGACGCCAAGGAACCCACGGTCTTCATCGTGGAGCGCACCCGTGACGGTGGATCGTTCGCCACCAGACGGGTCAACGCGATCCAGCACGGCGAGATCATCTTCAGCATGGGGGCGTCGTTCCAGACCGACCAGGAAGGCATCAACCACCAGGACGCCATGCCGGCGGCGCCGCCACCGGACGGTCTGCCGGGGCTGTCCTCGGTGAAGGTCTTCGACGACGCCGGGTTCAAGCAGTTCGAGGAATGGGACGTCTGCATCGTGCCGCGCGAGCAGCTGAAACTGTTGCCGGGCAAGGCTTCTCAGCAACAGGTGTGGTTCCGCCACCGCGATCCGCTGCCCGATGACCCGGTGTTGCACATCTGCGCGCTGGCGTACATGAGCGACCTGACGCTGTTGGGCTCGGCGCAGGTCACCCACATGGCCGAGCGCGAACATCTGCAGGTGTCGTCGCTGGACCACGCGATGTGGTTCATGCGGTCCTTCCGGGCCGACGAATGGCTGCTCTACGACCAGTCCTCGCCGTCGGCCGGCGGGGGCCGGTCGCTGTGCCAGGGCAAGATCTTCAACCAGAGCGGTGAGATGGTGGCCGCGGTGATGCAGGAGGGGCTGACCCGCTTCAAGCGCGGATACCAGCCGCCCACCCAGTGAGTGCGCCGCTGATCGGCGTGCTCGCACTGCAGGGCGACACCCGCGAGCACCTGGCCGCGCTGCGTGAAGCCGGCGCCGAGGCGATCACGGTGCGCCGCCGCGCCGAACTGGACGCGGTGGACGGGCTGGTGATACCCGGCGGCGAGTCCACCGCGATGAGCCACCTGCTGCGCGACTTCGACCTGCTCGACCCGCTGCGGGCCCGGCTGGCCGACGGGCTGCCCGCCTACGGTGCCTGCGCCGGCATGATCCTGCTGTCCAGCGAGATCCTGGACGCCGGCGCGGACGGCCGGGCAGCGCTGCCGCTACGCGGGATCGATATGACGGTGCGGCGCAACGCTTTCGGGCGTCAGGTCGATTCGTTCGAGGGTGACATCCCGTTCGAAGGCCTGGACGGGACGGTGCGTGCGGTGTTCATCCGGGCGCCATGGGTGGAGCGGGTTGGCCCCGGTGTGCGGGTGCTGGCGCGGGCGGCGGGGCACATCGTCGCGGTGCGCCAGGGTGCGGTGCTGGCGACGGCGTTCCATCCGGAGGTGACCGGCGACCGGCGGGTGCATCAGATGTTCGTGGACATGGTGACCGGCCGCTAGATCGCCGGCTTGTCGGCTACCGGCAGCGCGAGCAGTTCGCGCAGATGCGCAGTGGTGGTCGCCGGGTCTTCCAGCGTCCAGAAGTGACCCGCGTCGACGAAACGGATCAGGACTTCGGCCGCGTTGGGGATGTGGTCGCGGGCGTCGAGGTAATACTCGCGGGGCTGGACGGTGCCTTCGTGGCTCTGGATCACCATCACCGGGCACGTCCAGCGATCGAGGAGGCGCGTTCGCCTTGCGATCCACTCCGTCCGGAAGGTTGCGGTGTTGAAGTAACGGGGGACCGCCTTGTCGATGTCCGGGTAGCTGAACTCCTGGATCACCCGCCGCATTTCGTCGTCGGGCAGGTCGATGTGTCCGATCCACGTGTAGACCAGCACAACGAAGCGGGTCCGGTCGGCCATCAACCCCGTGAACGGCGAATCCCGAAACATCGCGGCCTGCGGGGCCAATGCCGGGTGGAAGTGGTAGAGGTGCTGCTCGCCGCGGCCGTACCGCAACACGCGGTCGGAATGGTTGGCGGCGACGAAGTCACCCTGCACGCTGCCGCGGTCGTGGGTGACCAGGTTGAACCGGTCGACACCGATGCGGTCCAAGGCGGCCACCAGCTGCTCAGCCGCCGCCTCGTGGCGATAGTCGCCCTCCGCGGTGCTCGATTGCCCGTAGCCCTTGAGATCGAAGGCGACGCAACGGTAGCGACCGGCCAACGCGGCCATCTGGTGGTGCCACTGGTACCAGGAGTCCGGCAGTCCGTGCAGGAATACGACGGGTTCACCGGTCGAGGGGCCGGCCTCGACGTAGTGGAATCGGACAGCCTCCCCGTCGGCTCCCTCGACCTCGGTGAACCGGTGGGTGAAGGTCACTCCGTCGAGTTGCTCGACGGCGCCGTCGGCGTCCGGGTCGCGCGGTGGCACATCGCGGAACCGCGCGAGCTTTTCCTCGACGCGCGCCGCGTCAGGTCGGTAGGAGGCCAACGCCGGCACGATCCGCTCGGGTAGGTCGCTGTACTGCGGTGTCGTCGCGATCGCGGTTGTCATTACCATCCTCTGCTCGCTGAACGGCGGATTCACCGCTAGATTCACGATACGTTGAAACTAATTTCAACGCAACATGAAACTCGCCGTGCAGTACCGAGGAGCCGGCCGGTCCCCCTGCTCTCATGTCGAGCGCCGCGGTTGCCCTCGAACCGGCGGTGCCACCCCGGCGCGACGCTCGGTGTGTCGAAGCCGCCACGTAGACTCGCTAGGCGAACTTTTCCAGCGAAAGAGGTAAGAGGCACCGATGAGCGGCCATTCCAAGTGGGCCACCACCAAGCACCAGAAGGCCGTCAAAGACGCGCGTCGCGGCAAGGAGTTTGCCCGGCTGATCAAGAACATCGAGGTGGCCGCCCGTACCGGGGGCGGTGACCCGGCGGGCAACCCGACGCTGTACGACGCCATCCAGAAGGCGAAGAAGACGTCGGTTCCCAACGACAACATCGAGCGGGCACGCAAGCGCGGCGCGGGTGAGGAAGCCGGTGGCGCCGACTACCAGACCATCATGTACGAGGGCTACGGGCCCAATGGCGTCGCGGTTCTCGTCGAGTGCCTCACCGACAACCGCAACCGCGCGGCCAGCGAGGTTCGGGTGGCGATGACGCGCAACGGCGGCACCATGGCCGACCCTGGTTCGGTTGCCTACCTGTTCACCCGCAAAGGCATGGTGACCCTGGAGAAGAACGGCCTCACCGAGGACGACGTGTTGACCGCGGTGCTGGAGGCCGGCGCGGAGGACGTCAACGATCTCGGCGACAGCTTTGAAGTGGTCTCCGAGCCGACCGATCTGATCGCCGTCAGAACCGCGCTCCAGGATGCCGGCATCGACTACGAATCGGCCGAGGCGAGTTTCCAGCCGTCCGTGAGTGTCCCGGTCGACGTCGAGGGCGCCCGCAAGGTGTTCAAGCTGGTCGATGCGCTGGAGGACAGCGACGACGTGCAGAACGTCTGGACCAACGTCGACCTCTCCGACGAGGTGCTGGCCGCTCTCGACGAGGAGTGACCCTGCCAGCGGCCCGCCGTAGGACGAAACTGCGCCCCGTCTAAGGGGTTTGCCGCGAGCTGTGCAGTGTGCACTGTGCAGGCTGCCGGATCTGTGCAATTCGACTTTGCGGGCATTGCCCGCTCGTCGTGATCATCTTCCCGGGGATTTCGCTTTATTGACCGGGGTGGATGAGAGGCAGCGTCCGATGTCCTTTGTTATCGCGAGTCCGGACCTGCTGGCTTCAACTGCGGTCGATCTGACCGGCATCGGTTCGGCGGTCGGTGCCGCCAACGCGGCCGCGCTGGCGCCGACGGTGAATCTGCTGGCGGCCGGCGCCGACGAGGTGTCAGAGGCGATCGCGGCGCTGTTCGGCACCCACGCTCAGGATTACCAGCTTCTCAGCGCGCAGGCTGCACAGTTCCACGAGCGCTTCGTCCAGAGTCTGAAGTCAGCCGGCGGCGCGTATGCCATCGCGGAGGCGGCCAACGCGAACCCGCTGCAGGTCGTCGAGGAGCAGGTGCTGGGCGCCATCAATGCGCCCACGCAGCTGCTTTTCGGACGTCCGCTGATCGGCGACGGCGCCAGTGGTGCTCCTGGAACAGGTGCGGCGGGAGCGCCCGGTGGTTTTCTGTATGGCAATGGCGGATCGGGCGGGTCCGGGGCGTTCGGGCAGAACGGTGGTGCCGGTGGCGCCGCGGGTTTGATCGGCAACGGCGGTGTCGGCGGCGCCGGCGGCGCCGCCACCACACCGGGCGGATTGGCCGGCAGCGGCGGTAGCGGTGGGAACGGTGGATTGCTCTGGGGCAACGGCGGTGTCGGCGGTTCCGGTGGGCAGGCCGGAGCGCTAGGGGTCGCCGGCAATGGCGGGGGCGGCGGCCATTCCTTCATCTTCGGTGATCCGGGCGCCGGTGGGGCCGGTGGGAACGCGCCCGGCGGTACAGCCGGGGCCGGCGGTGGCGGCGGTACAGACGGGCTGTTCGGCAACGGCGCCGTGGGCGGCGCCGGCGGTGACGGACGCTTCGGTGGTGCGGGTGGCCTGGGCGGAGAGGGCGGATTCATCGGAAACGGGGGCGCCGGCGGGACCGGCGGCGCCGGTCAGGGCGGTCCGGGTGGAGCGGGCGGAGCCGGCGGAACCGCGGGAGTGTTCGGGGATGGCGGCGTAGGAGGTGCCGGTCCGGGCGGCGGCGCCGGTGGCCTCGGTGGAAACGCGCGGGTATTGGGCATGGGCGGCGCCGGAGGGGTCGGTGGGGACGGCAGCGCTTCGGCGGCGATCCACGGGGGCACAGGCGGCAACGGTGGCCTCGGCGGCCTGCTGTACGGCAACGGCGGCACCGGTGGCCTCGGCGGCAACGGAGCCGTCGGCACCACCGGACCCGCGGGCGTGTCCGGCACGGTCGGCGGAAACGGCGGCGCCGGTGGCGCCGGCGGCCGCGGTGGTGCGTTCATCGGCACCGGCGGGTCAGGCGGCCTCGGTGGTCACGGCGGCGACGGCGGAGCGGGCGGTACCGGGGCCAGCGCGCTCACCGCCGGCGCGAATGGCCAGTGGGGCGGTGACGGCGGCGCCGGAGGCGGTGGCGGCATCGGTGGTGCGGGCGGTGCCGGTGGCTGGGTGAACAGCCTGCTGACCCCCACCGGAGGTGACGGACTGGGCGGCGCCGGAGGAGCCGGCGGCAACGGTGGAGCACCCGGCAACGGCGGCAACGGCGCCAACGGCGTCAACGGGGGTGCCGGTGGTAACGGCGGCAACGGCGGTAATACCGGCGTCGGCGGCGTGGGCGGTACCGGCGGCTGGGGTGGCAAAGCCGGTGCCGGAGCGGCCGGCGCCGCGGGTACCAGTCCGACGAGCGGCGGCGACGGCGGCCGCGGCGGCAACGGTTCCGACGCGATCGGCACCAGTCAGGCCGGCGGCAATGGCGGCGCCGGCGGAAACGGCGGGCTGTACGGCAACGGCGGTGCCGGCGGAGACGGCGGCAAAGGCATGTCCGGCAGCCCTGCCTTCTCCGGCACGAATCCCGGCAACGGCGGCGACGGGGGAGCGGGCGGCGCCGGCGGTGCCGGGGGCAATGGTGGAGCAAAGGCCGGCAACGGCGGCGCCGGCGGTGCCGGCGGCCTGGGCGGCCGGGGAGCCGACGGCGGCAACGGCCTCGACGGGTTCGACGGCTTCACCGCCGGCGCAAACGGCGGCAACGGCGCCAGCGGTGGAAACGGCGGTCACGGCGGAGCGGGTGGCGCCGGCGGCGTCGGCGGCAGCGCGCCGGCAGGCACGGCTGGGGCGCACGGCGTCGGCGGTGTGGGCGGAGACGGCGGCAATGGCGGGACTCCCGGCAGCGGCGGCAACGGCCGCGACGGCACGATCGGTGTCAACGGCGGAGTCGGCGGCAAGGGTGGCAACGGCGGCAACCCCGGCGTCGGCGGCGGCGCCGGGGCCGGCGGGAGCAGCGGCGGCAGCAGCGTCGCCGCCGACGGCAAGGCCGGCACCGCACCCGGCAGCGGCGGCAACGGCGGCAACGGCGGCAGGGGGGCCGACGCGCCGGCCGCCGGCCTCAACGGCGCTGCCGGCGGCGCGGGCGGCGACGGAGGAACCGTCGGTAACGGCGGTAACGGCGGTACTGGGGGAACCGGTGGCGTGGGCACCCAGGGTGGTGCGGTGGCCGGCGCTGGCCAGAACGGCGGCAACGGAGGTACCGGCGGCAGCGGCGGAGCCGGGGGCGCGGGAGGCAAGGGCGGCAGCGTCGCCGGCAAGGGCGGCAACGGAGGAACCGGCGGAATCGGCGGGGGCGGCGGAAACGCCACCAGCGGCACCAACGGAGTCTCGAACGCGGCGAACTCGAATGGCGCGGCCGGTGGTGACGGCGGTGACGGTGGCGGTGCGGGCGCGGGCTCGGGCGCCAAGGGCGGTGCCGGCAATTCCGGAACCAGCGGCGGCAACGGCGGCAAGGGCGGTGCCGGCGCCGACGCCGTCACCACCACCGGAACCGGCGGCACCGGGGGCACCGGCGGCAACGCCGGAATCATCGGCAACGGCGGCGACGGCGGCACCGGCGGGGCCGGCGGTACCGGCACCACGGCCGGGACCGCCGCGACGGGCGGTACCGGCGGATCGGGGGGCAAGGGCGGAGCCGGCGGCAATGCCGGGACGTACGGCGGTGACGGCGGAAACGGCGGCGTCGGCGGCGTCGGCGGCAAGGGGGGCACCGGCGGAAAGGGAACTACCGGCGGCAACGGCGGCAGCCAAGGGCCCGGTGGCGGTGACGGTGGTAATGCCCAGACCGGCGGT
>NZ_LKTM01000011.1 GCF_001417955.2 Mycobacterium gordonae | reverse complement strand
CAGTAATCGGCCGGTGGGGTCTGGGCCTCGGGGGCGGGCATGCCGCCCACCGCGTGACACAGGCTGGGAAACAACAGCGCAGACCCGGGGGTGGTGACGTGGGTGTCCCCGCCCGGGGAGGTCAGGATCAGGGTGCCGTCGGCGAGTTGTTTCTCGGTCCAGCCCCAGAAGGTTTTCATCAAATGATGAGTGCGGCAGTAACACTTCATGTTGGTTACAAGTCGTTGATCTACCTGCTTCTTGCCTGCATTCTCCCAGTATGGCGCTGGTGAGCGTGAGCAAAGCTGGGTGAGCGTCAACGTACGTACTGAAGCCCGTACACGATCTATGGGGTTGTGCCGCCTCCTCTGAGTGAAGTCTCTTCAGATGTTGTCATCGCCTGTGGAGCATGCAGCCAATGACGATCCGCTTGGCCTGCTCGTACACGACCTAGGCGGTCTAGTGCTCCCGCGAGGGTGAACTTGCGCCGCCCGACGCAGGCAGCGACCACAGGCCCAGAGTTCGCATTGCGCCTGGACTATCCAACTATCCAACGGCTCTTCCCGATCGCGTCCGGAATTACTGCCATGCAGGCTTGTCGGCGTCGGTGCCTGGCTTGTTTACTCCCAGTGAGCCGTGGAGTTCTTGTGAGGGATCGGTAATCAATCGTACGACGAGTGCCGCGATGCTTTTTCGGGATACCTCGGTGCCTTTGAAAGGTTCTCCTTTCTGGGTGATCTCGTAGTCCACTTCGTCTTTGTCTGTAAGCCATGCGGGTCTGATGATTGTGTAGTCAAGGCGCGAAGACTCGATCACTTTCGCCGCTGCGGCGTAGGTTTCGAGATAGCCGCCGTCGAGCATCCGGTGGTTCCAACGGCCAAACTCGCCGGGGACTTCGTCGTAGATCCCTAGCGTCGAGATCCAAATGAGCCTTCGCACGCGAGCGCCCTCAAGCGCAGTGACGACCCCACGCGCTTGGTCCACGATATCTTTACCGCCAAGGTTGGCATAGACGATGTCCTGTCCCTCGACCGCTTGTTTCAGGAGACTTCCGTTAAGGACATCACCTTCTACTGCCGTTGCGCGGAGGTCGGGCAAGTCGTGCAAGCGTTGGTCGTTCCGTAGGTAGAGGGTGAGATTCACGCTCTCGTCGTGGAGCAGTTCGCGTACTACGATTTGCGCGATTCTGCCTCCGGCACCAAGTACAAGAACTCGTGTCATGAATGCTGCTCCTTCCGTCGTCGTGTCTGGTGGGCGTTATAAGCGGCCATCAAGGTATTTCCTACTCGGCCAAGTCCGGCACGACAGATACTGGCGAGCTGGCGGCCCCTCGGTTGTGCTGATCGCATGCTGCGGGAGAGCACGTGCCTATCGTGCAGGTAACCCGTCAGCTCTAGCGACTATCCCGCACTGCTCCAGCAAAGGGGAGTTAGCGATTCACGTCAACGATGATGCGGCCCCTCACTCGGCCCTCAAGAAGATCTGTTGAAGTGGAGATAGCGTCAGTGAGGCCGATCTCGTGGCTGATCTCTCCTAGGTGTCCGGTGTCGAGGTCCCTGCTCAGCCGGCCCCACGCTGTGACGCGTTTGGCGTGGGGCTGCGTGACACTGTTGATACCCAACAGGCTCACTCCGCGCAGGATGAATGGCGCAACAGTGCTTGGGAATTCCATGCCTTGAGCCATGCCACACGCGGCGACGGCTCCCTCGGCACTGGTGGTGGCACACACATTAGCCAGTGTGTGGCTGCCCACGGAGTCGATAGCGCCGGCCCAGCGCTCGCTGCCCAAGGGGCGGCCCGGTTCGGCGAGTTCGGCTCGGTCGATCACCGTAGCCGCACCCAACCTCCGCAGATAGTCTGCCTCAGCGAGGCGGCCGGTTGCCGCGACGACCGTGTAGCCGTTGCTCGCGAGCAGCGTGACCGCGATGCTTCCGACGCCGCCACTGGCACCGGTGACGAGTACTTCACCGTCACTAGGGGTGACCCCGTGTTGTTCGAGTGCCATCAGGCAAAGCATCGCTGTATAGCCCGCAGTGCCGATGGCAGTGGCCTGCGCCTCGGTGAACGAGGGGGGGAGTGGCACTAGCCAGTCCGCCTGGAGCCGAGCGATCTGTGCAAGCCCTCCCCAGTGGGTCTCGCCCAGTCCCCAACCGTTCACCAGAACGTGATCACCGGGTTTGTAGCGCGCGTCATTGCTGGCCTCAACGACGCCGGCTAAGTCGATTCCCGGGACCATCGGGAAGCGACGGACGACGGGGCCCCTACCGGTGATGGCCAGGGCGTCTTTGTAATTGAGGCTGCTGTATGCGACCCGGACGGTCACTTGCCCCTCAGGTAGGTCGTCGCTGCCGATCCGCCGCATTTCCGCACGGTAGTCCGTGTTGGTCTTCTCAACCACAATCGCGCTGAACATCGTATTCCCTTCTCCTACGCGCGGGCACATGCGAGGAATCCACTGAAAAACACGTCGAGCGGTTCGACTGTCCGAGCGAGTTTGGTGCGCAATACCGCTCCCTCCCAACCGATCCAGAAGAACCGTGATAGCGCGGCGCAGTCGGTGTCGGCCGGAAGATCTCCTACGTCAACGGCCAGTCGCAGGCAGTCCTGTAAGCGCTGCTCCCAGTCCTCAAGTGTTTCTTCGAGTTTCGTGCGATAGCTCTCGGGAAGTGTCCGAACTTCTTGCCCAAGATTGCCAACAAGGCATCCACGATCAAACCTGTGTCTGGCCATTCCGGCTTTCGCGTCCTCGACGAAAAGGGTCAGACGTTGCAGTGGTGGCAGACTGTCGTCCAACAGCCAGCGATCAAGTTTGCGCGCGAAATACTCCGCGTAGCTCTGCAGCACCTCCAGACCGAATGCGTCTTTGCTGTCGAAGTAGTGATAAAACGAGCCCTTCGGTACATCGACGCGCTTGAGCACCGATTCAATACCTGTCGCAGTGAGGCCCTGAGCAGTCAGGATTTCCATCCCGCAGCGAAGCAATGCTTCCCGCGTGTCTTCGTGGTCACGGCTGACTTTTGGCGGCCGTCCACGACGAGGCCGGACAATGGAAGCGCTCATGTGATGAGATTAGACCGATTGTCTCTAAATGTCCACGGGGGCGTTCAGCGCCCGGTGAGTTCGTGCTGCGCAATGGCGCACAAAAAATGCTCACTTGACCGGATATGTGCGTCTGGACGCGCGTGGTCGAGTTGGTGCCGTGCACGGCCAAGGTCCCTGTTCGGTCAGTTACTCTGCTCCTGTGCCTCGCCCGGGGAACCCGGATATCCGCAGACGGTTACTCGCTAGTGGACTCGAGCTCTTCTATGCCCGTGGCGTCAACGCGACAGGTGTCAAGGAAATTGCCGATCGTGCCGACGTACCGAAGGCGGCATTCTACACGTACTACGAGAGCAAAGAAGCCTTTGTTGTCGCAGTGCTAGGCCAGTACTGGCTCGAACTTCAGGACCGGTCGGGATCCTTGCTGCTAGGTCGCGGGACACCGGTTCGCCGCCTGCAACGCTACTTCGCGGTGATTGCCGACGAGCACGAGCGCCACACCTTTATGCGCGGCTGCCTAATTGGCAATCTCGCGCTCGAAGTCTCAGCCACCAGTGCGTCGGTCCACGAAAAGCTACGCGGCATTGTTTGTGTTTGGGAGCACGAACTGGCCGCTGTTTTCACAGAGGGAACGCCTCAACGGCGTCGCGAAGTCGCAGGTTTGATTATCGAAGCGTGGGAAGGGGCAGTGCTTCGCGCCAGGATCGATCGCACCCGCGCTCCATACGACCGTTTCTCACGAATAACCTTGCCGCAGTTGGTGGGTTTGGTCGGCACGTCCTGAAGTCCCGCCTCCATCATCGAGGTCCGAAAGGCCGGACTTGTTGATATCCGACCGGTCGTCTATTTATACTTTCCGGGCGCTGCCGTGTGTCGCGCACTAGCGCCCGATAGGAAAGGGACTCCCATCCAATGTCGACTTCATCCGTGTACGACGAGCCCGCAGAGCCCGGACTTCCGCCATCTGGCTTCCAGCTTGACGTGACGCACGCTGCGCTCGTCGTGACTGACCCGCAGAACGACTTTCTCAGCCCCGATGGTGCAACATGGTCGGTGTTCGGCGCCAGCGTCGAAGACAACGACACTGTCGAGCACATCGACCAACTACTGTCAGCTGCCAAGAGCGCGGGGATCACGGTTGCGATCTCTCCGCACTATTACTATCCATCCGATCAGGACTGGCAATTCGGCGGACCGCTTGAGCGCTTCATGCACAGTGTCGGTATGTTCGCGCGGACGCATCCGCTGCAGCTGGAAGGGTTCGACGGTTCGGGCGCGGACTATCTCGAGCGGTACAAGAACCGCATCCTGGACGGAAAGACGGTGGTCGCTTCTCCCCATAAAATCGTGGGTCCGCAGTCCAACGATCTCGTACTTCAGCTTCGCAAACGCGGTGTGACCCAAGTTCTTCTGGCTGGAATGGCCGCGAATCTGTGCACCGAAAGCCATTTGCGTGAGCTGATCGAACAGGGTTTCGAGGTTGTCGTCATCCGTGACGCGACTGCGGGTGCACGGTTGCCCGAAGGCGACGGATACTTGGCCGCCCTGATTAATTTCCGATTCCTCGCCTCAGCTATCTGGACCACCGATCAAGCGGTGGCTGAGTTGGCGCAAGCCACCTAAAGACCGATGGGCGCTGACGGCAGCAAAGTTGGTGTATCCATTGTTGCTGAGCTGAACTCGGTTGCCCTGCGAAGCTCAGCGGCGCCGTTGGTGAAAGTGCGCCGATAACGTATCGCGCAGCGTGCGCTTGAAGCCGGCCACGGGGATCTGATTCAAGATTGCGATCGTCGATATGTATTGAGTGCGATAGTTTGCGCATCCGTCGCACTCGGACAGGTGCGTTTCGAGCCTCACGTGGTCGCTCGAACCGAGCGAGTCGTCCAGGTATTCGGTGAGTAGTTCGGCGAGTTCGTTGCATCTCATCTGTCTGCATCCTTTCATGTAGTACATGAGCGACCGGCTCGCCGGCGACCATGCTCCCCGGTGCTTGAGGAAAAATTCCCGAGGATGGCTTCGTTGCTCCGACTCCTCGTCCAGTTTCTCGTCGCCAAGGGACTGCGACCTTTCCTCCTATGAAAGTTCGCAGACAGCTCTGTGAACCTAGGTGACTGATCCTGGGAAGAGCCGATTCCTTTGTGTAAGAGGCCTTCCTGTAGGGGGCCTTCGGCGATCGGTGTCCTGACGTAGTCGCGTGCGAGGCGTGGCGTCGTGGGGCTTGCAAGTCGACAACTTGCACGAAGCCGCCCTCGTCACCCGCACGAAGCGAGGTGACGAGGGCGGCTTCGGCCTCAGCGGCGTGTGAGTGCATCGACCAGCGTCCAGGCAGAGATTCCGAGCAGTGCGACGTCCTTGATCAGGAACTGACCAGTCGACGACAACACCGGGAAACCTCCTGCTGATGCTTCGAATGCACCAGGCGTACTGAGCACGAATGTCAGTGTTGTGGCGAACATGCCGATGGCCATGAGGCTACCGATCGCTGAGAGTCGAGGGAACCACGGTTTGACGGCGAGCAAGACCGCGATTGCGATCTCGACTACACCGAGTAGCGACGAAAAGGTGGTGATCGAGAAAATGTCGTACAGCCAAGACATGAAAGGGCTGTTCGACACGAATGGCGCGATGCCGTTGGCTTCGTACTCTGTGAACTTCAGCATGCCGATCCAGGCGATGACGACGACCAGCCCGTACCGTGCCAGGCCCGCGCCGCCACGTGCTACTGGCGACTCTGGGCGCACGCCGGCTTGAATCTGCTCGCGGATGGTAGCGATCATGATGACTCCCTTGCTAGTTGGGTTGACTACACCACTGAGTGCTATGCACTTCGGAAAGCGTTACAGCGCTTCCGTTTAGGTGGGTGTGCCGTACGTCATAGTTCCTGCGGGGATCTTGTGGGTCGAGACCGACGACGCGGATTGCGAGGTCTCGCCCTCGACCATTTGGGTGCCCACGCCCTTCCGCGCGGCGCTGCGGTCGTCGACGCCAAGTTCCTTTAGTCGCGGTAACCCCAGAAGTCGGCTTATCCGCCCCGTGTCGGCGCAATCGACCAGCACAGCACGGACCATTTAGCAGCGCAGCGCGGTCAGGGAAAACGCCGGCGTGGTCTGTCGGCCCTCGTAGTGCCGATTTGCTGTGTCGCGACTAACGGCCGAACAGATTTGGCGACCAATCTGCTTTGAGCAAGGCGATGAACGCAACCCTAAACGCACTGACCGCCACCAGACAGTGCTGGGTCTCTCCAGTTTTGGGCGACCTTGAGAGGCTATCGACGGCTAGGAGCGATGGTCCGACCATGTTGCGCAGCAACCGTTTCAGGCGGTAGAACACCGAATGCAACACGGTGCACACCCTGGCGAGAACGACCGCGAGTGTTCGCACTGCAGGTTCATCGGGTTCTGCGCCCCATCGGACTACTTGCCGGGTGACCTGCAGGCCAAACCGCCGATGCTGACCGGGTTACAATGATTCTTGCCTTGGCTTAGGCATGGTACACATGACGAGGTCGACGATGCTCGGCAAGCTTGCGGCGTTGCAGCAGACCTCGGCCCAGGAAGTAGACGCTGCGCGAGAATCGATCAAGTGGCCACCGCACCGCCGGCTTGGCACCGCCTCCCAAGCACTTTGAACCACCCCGGGTTTGATGCGCGTCAAACCTGGGGTGGTTCACGGGTTTTCGTATCGTTGCCGATTTCATTCGACTGCGGGTTCCTGGCCGGATGGCACGGTCGAACCTGCGCAGTTCGGCGAGTCCCTATTGAGTGGGGATCGTCCGAGTTAAGCCGCGCAGCAGAGCGCACCTCAAGCACGGTCACGCACCGACGGCCACCAACCAGCCGACCCGGCGGTGTTAGCGCAGGAAGACACCCCCTTTACGCCCATCTGAATATCGCGCTATTGGGATATTGACGTATCTCGATATCTAGGTTAGGGTTGGTGGCACCACGTCGTCAGGGGTGGTGAACAACGAAATCACGGAAGAGGTTGAGCCGGTTGTACTTCCGGCCCGCCCGCCAATCAGAAGGAGAAGCGCGCCATGTCCACGTCCCAGTATGCTCCGGACCGCAGCTACGGAATGTTCATCGACAACCAATGGGTGGACGCGGAGTCCGGGGAGACGATCGAGAGTATCAATCCCGCGACGGGTGAGGTGCTGACTCGTATTCCTAGTGGAACAGCCGCTGATGTCGATCGCGCGGTCCAGGCGGCGCAGCGTGCGTTTGCGGGCTGGAGGGCGACCACGGTGACGGAACGGGCGAACGCGTTGAACAGGATCGCCGACCTGCTGGAGGCTGACGCCGAGCGTTTCGCGGTCCTGGAGTCGCTGGATGTGGGCAAGCCGATTCGCGAGTCGCGCGTTCTCGACGTGCCCATCGCCATTGATCACTTCAGGTACTTCGCCGGAGTGATTCGCAGTCACTCAGACGAGGCGGCCGTGCTTGATGAACAGACCCTCAGCCTCGTGCTGAGCGAACCGCTTGGTGTGGTTGGTCAGGTGATCCCCTGGAACTTTCCGTTGTTGATGGCAGCCTGGAAGATTGCCCCGGCAATCGCCACAGGGAACACCGTGGTGATCAAGCCATCGGAGATGACGCCGGTCAGCATTTCCGAACTGGCAAAGATTTTCGCGCAAGTTCTTCCCCCCGGTGTCGTCAACATCGTCACCGGCACAGGGCCGGTTGCCGGCCAGGCCGTGCTGGATCACCCGACGGTACAGAAGCTGGCATTCACCGGTTCCACCCGAGTCGGCTACACCGTCGCCGAAGCCGCAGCCAAAAGACTGGTACCAGCAACGCTGGAGCTGGGCGGCAAATCGGCGAATATCGTTTTCCCCGACGCGAATTGGGACAAGGCCGTCGAGGGGGCAGCCCTGGCGATTCTATGGAATCAAGGCCAAGCCTGCGAATCCGGAGCTCGCCTCTTCATTCACGAGTCGATCTACGACCGTTTTATCGACGAACTAAAAGCCAAGTTCACCACGGCCCGCGTGGGGGATCCCCTCTCACCAGACACCCAGGTGGGCTCGTTGATCAGCAAAGCCCAGCTGGAGCGCGTGTTGGGCTATGTAGAAACCGGTCGTGCTGAAGGTGCCACGGTTTTGACGGGTGGTCGCCGGCTCACTGGCGGGGACTACGATTCCGGATTCTTTGTCGAGCCGACAATATTGGTCGATGTGCGCAACGATATGCGCGTTGCATCGGAAGAGATCTTCGGCCCCGTTCTCGTTGTTATCCCATTCAAGGACGAGGATGAAGTTATCGCCTTGGCCAACGACTCAGAATACGGACTCGCCGGCACAGTGTGGACCCAAGACATCAACCGTGCACTTCGCGTGGCACGCGCGGTGGAGACCGGTCGGATGTGGGTGAACACGGCCCATGAGATCCCTGCGCATGCACCCTTCGGGGGCTACAAGAAATCCGGTCTGGGCCGCGAAGCCTACAAATCCATGCTTGACGCGTACACCCACAAGAAGAACATCTACGTGAGCATGAACGAAGCTCCGCGCGGACTGTTCTAAATCGCGTATCCCATCGCTGCACAAGATTGAAACCATCACACCAACACCGGAAAGAAAAGAAATGAAAGACTCAGTGCTGTTCACCGCTACCAAGCTCGGCCCCTATGAGGTCAAGAATCGCATCGTTCTTCCCCCGTTGACCCGTTCGCGCAGTTCGCAGCCCGGCAACGTACCCAACGAACTCATGGCGGATTACTACACGCAGCGCAGTGGTGCCGGGTTCATGGTGACCGAAGGTACGCAGATCGAACCGCGCGGGCAGGGCTACGCCTGGACACCCGGGATCCACAACCTTGAACAGGTTGCGGGTTGGCGCAAAGTCACCGATGCGGTTCACACCGCCGGTGGGGTGATCTTCAACCAGCTCTGGCATGTGGGACGGGTGTCGCACACCTCGTTGCAGCCCGACGCCGGCGCACCGGTCGCCCCGTCGGCCATCACCGCGGACGCCGTGAAGGTTTTCGTCGAAACGGGCCCGGGAGCCGGAGCGCTGGCGCCGCCGTCGCCGCCGCGGGCTCTGACGACCGGCGAGGTCAAAGACGTCGTGCAGCTCTACGCCGACGCCGCGCGCAATGCTCTCGACGCCGGATTCGACGGGGTGGAAATCCACTCAGCCAACGGGTACTTGGTCAACCAGTTCATGTCCACCCATACCAACCACCGCAACGACGAATACGGCGGTTCCCTGCAGAATCGCCTCCGGTTCCTGCGCGAGGTGGTCGAGGCAGTTGCCGGCGTCGTCGGTAAAGACCGTCTGGGTGTGCGGTTTTCGCCATTGTTCACCACCACTGGCGAAGACCGTGTCTACCTTGGCCTTGTCGAAGATGACCCCCATGAGACCTACATCGAGGCGGTAAAGATCCTCGAAGAGGTTGGCATCGCATACGTGTCGTTGGCCGAGGCCGACTGGGACAACGCTCCCGAAATGCCGGAAAGCTTCCGTGTCGCAGTGCGCGAAAACTTCAGCGGAACCATCCTACTGGCGGGCAAGTACACCGCCGAACGCGCAGTCCGTGCCATTGAGGCTGGCTGGGCCGACTTGATCGCCTTCGGCCGACCGTTCATCGCCAACCCAGACCTGCCCGAACGGATCGCCAACGACTGGCCGCTCAACACCCCCGACCCGAGCACCATGTACGGCGGCACCGAGAAAGGCTACACCGATTACCCCACCTACCGTAGCTAGTAACCGAACCACGTCTTGCCGTGCAGTCGATCAGGCTGCACGGCAAGACGAGTCGCACCTCGGATGCTCCGCGGCCCAGCCGAACCGCCTACGAGAAACGTTTCATGCGGACCCAACCGCGAAGCCGCCAACGAGGTACGACATGCGCCGACGACGATCACCGATGGGCCGCGCAGCGTTCTGGCCAACTACCCAGCGCATCGGCACAAACTCGCAGGTACGCTAGTCCCTATACACGACAGGATCCGCAACATGTCTGTTCTCCAGCTCCCGGTGTGTCGAACTAGCAACGCCGCCACTGGATGTAGGCCCACGTTTACTAACTACTGTGCAACATCCTTCAGATCGGCGGCCCACCCGCGTAGCATGACCACGAAAGGGATCATAAAATGCTGAGCACTTCACCTGAACGTACTAATTCCCAGAATTCAATAAGTATTGATGTCAACGAGGCATTGAAAGCCCTCGATAACCCTACCCGATTAACGATACTCAGTTGGCTCAAGGATCCGCGAAAAAATTTTCCCGAACAGGATATCGATCCACAAGAAGTCGGCGTGTGCGTGAGTATCATTCAAAAACATGTCGGCTTATCACAGTCGACAGTGTCGTCATATATGGCAGTTCTGCAACGCGCGCAATTGGTAACCTCCCGACGGATCGGGCCCTGGACATACTACAAAAGGCACGAAAAGAATATTGAGTCGCTGCTGGAAGCCTTGAATGCGCTGATTTAACCGCTGCGCGCTCTCCTTCGCTGACCAACTGAGCACGAGCCAGCCAGGTAATAGCCTGCGGTAAAATCGACAGCCGTCATTTCACTTTTAACTGAACACGCGAGGACGCGGGGCTACCATCATTAACTGAGACGGCTTGATATTGCTTCGCGCAGCCCAGCCCGGCATCCACGTCAACGCCATACCGTTACAGAGGCAACTCCACTATGTCACCAAGTTCTGACAAACAGATCGGCGCCGCCCCAATCGCTCTTCCCGAACGTTCTCGATACATCCGGCACATGCGGCAGGTCAGTCATTTCGCGGAGTATCGATGATGCCAACGCCTGTAGTATTCAGCGACCTGGACGGTACGCTATACGTTGGTGACGAGCTCGTTCCCGGCGCGCCTGAGGCTGTGACAAGACTCCGAAACATGGGTTGCACGCTCCGTTTTCTCACCAACACCGATACTGTGCCACCACAGACCCTCCAAGAAACACTGCGCGAGCGCGGATTCGACGTTCGTGTCGGCGAAGTTTTCACCCCCGTATCCGCTGCCCTGCAACTCTTTGAAGCAACGCGCGGCCGGATCAACGTATTGCCGGTGGTGTCAAGCGCCTTGCTTCCGACATTTGCCCCCTACCGCCACGCCGGCGGTGCGATCACCCATGTCGTCGTCGGCAACACTCACGACACGCTAACGCATCAGCTACTCGACTTGGCGTTTCGCGCTCTCGAGCGCGGTGCGACCCTTATAGCACTCCAAAGAGGGAAGTATCGAAAACGCCCCGACGGCAACCATATCGACACCGGTGCGATCACGGCAGCACTTGAGCACGCCACCGGCGTCACCAGCAAACTCCTCGGCAAACCATCACCAGAATTTCTGCGATCCGCCGCAGCGAGCGTGCCCGTCAAGCCGAACGCACTCTGGCTGATCGGCGACCAACCCGCCAACGATATTGCCATGGGAAACGCGGTAGGCGCACACACAATCCAGGTACGCACCGGCATGTATGCCGACCAAATCGACCTTACCCAGACACATCCCGCAGAAACCACTCTGGACTCCATCGTTGACATGCCCGCTTGGCTAACGCGCAACGAGCACCAGCACTGATAGCCATCTAGCCGTACGACGGTGCCTGCGCTGTGAGTGTGGTAGTAACCGGTGTACGCGGCTTTACGGCCCGTGCCGCCAGACGTGCTCATCCACCCCGCGCACCGCCACGCCATCCAAGCGGGCCTGGTCAGCGATGAGCAAACCGCTGGCCCACCGTCAGTTCGGCTGGGAGCGCCCCGCGGCGCCTTCGGCTCACACCGGACCGCCTATGACCGATCAACCGAAAGGACCGCTGGCACTGGGAAGCCCGTCCCACCCGGCGCCACGAGACCAGCAACCGCGACCCGCCCACAAGCCTGACCCCGTCAACTGCGACCCGGAGTCCGGCGACCATCGCCTTGGACGGAAATCGAGACTAAGACGCCCCAATACCATCTTCCTAGATATAGCGATATCGCGATATCTAGATTAGAATCGTAGGAGTGACGCTCCGATCGGCAATTAATCTGCGAGGGCCGCAACTGACGCGGTGCCCAGCGAAAGTCGCCCAGCTGCTACTTGCCGGGTCGGCGTGCGTCGCTGCGATAGTATTCGCCGCAACGGCGACAGCTGAGGATTCTGCTAGCGATGCTGGAGCTGAATCGCCCAGCATCAGAATGACACTCGGCGAGACGACGACCAAGACGACGGCTCCTTCTGAACCTCGCACGCCGTTCGCTGAGCCAGCCGTCAAGGCAATGGTGCCCTGCGGATTCACATTCGGCTGCTGAGCGTGCCCAAGAGACTGCCAAGCTCGTCCCAATCGATCCAAACGACAGACCCAGTCTAGCCACCCGGATCTTTCATCCGAAACCCGTGAAGTGAAAGGTGTTTCGTGATCAGCAAGGACATGCCTGAGGCTGGGCGCCCGTCGCTGATGGCCATGTCTAACGATTTGACCACCAAGGTGGCAATCGCCTTCGAGGCTATCGGTCAGCCGACGATGCTGCGACTGACCATGTCGATGACAGCGCAGCAGTGCAACAGCCTTCGATGCTGCGGTGTTGGACATATAGCATTGACCTGCAACTTATTTGGAACGAGATGCTGTAGCAGGGGCTGACCAGATAATCGACTGTGACCACACCGCAGTGGACGTTGGAGCCACTCTGGTCCGGGCAAGTGTAGATGCCGGTCAGCCGTATCAGGGACCGACTTGGTGCGAGGGCTCCCTCGTCGGGACACCTTGGCGCACTTGGTGTTCGATGTCGTCTTTCTTGGTCCACTGAGAAGGGTGACCGGGTAGATGCCCAGATTGCCGGCGGACTAGCTCGGTGAAGTTCGCCGAGAGCGTGGAGGCATCGACAATAGGGGTCGAGATGCCAGGGAAACGGAAGAAGTACGACTAGGAGTTCCGTGAGGGTGCGGTCCGGATCGTCGAAAAAACGGGTAGGCCGGATCGCCCAGGTTGCTCGTGACCTGAGCCGTATGAGGGCACGCTGGGTAGCGCGGACACGGGCGGCCCGCGAGGGTCGCGGTGAGCTGACCCAGTCTAGCTGTATGTATCGCGCCAGTGGATCATATCTTTGAGTTCGCGAAAGTCGAATCCGTCTGCGTTCGGGTGGATTTCAGTGGTAAAGAACGTTACCCCCATACTCGCAAATGCGTCGGCGTCGGCGCGGCCTGTCCAGTGCACTGCGCGTTCAATCGCCGACTCATCGCGCCCTACTACCTGTGCCAACTCGCCAAGCAGTGCATTCTTACGCCGGTACTCGGCGGGGCTGGCGAACGTATGCCAGATGTCGGCGTACCGTGCCACCAAAGGCAGCGTGCGGCGCACCCCCATGCCGCCGATGAGAATCGGGATGCTGCGTGTCGGAGCCGGTATCAGTTTGTCGAGCCGCTCGCTTATGCGTTTCAGGCTGCTCTCGAATAGGTCCATCCGTGACTTGACGGTACCGTACTCGTAACCGTAAACGACGTAATCCTTTTCATACCAACCGGATCCAATCCCCAGAATCAGGCGGCCATCGCTGATGTGATCGACTGTGCGGGCCATGTCAGCGAGAAGATCCGGATTGCGGTAACCGACACCAGTTACGAGCAAGCCGATCTCGGCGCGTGAGGTGATCTCGCCCCATGAGGCCAGCGACGTCCAGCCTTCGAAATTATTGACGTCGGGCTGCACGGGTAGGAGCTCGGGCAACCCGTCGGAGGTCGGGGCGGTTGCGGGCTTGTGGAAATGGTCGTAGCCGAAGATTGCGTCTACGCCGAGTTGTTCGGCGGTGATCACTGCGTCGCGCCAGGTGCGGTAGTCAGGGGTGTCTCCTGGCCACAGCTGCACACCGACGCGAACAGGCAGGTTCCGACGGTTAGACATATTGACATACCTCATATTTCAATGGGATGCGCAGGACACGCACTAATCGATGCGCGCCGCATTCGGCGCCCGTGTGATCGGAATTGATGGCAGCATGGACTGTGCAGTTAGCTGGTGTTCAGACGGCGGTGCGGCCGCCATCTACAGCGAGGGTGACCCCGTGGATGTAGCTGGCTTGGTCGCTCGCCAAGAACACAATCGAGTTGGCGATTTCTTCAGCCTGCGCGGGACGGCCCGCGGGAGCAGGGCCAACCAGTCCGCGAAGCCCCTCACCCATAGCAGCGGTGCCTTCGGTGAACGTCGGTCCGGGGCTGACCGCATTGACCCGTATGCCCCGCGGTCCGTACTCGGCTGCCCACGTTTTGGTGAGGGATACGACCGCGGCCTTGCTGGCGCCGTACAGGCTGGTTCCGACGTTTCCGTACTCGGCAACCATCGTTGTGACATTGACGATCACGCCATTGCTGCGTTCGGCCATCTTGGGGGCTAGTTCGGCAACCAAGAAGAACGGAACGCGGACGTTGAGATCGAACACCGCGGTGAAATCTTCTTCGGTCATCGATTCGGTGGGTCCGAACGGATAGACGCCGGCGTTATTCACCAGCACATCGACATGGCCGAGCCTTGTAATAGCGTCAGCAGCGAGCAGCCTCGCGGATTCGGCGTCGTGCAGGTCACTGCTGAGAAACTCGGCCTTGCCACCCGTGGCCTCGATCTCTCCTACTAGCTGTTGCCCACGCTCCGCGCTCCGGCCTGACACGGCCACTACGGCACCGTGACTAGCCAGAGAGACGGCAACAGCCCGCCCGATTCCGCTAGTTCCGCCGGTGATGAGAACGCGTGCCTCGGACAGTTGCACAGCCATCGTTCATCCTGCTTTCTTATGGTCGACCGGATTGTGTGCCGCGGCCAAGGTTTCTTCGTACGATCACATGCGACCAATGAGTGTGCGGACGACGGTCAAGCGTTACAACTCTCGGCCGTCCCGCAGAGTGCTATAGGGTTCAGCGTGGCGATGCTCGCGCTGGAACACCGTGTGTGCAGGGTCTGCTGGCAAGCCGATCCCGAGTGGAAGGACAAGTATTGCGTTCGTCGGGCTTAGCACCCCGCCCCCGCGATCTGGACACCGCGGGCGGACTGACACATCCGCCAGTTCTAGAAATGAGGAGGTCGTCCCGATGAGCAATTCAGAGCGCGTGACGTTCGCTGGCAGTAGCGGCTCGCTGTCTGGGCGACTGGAGACTCCAGAACAGCCACCCACGACGTGGGCGGTATTCGCACACTGCTTTACCTGCGGAAAAGACAACTCGGCTGCGGCGCGAATCTCTCGTGCCCTCACCGGCAGTGGTATCGGCGTCCTACGCTTCGACTTCACGGGGTTGGGGGACTCCGAGGGCGACTTCGCCGCGACAGGATTCAGTTCCAATGTCGATGACTTGGTGTGTGCAGCCGACTTCATGCGAGCGAGCCACGGTGCGCCAACGATGCTGATTGGGCACTCCCTCGGTGGGGCTGCGGTGCTTGCGGCGGCGTCGCGAATCGATGACGTCAATGCCATTGCCATCATTGGTACACCGGCAGATCCCGGTCACGTAGCGGGCCTGCTGCGCCAGTCATGCGACGACATCGCGGCAGGTGAGGCGACTATATCTATCGCCGGTCGCGAGTTCCGTCTGCAGCAGCAGTTCCTCGATGACATCGCAGCACAGCCCCAGCGGGAACGTATCCGAGCGGCCGACGCTGCACTCCTAGTGTTGCATTCGCCGACCGACCAGGTGGTCTCAGTCGACAATGCCCGAGAGATCTTCGACATCGCGCGGCACCCCAAATCCTTTGTGGCACTTGACGGCGCTGATCATCTGCTCAGCTGCCGTGACGACGCCGAGTACGCCGCTACTGTGATAGCTGCCTGGGCTGGCCGTTACCAGAAGCACCGTGCGAGCACAGGTCTGACTCGCAGCGACCCTCCGCCGGGTGACGACGGTGTCGTACGGGTCGCAGAGCGGGGTGATGCGAGAAATCTCACCCAGGACATCACGGTCGGTTCTCACCGCCTTGTTGCAGACGAACCTCGTCCGATCAGCGACGACATGGGCCCCACCCCGTACGACCTATTGCTCGCCGCGTTGGGAGCCTGTACGTCGATGACGATCAGGATGTACGCCGAACGCAAACAATGGCCACTGGAAAGCGTGGTTGTCGATGCCCGCCATTCCCGTGTCCACGCGCAGGACTGTGCCGGGCTCGACAAAACGAAAGGGTTCATCGATCGCATTGAACGCAACATCATGTTGCAGGGACCACTGAGCGCCATCCAACGCGACAGGCTCATGGAGATCGCCAGCAGGTGCCCAGTGCACCGCACTCTCCGCTCCGAAGTGGACATTCGCACGACCGGGCGACTCCGTGATAGTAATCATTCCCAGCTTTGACCAGCATCCTCCATCATCGGCGGAGTCGCCCGCGGAGCCCGAAGCACGAATCGTGGGGGCCGCGAACGCTTCATCGCATGAGCCCATTGCGTCCCGTTGGCGTAGTGCGGATTAATGTCCGGTACAGAAGTGGTAACAGGGTAGTTTGCGCGAATGCGCATCCGACCGGGCACCGTGGTGCGCCGGAACCCGCCCACAGGTAGCCTGAACCCCGCGGCGATGAGCTCGAAACGACTCACTTGTGTTGCTGTGCCGCAAAGTACGCCGATACTTTTTTTCACGAACGCGATATCGCGTTACTTCTCGGCGATCCCCGCACGCAACCGGGTGCCAACTCGGCACGCTCGACCGCGGTCAGTCACCATCCGGTGAAACCTGTGCGCATCGGTGGCAGCGCCGTCCCGGAGCCATTCGGCCGCCACCCATTTACGTAACAGGTGCTCGTGAACATTGAGTTCCCGGCCGATCTCGGCGACCGGCTGGGCCACCATCAATCACCCGCCGAGCGGTTTGAACCTTGAACTCCGCCGTAAACGACCGACGAGTCCTGGACATACCCCATCCTCCCAGCGGAACCCCGTGCCCCCGCTATCTCGGGTGTCCACTGAAACTGGGGAGGCTCACCACACGCCAACGCCCGGGTGACCAAGAGCGCAAGCATGCAAATAGTTGCGCACGAATAGGTTTGGTCAAGTTAATCCCGACGAAGCCCGCTGTGACCTTCGCAAGCCGATGCCCGAGTCAAACAGCGATAAATGCTACCAACAACTGTAGGCGCCAGCCCCGCGCGATCGCGCGTGCTTGCCAGGCGCTAGGACTGCATCATTTGGCGCGCAGGTGGCACTCTGTGGTTGTAACAGGGCGTCACCGCCAATCCTTGAAAACCTCAAGTAGCTGCGCGCGGAATTCCGGTGCCAACTCGCTTTCACGGATCCGGCCCAACGTGCCGATAGTGACCCGAAACTGCTGCAGGTAGTTATCGCATCCGTCGCATTCGAGCAGGTGCTCATCGAACCGTGCCCGCGTTTCGAGGTCGAGTGAGCCGTCCAGATAGGCAGTGACAATTTCGACGAGCTCGTTGCAATCGAGTGGGTTCACGACGCATCTTTCAGATAATTTTCGAGAGCCGCTCGAATCACCGCACGGCCACGATGAAGCAGTACCCGCTGGTTCGCAGCGCTGATCTCGAGTAGTGCACAGACCTCATCGGAATCGAGACCGAGCATGTCGCGCATCGTCACGACAATGCGCTGACGCTCGGGCAGCGTATCGAGATTGCGCTTGGCGACGTCGGTGAGTTCCCTGCTCAGAGCCGAGCCCTCAGGGGTGTCCGGGAAAGGCGTCGGTGTCTCCTCCGCCTTCCAGTGCCCGGGCAGCTCGTCGCCAGCAGCACGGAACCGCTCGGGGTCAACTGTGCCGCCGGTGAACGCTTTGATCTGAGTGTCGACGTGCCTGCGTTCCTTGAGCCCTCTAGCCTTGGCGATATTGACAAGAACCGTAAAAAGCCAAGTACGTAGGGACGACCGTCCCTCGAATCTGTCCAAACCCTTAAGGAGCGCGATCCACGTCTCCTGCACGACGTCCTCGGCATGCTGCTCACTCGGCACGTAACCACGCGCCACCCGCAGCATCGCCGGAGTGTGACGATCGACCAACCGAGCAAAAGCTCGATGGTCGCCGGCGCGAAGTGCAGCGACCAAAGCGCCCTCGTCTTCCGAAACCGTGGCTGCGGTCATGGTCACTCAGCGACTGTACTCTACCGGTATAGCGATGGCGCTACCGTCGGCTCAGCCATACCCGTCATACTTCTATTGACCGGGATTCCCAATCAGGTGCGAGCTGAATTGCCTACATTTCGGCAGAACTGCGCTCTCGAACGACTTGGTGAAATACCTGTAAAGTTCGGCCGGACGATGCGGCCGCGAGGTCTCGCCCTTGATAGCAGTAAGGAAACTCCTCACCGCCGAGGTCAGACATCGTTGTCAGGAGTTGGTCGTGACCTGATCTGCG
>NZ_LKTM01000010.1 GCF_001417955.2 Mycobacterium gordonae | reverse complement strand
ACTCTTCCCCCGGGTCGAGCGCGGTCGGCCAGACAAGTTCTCACGGTTCGAACGGCGGTGACGGCGGCGACGGTGGCGACGGCGGGTCGGGTGGCGCGGGCGGCAGCGGCGGCGCCGGTGGCGTCGGCGGCACGGGATCACGCCTGTTCGGCAACGGCGGAGTCGGCGGCCTTGGCGGTGCCGGGGGCGCTGGGGGTGCGGGTGTTGCCGGCGGTATCGGCGGTAAAGGTGGGCCGGGCGGCCTAGCCACCAGCTTCCCGGGGGCGACCGTCTACGGCGGTAACGGCGGCGTTGGCGGTGCCGGGGGCGCCGGCGGCAATGGTGGCGACGGCGGTGTAGGCGGCGTCGGCGGGGCCGGGGGAGCCGGTGGATTGCTCTTCGGCCAGGCAGGCGGCGGCGCGGACAACGGCGCAGGCGGCGGAGGCGGCCACGGCGGCACGATAAGTACCGGCGGCCCCGGCGGAGCAGGCGGCAAGGCCAGTGCGGGGGCAGTGCTTGTCCCCGGCATTCAAGGCGCAGACGGCACAGGTGGCGCAGCCGGTATCGACGGCGCGCCGGGTTAGGACCCCCGCCCAGGGCAATCCGCTCCGCGACACTGAACTGACGCACACGACACGCGGAAAACCCCGTGCCTGGTTTCAAAATCGAGGAGTCCGGCGAAAACCGGCCAGCCCTACCCGATCAGGACCGCATACCGCGGCTTGATCACCTCGTCGATGATGGCCAGCCGCTCGTCGAAGTGGATGAACGCCGACTTCATCGCGTTGATGGTGAAGCGCTGCAGGTCGGTCCAGCCGTAGCCGAACGCCTCCACCAGGCGGTGCATCTCCAGGCTCATCGTGGTGTCGCTCATCAAGCGGTTGTCGGTGTTGACGGTCACCCGAAAACGACTGCGCGCCAACAGGTCGAACGGGTGGTCGGCGATGCTGGCCACCGCGCCGGTCTGCACGTTGGAACTCGGGCACAGCTCCAGCGGAACCCGCTTATCGCGCACGATCGCCGCCAGCCGGCCCAACACCACGCGCCCGTCCGGGTCGACCTCGACGTCGTCGACAATACGCACCCCGTGGCCCAGCCGGTCGGCGCCGCAGAACGCGATCGCCTCGTGGATGGACGGCAATCCGAACGCCTCGCCCGCATGAATTGTGAAGCGCGCGTTGTGGTCCCGCATGTACTCGAAAGCGTCCAGGTGCCGGGTGGGTGGGTGCCCGGCCTCGGCGCCGGCGATGTCGAAGCCGACCACGCCCTTGTCGCGGAACCGTACCGCCAACTCGGCGATCTCGCGCGACATCGCCGCATGCCGCATCGCGGTCACCAGGCAGCGCACCTTGATCGGGTTGCCCGCGGCCGCGCACGCCTGCTCCCCCGCCGCGAAACCGGCCAGCACCGCGTCGACAACTTCGTCGAAGGAGAGTCCGCGGTTGATGTGCAACTCCGGGGCGAAGCGGATCTCGGCGTACACCACGGCGTCGGCAGCCAGATCCTCCACGGCCTCGTACGCGACCCGGTACAGCGCGTCGGGCGTCTGCATGACGGCCACGGTGTGTGAGAACGGCTCGAGGTAGCGCTCCAGCGAACCGCTGTGCGAGCGGGTGCGAAACCACGTGGCCAGCTCCTCGGCATCGGTGGCCGGCAGCCCGTCGTAGCCGACTTCCCTGGCGATCTCGAGCACCGTGGCCGGCCGCAGCCCGCCGTCCAGGTGGTCGTGCAGGAGCGCCTTGGGCGCCTGCTGGATCTGCTCGAGGGTCAGGTTCATCGCGTGATCCGATCGATAATCAATGGCCTGGCAACGGGTCGGGCGTCACTCACGCTGAAGGCACCGTCCAACTCCGCCAGCGCGGGTCCCAGTCGCTCCGGCGTTTCGGTGTAGAGCGTGAACAACGCCTCGCCAGCCGTGACCGGCTCGCCCGGCCGCCGGTGGATCCGGATGCCGGCGCCGTGCTGCACCCGTGCCCCCGGTCGGGATCTGCCCGCACCGAGGCGCCAGGCGGCCAGACCCACTGCCATCGCGTCGATGTCGCCCATTGTGCCGCCCCGGGTGGCCGTCACGGTTTCCGAACACCCACCAATCGGCAACGGTTTCGACAAATCGCCGCCCTGGGCGGCCACCAACCGGACGAACCGGTCCATCGCGGTGCCGTCACCCAACGTCTGCGCGGGATCCACGCCGTCGATGCCGGCCAGCTCGAGCATCTCGGCGGCCAGCCGCAGGGTCAGCTCCACCACGTCGGATGGCCCGCCGCCGGCCAGCACCTCCAGCGACTCCTGGACCTCGACGGAATTGCCGACGGCCCGGCCCAGCGGGCACTGCATGTCGGTGAGCAGCGCACGCGTGGGCACCCCGTGCGCGATGCCCAACTCGACCATGGTGTGGGCCAGTTCGCGGGAACGCGCTTCGGGCTTGAGGTAAGCCCCCGATCCGACTTTGACGTCGAGCACCAGCGCACCCGCCCCCTCGGCCAGCTTCTTGCTCATGATCGAACTGGCGATCAGCGGCAGCGACTCGACGGTGCCGGTGATGTCACGCAGCGCGTACAGCTTGGCGTCGGCCGGCGCGAGCTCACCCGCGGCGAAGATGGCGGCCCCGACGTCACAAAGCTGTTCGCGCAACCGTTGGTTGGACAGGTTCGCGCTGAATCCCGGGATCGATTCCAGCTTGTCCAGGGTGCCGCCGGCGTGCCCCAGACCGCGCCCGGCCGCCTGCGGCACCGCGGCGCCGCACGCCGCGACGACCGGCACCACCGGCAGCGTGATCTTGTCACCCACTCCCCCGGTGGAGTGCTTGTCGACGGTCCGCAGACCCAGGTCGGTGAAATCCATCCGCGGGCCCGAGGCCAGCATGGCGGCGGTCCATCTGGCGATCTCGTCGCGATCCATGCCGCGCAGGAAGATCGCCATCAGCAGTGCCGACATCTGTTCGGGCGCAACCGTGCCGTTGGTGTAGGCGGCAACAACCCAATCGATGGCGGCATCGGACAACCGGTCGCCGTCCCGCTTGGTGCGGATCACTGTCGGCGCATCGAAAGCGAACTCGCTCAACGGGAGTCCCGAAAAAGATCGTCGGGACCGAAGGCGTCGGGCAGCAGCTCCCCGAGCGCCCGCGCACCAGCGGGATGGTCGATCAACATCTCCGGGCCGCCGTGCTCGAGTAGCACCTGCCGGCATCTCCCGCACGGCATCAACAGCGCACCGCCGGGGTCCACGCATGCCAGCGCCCGCAACCGGCCACCTCCGGTGGAATGCAGCGCGCACACGACGCCGCACTCGGCACAGAGACCAAGACCATATGAGACATTCTCCACATTGCAGCCGGTCACGATCCGGCCGTCGTCAACCAACGCCGCCGCGCCGACCCGGAACCGCGAATACGGCGCATAGGCTCCGGCAGAAGCTTCAATTGCCTTGTCCCGCAGCACCTTCCAATCAACTTCCGACATTGGCGACCCCGCTCGGCGTTGTGCTGGCTGAACCACCCCACCCTAGCCCGGCTGTGACACGGGATATGGATCACATCGTGGCGCTACCGCGGGCAACGTTTACCGGGCTAAGCTCGCGATTGCCCGGCGATAGCCGCCTATCCGCCGGATTCCCAACGGCGTGAATGAGGTGAGCTGTCAGGTGGTTCTGAAGACGACAACCACGGATCCGCCGGCGCCGGAATCGTCGCGCAAACGCAAGCCGCCCAGGACGCTCTACCGCGGAGACCCCGGCATGTGGGCGTGGGTGCTGCACCGCATCAGCGGCGCCACCATTTTCTTCTTCCTGTTCGTCCACGTCCTGGACTCCGCGGTGCTGCGGGTCAGCCCGCAGGCCTACAACACCGTGCTCGCCGACTACAAGACCCCGATTGTCGGCTTGATGGAGTACGGACTGGTGGCCGCCGTGGGATTCCACGCGCTCAACGGGATCCGGGTCATCCTGATCGACTTCTGGTCCGAAGGTCCGCGCTATCAGCGTCGGATGTTATGGATCGTCGCCGTGACGTTCCTGGTGATGCTGGTGATGGCCGGCGTGGTCACCGGAATCCATATGTGGGAGCACTTCAAATGAGCAGCCCCGACCTTCAGCTAGGGCCCGGCCAGACCGCACCGGTGAAGCAGCGCAGCTACTACCGCCCCGCCAGCCTGGACAACCCGCGCTCGCCGCGCCGCCGCGCGGGCATCCCGAACTTCGAGAAGTTCGCGTGGTTGTTCATGCGGTTCTCCGGCATCGTGCTGGTGTTCCTGGCCATCGGCCACCTGTTCATCATGCTGATGTGGGACAACGGCGTGTATCGCATCGACTTCAACTACGTCGCGCAGCGGTGGGCCTCGCCGTTCTGGCAGGTGTGGGACCTGCTGCTGCTGTGGCTGGCACAGTTGCACGGCGGCAACGGCATTCGCACCATCATCGACGACTACAGCCGCAAGAACATCACCCGGTTCTGGCTGAACGCGTTGTTGACGGTGTCGATGGTGTTCACGCTGATGCTCGGGACCTATGTGTTGATGACGTTCAACCCGAACATTTCGTGAAAGACCACATTCTCATGAAAGGCGTGCGGTGATCGAGCAACACCGATACGACGTGGTGATCGTCGGCGCCGGCGGTGCCGGCATGCGTGCCGCGGTGGAGGCGGGCCCGCAGGTCCGCACCGCGGTTCTCACCAAGCTCTACCCTACCCGCAGCCACACCGGCGCTGCCCAGGGCGGCATGTGCGCCGCGCTGGCCAACGTCGAAGAGGACAACTGGGAATGGCACACGTTCGACACCGTCAAGGGCGGCGACTACCTCGCCGACCAGGACGCGGTGGAGATCATGTGCAAGGAGGCCATCGACGCGGTCCTGGACCTGGAGAAGATGGGGATGCCGTTCAACCGCACCCCCGAGGGCCGCATCGACCAGCGCCGCTTCGGCGGCCACACCCGCGACCACGGCAAGGCCCCGGTCCGAAGGGCCTGCTATGCGGCCGACCGCACCGGCCACATGATCCTGCAGACGCTCTACCAGAACTGCGTCAAGCACGACGTCCAGTTCTTCAACGAGTTCTACGCGTTGGACCTGGCTCTCACCCAGACCCCGACCGGCCCGGTGGCCACCGGAGTGGTGGCCTACGAACTGGCCACCGGCACCATCCACGTCTTCCACGCCAAGGCGATCGTGCTGGCCACCGGCGGCTCCGGCCGCATGTACAAGACCACCTCCAACGCGCACACCCTGACCGGCGACGGCATCGGCATCGTGTTCCGCAAGGGACTTCCGTTGGAGGACATGGAGTTTCACCAGTTCCACCCGACCGGGCTGGCCGGCCTGGGCATCCTGATCTCCGAAGCCGTGCGCGGTGAGGGCGGCCGGTTGCTCAACGCCGACGGCGAACGGTTCATGGAGCGCTACGCCCCGACCATCGTCGACCTGGCACCGCGCGACATCGTCGCCCGCTCGATGGTGCTCGAGGTGCTCGAGGGCCGCGGCGCTGGACCCAACAAGGATTACGTCTACATCGACGTCCGTCACCTCGGTGAAGACGTGCTCGAGGCCAAGCTGCCGGATATCACCGAGTTCGCCCGCACCTACCTCGGGGTGGACCCGGTCAAAGAGCTGGTGCCGGTCTATCCCACCTGCCACTACGTGATGGGCGGTATCCCGACCACGGTCAGCGGACAGGTGTTGCGGGACAACACCAACACCGTGCCCGGACTGTTCGCCGCCGGGGAGTGCGCGTGTGTGTCGGTGCACGGCGCCAACCGGCTGGGCACCAACTCGCTGTTGGACATCAACGTCTTCGGCCGCCGCGCCGGCATCGCCGCCGCCCGCTACGCGCAGAGCCACGATTTCGCCGACATGCCGCCGGACCCGGCGGCGATGGTGGTCGGCTGGGTGCGCGACATCCTGTCCGAGCACGGCAACGAGCGCGTCGCTGACATCCGCAGCGCCCTGCAGCAGTCGATGGACAACAACGCCGCGGTATTCCGCACCGAGGAGACGCTCAAGCAGGCACTCACCGACATCCATGCCCTCAAGGAGCGGTACTCGCGAATCACCGTGCACGACAAGGGAAAGCGTTTCAACAGCGACCTGCTGGAGGCCATCGAGCTCGGCTTCCTGCTGGAGCTGGCCGAGGTCACCGTGGTGGGCGCGCTGAACCGCAAGGAGTCCCGCGGCGGCCACGCCCGCGAGGACTACCCCAACCGCGACGACGTCAACTACATGCGGCACACCATGGCGTACAAGGAGGGCACCGACCTGCTCAGCGACATCAGGCTGGACTTCAAACCCGTCGTGCAGACCCGCTACGAGCCGAAGGAGCGGAAGTACTGATGACCGCCGATGCAGAAATCGAGGTAGTCAAGGACCCGCCGCTGCCGCCGGTTCCCGAGGGCGCGGTGATGGTGACCCTGAAGATCGCCCGCTTCAACCCCGACGACCCCGACAAGTTCGCGGCCACCGGCGGCTGGCAGAGCTTCCGGGTGCCGTGCCTGCCCAGTGACCGGCTGCTGAACCTGCTGCTCTACGTCAAGGGCTACCTGGACGGGACGCTGACCTTCCGGCGCTCGTGCGCGCACGGCGTGTGCGGCTCCGATGCCATGCGGATCAACGGCCTGAACCGGTTGGCCTGCAAGGTGTTGATGCGCGACCTGCTCCCGAAAAAGCCCGGCAAGAAACTCACCGTCACGATCGAACCGATCCGCGGGCTGCCGGTGGAAAAAGACCTCGTGGTCGACATGGAGCCGTTCTTCGACGCCTACCGGGCGATCAAGCCGTACCTGATCACCACCGGCAATCCGCCTACCCGCGAACGCATTCAGAGCCCCACCGACCGCGCCCGCTACGACGACACCACCAAGTGCATCCTGTGCGCCTGCTGCACCACCAGCTGTCCGGTGTTCTGGTACGAGGGCAGCTATTTCGGCCCGGCCGCGATCGTCAACGCGCACCGGTTCATCTTCGACAGCCGGGACGAGGCCGCCGCGCAGCGCCTCGACATCCTCAACGAGGTGGACGGGGTGTGGCGGTGCCGCACCACGTTCAACTGCACCGAGTCCTGTCCGCGCGGCATCCAGGTAACCAAGGCGATCCAGGAAGTCAAGCGCGCGGTGATGTTCTCCCGCTGACGGTTGCGTTCCCGCGCGAGCAGACGCAACCTCGCACAATCGCAGGCGATCTCGTGCGAGTTTGTGTCTGCTCGCGCTAGTTCGGCGGCAGCTTGAGCACGCGATTGTTGCCGGCGTCGGCGACGTAGACGTTCCCGGCGGAGTCCACCGCGACACCCTGCGGTCCCTTGAGTCCGTTGAACGGCAACGTGATTGACGTTGTCGTGTCCTTCGTCAGCTTCATGACGCGGTTGGCGTGGCTGTCGGTCACGTAGAGGTCGCCGGCGGCGTCGACCGCGACGAAATCGGGGTGCCCGACGGCGTACGGCAACACGGTCGCCACCGACGCCGTCCAGGGCAGCTTGAGTATCCGCTCGTTCGCGCTGTCGATGACGAACAGGCCGCCGTCGCTGCCCACCGCCACACCCGCGGGATCGTCAAGGCCGGTGAAAGGCAATTCCCGCTGCGCGGAATGTGCCCCGTTCAGTGCCAGCACTCTGTCGTGCCCCAGGTCGGCGACGACTATCCGGTCCGTGTCGGGGTTGCGTCGGTAGAGGGCCACCCCCGCGGGGCGCGCGAGATCGGTCAACGGCAGCACCGTCTGGCCGGCTCCCGGCGCCAGTTCCAGCACCCGGTTGTTCGTCGGCTCGGTGATCACCACATTGCCCTGCTCGTCGATGGCTATGCCGCCCGGATGATTCAGGTCTGCGAACGGTTCGACGGTCTGGGTGGTCGAGTCGGCGGGGAGCTTCAGCACCCGGTTGTGGCCGGTATCGGTGACGTAGACGTTGCCGCTGATGTCTACCGCCACACCCAGGGGCCCGTCGAGCCCGGTGAACGGCAAGACGATCTGGGTCTGCGGGGTCCCGGAGCGAAACGGAAATCCGTTGGTGAGCGCCAGGACTGCGGCGATCAGCAGCACCACGGCGGCGACCGCGCCGACGGTCAGGGCGCGGCGACGGCCGCGTGACGGCGACGGGACGGTGCGGGCATCCTGCGTCGAATGCAGCGCGTCGGGGACCGCGGACGGCGGCGCCGGTTTCGTGGCCAGGGCCGCGCGGGCGGCGACGGCCAGCTCCTGCGCGGACTGGTAGCGCTCATCGGGGTGCTTGGCCATGCCGCGTGCGATCACCTCGTCGAACCCGGCGGGCACCGCGGGGTCGGAGCTGCTCGGCTTGGGTGGCTCGTCGAACAGATGCGCGGCGGTCAACCCCTCGACCCCGCCACCGCGGAACGGCGGCCGCCCGGTCAGGCACTCGTAGAGCACACACGCGAGCGAGTACACGTCGGAGCGAGCGTCGGCGATCGTCCCGGACCTGAACCGCTCCGGGGCCATGTACGCCGGACTTCCCGGGGCGATGTCGGTGCGCGTCAAGCGCGACGCAGTTGCTTCGTGCACCAGCCCGAAGTCGATGAGATACACGAATTCTTCGCCGACCATCAGCAGGTTCGACGGCTTCACATCGCGATGCACCAGGCCCGACTTGTGCGCCGCGTCCAGCGCCACGGCGACCTGTTCCACCACTCGCACCGCCTGCTGCGGGCTCATCGGCCCGGCCTGGTCGAGCACGTGGTGCAGGTCGACGCCGTCGACAATCGGCATCACCAGATACAGGCGCCCGTCGATCTCACCGGCCTCGTAGATCGGGATGATGTGCGGGTTGGCCAACCTGCCCGCGGCATACGCCTCGCGCCGGAACCGCTCCTGGTAGCCGGGCTCGGTGGCCAGTTCCGTGCGCAGCACCTTGACCGCCACGTCACGCCCCAGCAAGGTGTCGTGGGCCCGGTACACCGAGCCCATGCCACCGGCGCCGAGCAATTCGAACAGCCGGTACCGCCCGAAGTCCGTTTCCTCGGCCATGACCACCGGCGTCGCCACCGGCGCCAGCGCCTCCCGGGCGGCGACGGCCAACTCGCGGGCGGTTTGATAGCGGTTGTCGGGATCATCGGCCAGGCCGCGCGCCACGACCTCGTCGAATCCGGCCGGGATGGTGAAGTGGACGTCGCTCGGCTTGGGCGCGTGGCCGGCGGGGTCGGCCGGCCGGCCGGTGAGGCACTCATAGAGCACGCCGGTCAGGGCGTGGATGTCGCCGCCCGGGTCACCCGGACCCGAGTTGTCGGCGGTGGCACCGAAATCGAGCAGGTACACGAACTCGCCGCCGACTACGAAGATGTTCGCGGCCCTGACATCACCGTGTGTCAGCCCGCACCCGTGGCCGGCCTCCAGCGCCGCGGCTGCCTGTTCGATCACCCGCACGGCCAGCTTCGGGCTGATCGGCCCGTCGCGGTGCAGCATGGTCTGCAGGTCGACACCGTCGACGACGGGCATCACCAGGTACAGACGGCCATCGATCTCGCCGGCCTCGTAGATCGGGATGATGTTCGGGTTGTGCAGGCGGGCCGCGACGGCAACTTCCTGCCGGAACCGGTCCTGATACGGCGGCTCGGCGGGCATCAGCTTGATGGCCACTTCCCGGGTCATCATCGTGTCCCGGGCCCGATAGACCGTGCCGATGCCGCCCCAGCGGAGCACTTCGAGCAGTCGGTAGCGCCCGAAGACTTCGCCTTCCACGTCCCCCGTCACCAAGCCTCCTCCGAAGCGGTGTCTGGATGCTATCAACGCGTTGCTGGTTTATCGTTCTGCCAACGGTTTGCTGACCAGTTCCCTAGGGGGGCCATGGAGCACGGGACGCCGTTCGGGCGTTATGAGTTGCTGGACCTACTCGGCCGGGGTGGCATGGGCGAAGTGTGGCGAGCCTATGACACGGCCACCGAGCGCGTCGTCGCCCTGAAGGTGCTGCCCGTCCAGTTCGCTGGCGACGCGGTATTCCAGGAACGGTTCCGCCGCGAGGCGCGATCGGCCGCGGCGCTCGACGAACCACACGTCGTGCCGATCTACGACTTCGGCGAGATCGACGGGCGGCTCTACGTGACGATGAGGTTGATCAAGGGTCGCGACCTGCACAGCATCCTGCGCGACGGCGCGATATCAGCGGACCGAGCAGTTGCGATCATCGATCAGATCGGCGCAGCGCTGCACGCCGCCCACCAGGCCGGTTTGGTACACCGAGACGTCAAGCCGTCCAACATCCTGGTCACCGACGACGACTTCGCCTACCTGATCGACTTCGGCATTGCCCGCGCCGCCAACCAGACCGGGCTGACCAGCACCGCCGGCGTGATCGGCACCTGGGCTTATCTGGCTCCGGAGCGGGTCTCCACCGGACAGACCGACGCGCGCGCCGACATCTACGCCCTGACCTGCGTGCTCTACGAATGCCTGACCGGCAGCCAGCCTTTTCCGGGCGACAGTCTGGAACAGCAGGTCGGTGGCCATCTCGCCCTTCCCCCGCCGCGCCCGTCCGACCGACTTCCGGACACGCCATCCGAACTCGACACGGTCGTGGCCAGAGGCATGGCGAAGAACCCCGACGACAGATACGCCACCACCCGTGAGCTCACACGGGCGGCCCGGGCCGCTGTCAGCGCACCGGTGACCGGCCCGAATACGCTGCCTGCGACCGCGGTGGCGCCCCTTGCCCCGCCGTCGCCGCAGGACGGCACACTTACCGGGCCTACCCAGCACGCGCCCGTTCCGCGCTCTCCGAACGCACCCGGGCCGGCTAAGTCGCGCAAAGGACGGCTGATCGCCCTGGGCAGCACGGCAGCCGTGCTGGCGGTCGTCGTCGTCGCGACAATCGCACTGACCAACTCGGACGACCACGGCACGTCACCGCGCGGCGCGACTACGGCAGCGCCCACGGCACTTCCCAACACCGGCCCGTTCACCGGGACGTTCACCGCGGCCGCTGGCCAGCGATTGATGTGGGACGGATCGCCCCTCGGCAGTGCTGGGGACGCGGCGTACTCGGAGTCTTGGAAACTGCGTTCGGCATGCAGCGCCAACGGCTGCGTCGCGACGGCAGTAACCGGCGGCCGCTATGCCGTCAAGGATCTGGTCTTCGACGACGCCGATGGAAACTGGGTCGCCGTCAGCACCACGCGGGGGAAGTGCAGGGCCCGTGACGACGACGAGGTTTGGAATGTCATCGTGCTGCGCCCGCAGCCCAACGGATCCATGGGGGGTGAGTTCACACAAATCACGGCCAATGGCTGCGCCAGCAAACGCACCGCAACATTGACCAGAACCGCGGACGCCGACATATCGCGGTTAGCCGACCCGACGAAGCTCGCGCGCCGGGTGATATCGCCGGCTGCGGCGCTGCGCGGCAGCTATAAGCAACAGGTCACCTATCCGAACGGTAACAAGTTCACACACACGGAGACCGTTCGCACCGACTGCCTCCGGACCGGGGATCGATGCATCAGCCGATTGACCAACGAGAAGGGGGGCGGCGAGACGTTGGTTTTCGGCAATGGCGCCTGGACCCGCAATGAGGTATTCGACAGCCCGTGCCCGTCCGGCGGGTCCTCGATCGACACCTGGACCTCCACCCTGCCGCTTCCCACACCGCCACAAGACCCGATACCGACCCTCACCGGGCACGGGTACGACGAGGCCGGGCCTGGGACCAAGTGCCATTCATGGCCATTCGAAATTCTGTTGAACCGCACGGGAGACTGAACGACGGTCGGCGCAGATGTTTAGCTGAACTGGTGCAACGAACCCCCGCGCTCGCCCGGCAGTGCTACGACCGCTTCGAGCCGATCCACGCCCTGACCTATTTCGCGCCCGAGGTACGAACGGCGTTGGACGGACTGGGTTATCGCGGATTTTGGATGGGGTACTTCGCCGCACGTTCGGCGCCGCTGGGCGCGGTGCCGCCGCAGGTGGTGACAGCGGTGTTCTACAACTTCGCACACGCCCGGGTGGCCAAGTCGCTGCCGGCCGCATGGGCGATCGCCGGTCCGGACAGCGCATTACGCGCGCGCCAGGACGCCACCGCCGCGGCCTTGCGCCGGTGCGGCGTCACCGACGACGAAAACGTCAGCACCGCAGCAGAATTGGCGGGTCGGGCGGCGCGGTCCGCGCCGGTGGACGGCCGGTCGCTGTTCGCGGCCAACGTCGCGTTGCCGGTGCCCTCCGATCCGGTGGCCGCGCTCTGGCACGCGACCACCCTGCTGCGCGAGCACCGCGGAGACGGGCACGTCGCGGCGCTGGTGGCCGCGGGGATCTCCGGGCGGGAGTCGAACGTCTTCCATACCGCGGCGAGCGCGGTCTCCGAGGAGTTCATGAAGCGTTCCCGCCACTACGACGACGACGAGTGGCAGTCCTGCCGCCAGAGCCTCGCCGACCGCGGGTTGCTCGATTCCGATGGCTCGTTGACGCCGGACGGGCGTGACCTCAAGTCCCAGCTCGAATCCACCACTGACGCATTGGCTTTGCGGGTGTTCGACGGTCTCGACGACGACGAACTGCAGGCCTTGTTCAGCGCGCTGACGCCGGTCGCGCGGACGGTGATCGCCGCCGGCGACGTGCCCGCCGCCACGCCCATGAGTGCCCGCCTCGATTTTTGAACTCAGCGTCGGGTGCCAGTGCGGCGCCGTCCTTGGCTTCCGCGTACGCCGCCACGAGATTCTCGATCACCCCGTTCCACGACTCCTCGTCGACGCACAACCGACTCGCGGTCAGCACCAGCCGGTCGGGTGTCCCCGGCAGCAGCGACACGGCGAACAACCGGCCGGTGCGCATGTCGTAGCTGGCGCGTTGGCGGGCGATGACCTCGGGCACTGTGACCCCGGGTGGTTCCACCGCCCAGCTCCAGCTGCCACCGGGACGGGACAGCCACCGGTCGCGACTGGGTTCGAACACCGCACCGAGGGCGGGATTCGCCTCGAAGACCGCGTCCACCGCAGCGCGGATTCCGGTCTGGTCCAGCCGCGAGTCGGCGATCAGCACCTCCTCGTGCGCCCAGTCCTCGAGTTCTGTCAGCTGCGGAAATTCGGTAAAAGACCAGTAAGACGACGTTGCGTGCTCCACCTGTCCAGAGTCCGCTGCCGCCCTTGGAGAATCCTTGGCGAATTCTTGGCGACGCTCTGTCGCACGAACCTGTCACAGGAAGGCGGGCTGTCTCGTCTGAGGGGTATGACGCAGAAAACACGCATTCAACCCCTGCCCCCCAAGCGCGCCGGACTGCTGGTGCGCACCATGTACCGGGTCGCCAAACGCCGCTTCGGCGAGGTGCCCGAACCGTTCACCGTCGCCGCTCACCATCCGCGGCTGCTGGTCGCCAACGCCGTCCACGAGACGATGCTGCAGAACGCCTCGCGGACCCTGCCGGCCAACGTGCGCGAACTGGCGGTGTTCTGGACCGCGCGCACCGTCGGCTGCTCGTGGTGTGTGGACTTCGGAGAGATGTTGCAGCGGCTGGACGGCCTGGACATCGAGCGGCTCAAGGACATCGACGAATATGCGACTTCACCGCTGTTCTCCGACGACGAGCGCGCCGCGATCGCCTATGCCGACGCGATGACCACCGACCCGCATGCGGTCACCGACGAACAGGTCGACGATCTGCGGGTCCGCTTCGGCGACGCCGGAGTGATCGAGCTGACGTATCAGATCGGAGTCGAGAACATGCGCGCGCGGATGTATTCGGCCCTCGGGATCACCGAGCAGGGCTTCAATTCGGGCGATGCGTGCCGGGTGCCGTGGGCCGATTCAGCGGAATCATTCAAAAAGTGAACTAAATCGTTCCTGAACTCGTAGCATTTGGCAGCAGTCCTTTGGTTGTCGGGGCCACCGGGGAATGGAGCCGCAATGTCGTCGTACGTGATCGCCGCACCTGAAGCCTTGGCCTTGGCTTCGGGTGAGTTGACCAAGATCGAGGATGCGATCAGAGGGGCTGCCGCCGCGGCGGCGCCTTCGACGACGAACATCGCCTCCGCGGCTGCCGACGAGGTGTCGGCTGCGGTCGCGAAATTCTTCGGCGGCTACGCCACCGAGTTGCAGGCGCTGACGGCAAAGACGACGCTGTTCCAGTCCGAGTTCGAGCGCGCGTTGAGTGCGGCCGGGGCTGCGTACGCAGCCGCCGAGGCCGCCAACGCCGCGCCGCTGCAGGGGTTGTTGCAACAACTCGGCAGCGCGTTGTCCACCTGCCCGCTGTTCAACGGCACGGGCGCCGCGACGGTGGGAGCGCTGCTCAACTTCGGCGCCAACGCCGTGGGCCTGGGCAAGTTCATCAATTTCCCCACCACGTTGCCCGTGACCGGCACGGGCGGAGTGACCGGCGTCCGGGTCGGCTTCTCGTTCATGCCAATCCCGATCGGCCCAACCTCTTTCCTCGGGCTCCCGATCCCCCAGTTCAATTACCCCGCTCCGGCGTTCTGGTACTTCCCGACACAGGCGAACGGAACGGTGGCCCCCACCGGCACTGTGTATTTTTCGCACGGCTTCGGCGCGTTCGGTTGGTTGTACCAGCCGCTTGCCATCGAACTGGCGGGGCAGACCAACAGCGCGGTTGTGACTCCGACCGTGCCGTCGATTCCGTTGCCGTTGGGCCTGTGGATCGGCAGCCCGGAGATGCAACAGGGCGTGGCGTCGCTGTTCCAAGGCCCCCAGACGGCACTGAACATGAGCGCGCAACACGCGGGATTAGTCGGCACGCTGCCGCAGGATTTCATCCTGTCCGGACACTCCGCCGGAGGAGGCCTCACCTCGATCGCCGCCGGCAACTACCTGGCGAATCTCAATGGCGCCACGAACCACCTCAAGGGCGTGGTGATGTTCGACGGCGTCGCCAACAACAACGCGGTATTCGCCGGCGCGATCAGCCAACTGCAGGCGGCAAGTGTTCCGATCTACACGGTGGCGGCGCCGCCGCAGTCGTGGAATGCGTTCGGGAACACCACAAATCAGTTGGTCAGTCTCTATCCGGGCCAATTCGTCGGCGCCGAGATCGCGGGCGGCTCCCATGTCGACTCGATGCTGGGCCGTGGCCCGCTGATCGACCTGGCCCTGCAGGTGATCACCCAGTTCTCCCCGCCGGGCGCCACCGCGGCGGTGTACACGCTGTCGACGGGCTGGATCAACGACATGTGGGCCGGTCTGGGTCCGACCAGCCCCGGTCACGTCGGCATCTACGGGCCCGCGCCCAGTTACGACTACGTGGCGCCCGGTGGTCAGTCGATCTCCCTCCCGCCGGCTACGGCGATCATCCTGCCGGTGTAGCCCGCAGCGGCGAGCCGGTGAACTTGTCGGGATTGGCGACATCCCAGAGTGCGACCACCTTGCCGTCGCGCACCGTCATCGCCGTGATCCGCGGCGCCATCTCCCTGCGCCCTTCGGAAGCTGGGAATCCCGTTGTGTATGAGCCTAATTCGCCATTGACCAACGCCAGATGATTCGCGGTGTAGAACGCGTCGCCGTAGCGGCGGGCCAGGCCCATCATGAACCGGACCACCTTGTCCGCTCCGCGGATGGTCTGAACCGCGGTGGGCGCCTTGCCGTCCGAGTCTCCGGTGAACGTCACGTCGGGGTGCAACAGCGAGACCACGGTCTCGATGTCACCGGCGGCCATCGCGGCCATCAGCCGGCCGACCACCTCGGCGTGTGCCGGGTCGGGCTCCGGCGGCGGCGCCGCGGCGACGGCCTTGCGGGCCCGCGACGCCAGTTGCCGCGCGGCGGCTTCATTGATGCCCAGCACATCGGCGACCTCAGCGAACGGCACGGCGAACCCGTCGTGCAGCACGAACGCCACCCGCTGATCGGGTCGCAAGCGCTCGAGTACCACCATCGCCGCGAACCGGGCGTCCTCGGCGGACACCACGGCCGACAACGGGTCAGCCGCTTGGGCGTCCGAGAAGCCCGTCACGACCGGTTCCGGCAGCCAATTGCCGGTATAGCTTTCCCGTCGGTGTGCCGCCGAACGCAACTTGTCCAGACCCAGCCGGCTCACCACCGTGGTCAACCAGGCGCGCAGGTCGTGGATCACACCGTCCTGCGCGCTCCAGCGCAGCCAGGCTTCCTGAACGATGTCCTCGGCGTCCGCCACGGTTCCGGTCAGCCGGTAGGCGACCGACATGAGATGCGGTCGCAGCGACTCGAATTCGGTGACCTGCGTCGTCGCGACCATGACCTGAGCGTAACGCCGGCCTATGGTGCAGTGATTTTCATGAATAGATTCAACTCCTTCGGTAAGGTTCTGCTGTGGTCGATCACTGGCCCATGATCGGCCGACAGCAGGACGTCCGCTCGGTCATGGGCTCCATTGCCGAGATGCGGGGCGTCGCGCTGGCCGGCAAGGCCGGGGTAGGCAAGTCGCGACTGGCTCGCGAGGCGATACAGGCCGCGGTGGCCGACGGCTGGACCGTGCGAACCATCGCCGCCACCGCCACCAGCAGGCCGATCCCGCTCGGCGCCTTCGCGCAGTGGACCGACGATGTGGAGAACGCGCCACTTGCCTTGGCGCGCCGTGTCATCGGCGCCATGACCGACGGCGTGCAACAGGGCCGCCTGCTGGTATTCGTCGACGATGCCCACCTGCTCGACGAAATCTCCGCCCTCGTCGTCCACCAACTTGCGCATTCGCGGGCCGCCGCCCTGATCCTCGCGATCCGTGCCGGCGCGCCCGTTCCGGCCGCGGTGACGGCACTGTGGAAGGACGGCCTGTTACTGCGTCATGACCTGGAGCCGTTGCAACGCAGCGAGGTCGACGACCTGTTGGCGGAGGTTTTCGGCGCGGCCCCCGATCAGCAGTGCGCGGAGCGGCTGTGGCACCTTACGAACGGCAACGTGCTGTATCTGCGTCAGCTCATCGAACAGGAACGCCGGGCGCAACGGATGACGATCCGGGACGGCGCCGTGCGCTGGCACGGAGACACCGAAATCTCCCGATCCCTCGCCGAATTGCTGGACGCGCATATCGGCGCCATTCCGGCGGCCGTACGCGACGTCGTCGATCTGGTGGCCGTGTCCGAACCGGTGGACTGGCACTGCCTGAGGCTGATCGCCGATCAGGACGCCATCGAAGATGCCGAACAGCGCGACCTCATTCGGGTGTCGGGCGGCGACGTGTACATCGGGCACCCCTTATACGCCGAGAGCCGCCTGAACCGCTGCGGCTCGTCGCGGCTGCGCCGCCTTCGCGGCCAGGTCGCGGCCGCGATGAAGGACGGCGGAGGCATCGCCAAGACAGTCAAGCGAGGCCTGCTATGGCTCGAGTCCGACCTGCCGCCCGAGCCGGGCGTGCTGTTGTCGGCTGCCACGGCGGCCAGTTCACTACTGGACTTCGAGACAGCGGAACGGCTTTTCAGCGCGGTCGCCGCGACGGGTGCCGGCGCGCAGGCCCGCATACCCTTGGCCTACTCGCTGTTCATGATGGAAAAGGGCGAGCTCGCCCTGGAAGTGCTCGACGGTGTGGAGGTCGACGAGGCCACCGAATCCGCGTTCATCAACTACATGGTGATGCGTGCGTCCAACCTGCTGTGGGGATTGCGATCGCCCGAGCGGTCCTGGCGGCTGATCGACGATGCGCTCCAAACCGCCCAAGGAACTCGGCGACTGCAGTTGCTCATTTTCCGCGCGAATCAGCTCTCGCTGGCCGGCCGGCCGGTGCAGGTCCTGGCGACCGTGGCGGAGGTGGACTACGACCAACTCGATTGGTACGGCATGACAATGGGTTACGCCGCCGAGTGCCTGGCCAACGCGGAACTGGGCCACCTCGATCGGGCCGTGGCCAGGGCAGTCGATGCGTCGGCGGCGCTCGTCTTGAGCGAGCAGGGCAAATTTCTTCAGCAGCCGCTGACGGAGTTCCACACCTTCGCCCTGGCGGCTGCCGGGCAGATATCCGACGCCATCGAGGTCGCCGAACGGCACCGCCGTGCCCAGCGCGACGAACCGGTCGCCATCCGCACAGTCGCATCCGAGATCCTCGGAATGGCGATGCTGGCTGCCGGCGATCTCGTTGCCGCGCTGCGGTTGCTGCCCAACGAGATCGACGACGAGATGACGAACAACTTCAACCTGGCCAACAGCTTCTACCGGTTCCACCTGATGCGCGCCCAGGCGCTGGCCCGCTGCGGTGACGTCGATGCGGCCGAACGCGCATTGGGCAGCGCCCGTACCCACCGTCATCCGGCGTACGTGTACGTCGAATCCCTCGAAATGCTCACCGCCGCATGGCTGGCGGCGGTGCGCTCACGCACCACCGAAGCACGTCAACTGGCCCGCGAGGCGGCCGAGTTCGCGCGCGAGCACGATCAGTTCGCCCGCGAAGTGTGGTACCTGCAGACCGCGGTGCAGTTCGACGACGTCGATGCGGCCGCGCGACTGGCCGAGTTGGCCACGCGTGTGCAAGGACCCCGCGCCGCGATCGCCGCGCGCTACGCCGCGGCGCTGGGTGCTGACAATTCGGATGAACTCGAAAGAGCCTCAACGGAATTCGAAGACATGGGCGATCTGCTGGCGGCCGCCGACGCCGCCGGCCAAGCCGCGGTGTCACAC
>NZ_LKTM01000009.1 GCF_001417955.2 Mycobacterium gordonae | reverse complement strand
GCCGGCTGGCCGAATCGCGCACCGTCTGGCCGCATTGCGAAACGGGCGTTTCGCTGCGACGAGCCGTACCACACAGAGGGCGGTTCGGGAACGGCCATTTGCCGGAAACTGATACTGGCGGGGCAGTCGTGGCGGACGAGCAGCGTTTTTCTCTATCGATCAACACCACGGAAAAAAAATTCGATAGATAGGGCAACAATTGGTGCACGCCAGGTGAATTCGTCTTACCATCGGCGGGTGCCTGTACACGGCGAACTGGGGGATTCGACGTCGAGCCAACTCTCAATATCCGCGCCGCCGTCAATAATGATTCCCCTAGGGGCTACCGAACAACATGGTCCACACCTGCCTTTGGACACCGACACCCGAATCGCCACGGCGGTCGCCCGCGCCCTGGGCGAGCGTCTCGACTGGCTCGTGGCGCCGGCGATCGCTTACGGTGCCAGCGGTGAGCACCAGAGTTTTGACGGAACGATCTCGATCGGCACTGATGCCTTGACCACGCTGTTGGTGGAGTACGGGCGATCGGCCGCCTGCTGGGCGAAGCGGCTGGTCTTCGTCAACGGCCACGGTGGCAACGTGAGCGCGTTGACGAGTGCGATCGGCCGGCTCCGTGCCGAGGGCCGCGACGCCGCTTGGTGCCCGTGCGCCAGCGCCGGTGGCGATGCGCATGCCGGCCACACCGAAACATCCGTGCTGCTCCACATCTCACCGGACGTCGTGCGCACCGACCGCATGCTCGCCGGCAACGACGCGCCGCTGCGCGAGTTGCTGCCGTCGATGCGACGGGGCGGGGTGGCGGCCGTCAGTCCGATCGGGGTGCTGGGAGATCCGACCACGGCCACCGCGGCCGCGGGAAGCCGGATCTTCACCGAGATGGTGGACGACTGTGTCCGGCGCATCGGCCGGTGGACTCCCGGTGCCGACGGGATGCTGACGTGACCGCGCCGGTGACCCGGCTGCCGAACGGATTTGCCGTGCAGGTCGATCGCCGGGTGCGGGTGCTCGGCGACGGCAAGGCCCTGCTGGGTGGCTCGCCGACCCGGCTGCTGCGGTTGGCGCCCGCCGCGCAGAGCATGCTCTGCGACGGCCGCCTCAAGGTCCGCGACGAGGTCAGCGCGCAGCTAGCGCGCACCCTGCTGGACGCCACGGTAGCTCACCCGCGCCCCGCGACGGGCCCGTCCCACCGGGACGTCACCGTGGTTATCCCGGTGCGGGACAACATAACCGGTGTACGAAGGCTGGTGACGTCGCTGCGCGGGCTGCGGGTCATCGTGGTGGACGACGGATCCTCCACGCCCATCGAACTGGAGGATTTCGCCGGCTCGCACTGCGACATCGAAGTGCTGCACCACGTTCGCAACAAGGGTCCGGCGGCCGCTCGGAACACCGGCCTGGCGGCCTGCACCACCGACTTCGTCGCGTTCCTGGACTCCGACGTGGCACCACGCCGCGGCTGGCTCGAAGCTTTGCTGGGTCACTTCTGCGACCCGACGGTCGCACTGGTGGCGCCGCGGATCGTCGGTCTGGGGCAGGACGAGAACGTGATCGCCCGCTACGAAGCGGTGCACTCGTCACTGGATCTCGGTCTGCGGGAAGCGCCGGTGCTGCCGCACAGCGCGGTGTCCTACGTGCCCAGCGCGGCGATCGTGTGCCGCACTTCGGCGATCCGGGCCGTCGGTGGCTTCGACGAGACGATGCATTCCGGCGAGGACGTCGACCTGTGCTGGCGACTGGTGGAAGCCGGCGCCCGGTTGCGGTACGAACCGATTGCGCTGGTCGCCCACGACCACCGGACCGAGTTGCGGGACTGGATCGCGCGCAAAGCGTTCTACGGGGGTTCGGCGGCGCCCTTGTCGGTGCGACACCCCGACAAGACCGCGCCGGTGGTGATTTCCGGCTGGGCACTGGCGGCCTGGATTCTGATGTCGCTCGGCACCGGTCTTGCGCAGCTGGCTTCGATCGTCATCGCCGTGCTCACCGGCCGCCGGATCGCCAAGGCCCTGCGCGGCGCCGACACGTCCGTCGAGACCTCGCTCTGGGATGTGGCCGTGATCGCCACCCGGGGACTGTGGTCGGCGGCGCTGCAGCTGGCATCGGCTATCTGCCGGCACTACTGGCCGGTGGCTCTGCTGGGGGCGATGCTGTCGCGCCACTTCCGGCACGTCGTGGTGGTCGCGGCGATCGTCGACGGGGTGGCGGACTGGTTGCGCCGCCGGGACGCCGTCGGGGAGGACGCGGAGCCGATCGGGTTGCTGACCTTCCTGTTGCTCAAGCGCATCGACGACCTGGCCTACGGGATCGGCCTCTGGTACGGGGTGATACGCGAACGCAACATCGGCGCACTCAAGCCACAGATCCGGACGTAACGGCCGCCTTGTCTGCAGCCGCCCGGCACAGCGATGTGCTGATCGTCGGTGCCGGAAGCGCCGGTTCGGTTGTCGCCGAACGCCTTTCCGCCGATCCAAGTTGCAGTGTGACGGTGCTGGAGGCGGGTCCCGGACTCACCGATGCCCGGCTGCTGGCGTGGACCCGCAACGGACTGCAGCTGCCCATCGGTGCGGGCAGCCCGTTGGCCGAGCGCTGCGCGACGACGCTCACCGACCATCCGGCGCGGCAGGCGTCGCTGGTGCGGGGGACCACGGTCGGCGGTTCCGGCGCCGTCAACGGCGGCTATTTCTGCCGGGGGTTGCCCGGCGACTTCGACCGCATGGCGATACCCGGCTGGGCATGGGCCGACGTGCTGGACCACTTCCGGGCCATCGAGACGGATCTGGACTTCGCCACCCCCGCCCACGGTGACGCGGGTCCGATCCCGGTGCGTCGCACCCGCGATCTGACCGGTGTCACCGAGACTTTCGTCGCCGCCAGCGCACGGGCGGGATTCGGGTGGGTCACCGACCTCAACGATGTCGGACCTGAGCTGCCCGCGGGTGTGGGGGCCGTGCCGCTCAACATCGTCGAGGGCGTGCGCACCGGCTCCGGAGCCGCCTTTCTGTTACCCGCGTTGCAACGGCCGAACCTGACGCTGCTGGACCGCACCCGGGCAGTGCGCCTGCGCATCACCGGCGCCACCGCGGTGGGCGTGGATGCCATCGGGCCGGACGGTGCCCGGGATCTGACGGCGGATCGAATTATCCTGTGCTGCGGGACAATTCGATCGGCGCATCTATTGATGCTGTCCGGTGTGGGCGAGCCGGAGATGCTGCGCGCCGCCGGCGTCAAAGTTGTTGCGGCACTGCCGGTCGGGCTGCGTTGCAGCGATCATCCGGAGTGGGTGATACCGACCGACTGGGCGGTTGCCCCCGACCATCCGGTGCTGGAAGTGGCGCTGAGTACCGCAGACGGAATCGAAATCCGGCCCTACACAGGCGGTTTCATAGCCATGACCGGCGACGGCGTTGCCGGGCACAGTGATTGGCCGCACCTCGGTGTTGCGCTGATGCGGCCACGGTCCCGGGGGCGCATCTCTCTGGTGGCAGCAGACCCGGGCACGCCGCCGCGAATCGAGCATCATTACGACAGCGAGCCGGACGACGTCGCCGACCTGCGCGCGGGAAGTGAGTTGGCCCGTGAGTTCTGTCCCACCACAACAGGTCCCGCGGCCTGGTCGACATCGCAACATCTGTGCGGCAGCGCCCCGATGGGTGTAGACGGCGACCCTGATGCAGTGGTGGACAACAGGTGTCGTGTCCTCGGATTCGAAAACCTCTGGGTGATAGACGGATCCATCCTGCCGGTGGTCCCCAGTCGCGGACCACACGCCACCATTGTCATGGTCGGCCACCGTGCGGCCGAATTCGTTCAGTGAACGATCAGCTCGCGGCCGGCGCCGCTTCGCCGGAAGATTCCACCCGCGCCGTCGGGGCGCCGGCGATCGCCGCTGCCGGTACCGCCCGCGCCGCCAGCGGAGCCGGCAATGCGGAGACGGCAGTCGTCTCCTCGATCTCGACGGGCTCCGCGGCTCTCACCTGTAGCGCAGGTTGGCGGGTCGCCGATCCCGCCGACCCAACCGACGCCGCTGCGACCGCCGACCCCACCGATCCCACCGGTGTCACCGCCGGAGTGATCGCCGAGCCCACCGGTCCGGCTACCGCCGCCGAACCGACAGCCATCGTCTGTGCCGCCGCGGCTGCCGCCGGCGCCGCGTAGGCACTCTGGGTCAGCACCCCGGGCCCCAGCGTCTGTTGCGGCATATTCGCGACGTCGGACTGAATGCTCGACACGTTCGCCGCCTCGGTGACGGCGTAGGACTGCGAACCCAGGTTCATCAACTGCACGAACTGGTCATGGAAGGCAGCCGCCTGCGCGCTGATCGCCTGGAATGCCTCGGCATGCGTGCCGAACAGGGCCGCGATTTCCGTCGACACCGCGTCGGCACCCGCCGGGACGAAGGCCCCGGTCGTCGGAATCGCGGCCGCGGCGTTGGCATCGCTGATCGCCGAGCCGATATTCGCCAGATCCGTAGCTGCGGCAGCCACGTACTCCGGCGCAGCGTTTACGTACGACATGCGGCCCCCCAGCCAAACATGGATCGTGTCCGACGCCCGTTACGAACCTTCCCCCGCTTCGGATGGTAGCCCCGCCAAGGGGGCGCGCGCGGCGTTTTGGCTCAATGCGATCCGACCGTTATGTGGCGGCCCCTGATGCGGCGGACCGGGCGCAGCTGGCGCCCGTCGCGCCCGGGCGCCCAGAACCCGATCAGCACCGCGGCCACGGCGACGATCACCGCCATCGCGATCGTCGACGCGTGCATGGCGTGCAGGAAGGCCGTCTGACACAGCATCGCCAGCTGATCACCTTGCGGGCCAAGCTTTTCCGATACTTCGACGGCCTTCGCCAGCGAGTCGGACGCGGGGCCGCGCACCGGCTCGGGGAACCCCGTCAGCCTCGGCCGGAGTTCGTCACTGTAGCTCCCGGCAAGGATGGAACCCGCCACCGCGATCCCCAGGGCGCCGCCCAACTCGCGTGCGGTGTCGTTGACCGCAGACGCGACGCCCTGTTTCTCGTCGGGGACGGCGGCCATGATCGCCGACGTGGTGGGCGCGGTGCAGAACCCGATGCCCGTGCTGAGGATCAGGGTCGGCCAGGCGAAGTTGAGGTAGGACGAGTGCAGGTCCAGTACGAGCATGCACAGGAAGCCCACCGCCATCAGCAGGGTGCCCAGAAACAGTACGAGGCGCAGTCCCAGCTTCGGCACGTACCACCATGACAGCGCCGAGCAGATACCGAGCGGCACCATGAACGGACCGAGGGCCACCGCCGTCATCAGGGGTGAGTAGCCCATGATCTGCTGGACGTACTGCATGGCGAGAAAGAAGAAGCCGAACGTTCCGCCGAACAGCACCACGATGGTTGCCACGCCCGTCGCGAAACTGGGGTCGGCGAAAAGTCGCACGTCCAGAAGTGGTTGCTTCCTGCGAAATTCGAACGCCGCGAAGAGTCCGGCGATGATCGCGCCCAGCACGAGCCCGCCCCACACCTGGGTGTCGTCCCAGCCCCGCGTCGGTGCCTGCAGGATCGCGAACACGCCGATGGCGACCGCCGCGGCGATCAGCACCGCGCCCCACCAGTCGACGCGGGGAGCGTCGTGGTCGCGCGACGGCGAAATGGTGCACGCCATCGCGAAGATCACCAGGCCAGCAGCGCCCAACGACCAGAAGATGGCGTGCCAGTCCCAAAACCGAAGTAGCAGGCCGGAACCGAGCATGCCGATCACCCCGCCGGACCCCGCGGTGCCGGCCCAGATACCAACGGCCCGCATCCGCTGCGCCTTCGGATATGCCACGGTCAGCAGCGACAGTGTCGCGGGCATGACGAACGCGGCGCCGACACCGGCCACCGCGCGTCCCGCGATGATCTGGGCAGGGGAGTGCAGCAGCGCCGGCGCGACCGAGGCCAGCGACAAGATGATCAGCCCGGTGAGCAGCGCGCCCCGGCGGCCGTACCGGTCACCGACGGCGCCCGCGGGTAGCAGCAGGCAGGCCAGCGCCACGGTATATCCGTCGACGATCCACGTGAGTTGGGTCTGGGTAGCCGAAGTGGCGACCGCGATGTCGCCGAGCGCGGTGTTCAGCGCTGTCATCGACGCGACCACCAGCGACACCCCCAGGCACGCCACGGTCAGCGTCCACCGCTGCGCCCGGGTGCTGTGGCCTGCGCGGTTCCCGCGCTCGTCGGGCCGGATTAAGGTCTGGACCATGTGCGGCGCCCCCTCTCGGTGGCGAAGTAGTGACCGAGACTAATGGTCTCGTAGGTAGACCAATAGTCTTGTTTTTAAACAGGGAGGTGCATCACAATCAGCGAGGGGAGTTACCGGGACCCGCGTCCGGCACGCTCGCGGGCTCGTTTGCTGGAGGCCGCCGCCTCGTTGCTGCGCAGCGGCGGTCCCAGCGCGGTGACCGTCGATGCGGTCACCCGCGCCGCCAACGTCGCCAGGGCCACCCTCTACCGCCACTTTCCGAGCGGAAACGATTTGCTGGCAGCCACATTCAGCAGTCTGATACCGCCCGCGCCGATGCCGACGGCCGACGGGCCGTTGCGCGAACGGCTGCTGGCGCTGGTGCTGGCCCAAGCCGAGGTGATCGCCGAAGCACCCGCGGTGCTGACCGCGATGGCGTGGCTGGCGCTGGGCCCGGACCTGCAGGGGCTACCCGAACCGAGCGGCTCGCCGGCCGCCCAGAGCGCGATCTCCGGCCTCCGCGAGCGCATCGCCCAGCAGTACGCGGCGCCCTTCGACGCGCTGTTCGACGGCCCGCAGGCCGCCGAGTCGGGCCTCGAATTGGGTGAGGTGGACCGCTCGAGTGCGATCGCGCTGCTGATCGGCCCCCTGGTGCTCGGCCGATTGAGCACGCTGCCGGACTTCGACTACCGGGAAACGGCGCGCGCCGCCGTCGACGGCTTCCTCGAGGTCCAGTCCCGTCGGGCACGGACGCTCAAAGACCGGTCCGGTCCCTGATCCGCTGCCGAACCGCGGCCTTGCCTTCCTCCAGCGTTGTCAGGCCCAGCCGGGTAGCGCTCCAACGGAACTCGTTGTCGACGATCCAGCGCACGTACGCCAGTTCGGAATGCTGCAACAGCTGAATGGCTTCCAGTAACGACTCCTGCACCGGACGGGCCGGCACGATCAGACCCCGTCGCTGCGGAAAGCCCCGGAACATCCAGTCGCTGAAGTCGGACAACGCCAGGACCGGAACGCGCCTGGGCACGTCGGGTCCGAAGGCGGACATGAGTTCGGCGGCCAGTTCGGCCGGCGGCGCCCCGTTGATCCAGTCGATCATGGGTTGCGCCGCGTCTGGTTCTCCCGGATTGGGACCCATCACGGCCTGGGAGCCTACGCCGGCCGGTCAACGCGGGTCTCGGTCCTGGCCCGAGACCCGCTAAAAGCCCTGGTAGGGTCGCTTTGCACGGCGGTCGGGGACCGTCAGGCGCGGACCGCCCGTGGTCAGCACCCGGGATTTGGCCCAGGCGCTGATCTGGGGCATACTGTTCAGGTTGCCTTGCGCCAGGTTCATCCTGGCCGGGCATACGACCAGCGCCCAACAGGGCGCGTCCGGTCCCAACCTTGGAGCGCGACTATTTCGGTCGCCTACCAGGCTGCGTGCGGGTGACACACCCGAGCGCGGGGAGCGGTTGAACCACGACAGGTAAACAGCGGCGCAGTATCCGGCGCAACGCTCGATCGGCCCTCGTCAAGGGGGTCGGTCCGCGCGCCGGGGGGCACTGGGGTCGAAGAACGACTGAAGTCCGGTTACGGGCTCACAGTGTGGGAGAAGAGGTAGGAGAAGCGTGGCGGGACAAAAGATCCGCATCAGGCTCAAGGCCTACGACCATGAGGCTATTGACGCGTCGGCGCGCAAGATCGTCGAGACCGTCGTCCGTACCGGAGCCAGCGTCGTGGGACCGGTGCCGCTGCCGACGGAAAAGAACGTGTACTGCGTCATCCGCTCTCCGCATAAGTACAAGGACTCGCGGGAGCACTTCGAGATGCGTACACACAAGCGTCTGATCGACATCCTCGACCCGACGCCGAAGACCGTTGACGCATTGATGCGCATCGATCTTCCGGCCAGCGTCGACGTCAACATCCAGTAGGAGCTTGGGCAGCAATGGCAAGAAAAGGCATTCTGGGTACCAAGCTGGGCATGACGCAGGTATTCGACGAGAACAACAAAGTCGTGCCGGTGACTGTGGTCAAGGCCGGGCCGAACGTGGTGACCCGCGTGCGTACCCCGGAGCGTGACGGATACAGCGCCGTGCAACTGGCTTACGGCGAAATCAGCCCACGCAAGGTCAACAAGCCGGTCACCGGTCAGTACGCGGCGGCGGGAGTCAACCCGCGCCGGCACCTGGCCGAGTTGCGGCTGGACGACGCGGAGGCGGCGGCCGAGTACGAGGTCGGCCAGGAGCTGACGGCGGAGATCTTCGCCGACGGCGCCTACGTCGACGTCACCGGCACCTCCAAGGGCAAGGGCTTCGCGGGAACCATGAAGCGGCACGGCTTCCGCGGGCAGGGCGCCAGCCACGGCGCCCAGGCGGTGCACCGCCGCCCGGGTTCCATTGGCGGATGTGCCACTCCGGCAAGGGTGTTCAAGGGCACCCGGATGTCGGGCCGGATGGGTAACGACCGGGTGACCGTGCAGAACCTGGTGGTGCACAAGGTCGACGCCGCCAACGGCGTGCTGTTGATCAAGGGCGCGGTTCCCGGCCGCACCGGTGGACTCGTCGTGGTCCGCAGCGCGATCAAACGAGGTGAGAAGTAATGGTTCTCAAAATTGACGTGAAGACGCCGGCGGGCAAGGTTGACGGCTCTGTCGAGCTGCCCGCCGAGTTGTTCGACGCGCCGGCCAACATCGCACTGATGCACCAGGTGGTCACGGCGCAGCGCGCCGCGGCACGCCAGGGCACGCACTCCACCAAGACCCGCGGTGACGTCAGTGGCGGTGGCCGCAAGCCTTACCGGCAGAAGGGAACCGGTCGCGCCCGGCAGGGTTCGACCCGCGCTCCCCAGTTCACCGGCGGTGGCGTGGTGCACGGCCCGAAGCCGCGCGACTACAGCCAGCGCACGCCCAAGAAGATGATCGCCGCCGCGTTGCGCGGGGCGCTGTCCGACCGGGCCCGCAACGGACGCATCCACGCGGTCACCGAGTTGGTGGAGGGGCAGACCCCTTCGACCAAGAGCGCCAAGGCTTTCCTGGCCACCCTGACCGAACGCAAGCAGGTCCTGGTGGTCGTCGGCCGTAGCGACGAGGCCGGTGTGAAGAGCGTGCGCAACCTGCCCGGTGTGCACATCCTGCCGCCGGACCAGCTCAACACCTACGACGTGTTGCGCGCCGACGACGTGGTGTTCAGTGTCGAGGCCTTGAACGCCTATATCTCAGCCAACACCGCCAACGCGGCATCTTCAGCTTCCGAGGAGGTTTCGGCCTGATGGCAACCATCGCTGACCCCCGCGACATCATCCTGGCGCCGGTCATCTCCGAGAAGTCCTACGGGCTGCTGGACAACAACGTGTACACCTTCGTGGTGCACCCCGACTCGAACAAGACGCAGATCAAGATCGCTATCGAGAAGATCTTCGCCGTCAAGGTCGCCTCGGTGAACACCGCGAATCGGCAGGGCAAGCGCAAGCGCACCCGGTCCGGTTACGGGACGCGCAAGAGCACCAAGCGCGCCATCGTCACCCTGGCGCCCGGCAGCAAGCAGATTGACCTGTTCGGAGCCCCGGCCTAGCCGAGCGCGAGAGAAAGATCTGATTAGACATGGCAATTCGCAAGTACAAGCCGACGACCCCGGGTCGTCGCGGCGCGAGTGTCTCGGATTTCTCCGAGATCACCCGGACCACGCCGGAGAAGTCGCTGGTGCGCCCGCTGCACAGCAAGGGTGGGCGTAACGCGCACGGCCGCATCACCACCCGTCACCAGGGTGGTGGCCACAAGCGCGCCTACCGGGTGATCGACTTCCGTCGCAACGACAAGGACGGCGTCAACGCCAAGGTCGCGCACATCGAGTACGACCCGAACCGGACCGCACGGATTGCACTCCTGCATTTCCTGGACGGGGAGAAGCGCTACATCATTGCGCCGAACGGACTCTCGCAGGGCGACATCGTCGAGTCGGGTGCCAACGCCGACATCAAGCCCGGCAACAACCTGCCGTTGCGCAACATCCCGGCCGGCACCCTGGTGCACGCCGTGGAGTTGCGGCCCGGTGGTGGGGCCAAGCTGGCGCGCTCGGCCGGCTCGAGCATCCAGTTGCTCGGCAAGGAAGCCACCTACGCCTCATTGCGCATGCCCAGCGGCGAGATCCGCCGGGTCGACGTCCGCTGCCGCGCGACGGTCGGTGAGGTGGGCAACGCCGAGCAGGCAAACATCAACTGGGGCAAGGCCGGTCGTATGCGGTGGAAGGGCAAGCGCCCGTCCGTCCGTGGTGTGGTCATGAACCCGGTCGACCACCCGCACGGCGGTGGTGAGGGTAAGACCTCCGGTGGTCGTCACCCCGTCAGCCCGTGGGGCAAGCCCGAGGGCCGTACCCGTAATCCGAATAAGGCCAGTAACAAGCTCATCGTCCGCCGCCGTCGCACCGGCAAGAAGCACGGGCGCTAGGACAGGGAGTAGCCGATAATGCCACGCAGCCTGAAGAAGGGCCCGTTCGTCGACGACCATCTGCTCAAGAAGGTCGACGTGCAGAACGAGAAGAACACCAAGCAGGTCATCAAGACCTGGTCGCGACGGTCGACCATCATTCCGGACTTCATCGGCCACACGTTCGCGGTGCACGACGGCCGCAAGCACGTGCCGGTGTTCGTCACCGAATCGATGGTGGGTCACAAGCTGGGGGAGTTCGCGCCCACCCGCACCTTCAAGGGACACATCAAGGACGACCGGAAGAGTAAGCGGCGATGACTACTACGACTGAATATCCGTCGGCGACCGCCAAGGCGCGGTTCGTCCGGGTGTCGCCCACGAAAGCGCGCCGCGTCATCAACCTGGTGCGTGGCCGGTCGGTGGCCGACGCACTCGACATCCTGCGCTGGGCGCCGCAAGCGGCCAGCGAGCCGGTGGCCAAGGTGATCGCCAGTGCTGCCGCCAACGCGCAGAACAACAACGGCCTGGACCCCACCACCCTGGTGGTGGCGACCGTCTACGCCGACGAGGGCCCGACCGCCAAGCGCATCCGTCCGCGCGCGCAGGGCCGCGCGTTCCGGATCCGCCGGCGCACCAGCCACATCACGGTGATCGTGGAGAGCCGCCCCAGTAAGGACGAGCGCTCCTCGAAGTCGTCGCGCACCCGTCGGGCCGAGGGCAGCAAGGCCGCCGCCAAAGCACCCGCGAAGAAGGCGGCCACCAAGGCGCCCGCCAAGAAGGCGGCCACCAAGGCGCCCGCAAAGAAGGCACCCGCAACGACTTCTGAGGCTTCTGAAGCGAAGGGAGGCTCAGACTAGTGGGCCAGAAGATCAATCCGCACGGCTTCCGGCTGGGTATCACCACCGACTGGAAGTCACGTTGGTACGCCGACAAGCAATACTCCGAGTACGTCAAGGAGGACGTCGCGATCCGCCGGCTGCTGTCCTCCGGCCTGGAGCGGGCCGGAATCGCCGACGTGGAGATCGAGCGGACCCGTGACCGGGTCCGGGTCGACATCCACACCGCACGCCCGGGCATCGTCATCGGCCGTCGTGGCACCGAGGCCGACCGCATCCGCGCCGACCTGGAGAAGCTGACCAAGAAGCAGGTCCAGCTCAACATCCTCGAGGTGAAAAACCCGGAGTCCCAAGCACAATTGGTGGCCCAGGGCGTTGCCGAGCAGTTGAGCAACCGGGTCGCGTTCCGCCGGGCGATGCGCAAGGCCATCCAGTCGGCCATGCGCCAGCCCAACGTCAAGGGCATCCGGGTGCAGTGCTCGGGCCGCCTCGGCGGGGCTGAGATGAGCCGCTCGGAGTTCTACCGCGAGGGCCGAGTGCCGCTGCACACCCTGCGGGCGGACATCGACTACGGCCTCTACGAGGCCAAGACCACCTTCGGCCGGATCGGTGTGAAGGTCTGGATTTACAAGGGCGACATCGTCGGTGGCAAGCGCGAATTGGCCGCTGCCGCACCGGCCGGTGCCGACCGTCCCCGCCGCGAGCGGCCGTCGGGCACCCGTCCGCGCCGCAGCGGTGCCTCGGGAACCACGGCGACCGGTACCGACGCGGGCCGGGCCGCCGGTGGCGACGAGGGCGCTGCCGCGGCTCCCGAAGCTGCGGCACCCGCAGTAGAAGCGCAGAGCACGGAGAGCTGAATCATGCTGATTCCCCGCAAGGTCAAACACCGTAAGCAGCACCACCCCCGCCAGCGCGGCATCGCCAGTGGCGGCACCGCGGTGAACTTCGGTGACTACGGTATCCAGGCGCTCGAACACGCCTACGTCACCAACCGGCAGATCGAGTCCGCTCGTATCGCCATCAACCGGCACATCAAGCGTGGCGGCAAGGTGTGGATCAACATCTTCCCGGACCGCCCGCTGACCAAGAAGCCCGCCGAGACCCGGATGGGTTCGGGTAAGGGTTCGCCGGAGTGGTGGGTGGTCAACGTCAAGCCCGGACGGGTGCTGTTCGAGCTGAGCTACCCGAACGAGCAGATCGCGCGGGCGGCGCTCACCCGGGCGATCCACAAGCTGCCGATCAAGGCACGCATCGTTACCCGAGAGGAGCAGTTCTGATGGCAGTGGGAATCTCCCCTGGCGAACTGCGCGAGCTCACCGACGAGGAGCTGCAGGAGCGGGTTCGCGAGTCCAAGGAAGAGCTGTTCAATCTGCGCTTCCAGATGGCCACCGGCCAGCTCAGCAACAACCGCCGGCTCCGCGTGGTGCGTCAGGAGATCGCGCGCGTCTACACGGTGCTGCGTGAACGAGAACTGGGTCTGGCCAGCGGGCCCGACGGTAAGGAGTCGTGATGGCAGAGGCTAAGAAGGCGGCCCCGAAAGCGGCCCAGAAGGCGGACGCCCCGGCTAAAGAAAAGGGCCCCAAGCACACTCCGGCCAACCCCAAGCCGCGCGGTCGTCGTAAGACCCGCATCGGCTACGTGGTGAGCGACAAGATGCAGAAGACCATCGTCGTCGAGCTCGAAGACCGTGTGCGGCACCCGTTGTACGGCAAGATCATTCGGACGACCAAGAAGGTCAAGGCGCACGACGAGAACAGCATCGCCGGTATCGGCGACCGCGTCTCGCTGATGGAGACGCGGCCCCTGTCGGCCACCAAGCGCTGGCGCCTCGTGGAGATCCTCGAGAAGGCCAAGTAACTCTCGGTAACTCCCGCGAGCAGACGTAAAAACCCCCGTTTCATCGGCGAAACGGGGGTTTTTACGTCTGCTCGCCACCGAACCCGTCCACCGATCGGGGGACACGAAATACCGCCCTGCTCGGGCTTATCGGTGGACATCGCCGGCGGATCTGCGTTGTTAGTTTCTAATTGCGCAATTCAATCAGCGAATAAGGAGAAACCATGTCCCACGAGATGCTGTTCAACGAGAGCGAGATCGTCTACTCGGCGCCGATCTACAGCGCCACCGACGCCTGCGAATAAGCACGCACGAGGAAGTCGATCCTGACCCCGGCCGTACCTGCGACCACTTGCGGGTGGGTCGGGGTCAGCGGCTTCAGTCGCCTCATTCCCGATTGGACATCATGACCAGCTGCCTAATGCCGGCCCGGCTCGGTTTCGACCTCACCGACCCGGCCAACTTCGACAACGGCTTCCCGTATCACATCTTCGAGACCCACCGACTACAGGCGCCGGTGTTCTGGCATGAGCCCACCGAGCACACGCCCGACGGCGAGGGCTTCTGGTCGGTCGCCACATACGCCGAAACTATTGCCGTGCTGCGTGATTCGACGACCTTCTCGTCGGAGACCGGCGGCAAGCGACCGTACGGCGGCACGTTGCTGCAAGACTTCCCGGTGTCCGGCCGGCTGATCAACATGATGGATGACCCGCGGCACGCCGCCATCCGGCGATTGGTCAGCTCGGGTCTGGGGCCGCGGATCATCGGCCGCATCGAGGACGACCTGCGTCACCGGGCTCGCCGGTTGTTCGACCAGATCAAGCCCGGCGAGGCGTTCGATTTCGCCGTCGACGTGGCCGCCGAACTGCCCACCCAGATGATCTGCATCCTGCTGGGCGTGCCCGAAGTCGACCGGCACTGGTTGTTCGACGAGATCGAGGCGGGGTTGAACTTCCGCGGCTCCAGCAAAGAGTTCGTGTCATGGATCTACGGCACCGACGCGCAATCTCGGCGGGATGATTACGGCCGCGAGCTGATCGCGCGCAAGCGGGCCGAACCTGGCGACGACATGTTGTCGATCGTGGCCAACGCGACCGTCGACGGCAAGCCGTTCATGTCGGACGAAGAGGTCTATCTGTTCTTCCATCAGCTGTTCAGCGCCGGCAGTGACACCACCCGCAGTGTCACGTCCGTGAGCCTGCTCGCGCTGGCCGAGCGGCCCGACCAATGGCGGCAGCTACGCCGCGACCCCGGCATGCTGCCGGCCGCGATCGAGGAATTCGTGCGATGGACGACACCCTCACCGTCCAAGCGGCGCACCGCCACCCGCGATGTCACCCTGGCCGGGCACCGCATCCAGGAGGGGCAGAAGGTGCTCGTCTGGGATGCCTCGGCCAACCGTGACCCCAGTGTGTTCGACCGCCCCGACGAGTTCGACATCACGCGAAAGCCCAACCCGCATCTGGGTTTCGGGCAAGGCGTGCACTACTGCCTCGGAGCGACCCTGGCTCGACTGGAACTGCGGGTGTTCTTCGAAGAACTGCTGCCGCGCTTCGAGCGCATCGAGGTGTTGGCGCCACCGGAGTGGGTCGGCAGTAACCGGCGCAACGGTCTGCGGAGCCTGCGGGTCCGGATGCACTGACCAGCCCCGGGACCCCCCGAAATCTCAGCTGTTTTCTACCTGGCGCGTGTAATGTCCTCGGACGTTCGGGTGGTCATTTCAACGGTGAGGCTGGGTATGACGGGGTCGGCGCAGTTTGGCGGCAAGATCGAACTGGACATTCGCGATTCGGAACCGGATTGGGGCCCGTACGCGGCGCCGACCGCCCCGGAGAATGCCCCCAATGTCTTGTACCTGGTGTGGGACGACACCGGCATCGCCACCTGGGACTGCTTCGGCGGTCTGGTCGAGATGCCGGCCATGACGCGCATCGCCGAGCGCGGCGTGCGCCTGTCGCAGTTCCACACCACGGCGCTGTGCTCCCCGACGCGGGCATCGCTGCTGACCGGCCGCAACGCCACCACCGTCGGTATGGCCACTATTGAGGAGTTCACCGACGGCTTCCCCAACTGCAACGGCCGCATCCCGGCGGATACCGCGTTGCTCTCCGAGGTGCTCAGCGAGCGCGGCTACAACACCTACTGCGTGGGCAAGTGGCACCTGACGCCGCTGGAGGAGTCCAGCATGGCCGCCACCAAGCGGCACTGGCCGACCTCGCGTGGCTTCGAGCGGTTCTACGGGTTCATGGGCGGAGAGACCGACCAGTGGTACCCCGACCTGATGTACGACAACCACCCGGTGAATCCGCCGGGCACGCCCGAGGACGGGTACCACCTGTCGAAAGACCTTGCCGACAAGACAATTCAGTTCATCCGCGACGCCAAGGTGATCGCGCCCGACAAGCCGTGGTTCAGCTACGTCTGCCCGGGCGCGGGCCACGCGCCGCACCATGTGTTCAAGGAATGGGCCGACAAGTACGACGGCGTGTTCGACATGGGCTATGAGAAGTACCGCGAGATCGCGCTGGAAAAGCAGAAGGCGATGGGGATCGTGCCCACGGACACCGAGCTGTCGCCGATCAACCCCTATCTCGACGTCAAGGGACCCAACGGCGAGCCATGGCCGCTGCAGGACACGGTAAGGCCCTGGGATTCGCTCAACGACGAAGAGAAGAAGCTGTTCAGCCGGATGGCCGAGGTGTTCGCCGGCTTTCTGAGTTACACCGACGCCCAGATCGGCCGGATCCTGGACTACCTGGAAGAGTCCGGCCAGCTGGACAACACCATCATCGTGGTGATCTCCGACAACGGGGCCAGCGGCGAAGGCGGACCGAACGGTTCGGTCAACGAAGGCAAGTTCTTCAACGGTTACATCGACACCGTCGAGGAGAGCATGAAACTCTTCGATCAGCTCGGCGGCCCGCAGACCTACAACCACTACCCGATCGGGTGGGCGATGGCGTTCAACACGCCCTACAAGCTGTTCAAGCGCTATGCCTCGCACGAAGGTGGTATCGCCGACACGGCAATCATCTCCTGGCCCAACGGAATTGCCGCACACGGTGAGGTCCGGGACAACTACGTCAACGTCAGCGACATCACCCCCACCGTCTACGACCTGCTGGGTATGACGCCGCCGGAGACCGTCAAGGGCATCGCGCAGAAGCCGCTGGACGGAGTGAGTTTCAAGGCCGCCCTTGAGGATCCGGGTGCCGACACCGGCAAGAAGACGCAGTTCTACACGATGCTGGGCACCCGGGGGATCTGGCATGAGGGATGGTTCGCCAACACCGTCCACGCCGCCACCCCCGCCGGCTGGTCGCACTTCGACGCCGACCGCTGGGAACTGTTCCACATCGAAGCCGACCGCAGCCAATGCCGCGACCTGGCCACCGAGCACCCGGACAAGCTCGAAGAGCTCAAGGCGCTGTGGTACTCCGAGGCCGAGAAGTACAACGGGCTGCCGCTTTCGGACCTGAACATCATGGAGACGATGATGCGCTCACGGCCCTATCTGGTGGGCGAGCGCGACAGCTACGTCTATTACCCCGACTGCGCCGACGTCGGCATCGGTGCCGCCGCGGAGATTCGGGGCCGTTCCTTCACGGTGCTGGCCGACGTGACGGTGGAGACCACCGGCGCCGAAGGCGTGATCTACAAGCAGGGTGGAGCGCACGGCGGACACGTGCTCTTCATCCAGGACGGGCGCCTGCAATACGTCTACAACTTTCTCGGTGAACGCCAGCAGCAGATCCAGTCGAACGGACCGATCCCGTTGGGCAAGCACCTGTTCGGCGTTCGCTACGAACGTACCGGGACCGTCCCGAACAGCCACACGCCGATCGGGAACGTGACGCTGTACTTCGACGAACACGCGGTCGGAATGCTTCCCGACGTGATCACCCACCCCGGGACATTCGGGCTGGCCGGCGCCGGCATCACGGTGGGCCGCAACGGCGGCTCCGCCGTCTCCAGCAAGTACAAGGCCCCGTTCGTGCTGACCGGCGGCAGGGTCGCCCAGGTCACCATCGACCTTTCCGGCCGGCCCTACGAGGACGTGGAAAAGGAACTCGCGCTTGCCTTTTCGCGGGACTGAGGTGTCCGCGCAGCGGGTGCGCCTGGTCGGCCTGGTCTGTCTGCTGGGCGTTCTTGCCGGTTGCGACTCGCACACCGGAGGATCCGCCGCGCCCGCGCCGCACTCGGATCCCGCCGAACCGGTGCCCGGCATCGCGCCCACCCACCCCGACCGCATTCCGCCCAACGCACTGTCGTGTGTCGTGGCGCCGGTGGGTGACGGCGATCCCACGCCGGCCGCCGTATCCGATCCCGATGCCCCGCGAATCACCATCACGGTGCCGCGGGGCTGGACCTCGACACCCGGCGCCGGCGACACCGCGCTGACGTCCAGTGGCCCGGACACCCTGACCGCGACGGTAACCATTGCGGCGACCGACCTGACACCCGAAAGCGCGTTCCTGCGCCACACGTCCACGGTCGGCGGGGCATTGCCGCGGCTGAAGTTCTCGGTCACCGGCTCCCCGTTCTGCGGGTACAGCAGCCAGCAACTCACCGGAACCCTGCAGGGGCCGTCCGGCGGAATCGACTTCGCCGATCGCATCACCCACATCTGGACCAACACCAAGCAGTACCTGGTGACCATTCATGTGCAGGCGAACGCCGGCACTCCCGGGTTCAGGGAGGCGAGATCCGCGTTGACACAGGATTTCGCGGTCGTCATACCCTGAAGCGGTGTTGACAGAGCTGGTCGAACTTCCCGGCGGGTCTTTCCGGATGGGTTCTACGAGCTTCTATCCCGAAGAGGCGCCGATCCATACCGCGACCGTGGCCCCTTTTGCGATCGAGCGGCACCCGGTGACCAACGCGCAGTTCGCCGAATTCGTGGACGCCACAGGCTATGTGACGGTTGCGGAGCAGCCGCTCGATCCCGCGCTGTATCCCGGTGCCAACCCCGACGACCTGGTTCCCGGAGCAATGGTGTTCCGGCCGACGGCTGGTCCGGTTGATCTGCGCGACTGGCGGCAGTGGTGGGACTGGGCGCCGGAGGCCAGTTGGCGCCGCCCGTTCGGCGTCGGCAGTGACCACCCGGCCGACCGAGCCGAGCACCCCGTCGTGCAGGTGGCATATCCCGACGCCGCGGCATATGCCCGGTGGGCCGGCCGCCGGCTGCCCACCGAAGCCGAATGGGAGTACGCCGCCCGGGCCGGGGCCACGGGCACCTACTCGTGGGGGGACGAGGAAAAGCCGGGCGGCCAACTCATGGCCAACACGTGGCAGGGCAGATTTCCGTATCGCAACGACGGTGCGCTGGGCTGGATCGGGACCTCGCCGGTGGGGACGTTTCCGGCCAACGGCTTCGGCCTGGTCGACATGATCGGCAATGTCTGGGAGTGGACCACCACCGAGTTCAGTGCCCACCACCGAATCGCGCAGCCGCCCAAGGCCTGTTGCGCACCGACCGGTCCCGCCGATCCGACGGTCAGCCAGACCCTCAAGGGCGGATCGCACCTGTGCGCACCCGAGTACTGCCACCGCTACCGGCCGGCAGCGCGTTCGCCGCAGTCGCAGGACACCGCGACCACCCACATCGGGTTCCGGTGCGTGGTGGATCTCAAGACGAGCTAAAGAAATTCGTGTATCTATCGCTCTGCGCGTTATTGCCGGTTAATGTGTGACGAGTTTCGCCTCATACGCCCGTGCTGTCACCGAAAGGCCGCGATCGATGAGCCACCAGGCCCCG
>NZ_LKTM01000008.1 GCF_001417955.2 Mycobacterium gordonae | reverse complement strand
AAATCCCAGAAGCCCAAGCCGAAATCCTGACCCAGCTGGGAATCGCCAACAGGGTACTAAAAATGACCTAACTCAGGTCAGGTACCTCGCGTCCGGGGAATGGTGGAGCGGCTTGCGCCGCCACGTCGAAATCCGTGCAGAGACGGGTGCTATTTCATAACTCAGCCGTGAGAGCGCCCAACGGGATCATCGATGCGCTGCTGATCTCTTCCTCGCCGGCACGTGCCTTGTCCAGCCATGCGCTCGTACATGGCACCCGAGCAGGATCGCACCGGTAAGCGAAGCGCTTTGCGACGTCTACGAGTTCGGTCATCAACCCTTCGCTCAGGGTGGTAGGCCGCAGTCCAAGGTCGATCAAGTGCTCGTTCTTCACCTGCAAGTCGTTCTCTGCCGCTTCATTGCGTGGATTCGGCAGGTAGGCGATCTCAGCGCCGGTCAGGGCAGCCACCTTCTTCGCCAGATCCCTGATTCTGTGGACTTCCGTCATCTGGTTGAAGATGTTGACTTTTTCCTGACTGCCCGGCGGATTCTCCAGCGCGAGTTGTACGCAGCGAACGGAGTCAGTTATGTGGATAAAGGCACGGGTCTGCCCGCCCGTACCATGCACCGTGAGCGGATATCCGATCGCTGATTGCATCAGGAAGCGGTTGAGCACTGTTCCATAGTCGCCGTCGTAGTCGAAACGATTGATTAGTTTCGGATGACGCTTGGTTTGTACTGTGTTCGTGCCCCAGACAATTCCCTGATGTAGGTCTGTGACGCGAACTCGATCGTTCTTGTTGTAGAAGTAGAACAGCAGTTGATCCAGGGACTTTGTCATGTGGTAGACGCTGCCCGGGTCGGCGGGATACAGAATTTGTCTCCGGGATGAACCCGTAACGCCATCGGGTATCTCGACGTCCAGATATCCCTCAGGGATCGAGCCGTTCTGCAAACCGCCGTAACCGTACACGCCCATGGTGCCGAAGTGCACTACATGAATATCCAGCCCCGTTTCGACGATGGCGCAGAGCAGGTTGTGCGTGCCGTTGATGTTGTTATGGACCGTGTAGCGCTTGGTGGAAGCGTTTTTCATCGAGTATGGCGCCGCGCGTTGCTCGGCGCAGTGCACCACTGAATCGGGTCGTTCGGTGGCGAGTAGATCGCGGAGCCGCTCGTATTCCGATGCGATGTCGAGTTGCACAAAACCGATCTGATTGCCTCCGGTCTGTTCCCATGCCTGCAGGCGCTCGAAGATATTCGCGATCGGCGAAAGAGACTTGACGCCCAGATCGATGTCTGTTTTGCGGCGCACCAGGCTGTCTACGATGATCACCTCGTGACCGGCGTCAGCTAAATTCAAGGCGCACGGCCATCCGCAGAAGCCGTCGCCACCTATGACGAATACCTTAATGATTGGACTCCTTATCTAGTGGTGTTGTGCGCTGACACTTGGGCGGCCATCGACTGCTGAATACCGCCCGCGCTTCTGTTGGTGGACATGAGAGCCGTCAGATCAAAGAGTGGTAGCGCATGCTGCAGAAAATCGCGGTCGCTCTCTTCACGCATGCCGGTGTTCGCCTTCGCCAGTCGCGCGGAACCTGGCCAGCGCCGGGCTGACGAAGGGCGATCGATGAATCCGAACAACGGGAGTGCATGGATTCCAGAGCGGCACTCGAACGAGAGATTATCGAGGAAAGCCCTGTCGGATTTGGGTGAGCCGGCGGCCGGCGTGGGGCTTGCCGTTAGGCAGCGCGCGCCCTTAGGGCCATCACCCCCTCGAAAATACATTCCGAACGTGCGGGAGAAACGACTCTGAATTCTCATCGGTACCCTGGCGGACTGGTTGTGTTGACGTTCGGCGAAATGGGGCCACCAGCTGGCCCGGCCAATTATCGCGACCAACGCCGGTACCGTGGCCGTGCGGACCAGGAATGTGTCGAGCAGAATTCCGATACCGATCGTGAAACCTGCCTGAATCATCGTGCCGATACTGGCTGCCGTCAGCCCTAACATCGACACCGCGAATATCATCCCGGCCGATGTGATCACCCCACCGGTCGCGCCGACGGTTCGGATCACTCCAACCCGCACGCTGTGCGTGGCTTCTTCACGGATCCGTGATATCAACAGCATGTTGTAGTCAGCGCCAACCGCAACCAGGCAGACAAAAGATAATCCCGGCAGGCTCCAATGTAACTCTTGCCCCATTACCAATTGGAAGACAATGACACTGAGTCCCAGCGCCGATAGGTAAGAAATAAGAACCGACGCGATTAGGTACAGCGGCGCGACTATTGCTCTCAACAGGGCCACCAATATCAAAAACACAATGATGACGGTCGCGATGAAGATGAAGTTCATGTCGCTTACGTAGTAATCATGCGTGTCTTTCAAACCGGCCGTGATGCCGGTTAGTGCGACTGATGCGTCCGAGAGCTCGGAGTTCGGCTGGGTTGAGTGAGCGGCAGTGACCACGGCTGCAATCTGGTCCATCGCCTGCGCGGAAAAGGGATTGAGCGCGCTGTGGACAAAGTATCGGGCAGAGTGGCCGTCGCTTGAGAGGAAAAACTTTGCGCCGGTTTGGTAGTCGTCCCGGGCCATGAACTGAGGCGGGATGTAGAAGCCAGTCATCGACCGGCGTTGCGCGTCGTGCTTGATGTCCAGCAGAAATGTGGACGCATCTTTCAGTCCCGTACCGAGCTGCTTGGTTCTGTCCACCAATTGCTGCACTCCGGCGGCCACCGCTGCGCTGCCGTCAGCCAGCGCGGCTGCGCCCTGCGTCATTTGCCCCATCCGGGCTCGCAGGCCGTCGACCGCTTTCAGCAGGGTGACAGCCTGGTTCAGTTGCTGTTGGAGTTTGCTTAACGTCAAGCTGACGGTCTTCGGATCCTGATTCTCTTGAAAACTCGCGGCCAGCGCGGCGATCGACCCGAGAGTGCCATCGTGGTCGGCGTCGACAATCGTGGCCAGCTCGCCGCGCGAACGGACACAGCCAGGGTCGGCGCCGCACGCCGGGCTCGATGAGAGGGCAGTCACCAGCGGGTCTGCCCATCTCGCAATTTGTTGGACGCCCGCCGTGGCCGCAGCCAGGTTGCCGGTGAGCGCCGTCATGCGGTCAAGAACCTGGGCCGCGTTGCCAATCTGTTGGACCGTGTTGTTCGCGCTAAGCGCAGCTTGCATCGCCTCGAGGGCGGTCAGCAGCTTGTCGGCACCAGACATCGCGCCCGCCACCTGTTCACGAACATGCGCTAGCGCGCCGGCCATCTTGTGGCTACTTCCGGCCAGGGTGTCAAGCTCGGCGGCGCGATCTCCGATGGCCGTCGAAACCTGATTTAGCTTGCCGCCGACTTCGCCGCTTTGAAATGACGCCGTCATTTGCTCGACGGGTTCGCCGTAGGGTCGCGTCAGCCCACGAACCATGGCGACGTCGGGCAGTTCGCTGATTCTGTTGGCCATTGCTTCGAGGTCCGCCAGCGCCGCGGGAGTACGCAGGTCGCGCAGCGATTGGACCAGGAGAACGGCCGGCGTCATCGCATTCATCGGAAAATGCCGGTTGATCTGCTCGTATCCAGCCACGCTGCCCACTTGGGCCGGCAGAAACCTGAGGTCATCGAAGCTCAGGCGGATAAGGCTCGCAGTCCCGGCGAGTGCGGTCAGCACCACGAGACTGCCGGCGAGATACGCCCCGGGCCGCCGCGCGATCATGCTGCCCGACCGGCGCCAGAACCGACGTGTCAGGTCGCGTCGAGGGTTGATCCAGCCCCGCCGGCCCGTCACCACAAGGATTGCCGGCAAGAGGGTCACGGCCGCCAGGAGTGACGCGGCGATCGAAATCGCGGTTGCCGGACCCACCGCTGAGAACACCCTCAGTTGGGTGAACACCATCGCCAGAAAGGTGATCGCGACGGTAGCCGCTGATGCGACGATGACCTTCCCGATGGACAGGAGTGCCCGCTTCACCGCCTGGTCAGAGTCGATGCCCTCTCGCACGTAGTCGTGGTAACGACTGATGAGAAAGACGGCGTAGTCGGTGCCTGCGCCGATCATCACGGCACTGATGAACGCAATTACTTGCATGTTCAGCGCCAAGCCATACTCCGCGAGTGCCGACAACGTTCCCTGCGCGAACAGAACGGACACGCCGATCGTGACGATCGGTAGCAGCATCGTGACCACGTTGCGGTACACGACGAAAAGGATGGCGAGCACGCTGATCGCGGTGCCTATTTCGATGATGCGGGAGTCCTCTTCGCCGAGCCGTTGGAAGTCGGCAATCGTGGCGACGGGTCCGCTCAGGCTAGCGGTGAGGGTGGTTCCCGCGACCGACTTTCTTACGATGTCCGCGACGCGTCGGTAGGCCTGTTGTGTCTCCATGGCCGGTCCCTCGCCGGGAAAATTCACCGGTAAATTCCATGCCTTTTTGTCTTTGCTTTCAAAGACTTCACGCAGGCCCGGCGCGCTGAGGAAGTCCTGCACCAGGATTCTGTCCTGAGTGTCTTGACGCAGATTCGCTACCAAATTGCGGTAGACGCTTTCGTCACTGCGGCTGAGTCCCTGTTCGTCAGTCAACACTACGAACAGGAGGGAACCGCCCTCTATTTCGTGGAAAGTCCGTCCTATCTGTCTGCTGATTACCGCTGACGGAGCCGTATCGGGTAGCGGGGCGTGTTGCCTTTTGGCGGCCTGCGAATGCAGTGAAGGCAGGGTACCTATCAGCACGCCCGTTGCCGTCACCCAAAGGACGATAATCAGTACTGGGTAGCGGACGACGATATCGCTGGCGCGATCGAAATATCCTCCGGGTTTGGCTTCATCACCTGAAGGGTTCGGCTCGGGCATCGGCCAATCCTACGATCCGATCATCGGGACGTGAAGAGGAAATTCAGGCGCAATATTGAGCAATTACCGCAGCCGTTGAGTTACTTTAGTCAGATTTTGTGCCGTAGCAAACCATTTGTGACGTACAAATCCTCATTAAGATAGTTTTGTCTCGCGCAAAAAATGGAGGGCGTCAGTGCGGCGCTCATACGACATCGCCACGGCCGACGTCGCCTGCCTGCCTGGTTAGGGTCTCGGAGACGTCACCGGCGAGGTGCTACTGCGCGTCGCCCGAGCTTCCTCAATCGGTGTGCGCAATACACGGGAAGGCAATCGGTTAACACAGTCGAATGCCCTCGTGGTGCTCGATACAGATTTGCCTGAGCTGAAACGCCTGTGTCGTATCCGTGACGACAGAGTTCTGCCAAAGGCAGAATCGTTGCGAGCTCATTCTAAGTCATTCCCGACCGGGTGTGACCGGGTTAACATCGAGTGATCGATTCGAAATTGTCGTTGCCGGGAAAGGGGTTTCACTGGTTCGGTGCTGATATCTGTGCCTTGGCGCAGTGCGTAATAAAGGAAACTTGCCGCTTAATCGTGCGAATCAGACGCGAATCAAACATAAAAAGGAGTGGATTCAATGGCAATGCAACACAAAACCCGGATCCTTGTCATGCGGGCGGCGGGGCTGGTGCTACTCGGCTCGTCAACGTTGGCGGGTGGTATCGGTCCGGTGTCTTGCAGTCAAAGTCTGCCCCAACAACTTTCCGGCCCAGTCGGAATGGTCGGCCATCACGCTGTCAAATAGATTCGTCGAGGACCAGGGCAACGGCCTCATCGAGGGATAGGAATCTGCCTTGGTTGCTGGCGCTTCGGTAATCAGCGGGCGAAAGTTGTTCGCGGACTTGGCGTTCACACGAGTCATGAAACCCTCCGACGTTCGCCGAAATCACGTCGGCGCCGGAGGCGCGACTGATTGCGGCCGCGGCGGCCATCAGCACCGCGGCGCGCCGAGGCTCCTGTCTCGCCGTGGCGATCCAGGCCGCCGTCTCGAGCAACGTGGAGCAATGGTTCGTGTCATTGATGCCCCGGGATAATGGAATGCATTCGCGAATTGCCTGCTCGGCGCCGTCGAGGTTGCCCAGCACCATGCGGCCGAGCGCGAGGGCCGCCAGTAGGTAGCCACGGAGGACGATGTCGTGGCCGCGGGCTTCCGAGAGCTTGAGGCCATGCTCGGCGTGCGCGACCGCGGTAGGCGCGTCGCCGGCGGCGGCAGCCGCCCAGATCATCACCAGCAGGGCGTAGATCTGCGTCCGGAACTCCCCAGCAGTGGCGAATGGCTCCTGGGCCAAGCTCTGTGCTCGCTCTAGTTGGCCGCACAACAGAGCCAGCGCTGCATCGTTGGCTTTGAAGTGTGCGATGGTGTCATCGTCGCCCACCCTGTCGAGCATGTGGCGGGCCTCGGCTTGGCGCGCGGTAAGCGTGGGGATGTCGGCTTGGAGAAACGCCAATTCTGCTACGGCGGTGACTGCGCGCAGTCGCTGAGCGGAGGGTTCCGCGGAGACCGCGCCGAGAAACTGTTCGATCCTCTGGCGCCCCTGTTGAAGCTTGCCCATTCCCGCCCATGCGTTGCGCAAGTTGATGGCCATTTCGAGAGCGGCGGAGGGTGCCGCGTCCTGCGCGAATCGCATCGCTTCGCGTAGGTCGGGTGTTTCCCAATGGAGGCGGTGAAGCCAGTCGAGTTGGTGTTCGCTGTGCCATTCCAGGCCGGCTTGCTCGGCCAGTTGGCGGTACCAGTCGAGATGCCGCTGACGCAGCTCGGCTCGCTCGTGTGCGCTGAGTTGGTAGTGGCCGTATTCGCGCAGGGTCGCCAACTGGCGAAACCGCACCACGTCGTCGGCTGAGGTGCGGATGAGGATGGATTTGTCCTCCAAGGCGCACAGCGTCTCGAGCAGTTTCTCCTCGGGTATGTCTGGGGCGCAGATGTGTTGGACCGCTTGGGGTTCGAAGCTGCCGGCGAACACCGACAACCCCGCCCACAGCTTGCGTTCGCTTTCGGTGCAGCGCTGGTAGCTCCAGGTGATGCACCAGTTCAGGGTCTGCTGGCGGCTGGGTGCCCCGCGCTTGCTGTGGGAGAGCAGCTTGAACCGGTTGGAGATTCGTGCGGCGATCTGTTCGACGGCCATCGTCCGCAGCAGCGGGGCGGCCAGTTCGATGGCCAACGGCAGCCCGTCGAGCTGAGTGCAGATTCGTGCCACCGCCGGCGCATTGCGCTCAGTGAGCTGGAAACTGCGCTGGCTGGCGCGGGCGTGTTTGAGGAACAACGCCACCGCGTCGCAGCGGGCCAGCTCGTGGTAGCTGGGCAAATGATCGGTGTCGGGAACGGGAAGGGGCGGGACCGGCAGCACCGCTTCGGCGTCGAGGTCGAGAAATTCCCGGCTCGTCGCCAGAATCCGCAGCCTGGGGCAGCCGGACAGCAGCGTCTGGGCGAACTGGGCGGCGGCGTCGAGAACGTGCTCGCAGTTGTCGAGCACCAGCAGGGCCTCGCGGTCGGCGAGTGCTTCGACCATCACCTCGATCAGGGGGCGGGTGCTCAGATCGCGAATGCCCAGTGCTGCCGCGGCGACCGCGGCCAGCAACTCGTCGTCTTTGAGTTCGCCGAGTTCGATCAGCCACACGCCGCCGCGGAAGTCGGCGACGTGTTGCCGCGCGGCCTGCAGAGCCAGCGTTGATTTGCCGATGCCGCCGATTCCGGTCAGCGTGACCAGACGCGAGGTCGCGATCAGCTCTGCCAGTTCGGACAGTTCGGCCTCCCGCCCGACAAAGCCCGCCAGCGGCGTCGGAAGATTGCCCCGGGTCGCAGTCCTGACTCCGTGCATCAGCAACTCGGTGATCATGCTGGTGAAGTCGCGGCTGGCGGCCCGTCCGAGCTGGATGGACCAGCCCGCACCGCAGACCAGACTGTAGAAGGCCTCGGTGAGCCAGGCCGCGGTCACATCGGGACGGAACACACCGGCGTGCTGGCCGCGCAGGAAGAATCCCTCGATCTCGGTGTTGATCTCGTGCCAGCCGGCCCTGGACTGCCGGCCTTCGGCCGACTCATTACGCGCGTGCAGCAAAGCCACGTAGCCCGCTACCGGTTCGCAGGCCTCGACCAATCGCCGCAACCCGTCCACGGGTGACGTGTTCTGCCAACCTGACGTTTCCAACGCGTCACGCAGTTCAGCAATCGCCAACTGATCCAACGCCTCGAGCAAGGCCTCCCGGCCCGCGAAATGACGATGCAACGTCGCGCGACTAACCCCTACCGCAGCCGCGATCTCATCCTGAGTGGCGGTAGGCCGCCGACTGACGAAATCCGCCGCACGCAACAGGTGCTCACGATTCATCGAGCCATCCCTGACTCGCTTTGTCGCTCGCCGTGGCGACGACGACCGGTCGTTTGAACGCAGTCACGAGTCACACGTTGCCACCAATCGCGCGCTGTGTAAGTCGAACGTTCTTGATGGCAACCGATAACGCTCGACGTAGCGCGGCCCGCCGGGCGATTCCGGCGTGACACACGACTCGGCTGAGCATTGGTCTCGATCGCAGCGTCTTTCGGCAGATCTTGGCTCGGGCGCGCGCGACACTCTAAAGCGCTCAATCAGATGCCCTCTTCCAGAACGATAGCGGCGGCCTCGTCGAGGGACAGTGATCTGCCTTCGTTGGAAGCGTTTCGGTAGTCAGCCTTCGAAAGTTGCTCGCGGACTTGGCGTTCGCACGATTCGTGGAATGGCCCGACGCGCGCTGAGACGGCGCTGCCGGCGCCGGCGGCGCGGCTGATGGCGCCCGCAGCGGCCATCAGTACCGCGGCGCGTCGCGGGTCCTGCCTGGCCGCGGCTATCCAGGACGCCGTTTCGAGGAAGGTGGCGCAGGTTACGGTGTCGCTGATCATCTGGGACAGGTGCAGACCTTCACGGACGTCTTGCTCCGCCCGGTCGAGTTGGCCCAGCGCGAGGCGGCTGAGTGAAAGTGCTGCCAGCAGGTAGGTCCGCAGGACGATGTCGTGCCCGCGTGCTTCGGACAGCGCAAGGCCGTGCTCGGCGTGTGCGACCGCGATGTGCGCGTCATTGGCGGCCGCAGATGCCCCGATCATCACCAGCAAGGCGTAGATCTGTACGGAAGGGTCATCGGCGATATCCAGTGACTCCTGAGCGAATCGCTGCGCGTGGTCCAGCTGCGCCGTGAGCAATCCGAGGGCAGCTTCATTGGCCTTGAAGTGTGCAAGAGCATTGTGGTCGGTCACAGTGGCGAGCAAATCCCGCGCCTCGGCCTGCCGTGCGGTCAAGGTAGGCATGTCCACGCCTAAGACGGCCAGTTCCGCGACGGCATTTACCGCGTGTAGTCGCTGCGCGCAGGGCTTCGCAGGAAGGGCTTCCAGAGCCTGCTCAATCGCCCGGCGACCTTGCTGCAGCATGCCGACAGCGGTCCAGAGGCCACGTAGGTTGGTGGCCATCTGCAGGGCAGTCGACGGCGCGGCGGCCTGAGCGAACCGCATCGCCTCGCGGAGGTTGGGCATTTCGCGCCGGAGGCGCCGAAGCCAGTCGAGTTGGTGTTCGCCATACCATTCGAGGCCGGCTTGCCCGGCCAGTTGGCGGTACCAGTCGAGATGCCGCTGGCGCAGCTCGGCTTGCTCGTGTGCGCTGAGTTGGTGGTGGCCGTATTCGCGCAGGGTCGCCAACTGGCGGAAACACACCACGTCGTCGGCTGAGGTGCGGATGAGGATGGATTTGTCCTCCAAGGCGCACAGCGTCTCGAGCAGTTTCTCCTCGGGTATGTCTGGGGCGCAGATGTGTTGGACCGCTTGGGGTTCGAAGCTGCCGGCGAACACCGACAACCCCGCCCACAGCTTGCGTTCGCTTTCGGTGCAGCGCTGGTAGCTCCAGGTGATGCACCAGTTCAGGGTCTGCTGGCGGCTGGGTGCCCCGCGCTTGCTGTGGGAGAGCAGCTTGAACCGGTTGGAGATTCGTGCGGCGATCTGTTCGACGGCCATCGTCCGCAGCAGCGGGGCGGCCAGTTCGATGGCCAACGGCAGCCCGTCGAGCTGAGTGCAGATTCGTGCCACCGCCGGCGCATTGCGCTCAGTGAGCTGGAAACTGCGCTGGCTGGCGCGGGCGTGTTTGAGGAACAACGCCACCGCGTCGCAGCGGGCCAGCTCGTGGTAGCTGGGCAAATGATCGGTGTCGGGAACGGGAAGGGGCGGGACCGGCAGCACCGCTTCGGCGTCGAGGTCGAGAAATTCCCGGCTCGTCGCCAGAATCCGCAGCCTGGGGCAGCCGGACAGCAGCGTCTGGGCGAACTGGGCGGCGGCGTCGAGAACGTGCTCGCAGTTGTCGAGCACCAGCAGGGCCTCGCGGTCGGCGAGTGCTTCGACCATCACCTCGATCAGGGGGCGGGTGCTCAGATCGCGAATGCCCAGTGCTGCCGCGGCGACCGCGGCCAGCAACTCGTCGTCTTTGAGTTCGCCGAGTTCGATCAGCCACACGCCGCCGCGGAAGTCGGCGACGTGTTGCCGCGCGGCCTGCAGAGCCAGCGTTGATTTGCCGATGCCGCCGATTCCGGTCAGCGTGACCAGACGCGAGGTCGCGATCAGCTCTGCCAGTTCGGACAGTTCGGCCTCCCGCCCGACAAAGCCCGCCAGCGGCGTCGGAAGATTGCCCCGGGTCGCAGTCCTGACTCCGTGCATCAGCAACTCGGTGATCATGCTGGTGAAGTCGCGGCTGGCGGCCCGTCCGAGCTGGATGGACCAGCCCGCACCGCAGACCAGACTGTAGAAGGCCTCGGTGAGCCAGGCCGCGGTCACATCGGGACGGAACACACCGGCGTGCTGGCCGCGCAGGAAGAATTCCTCGATCTCAGTGGTGATCTCATGCCAGCCGAAGCTGGACTGTAGTTGTTCTGATGCCGTGTTTCGGGTGTGGAGCATGGCGACGTAACTGGCTACCGGTTCGCAGGCAGCGACCAATTGCCGCAACCCGTCCACGGGTGAAATGTCCTGCCAGCCTGACGTTTCCAACGCGTCACGCAGTTCGGCAATCGCCAACTGATCCAACGCCTCGAGCAAGGCCTCCCGGCCCGCGAAATGACGATGCAACGTCGCGCGGCTCACACCTACGGCAGCCGCGATCTCATCCTGAGTGGCAGCGGGCCGCCGACTGACGAAATCCGCCGCCGCACGCAACAGGTGCTCACGCTTCATCGAGACATCGTTGCCCGTTCTCGCTCATTGCACGGACAATTACGCCCGTTGGGTGGGGTCATGACGCGGTGGGGTCAGATCATTCGCGGCCCCGCGCTGCCGAGCACCTCCCCAGTCGTGTCGACAGCGTCAGCACCGGCAGGCCCCGTCCAGCAAAAGGTCCGTGATCATGGTGTTGAAGTCACGGGGTGCGGCTCTTCCGGTCCGGATGGACCAACCGGCTCCGGCAATCAGGTTGTAGAACGCTTCGGTCAGCCACGTCGACGTCAGGTCAGGCCGGAATTCACCGTCGCGCTGACCACGGAGGAACAGCCCCCTGATCTCGGCGTCGATTTCCGTCCAGCCCTGCTTCAACTCCTCGTTCTCGACCTCCTCATTGTGGGTGTAGAGGAGGGTGAGATAACCAGATATCGGTTCGCACGCCGCTACCAGGCGCTGCAGCGCCTGAGTGGCCGTTCCGTGCTGGGGGCATGCCTTGTTGAGCGCATCACGCACCTGGGTCAGCGCGAGTTTCTGAAGCGCTTCCACCAGCGCGGCACGCCCGGAGAAGTACCGATGAAGAGTAGCCCGGCTTATTCCGATCGCAGCAGCGATTTCGTCCTGTGTTGCCTCTGGCCGTCGGCCTAAGAACGCCGCAGCGGCCCGTAGCAGGCGCTCATGCTCTGGCGGCGCAGAGCGCTGGTCGTTCACGAGAGACATAAGAATCCAGGTGATGCGTGGTTGTGGGTTCTGAGTTGCCGATGCGGGCGGTTTTCGATGGGCTCGGTCCTTCGTACTGGCGGAGTATGCGTCCACACGGTAGCTCTCTCAATTGCTCTTGCTACTCATTCTTAAATAATTCACACGGATATTGTTGGTGGGCGCTAATCGCTTCGTTTGAGCCGCACGTCTCGCGCGTTCCGTTGGGTCTGGATAGAGAAGGACCCGCAAACACCGACTGACGGGTGAACCCGGGTCCGCCCCGCTTTTGTCTACCATTTGCCCGTGGCGACGGTACGCCGAACTTGTCTATTGGGATGTCCAGCTAACGAAGTCTTGGCGCACTTTGCGGATGACCTTCGGCTGACCGACGCCATGGCGGTTCACCAGATCGAGGGGGTGACAACCATGGCGCCATGCGTTCGCTCAACCCCAGATCTATTGGCCCACGCTAGGCGACTCGAGGGTGAATCCATGTGCGGTTATCGCTCGACGTTGTAACGAATGTCGACGCGCCGCGGTGTAGCTGGAAGCGGCCGGCGCAGGCGCACCATGAGCACACACCCCGCGCAGCAGGAGTTCGGTGATCATTGCGGTGAAGTCGCGCGGGGCGGCTCGCCCGGACCTGATGGACCATCCGGCTCCGGCAACCAGGTTGTAGAACGCTTCGGTCAACCAGGTCGCCGTCAAGTCGGGCCGAAACTCACCGTCTCGTTGGCCGCGCAGAAACAACTCCCGTATTTCGGCGTCGATTTCCGCCCAGCCCTGCTTCAACTCCTCGATGTCGAACTCCTGGCTGTGGGTATAGAGGAGGGTGAGATATCCGGAGACCGGTTCGCACGCGGCCACCAACCGCTGCAGTGCCTGCGCGGCCGGCCCTTCCCGCCATCGGGCGGTGTTCAGGGCCGTGCGCACCTGCGACAGCGCCAGTTGTTCAAGTGCTTCGATCAATGCGGCACGACCTGCGAAGTAGCGGTGCAGGGTCGCGCGACTGATGCCGATAGCAGCGGCGATCTCATCCTGAGTTGCGTTTGGCCGCCGGCCCAGAAACGCCGCGGCGGCTCGCAAGAGGCGGTCTTGATCCATAGCCATGTGCTTCTTTCTCGAGGGCGCCTTTCAGCGCGTGCTAATCAGTTGGATGCAAAGATCAGAGTTGAGATGTCATTGGCAATCGTTTGCCCTGCGACCACGAGTACGAGTGTCTGGAGCAGTCCCACTCCCGCAATCAGCGCAACGTCGGCCGCGAGCGGATATCCGATCGCGTTGACGAATCCCATGGGGTCCCCGTTGATCGCTTGCTGAATCCCTTCCAGATAGAGGTTGACGTTGTAGGACAACCCGCTGGTGACGACCGCGTTGGCGAAGTCGGCGGTGGGCAGGAAAACCGCGTAACTTGTTGCGGCCACCTTCGAGACCGTGTCTATGAGGTTGGTGTTGGCGGCTTGCGCGCCGTCGATGAGGTTGTTGAGCGACACCACCGGCGTGCCCGGACGGACTCCTGAGAAGTCAAGCAGCGCAATCCGATTCATCGTCTGGCTGGGTAGCTCCGTCGGCTGGGGCAGACTAATGTGAGCCATGCCGTGACCGAAGTCGGCGATTCCCTGTTGGGTGCCGGCCGTCAGTGCGTCGACGACGGCGAGCGGACTGACTTCGGGGAAGAGGCCGAACGGGGTGGCAACGTTGGGTGGTGAGGTCGAGTACCCGTGACCGGGGTCCCCATACCCGAGGTTGACGATCACTTTCAGGTTCGGTTGAACCAGGTCGGCCAGCGGGTTTCCCAAAATGGGCATCGCGCGCAGCGGCTCCAATAGCGGAAGGTTCGCGGTCGGAATAATGTAGTACTCGGTCATCGTCGGACCCACCGTGTTCGTGAGCTGGATGGCCGAATCAAGTTGTGCCGGTGTAAGTGTGAGGTAGTCGCTGTGCACGTAGTAGATGCCGGCGAGAGCGTTGAGGGTGGAAAGGGCGTTGATCGGATACCGCGGGAAGTCCGCGACGCCGTCGTACTCGATCGTGTAAACCTTCGTCGGGTACAGGTTGTCCGGAGTGGGACCGCTGGGCGTGACGCCGAGACTGGGAAAGGAGATTCCCGGAAACCGCGTTGCGACCCCGCCATTGGGGTTATTGGGGTTGCCGGTCAGGATGAACGACAGCTGGTCTGGCGTAGGCGGGTTAATTGACGCTGCGAGGTTGGCCATCGTCAAACCCGAGATCGTGGCGCTCTGGGAAAAGCCGAAAACGGCGACGTTGTTGCCAGCAGCGATCTGGCCTCGGATGGCGCTTTCCAGGATGGTCATGCCCTGCGCCACCGACATGTCGAAAGTCAGGTTCTTGACTGCGATCACCGGGTAAAGCCCCTGTGGGGTGAAGAGCGGCTGCGCGAGCACCCCGGGAATGCTGCGACTGATATAGAGGTCGTTGGCGAGCTGCACATACTTGGGCGGTGGTATCGGGGCGCCGCTGCCGCCCATGACCAACCCAACGGTCTGTGCCACGGCCGTATTCGCGTGGACAGTGTCTTCGACGGCGCCGGCGACGGCACCGAGTGGGGTCAGGGGGCTCGGAACCGGAAGGCTCCACGCAGCACGTGCGGACCCCAGCGTGCTCTGCAGTTGCTCCTGCCAGGGCATCAACTCGGCGACCAGGGCGGACGATCCCGTGTGGTAGCAAGCCATCGCCGAAACGTCTTGGGCCCACATTTCCTCATATATGGACTCGATGGCGGCGATCGCCGGGGTGTTCTGCCCGAAGATGTTGCTCGAGACCAGCGCGAACACTTGTGCGCGATTGACCGCCACCGCCGCCGGGTGCACCGAGGCGGCCAGCGCCGCATCAAACTCTGCCGCGGCCGCCCGCGCCAGGCTGGCCACACCCTGAGCTTGCGCGGCTGAGGCACTCAGCCAGTCGAGGTAGGGCGCCGCCGCTCTGGTCATCGCCGTCGAAGCGGGACCGTGCCAGGTCCCGCCCGCCAGGTTCGACGTCAGAGACCCGAATGAAGCAGCGGCAGTGTGCAATTCGTCGCCCAGAACGTCCCATGCTGCCGCTGCGGCCAGTATCGGCGCCGGTCCGGTACCGGTGAACACCCGCGTGGAATTGACCTCAGGCGGCAGCATGGAGTAATGCGGCGAAGTCAACACAATGTCCTTCTTCTGATAGGAGACGACGAACAGCAATTTCATCTCCGGAGTGCGGCGAGTAGACGCTTCCGGCAACGAAAACGAATTATGAATTAATGTCAGCGATAGTGATTATTGCGTCCTAAGAAGCCATCAGATTCGTGCAGCAAATCAATCGAGGCAGCTGCGATTATGAGGGCCAGCACCCTGGCCAGTGCGCCAGCCTTGAATATCCTCCGACAATGGTGGAATTTCATTGCGGGATCCTTTCTGGGCGGCCGGCGCGTTCGGGCGGTGCACGTCGGAATGTTAACCACGGCCCGGTGGCCCGATACAGCCTTTCCCGGCGCTGGACGCAAGTCGAGACCTTCCTGTCCTGAGTGTGACGCGGGTGTCTCGTGGAGTACATCTGCGCCCGCTCACCGCAGGTTGAGAGCCTGTCGTCACGTCCGCGACGCGGACGTCTCGCCGGGGACAGCGTCTGTTCGCTTTGCGAGATTGTCTGCGGGTGCGGCTTTGTGCGCGGCTAGCATCGCGGACTGGCGATAGGTCGATTTCCGCATTCAGATTCGCACGCGAGAGGGCGGACGAGATGCGGAAGCCGGCGAAAGAGCGCTACCCAAAATTAAGGCAGTGATGATGGCACCGCGGCCATTCTTCGCAGGATCGCGACCCGTGAATGAGAAAGCCACGTTGCAATCGGTCACTGTGACTGCCGCGCGACGTTGAAAGAGGTTCGGGCTGTGAATTTTTCTGTGTTGCCACCGGAGATCAACTCGGCTTTGATACTCGCCGGCGCGGGATCGCAGCCGATGTCGGCGGCCGCTGCAGCCTGGGCAAACCTCGCGGAAGAATTGAGCTCGGCCGCGGACTCCTTCAGTTCGATCACAACCGGGCTGGTCGGTGGCGCATGGCAGGGCCCGTCCGCGACGGCGATGGCGACCGCCGCAGCGCCATTCGCCGGGTGGCTATCGGGAACGTCGGCTCAAGCCCAACTCGCTTCCGCTCAGGCTGCCGCGATGGTGGCCGAGTTCGAAGCGGTGCACTCCGCCGTCGTCCAACCGGCGCTGGTGGCGGCGAACCGTTCCGGCTTCGTGTCGCTGGTGTTGTCAAACCTGTTCGGGCAGAACGCTCCTGCGATCGCCGCGACGGAAGCCGCGTACGAAGAGATGTGGGCTCTGGATGTCTCGGCCATGACCGCCTACCATGCCGGAGCTTCGGCGATAGCCTCCGCTCTGAGTCCGTTCGCTGCGCCATTGACCCAGCTGGCCGGTGTGCCGTCTGAGGTGGCTGCGGCGCTTGGCGGCACAGCGCCCGCGGCGGCTGACGCAATGGCCGTGAACCTGGGCATCGGCAATATCGGCTCCGGCAACGTCGGTAACGGCAACAACGGCTTAGGCAACATCGGCGGCGGCAACTTCGGCAACTCGAACCTCGGCTGGGCCAACTGGGGCGGGACCAACATCGGCGCTGGCAACTCCGGTTCCGGTAACAGGGGCTTCAGCAATGTCGGCAGCGTGAACACCGGGCTTGGCAATATCGGCCTGGGTAACATCGGTTTCGCCAACACCGGAAACGGCAATGTCGGGATCGGGCTCACCGGCAACAACCAGATTGGCATCGGCGGGCTGAACTCCGGCGCCGGAAATTTCGGTTTATTCAACTCCGGTAACGGTAACGTCGGCTTCTTCAATTCCGGCAACGGCAACTTCGGCATCGGAAACTCAGGGAACTCCGGCACGGGCTTCTTCAACTCCGGGCAGGGCAACACCGGCTTCTTCAACTCCGGATCGTTCAATACCGGTATTTTCAACGCCGGCAACGCGAACACCGGCAGCCTGAACACCGGCAACTACAACATGGGCAACTACAACCCCGGCTCTTCCAACAGTGGCGCCTTCAACGTGGGCGCGGCTAATACCGGTTGGTTCAACGGGGGTGACGTCAATACCGGCGCCTTCAACGCCGGCAACATGAATAACGGCATCTTCAACACCGGGGACATGAACAATGGTGTCTTCTATCGGGGCGTTGGTCAGGGCAGTCTCTCGTTCGCGATCACCACGCCCGACATAACCCTGCCGCCCCTTAACATTCCGGCAACCACCTTCGCCGGCTTTGATCTGCCGGCGTTGTCGTTACCCGCAGTGACCTTCCCGCCCTTGAACATCCCGGCTGGGACTACCTTGGGTGCGTTTGATTTGCCGGTGTTGTCGGTGCCGTCGTTGACGATTCCGTCGGTGAGTATTCCGGCGGGGACGGCGTTGGGTGCGTTTGATTTGCCGGTGTTGTCGGTGCCGTCGTTGACGATTCCGTCGGTGAGTATTCCGGCGGGGACGGCGTTGGGTGCGTTTGACCTGCCGGTGTTGTCGGTGCCGTCGTTGACAATCCCGTCGTTCAGTATTCCGGCCGGAACCGCGTTGGGTGCCTTTGACTTACCGACCTTGACGGTGCCGTCGTTGACGATTCCGTCGTTCAGTATTCCGGCCGGGACGGCGTTGGGTGCGTTCGACTTGCCTTCGTTGTCGATTCCGTCGATCAGTATTCCGGCCGGAACCGCGTTGGGTGCCTTTGACTTACCGACCTTGACGGTGCCGTCGTTGTCGATTCCGTCGTTCAGTATTCCGGCCGGAACCGCGTTGGGTGCCTTTGACTTGCCGGTGTTGTCGGTGCCGTCGTTGACGATTCCGTCGTTCAGTATTCCGGCCGGGACGGCGTTGGGTGCGTTCGACTTGCCGTCGTTGTCGGTGCCGTCGTTGAGCATTCCGGCCGGAACCGCGTTGGGTGCCTTTGATTTGCCGGTGTTGTCGGTGCCGTCGTTGACGATTCCGTCGGTGTCGATTCCGGCGGGGACGGCGTTGGGTGCGTTTGATCTCCCGGCGTTGACGATTCCGTCGCTGAACATTCCGGCCGGAACCGCGTTGGGTGCCTTTGACTTGCCGACTTTGACGGTGCCGTCCTTGACGATTCCGTCGGTGTCGATTCCGGCGGGGACGGCATTGGGTGCCTTCGACTTGCCGGTGTTGTCGGTGCCGTCGTTGACGATTCCGTCGGTGTCGATTCCGGCGGGGACGGCCTTGGGTGCGTTTGATTTGCCGGTGTTGTCGGTGCCGTCGTTGACGATTCCGTCGTTCAGTGTTCCGGCCGGAACCGCTTTGGGTGCCTTTGACTTGCCGACCTTGTCTGTGCCGTCGTTGACGATTCCGTCGGTGTCGATTCCGGCGGGCACGGCGTTGGGTGCGTTTGATTCGCCGACGTTGACGGTGCCCTCGGTGACGATTCCGTCGGTCAATATCCCACCGGGCACGGTATTGACGGATTTCCACCTGCCACCCATTGCGGTTCCCCCAGTGACGATTCCATCTTTCACCGTCCCGGCAGGTACCGCGCTGGGTGCGTTCGATCTGCCGATGCTGTCGGTGCCGTCGTTGACGATCCCTTCGGTGTCTATTCCGGCGGGGACGGCGTTGGGTGCGTTCGATCTGCCCACGTTGACAGTGCCCTCAGTGGCCATTCCGCCCATATCGATTCCGGCAGGTACCACCCTGGGAGGGTTTGATTTGCCGGCTCTGTCGGTGCCGTCGTTGACGATTCCGTCGGTGACGATTCCGGCTGGGACCGCGTTGGGTGCGTTTAATTTGCCGACGTTGTCGGTGCCTTCTGTGACGATTCCGTCCTTCGGAATTCCTGCCGGCGCCACGTTCGACACTTTCACCCTGCCGCCGTTTTCCTTGCCACCAGTGACGATTCCTCCGATTACACTGGCCGCGGGCGGCACAGTAGGTGCATTTAGCCTACCCGGACTGACCACTCAACCCATCGTTGTGAACCCGATAAGCACTTCATCGTTTACTACGCCAACACTCGAGGTGGCATCGGGAAATTCGGGCTACTTGGAATTTCCAAGAATAACCCTGCCGCGGGTGGCTGTAAACAATATATGGCTCGTAATACCGAATAATATTACATTCTTGCAGACGGGCCAGGCGTTTATAAATCCTCAAATTGGAAATGGGATCCCCGGTTCCCAAGGTGAGGCCTTCGCGGTCTTTGGGCCCATCACGATCGATCCCTTCAGGATCGATGGCTTCGGCTTCAGGCTTCCCCAGTTGACGGTGTCAGGTTTCTCGCTTCCGGCGATGACCCTGCCCGCAGTCACCGTCCCTCCGATCAGCGCTAGCGGGTTCACGCTCCCGTCGATCGTTACCCCACCGATCAGCACCCAGCAGATCGACGTGGGCGGGATCTACGTGGTCGGTTCCAGCCTTCCGGGTATCACGACCCCACCGATCACCACCCCGGCGTTCACGATCAACCCCATCGGCGTGGGCGCGCTGACGCTGCCCGACATCACGACTCCGGCGATCACCACACCGGCCTTGACCATCAACCCGATCGGTGTCGGCGCGCTGACCCTGCCCGAGCTCAACACTCCGGCGATTGCCACTCCGGCGTTGACGATCAATCCCATCGGCGTGGGGGCGCTGAACCTGCCGGATATCACCATTCCGGCGATTACCACGCCGCCGTTGACGATCAATCCGATCAATGTGGGCGCACTGACGCTGCCCGATATCACCACCCCGGCGATTACCACTCCGGCGCTCAACGTCCCGGCGATCTATGTGGGCGGCTTCAGCCTGCCGGGAGTCACGACGCCGGCGATCGCGACGCCGCCGTTGACGATCAGCCCGATCGGTGTGGCTGGTTTCAACTTGCCGGATATCACGACGCCGGCGATTACGACGCCGCCGTTGACGATCAGCCCGATTGGCGTGAGTGGGTTCGCGTTGCCGGACATCACGACCCCGGCGTTGACGATCCAGCCGATCAGTGTCGCCGGGTTTGCGCTGCCGGATATCACGACGCCGGCGATTACGACGCCGCCGTTGACGATCAGCCCGATTGGTGTGGGTGGGTTTGCATTGCCGGACATCACGACCCCGGCGTTGACGATCCAGCCGATCAGTGTCGCCGGGTTTGCGTTGCCGGCGATTACGACGCCGGCGATTACGACGCCGCCGTTGACGATCAGCCCGATTGGTGTGGGTGGGTTCGCGTTGCCGGACATCACGACCCCGGCGTTGACGATCCAGCCGATCAGTGTCGCCGGGTTTGCGTTGCCGGCGATTACGACGCCGGCGATTACGACGCCGCCGTTGACGATCAGCCCGATTGGTGTGGGTGGGTTTGCGTTGCCGGACATCACGACCCCGGCGTTGACGATCAGCCCGATCGGTGTGGGTGGGTTTGCGTTGCCGGCGATTACGACGCCGGCGATTACGACGCCGCCGTTGACGATCAGCCCGATTGGTGTGGGTGGGTTTGCGTTGCCGGCGATTACGACGCCGGCGATTACGACGCCGCCGTTGACGATCAGCCCGATTGGTGTGGGTGGGTTTGCGTTGCCGGCGATTACGACGCCGGCGATTACGACGCCGCCGTTGACGATCAGCCCGATTGGTGTGGGTGG
>NZ_LKTM01000007.1 GCF_001417955.2 Mycobacterium gordonae | reverse complement strand
ATGCCGGTCGGCCAGTGCTGGTGATCCCATAGGTCTACCCGGTCGATCAGCCACTGAGCCGGCTCGGCCGAGCCGGCAGGTCGAGGAGGTTGATGATCCACCCTGCCACGATCCCTTACACCGCCCCGTTACGCAGCATCGGCGTGTTTCGTTAACGATCGTTCGCGCGACAGTCCGCCAGGCTGAACATTTCCGCAGGATAGGCCTGTAACGCTTGCCGTGTCCGCGCCAACGTCAACTTGTCGGGGGTTGGCGATACCGTCCGGCCATGCGGATCGGCTACGCGCGGGTCTCCACCCGCGACCAGCACCCCGAGGCCCAACGCGATGCGCTCACCGCGGCGGGCTGTGACCAGATTTTCCTCGACAAGGTGTCGGGCAAGCTGGCCCGCCGGCCGGAGCTCGACAAAGCTCTGCTGTCGGCCAACCGTGTCGGCGATCAGCTGGTGGTGACCAAACTGGACCGGCTGGGCCGATCGCTGGAGCATCTCATCGAGTTGTCCAAGCGCCTGCAGGGCGCCGGCGTGGATTTGGTGGTACTCGACCAAGGCATCGACACTTCAACGGCCATTGGCCGCATGTTCTTCCAAATCCTCGGCGCTGTAGCGGAATTCGAGCACGCTTTGATGTCGGAGCGCACCATGGACGGTTTGGCGGCCGCGCGGGCCCGCGGCCGCACCGGTGGGCAAAAACCCAAACTGGGTCCCCGTCAGGTGAAGCTGGCCCAGCAGATGTACGACGAGAAAGACGAACACGGCAAGCGTCGCTACACCGTCGAGCAGATCGCCGCCGAGTTCGGAGTCACCCGACCCACCATTTATCGGCATCTGGGCAAGGCCCTTAACAACGGCTCGGCCGCATCATGACCCCCCCGCAAGAGCCGGTCAGGACACCGGACGAAGCGGATACCGCATTGACCATGGCCCAACGCGAACAGGCGATGGCCCGCTACGCGGTGCTGCGCCCACACCTGGACGACGGGATATCGCTGGCCGAAGCCGCGCGTCAGGGTGAGGTGGCGCTGCGCACCGCGCAGCGCTGGCTGGCCAGCTACCGCAAGTCAGGACTAGTGGGGCTGGTCCGTCCTGGACGCTCTGATTGCGGCCGCCGCGGGTTGCCCGATCAAATGGTCACGCTGATCGAGGGGCTGGCATTACGACGGCCTCCGATCAGTGCGGCAAATATTCACCGCCAGGTGACCCAGATTGCGCCGCAACATGACTGGCCGGTGCCGTCCTACAGCACGGTGTACGCGATCGTCGCGGGCCTCGATCCGGGCTTGCGGATGTTGGCCCACGAGGGCACCAAACGATACGAGGAGACCTTCGATTTGGTGTATCGGCGTCAAGCGAGCGGGCCGAACGAGCTATGGCAGGCCGACCACACTGAACTGGACCTATGGGTGATCACGCCGTCGGCAAAGCCGGCTCGCCCCTGGTTGACTGTCATCGAAGACGACCACTCCCGCGCTGCAGCCGGCTACATGGTCAGCTTGGAGGCACCCTCCGCGATCAACACCGCTTTGGCGCTGCGGCAAGCGATTTGGCGCAAACCCGATCCCGGTTGGCCGGTGTGCGGCATCCCTGGCGTTTTCTACACCGACCACGGCAGCGACTTCACCTCCCGGCATATGGAGACCGTAGCGGCCGAACTGAAAATCCAACTGGTGTTCTCCCTGCCCGGCAAGCCACGCGGCCGGGGCAAAATCGAGCGGCTGTTCAACAGCGTCAACCAGATGTGCCTGTCGACGTTGCCCGGCTACGCGCCACGCGGAACCCCTGATCGAGCCGGACAGGCCCGGCTCACCCTGCCCGAATTGGACACCGCGATCGGGCGGTTCCTCAGCGACGGCTATCACCACCGGGTGCACAGCGAGACCCGCCAAACACCAGCACAGCGCTGGTCGGGCGGCGGGTTCTTGCCCAGGATGCCCGACTCGTTGGAGCAACTCGACCTGCTGCTGCTCACCGTGGCCCAGCCCCGCAAGATCCACCCCGATGGAGTGCACTTCCAAGGACTGCGCTACCTAGACCCGGTGCTGGCCGCCTACGTCGGCGAACAGGTCACCATCCGCTACGACCCGCGCGACCTGGCAGAGATCCGCATCTTCCACGACGACAAGTTCGTCTGCCGGGCGATTTGCCCCGAGCTGGCCGGCACCACCGTCGCGCTCAAGGAAATAACCGCCGCCCGCAATGCCCGCCGCCGCGAACTACGCCAAGGCCTTCGTGATCGCGCCAAGGTTGTCGACCAGCTCATCGCCGTTCATCAGCCCGACTGCAACTACCCGCTGCCTGGGATGGCCGTAGCGGCTAGTGGGCCAGCCGACCTCGACCAGGATTCGGCGCCCAAACATGCGCTCAAGCTTTACCGAGAGGACTGACCACGTCATGGCCGACATCCAGGACCAGGACACCCAACACACCGCTGCCCCCTCATCCGAGCAGTCAACTACCACAACGAAATTCGTTGTCACCAAGCAGCATCGCCGCTTCGTTGAATTCTGCGATGCCGTGCGCCGCGACCGCTACATCGGCCTATGCCACGGCGCACCCGGTGTCGGCAAAACGCTGTCGGCTCGCCACTACAGCTCATGGGACACCGTCAGACCGATCGTCGAGCACTTCCGCTTCTACGAGACCGTCGCACCCGAACCTGCTCTCGCCGTGCGCACCGTCTTCTACACCCCCAAGGTGCACAACACACCCCTCATCGTCGAGAAAGAGGTCCGATACCTGCACACCCGGCTCAGCTGGGCCATTGAGACCACGCTGAACCCCGACCGCGGCTCCGAGCACCTCGTTGAACCTGACGGGGCGTATACCGAACTGGTCATCGTCGACGAAGCCGACCGGCTGAAAAACCCCGCCCTAGAAGCGCTACGCGACCACCACGACCGCACCGGCGCCGGCCTGATCCTCATCGGCATGCCCGGCATTGAACGCCGACTGGCCCGCTACCCGCAGCTCTACAGCCGCGTCGGATTCCTGCACCACTACCAACCCCTGTCCAGCGACGAACAAACCTTCGTACTGTCGCGTCAGTGGCCCGACCTCGGCCTCGACAACCCCGAAGACTTCACCACCCGCGAGGCCCGCGCCGCGATCATCCGCATCACCAGCGGCAATTTCAGGCTCACCACCCGGCTGATGGCGCAGATCCATCGCATCATGGACATCAACCAGCTCAACACGGTCACAAGCGAAGTCGTCGACGCCGCCCGCGAATCCCTCGTCATCGGGATCATGTAACGCCATCTATCGCTGAAGATTCACCGCCACTTACCTCTGAAGATCACAAGCAGCTATGGAGTGGGGGGGTGGCGAGCTAAGGGGCGTCTCGTTTCTCTAGATTTGAGACGCGTCTGGGTTTCGTCAAGTGATGTGGCCCCAGCGCGGTCATCGGGTGCGGCCCCACCTGGGATTCTCGATTCTGGCCACACGCCGGGGTTTACCGCTTGAGGTCGAGTTGTTCGAGGGCGGCGAGGTAGGCCTCGCTGTAGGTGGGGAATTGTGTGATGCCGTCGAGCAGGGTGGTGATGGGGATTTGGGCTCGGATGGCGATGGCGGCTTGGTGGATCCATTCACCGGCTTGGGGGGCGATCGCCCAGGCGCCGATCAGGACGCGGTTGGTGCGGTCGGCGACTAGTCCGAGCGTGCCGCGGGGCTGGGTTTCGTAGGTCCAGGGCCGGGCGATGGAGTCGGCGAGGTTGAGTTCGGTGGTGGCAATGTCGATGTCCTGATCGCGGGCCTGTTGCGCGGTGAGGCCGACGGCGGCGATCTCGGGTTGGGCGAACACGACACGAGGAACGCCGAGGTAGGAGGCGGGGCGCGGGTGGCCCAGGATGGTGTCGGCCACGATCCGCGCCTGATACATCGCGACATGGGTAAACAGGGCGATGCCGGTGACGTCACCGAGCGCCCAGAGCCCGTCGGTGACCCGGCAGTGCTTGTCGACCTGCAGCGCTCCACTCGGGGTGGTGGGGATTCCGAGGGTGTCGAGGCCCAGGCCTTTAGTGTGGGGGCGGCGACCGGTACCGAGGATCAGTACGTCGGTGGCAACGGTGGTGCCGTCGTCGAGTTCGACGATGGTGTCGTTCTCGGCGCTGCGGGCCGCGGTCACTTGGCAGTTGAGCCGAACATCGATCCTGTCGTCTCTCAGTTGCGCGGCGACGAGCTCGCCCACGCGTGGATCTTCGCGGCCGAGCAGGCGGGGTCCGCGTTGAACGAGGGTGACGTGGGTGCCCATGCGGGCCAGGAACTGGCCCAGCTCGACTCCGACGGCGCTGCCCCCCATCATCACTGCTCGGTCAGGGATGTCGCGCAGGGTGGTGGCTTCCCGGTTGGTCCAAACCGGTATCTGGTCGAGGCCGTCGATAGGTGGACGGATCGGTTCGGATCCGGTGGCGATCACGACGTGCTCGGCGCTGATTTGACGGTCGTCGACATGGATCCGCCACGGGTCGCGCCCGATCAGTCGTGCGGTGCCTTTGATGACAGTGACGCCCTGTGTGCGGTAGCCGTCGACCTGCTCGGTGTCATCGAGGTGGCGGATCATGTAGTCGCGGTAATCCCGTAGTTGTTCCCAGTCCAGTGCCGGTGCCCCGAGTCCGGCGGCGGCGCCGGCTTCCGCGCGTGCTTCGGGAGGGCGCAGCAGCGTCTTGGACGGGATGCACGCCCAATAGGCGCATTCCCCGCCGATCAGTTCACGTTCGATCAGGGCGACCCGCCGGCCGCCGGCCAGCAGACGGGAGACGGCCGCCTCACCGCCGGGTCCGGCGCCGATCACGATCACATCAAAGTCGGTGCTCACGAGAATTCCTTCCGTAGATGCGTTCTGGCAGCGTCTTATTAATGGCCGGGGGTCCGCGCCTGAGTGCCCGCAGTGGCGGAGGTGGGGCTGTCCTGCAGCGAGTTGTTCTCGGGTCCAACAGTTTTGGCCGCGGTGTCCCGCCGGGTGGCGCCCAGTCGGTGTCCGACCGCGGCGGCGGTCACGACGAGGACAGCGATCCCGGAAAGTGCCAGGACGACGGTGGTGTGGTCCTGTAGCCAGGTGGACGTGGTGGCCGACAAACCGGCCAGCACGTTCGGGCTGCCGGTGTGGCCGGTGGCGGCGGGATACCAGTACCAGGCGAGGTAGGCGCCGGTCAGAGTCAGGACAGCGGCGGTGATGCGGGTGCCGTGACGGGCCAGGGCGCTCAGGCGGCGGGTCAGGGCGGCGCCCGCGGCGGCGGTGCTGATGGAGACCAGCAGCAGAACCGCGGCCGACCCGGCGGCGTAGGCACCGAACACTGCGAGCAGCCCGCCGTAGCTGGCGGTGGCCTGCGCTTGAGCGATGACGGCCAGCAGCACACCGAACGTGCAGGACAGGGACGCGGCCGCGTAGCCGACACCGAACAGCACCAGCTGGCGGGTCGTGGCGGGCCGGCCGGTGGGGCGCAGGTCGGTGGCGGGCAGCCGCAGGTGAGGTCCGAGGCTGCGCCCGGTCAGCATGACGACCCCGAGGAGCAGCAATACGATTCCGGTGGCCAGTCCCAGCCAGGGGGCGGCGGTGATCAGGGCGCGGGCGCCGGCGCTGACGGCGAGCCCCGCAGCGGCCAGGGTGCCGGCGAACCCGACTGTTAGGGCCAGACTGGCGCGGGCGGCGCGGGCCAGCCGCACCGTCGGTGCGGTTGCTCCCTGATCGCCGAGGGTGTGGGTGATCCAGGCGGGCAGCAACGCGAAACCGCAGGGGTTGACCGGGGCGAGCATCCCGGCGGTCAGGGCCAGTGCGAGCAGACCGTTCACTTCGCCGTGCCCGCGATGGCGGCGGCGATCTTGTCGGCGGTGGGGTCGGTGGCCCGGTAGGTGACGGTGCCGGTCGAGTCCACGACGATCAGGGTGCTCAGTGCAGACACCTGGTAGGTGCGTGACAGGGTGGCGTCTTTGTCGATGACGGCGGGCACGTTCTGGGCGCCGACCTGGGCGAGGAAACCGGTGATTGCCTCGGGTGCCTCGCTGGGGTCCATGTCCACCGCGAGGAACGCGGCCGTGCCGTGTGCGGTCGCGACGGTGGCCTGGGCTTGGGCCAGTGATTTGCCGCCGCCGACGCATTCCCCGCAGCCGACGGCGAAGAAGAACAGTGCGGTCGCCGCGGTGCCGGGGACTGACACCTGGTTCCCGTCGATGGTGGTCAGGCTGGTGACCGGAACCGCGCTCGCCGCCGTGGATGTCCCCTGCGCGGCTGAAGACCCCACGGTGATGGGGGAGCTGCACGCGGTCAGTGCTGCCACCCCGAGCGCAGCGGTGACCGCGGCCAGCAGGCGGCGGTGCGCCGTCGCGGCCGCCCTGCGCGGGGCGGGTGCGGGGGTGGCGGCGGTCGTCATGGCGTGGTCCTCTCGTCGGCGCGGTCGGTGGACGTGTCGGGGCCCCCGGGTGGGCAGCAGCCCGGCGGCTCGCCGCGACCGCGGCGGCACAGGGTGTATCCGACGGTGGCGATCACCACTACGGGCGCGGCACTGATCAGCCACGCATTGCCGAGCGCACCACCGAGGACTCCCAGCGCGCCGCCGGCGATCAGCAACGGCGCGGCGCAGCACACCAGCAGCGCCGCCCCGACACCCACCAGGCCCAGGGCCGCCCAGGCCGCGGCCACGCCGGGAGAGGTTCGTCGGGTCGCCATCAGACCGGCGCCTGCGGGCTGCGGGTGGGGGCGATGCGCACGCAGTCGGCCAGCGCGGCCGCATTGTCGGCGGCCAGCGAGCGGGCCAGCATGATCAGATCGGCCACCCGGGGGTCGGCCACCTTGTAGTGGGCGAATCGCCCGGAGCGGCGGACCTGGACATAGCCGCAGTCCGAGAGGCACGCCAGGTGACTCGAGACCCGCCCTTGGGACAGCCCGACGTGGTTCACGCATTCGGTCACGGTGTGTTCGGAGGTCAACAGGAATTCCAGCAGCCGCAGGCGGCCGGGGTCACCGAGCGCGCGGAAGAACTTGGCCACCATCTCCACCCCGCTATCGGTTTCGGGCAGGAACGCCAGGCTCGGATCGGTTCGGCAGGTCACGCGGTCTCCTCGACAACTCGACTTGATGTATCCGGATCGACAGATATGATGAAGTATAGTCATATCTGGTTATACGAATGCAATTGAGCGGGTGTCGCTCCCCAGGGCATCAACGGAAGGCGAGACGCCCCATGCGTTACGACCTGGCGATCATCGGATCCGGCGGGGCTGCGTTCGCCGCCGCCATCGCCGCCACCGGGCACGGGCGCAGCGTGGTGATGATCGAACGCGCCACCATCGGCGGGACGTGCGTGAACGTCGGCTGCGTGCCGTCCAAGGCGCTGCTCGCCGCCGCCGAGGCCCGCCACGGCGCGTCGGCCGCGGCCCGGTTTCCCGGTATCGCCGCCACCGCTGCACCGGTGGACGGTGCGGCGTTGATCGCCGGGAAGGACGCTCTCGTCAAGGGACTGCGGAGCGAGAAGTACATCGACCTCGCCGCCGATTACGGCTGGGAGATCCTCGCGGGCAGCGCCGGGTTCACCTCCGACGCCGGCGGCCCCGGCCTGGATGTCGAGCTGGCCGGCGGCGCGCTCACCCGTGTCGAGGCCGAGCACTATCTGATCGCCACCGGCTCCGCGGCGTGGGCCCCGCCCCTCGACGGACTGCAGGACACCGGATACCTGACGTCGACCACCGCGATGGAGCTGGACCGGCTGCCCGAATCCATGATCGTGCTCGGCGGCGGCTATGTCGCGCTGGAGCAGGCGCAGCTGTTTGCCCGTCTCGGCACTGAGGTCACCGTGGTGGCGCGCTCACAGCTGGTCTCGGGGGAAGAACCCGAGATCAGTGCCGCGATCCAGGCGGTCTTCGCTGATGAGGGCATCACCGTGCACACCGGCAGCCACGTCACTGCGGTCCGCCGCGCAGGTGACGGCATCGTCGCCGTGCGGGCCGCGGACGGTGGCGAGCGGGAGCTCGCCGCCGAGCAGCTGTTGGTGGCCACCGGTCGCCGCCCGGTCACCGGCGGGCTGAACCTGGCAGCGGTCGGGGTCAAGACCGGGCGGCGCGAAGAAATCATGGTCGACGAATACCTGCGCACCGGCAACGAGCGGATCTGGGCCGCCGGTGACGTGACCGGAGGACCACAGTTCGTCTACGTCGCCGCCGCCCAAGGCACCCTGGTCGCCGACAACGCCCTGTCCGGGGCCGAACGCACCCTGGACTACACCGCCTTGCCGCGGGTCATCTTCACCAGCCCCGCCGTCGCGTCAGTCGGCATGACCGACGCCGACGCTGTCGACGCCGGTATCCAATGTGACTGCCGCGTACTGCCGTTGGCGTATGTGACGCGGGCAGTCGTTAATCGCGACACCCGGGGGCTGGTCAAACTCGTCGCCGAGCGCGGCACCGGACGGCTGCTGGGGGTGCACGTCGTCGCCGAGAACGCCGGCGACGTCATCACCGCGGCCACCTACGCGCTGACCGCCGGGATGACCGTTGATCAGCTCGCCCACACCTGGGCCCCGTATCTCACCCTGGCCGAATCCCTCAAACTCGCCGCCCAGGCCTACACCACCGACGTCGCCAAACTGTCCTGCTGCGCCGGTTGACCAAACCCGAGGAGATCCCCTTATGTCTGTGTCCCCGGCCCCCGACACCGGCCAAGCAGCTGCCACGTTGCCGCCGAGGTGGCAGCGCTGGCTGCCCCGCGGCGCCGCGGCGACCCCATGGGCGACACCACCCCGCGCGCTGGGCTGCCCGGCGGGTTTGGCGTGTGGATCGGCCTGGCGCTGCTCGTCACCGCCCAGGTGAGGGACATCTGGCGCCTGCGCGTAGTCAAACGTCAGAATGCCTGCGCCGCCTGACCCCCACCCACACGCCACGTGGCCGTCCCCCGGCCGCGGCTCAACCCCGAAGGACGAAACTCAGATGGCCCCTGATATTGCCCCACTCGCCAATCGGCTCACCGACTTGCTCGGCAGCACCGACAACCCCAGCTCGACGCGCTGGCTGTTCCGACCGCTGCTCGAACTCCTCGCCCACGGGCAGCCGGTCACCACCGAACAGCTCGCCGATGCCACCGCCAGCACCGTCGACCAGATGCGCGCCGCCCTGGCCACCATGCCCGACACCGAATACGACGACCGCGGCCGCATCATCGGCAACGGCTTGACACTGCGCCCCACCCCACACCGTTTCGAGCTCGACGGACACCAGCTGTACACCTGGTGTGCCCTGGACACGCTGATCTTCCCCGCCATCCTCGGCCGAACCGCCCACGTCACCTCGCCGTGCCGCAGCACCGGACAACCCGTGCACCTCACCATCGGCACCGACGGCATCACCAGTGTCAAGCCGGCGACCGCCGTGGTCTCGATCGTCACCCCCGATGCACCCGCCTCGATCCGCGCCGCGTTCTGCAACCACGTCCACTTCTTCGCCACCCGCAGCGTCGCCGAGCCGTGGCTCGCCGAGAACCCTTCGGCCACCATCATTCCCGTCGCCGACGCTTACCAACTCGGCCGACCACTAGCCCAGGCCCTCCTCGGAAGCGACACCCCGCCAGACTGCTGCTAGCCCATGCAGCGCCAACACAATGATCCCGGATCGGTCGCAGTTCGACACTGCCTCGCGCTATCGCGCCCTGGCGGTCTTGGTGTGGGCCAGGCGGTAGGAATCGGTGCCGGTTTCGATGATGTTGCCCCCGAAGGTGAGTCGATCCACGATCGCACAGCCGGGGATCGGTAAACGTCTTATCCACGAACCGAGGCGATGGCCACGCTGGCGGCGGGCGTCGGTGAGTGCCAGATCGACGGCCACCCGCCATGCCGCCACAGCAACTGTTGGTGAAGTTTCGCCGCCTCCATAGGCATCGCTGGTTAGAAGACCCTAGAAGACGCCTTCTGGATGCATCGCTCGGTGTTCACGGTGCCCCACCCGAGCCGGGAGCAACATTCGTGATGCCGCCACATCCGCGACCTTCGTCATCACCCGGAAACCTCAACCTACAGCTCTAGCCCGTAGTCCTGGCCCTGCTCGCGGCTGTGTTCGCGGTGCTGTTCGATCCATTGGTCTTGTTCGAGCGCTGCCTGCACGGTTTCGTCACACAAATGCCGGTAGGCCTTTTGCCGCGCCGCTACGGCTTGGGTGCGCCGCTGAGCGAACCGGGCCATCCGCTCGGGAAGCTGCTGGCGGTCTTGGGTGTGGGCGGCGATGTCGTGGGCGGTGCGGGCCTGGTCGTCGCGGTTGGCGATGATGGTGCGCACCAGCTGGGCGGCCTCGCGGCTGGTGCCGCGGCGCGCCACGTGCACACCAGCCTGCTCCTGGGCGTGTTCGTGTTCGGTTTCCCCGGCCCGCCGCTCATAGAGATACGCGGTGTTCGAGTCGCGGCCGCGGGTGAGCGCGACGTAGAGCAGGTTGCGGCTGGTGTGTTCGCCGAGCACAGCATGAGTGACCTCGGCGGTGACGCCCTGGGCGGAGTGCACGGTGATCGCGTAGCCGTGGGTGACATGTGCCTGGAGGTAGTCGCCGGTGAAGGCGACACGCGCGCCGTCGTCGAGGCGGCGGGCGGCGATGCGCTGGTTGTCAGGGTCGACGGCGAACACCCGCCAGCGTTGCCCGTTGCGGACGGGATCTGCGGTCTTCGCGAAGTCCGCGGCGTCATGAACCGGGTTGGTGGGGTCGTTGCGTCGGCTGATGATCACATCCCCTTCAGCGATGCGGTGTCCGCGCGCCGCGCCGACGGTCGGCGCCGCGCTGTCGATGGTGTCGTCGTGGATGCGCCGGTTGAGCGCATCGGCCATCTCTTTGGTGTCGCAGATCAGCAGCGTGTCCTTGCCTGCCGCGGTGTCGGCCTGGTAGGCGGTCAGGGCGTCGGCGGCCATCGCGATGTCATCCCCGGTGTGCAGCCGCCCGTTGCGGCGATACCAGTCCACCGCGCGGCGGATCGGGGCGGGCCCGCCATCCCGGATGGCCAGCGACGCCGAACGTTCGGCGGGGTCGCGCATCCGCCACACCTCCGACAGGGTCTGCGTCCACGGCAGATCGGCGCAGAGTTGGGCGAACATCCCCCCGCGGGCCTTGACCGGGCTGAGTTGGTGGGCATCGCCGACCAGCACCGCCTTAACGCCTGCCTTCGTGGTGTGGGTCAACAGCCGGTGTAGATCGTCGGTGCCGACCATGGCGGCCTCATCGACGATCACCACGCCGGGCCGGCGCAACGTCAGGGTTCCGTCACGTAACGATTGGACCGCTTTGGCGACGGTGTAGCCGACATCGCCGGCACCCTCGCGGATGGCGACATCGACAGCTTTGCCGGTCGGGGCCACCACCATCACCTGACCCCGAAACCGGCGCGCCCCGGCCGCCAGCGCGCGCAGCGAGGTGGTCTTGCCCGCCCCGGCCGGCGCTGAGAGCGGACACACCAGCCACGGCGAACCCGCAATGCTGCACACCGCGCGTTGTTGATCCGGTGAGAGCCCGGCGGCATCGTGCTCGTTGACCCAAATCTGGGCCCGCACATCCTGGGCGTCCACCAGATCCAGCACGCCTTGTTCCTCCGCCAGAAACGCCTCCAGGGTGAACCGGTCATGGCCCTCACGCTGATGCGCGGCCCGGGGCGCATTGACCCGCAAGCCCAGGGCGTCGACGGCGGCCTCCACCATCTGTCGCGGCCCACGGTCGGTGTCCACCGGCAGCTGCGCCCCGATCACCTCGACCAGGTCCGCGCGGGTGAACGCCGCCTTGTCCATCGCTTCCGCGGCCGCCAACAACCGGCGCCGATCCAGCGGCGCTGTCGACGCCGAACTCCAGGCGCGGCGCGCCGCCCGCGCCTGCGTGTAGGCGTCCCGATCAAAGCGCAGACCGCGGGCATCGGCGCGCCAGTCCTGCGCTAGCTGCGCCCACGCCAACTGTTCGGGCTTGTGCGGGCGGGTGGCTTTCTGCGCGGCCGCCAACTGCGCTTGTGTCACCGTGGCGCCGTCGACGACGACCAGATTGTTGGCCGCCCACTCCCGCAACGTCGAGGAGCGTTGCGACCACGCGGTGATCGTCTTGGGATCGATGCCGGCGATCTCCGCCATCCCCGTGCCCGGGTCCACTGGCGCCCACTCCAACCCCATCGACCGGTGCAGCTCGCGGCGCAGCGTGGCCTGATAAATCACCCCGGCGGCTTTGGCTTCGTGAAACAGCGACGTGCCATCCACCGACACCAGCTTTCCGTCGCCGCGGGCCTGCCGATTGGGCACCAGCACATGAGTGTGCAGGTGCGGATCCCCCGCCCGCGACGTCTCATGCTGATACGCCACCGCCACCAACCCCGGCAACCGAACCAAGTCCTTCTCACCCGTGGCCGGGTTGTGTACCCGGCTGTAGCCGGCATGGGCGGCGAGGTACTCCATGGCTTCGGCGATCGCGGTGGTGTGCGCGTCAAGAACGGCTTTCTCCGACACCTCCTCATCACGCAGCGCACGAAACAACGACACCGACTTGGGCGCGCAAAACGTCAAATCAAACCCATGCACCGACCGCGCGCCGAAGGTGCGCCCACACACCCCATTGGGTGCGGCGCCGTCATCGAGCCAGCGCGCCACCACGTCGGGATCAGCGTCCCCGCCGGCCCGCTGCACATCACTCAACCCCACCAATTCGGCGGCTGCGCGGGCGTCGCCGGCGCACAACCAGGTGGGGGTGCGGGTGTCGTGCTCGCCGTAATATTCACCCAACCCACCACCCGCCCGCTGCAAATCCTTCGCGGCCTGACCCGCCGCGCGGGCGGTGTCGTTGTAATAGTTGACCGACCACCGCGACAACTTCGCAATCGTCAACACCAGCCCACCATCCAAGTCGCGCGGCCGCCGCCAGGCGGCCCATCCTGCTGGGCAAACAACGTTTGCCCAGCAGGTAGCCTCGCACACCCTTGTGCAAATGTGCCTTAGCGACACGCAGGTAGGGGCGAAAGATTTGCTGGGCACGAGGTGCGGCAGGGGTTGTGGGAAGCCCTGACAGGCAGGGGATTTGACGGAAAAGCGGGTGGGATAAACCTGCGGAAGGGTTGGATGAAGAGGTGGCGATAGACGAGGACGAGCAGCTGGCGGCGCTGTGGCGGCGCGTCGACGAGCTATCCGCCCAACTGTCGCCGGCGCGGTACGCGACGCCATCGCCACCAACGTCCTCTCCGGCTGGCACCCCAGCACCGACGACATCACCCGCCTGGTCGCCTTCGCCGCCGGGCACATCAGCGCCGCCGACTACCTGAGCGCCGTCACCCGCGCCGCACACACCCGACCGTGCTAAGCACACCTAACAACCGAATTTCCTGACCATTGTTAGGGCGGCTAACACGACGGCTTGGGCATCACCGGTGGACGATGAAAACGCCGCGCCGCCCGCCGCCGAAACGAGGACACCGATGAACTATGAGACGGCATTGACCGAGCTGCTGGTGCGCCGCGCCCAGCCCGGTGGTGAACGCGTACTCGACTGGCTGGTCTACGGAACACCGCTGGCGCGGCTGCCGCACCTCGACGTGGTGCGCTGCGATCACCGCGCCGGCCCAAGCCCCGACGGCGGCGGATTAGGCCACCACTAACCGTGCGGCCCGGGCCCGCGCCGGTGCGCGCGGGCCGCTTCCACCGCAGCCGCCACCCGCACCGCATCGTGCGCGGCAGCATCCGTGCGTTTGTAGGCGCTGCGGCGCGCGGCTTCGGCCGCGGCCGCCCGCGCCGCCGCATGCCCAACACCGTCTAGCGCGGCGCGGCCGACCGCGCGGGCGCGCTGATGCTCAACATGCGCAGCGCGCTGCGCGACCAGATGCGCCAGATGCGCGGCGCGCGCCGCGGCGTCGCGCGCCTCGTCGAGGGCGGCCGGACGCTCGCCGAGGCGCTCAGCACCATGCCAGGCCAACATCGCACCCAACAACCCGATCGGCTTATGCGGAGCATCCGGGATCCGCCGCCCGCTCACCCCGGCCCAGTCGCCGATCAGCGCGTTGAGATCGCGACCGCTCCAGCCGTGCGCGGCCGGGCCGGCCAGGATCGCCGCCCACGCGCTCGGGCTGTGCCGGCGCGCCCACGGCGGCGCGTGGCCATCGGCGCGCCAGGCCCGCGCCAGCGCTGCCCCCCCGGCGTCCGGTGCTCGGCGGCGCGCAGCGCCGTCCTGCCGGCGGCCCGCAGGGCTGCCGGTGCCGGTAGTAACCACCTGGTTAGGTGAGTGTTTATCCCTAACGGGACCGCTACGCGGGTGGGGTGACAGCCGATGAACCAGCCGGGAGAGCTGGGGATTGTCGTGCAGCGCCCACACCGAGGCCCAGCCGCGGTGTCGATCGCCTACCCGCCAGGAGGCCAGCCGCTCCATGCGGGTGCGTTGCCGGCCGCGCAGCACCTCGGTCGCCACCCCCAGCAGCCGCAGCACAGTGTCGGCGCGCTGCACGGTGCGCACGCTGTAGCCGGTGTCGGCGGCCAGCCGCTCATTGGAGGGCCGGCAGTTACGCCCGGTGCCGTGATCGGCATAGCCGGCGCGCGCCTGGGCGATCGCCAACAGCGCGTGGCGGCTGATCGGGTTACCCGGCATCAACGGGCGCACCGCTGTGTCGTAGCGGCAGTCAAAGGCCACCGCAACCGTGAACGTGGCCCACCGCTGCGCTCGCCCGGTCCAGCACGGCACCCCAGCATAGGGGGCCTCACCGAGCTCGAGCACGATCGCCGCGACAACCGCCGCCTCAGAACGCCGGCGCCGCTCATGATCGGCGACCGCCAACCGCACCGCCCACGGCCGCGTACACACCACACCACGACGCGGCCGCAACGAGGAACACCCGCGATACGACAGCGGACCAAATTGTGAATCTGAAACGTCACGGCGCGCGTTATCTGGAACCTGACGCAGGTATGCGCTACCGTGAGAGCTGCTCAGCAAAAGCAGTCCCTTCGGGGAAGCGGAAACCCTCGGCCTGCCAGCCGGGGGTTTCGCCGTTTATTGACTTGTCACATCTGCCCCGGACCGACGCCAACCAAGACACAACAAGGTTTTGACGCCAGGGGCGCTCGTGTCACATCGCCAGCGGCAGAACCTCCTTATTGAGTTCGCGGATGAGGTCTGGGCGGCCGACGTGCTCCGCCAACAGGTCGGCTACGTATTGACTGACTGACGTCCCGGCCTCGGCGGCCAAGGCATGCACAGCGTCCCAAACTTCGCGTACTGGCCGACTCTGCAACAACATTCGGTCGCCCTTGTGCTCACGACCTGGTTTGCCATGACTCATGCCAAGAAGCCTTGCATCACGTCGGCGAAATCTGATTTACGACACGCCGCTGAATGTGATCTTTTCGTGATCAACTGCGCGCAGGAGGACCCGGCCGCCGTTATGCAACGAACATGGCCCGGTAGGGGTGGCGTGGGCTATCATCGGTGTGTCTGCGGCAATAGCTGCAGGAAGTGAGCCCGAGACCCGGCCGGACGACCGCGGCGCTCGGGCTTCGCGCATATCTGGGCATGTTTCAGACCGTCCGCGCCGTAATGACAGGTCGGATGTGAGACCGCCAGTGGCCGCCTTTGGCCCAGCACCAGGCGAAGGCATCTGGGATACCGAGTAGGTGTTCTGTGGCCGCTCGCCGGTGCTCGTAGCGCATTGTGGCCTCGCGGCCCGCAGCGCGGACAGCGCGGTAGAGCAGCCGACGATCGGATTGCACGAGGGTGTCGTCCTGGTCTAAGACGATCAAGGTCTCGGCGTCGCTGGTGGCTAGGTCGTGTACGAGCGCGGATAGACAAGCGGCCCGCGCAAGCATCTGAGTGCGGTGTCGTCGGCCCGCGTCATAGACCGTCGCGCGAAGATCTGCGGCGGCGAGTGTCTTCGCGATGGCCTCTTTCCGACCGTCCGCCTCGTCCTTCATGTGGAGGTGATGCTGGCCCGGCTTGAGAAGGTCCTGAACGACAGCACGAGCCGAGGTCAGATCCTCTCCCAGCACGACCGCCGCCACCATCAGGTAGTCGCGGTGTTTGGTCTCATCGACGTAGATGTGACGAGCGGTCACGACATGCTCCGGGGTAACCCGCGGCCGTGCGAGGGATTGAACGCGTCGATGCGTAGACCTACCTGCATGCGGGAAACGTTAGTGAGCAAGGGTGCACACGCCCGGGCACAGCGGGTACTTAGACCAGGACGGGACCCATCGTGTCGGCCGGTACCCACAGCCTCCACGTCATCGCCGGACTCTGGAACCTAAAGACTCGCAGACAATTTGACATTTGTTTGCCTTCGCGGCATGCCCTTCCTCGTAGTGGCCGCTCTTGTGCGTGGTGGCGCTGGCTGTCAAGGCTCGACCTTTGTCGACCGCGTAGCGGCGTGGCCTTGACAGCCAGCACCACCACGTTCACCACCATTGGCGGCGAGGAAGGACTGGCACCTCAACTTCAGGGCATGCGGTCGTTGTTGGTCTGGCTTGGGGGTGCCGGCGCCGGCGAGATAGGTGTTGATGGCGTCGTCGACGGTGTCGGTGATGACATATATCTCCGGGCCTTGATCCATTCGAGCCGGGCCAGCGTTCCTGAGTGCAGTTGTGTAGCGAACGGGGCTTTTCGCTTTGCGCCGCGGGCGTTCAACCGCACCGACGGCTCGGCCGACTCGTTTCCCTCGTCCGGGGTCGAGGTCGGTGCGGAGGCGGGTGAGCGCCAGGCTCACGGCCTGTTACGCATCGGTACGGCCGGCGTCGGTGCGGAGCCAGTCACGCAGGTACTCATTGAGCAGGTCTTGCATCGACCGGCCTTCCAGGGCCAGGCGAGCTTTCACCTTGCGCACCAGCTCGCGATCGGCGCGGAAATTGACCTGTTGTGTGGACGCGGAGTTGTCGCCGCCGCTGGGTGTGGTCGGTCGCTGGGCCGGGGAGTCGGTGCGGGCGTCGAATGGGATTGCCGGATGGTGTCGTTGCGCGCGGGTGGTGAGTGTGCTCGGTCGGGGTTGCGGTCGGGGCGTCATGCGGTGCGCTCCTTTGCGATGGTGTCGAGGACCGTGCGCAGCTTGTCTAGGTACATGTCGTGCAGCGCGGTTGCTTTGGGGTCTGGCCATTCGTCGAGGCCGAGGCCGGCTTCTTGGGCTTCGGCGATCCAGGTCAATTCGTGAATCGGCGGATCGAGCACTGTGATGGCGAGTTCCCCGAACGCGGTGCGAATGTCGTTGCACCAGCGGTCCATCCGGCGGGTGTACTTGTAGCCGTTGATCACGACGCCGGCGAGGATCAGCGACGGGTTGGTGTACTCGCGCACGATTTCGATGGTGTCGAGCAGGCGGTCCAGGCCGTTGAGGGCGTATTGCCCCGGCTCGGTGACGACGAGTAGCGCGTCGGCTGCGGTCAGTGAGTTGATCGTCAGTTGATCCAGGCTGGGCGGGCAGTCGACGAACACGATGTCGTATTTGCCGTCGACGTCGGCGAGGGCACGGCGTAGCCGCGACTCGCGGCCGGCCTTCATGATTACGAGATTTTGTTGTGCGTCGGCGAGGTCTTCGCCGCCGGCGGGCACCACGTCGACGCCATCCCATTCAGACGCGACGATGGTGTCGAGCAGCGAGTGACTCTTTGCTCGGTCCAGCACTGTCGCCAAGGAGCGTTCTAGGCTGGCGCCCTGGTGGCTCGGCGCCAATGTCGCGGTCATGTTGGACTGAGGGTCGGCGTCGACGGCCAACACCCGTAGGCCGAGGGTCGCGGCGGCACGAACGAAGTTGATCGTCGTGAGGGTCTTGCCTACGCCGCCCTTCTGGTTGCCGATCGCCACCGTGACCTGTGATGCTAGCTTGATAGGTTCATAGGTTGGCATCGCTTAATCCTCGTCGCCGGCGGTGTCGTGATACAGCGGCGAGAGCGCAGTTTGCGCCGTCGACAGCGTGTCGGCCAGCGCGATCGCGTGGTCGACCGCAGCGCGGAAGGCCGCCGCGGCTTCCTCGGCATTCATCACCGCCGCGATGTGGTTGATTTCCTCGCGGCTATGGTCAGCGTGACCGAGGATCGGGTTGGCAGCGAGCTCATCACACCATTGCGCTAGCTGACCGTAGAGCTGCCGCTGTAGCTCCGCCGCGCCGCGCAGGTTCCCGCAGACCCGATAACCGTGACTTGCATAGGGCAGCGAGTCCCCGCGGTGTTCGCCGAGGGTCGCGTAGTTCAAGAACCGGCCAGCTCGTAGAGCGCGGTGCCCGCCGATTCGGCCAGTTCCGGCGAGTGCGGGCCGATCTTCGAGTAATTCGTCTCGATCAGCTCTTCGCCGTTGATCACGTCGTCGGTCATCACGTTAGGTACTCCTTGCAGGTCATTAAACAGGTTGCGATGTTGCTAGCTTGCTAACTATAACACATGCGATACTGCTAGCTTACTATGTTGCGACCTAGCTATGTTGCGAGATTGGTAGCGCGTTCCAGGTCGCGGCGTCTCATTTCCTGTGTCTCGCAGCAGATTCTGTTCAGGCGGCGATGATCTGGTCGAGCCAGACAACTTCGCCGGCGAAAGCGGCGCCGGCGGCGAGTTGGCGTGTCAATCCTGTCGGGCACACCTACGACGCTCTAACGTATGAAGTGACGCAGCTCGCGGTGTCAATGGCCATCTGGAAGTCCCCGTTTTTGGCCAGGTGAAGTCCCCACTCCGTTGCGGGTGATTGGTTAACTCTTGGTGGCTCCCTTCTTGTGGTCGGCGTGGCGCATCCGGTAGGACTCGCCGGAGGTGATGACGATGGTGGCGTGGTGCAGCAGCCGGTCGAGGATGCTGGCGGCGGTGGTGTGCTCGGGCAGGAATCGTCCCCATTGTTCGAAGGGCCAGTGCGAGGCGATGGCCAGGGAGCGGCGTTCGTAGCCCGCCGCCACCAAACGGAACAGCAGCTGGGTGCCGGTGTCGTCGAGCGGGGCGAAGCCGATCTCATCGACCAGCAGGAGGTCGGCCCTCAGTAGCGAGTCGATGATCTTGCCGACAGTGTTGTCGGCTATGCCCCGGTAGAGCACCTCGATGAGGTCTGCGGCGGTGAAATAGCGGACCTTGAAGCCGGCGTGCACGGCGGCGTGCCCGCAGCCGATGAGCAAGTGACTTTTGCCTGTACCCGGCGGACCGATAACCGCCAGATTCTGTTGCGCCCGAATCCATTCCAGACTCGACAGATAGTCGAACGTCGCCTGGGTGATCGACGAGCCTTTGACGTCGAAACCGTCGAGAGACTTGATGACCGGGAACGCCGCGGCCTTGAGGCGGTTGGCGGTGTTGGAGGCATCGCGGGCGGCGATCTCGGCCTCGACCAACGTCCGCAGAATCTCCTCCGGGGTCCAGCGTTGGGTCTTGGCCACCTGCAGCACCTCGGCGGCATTGCGGCGCACGGTAGCCAACTTCAACCGACGCAACGCGGCATCGAGGTCAGCAGGCAACGGCGCCACCGAGGCTGGTGGCACCGGTTCGACAGCGGTCATGACGCGGTGCCATCAGTGGACGTGCCGCCGATCTTGTAAGCATCCAAGGACCGGGTCTCGGCGGTGGGCAGATCGAGGACCAGAGCGTCCCCAGCCGGGCGGGGTTGTGGGGCGCCGGCGCCGGCATCGAGGATGGAGCGCACGTCGGCAGCGCGGAACCGCCGAAACGCCACCGCCCGACGCAGGGCGTCGACCAACGCCTGCTCACCGTGAGCAGCTCCGAGCCCCAGCAGGATGTCGATCTCAGATTTCAGCCGGGTATTACCGATGGCGGCAGCACCAACCAAGAACTGCTCAGCTTCCACGCCGAGGGCGCAGAACTGTTTCTCTGCTTGGGTTTTCGGTCGCGGTCCGCGCGACGGTGCCGGTCTGGGCCCGTCGTAATGCTCATCGAGGATCGACACCTCACCCGGGCCAACCAACTCGTGCTCAGCCACGATCACCCCGGTCGCGGGTTCCAGAATGAGCAAGGCACCGTGATCAACCACGACCGCCACCGTGGCCCCGACGAGCCGTTGGGGCACCGAGTAGCGGGCCGAGCCATAGCGGATACACGACAGGCTGTCGACCTTGCGACGCACCGAGCCAGCACCGATCTCCAGCCGCAACGACGGCAACGCCTTCAACACGGTGCGCTCCTCAGCGAGCCGCTCATCAGGGACCGCGCAGATCTCGGAATGCACCGCAGCGTTGACCTCGGCGCACCACACCGCGGCGTGGGCGTTGAGGGCTCGCAGATCGACCGATTCGCCGGCGATGGCGGCTTCGGTCAGCAGCGGCACCGCCAGGTCGTCCTGGGCATAGCCGCACAGGTTCTCCACGATGCCCTTCGATTGCGGATCCGCGCCGTGACAGAAATCCGGGACGAACCCGTATTCTCTGAACTCAACGTCTGTGCTGCCCAGCGTCGCCGACATGTGCTCAGGAATCGGTTGTGACCGT
>NZ_LKTM01000006.1 GCF_001417955.2 Mycobacterium gordonae | reverse complement strand
CCGGTGAACAACTCGACCTGTTCGCCCCCGCCATCGCCCATCCCGCCGATGGTCTCGCCGAACCCCCACCCGACCTCTACGACTACGCCTACGGCTTCGCCGAAGACGACTTCGCAGGCCTGGACTTCAGCGACCTGTCCACCCAACGGCCCGCCGTCATCGCCCCATTTGGCGACATCGACATTCCCGACCTGCGTGCCCGCCGCGACGCCGCCCAACACCGCGCCCAACAGATCCTGCTCAGCGGCGGACCCGCCGAACACGCACTCACCGACCGACTCGCCGAACTGCGCTGTATCCAAGAACACCAACGGCCCTTCCAACACGCACTGGCACACGCCCACAAACTGTGGGTCGACGCCGAAGACACCGCCAGCCTGCACAACCTCCTGCTCACCCAAGTCCAAGCCTCCATCACCGCCGCACACAGCCGCGGTAACACAGACGAGGCCCAGCGCTTCCAACAGCACTACGACGACTTCAACCAACGAACCCCCCATGTCAGGGCCGCCGTTGAGCAAGCACGCCACCGACTCAACAACGCCCACACCGCCCTCCTCGCGGCCGCCGGCGGCACCGAGGGCATCGTCACCGAACGCCACATCCAGACTCTGCGCAGCCAAGCAATGCAAGCCGACGCCCAAGCCCTCAGCGAGGCGCGCCGCCATGCACGCGAACTGGACAACCAACTCGCCCAAGCCGAACACATCGCAGCGCGAGCACTGGCCGAAAACCCTGCCTACCCCCAAGGACTAACCACCTACATGCGCCAAACCATCGCCGGCCACAACACTGCTCAAGACAGCATCGAAGACCCCGCCAACGCCTACGACCTGACCGCTGAGCTAAACCAACTCCGCGACGAAATCGACTACCTCACCACGGCCAGCGCTGTCAGCCCCGCAGCCCTGTACTACCCACCGCAAACCGCCGCCGCCAACCTCGACAACGCCCACCAGCGCACACTCACCGCGATCACCAGCAACATCCACACCGTCCAACCACTGGTCATCCACCCCTTCGCCAACAAGACCGGGCTCCTAGCCGCACTTGCGGACACCGCCCACCACCACGACCATCGCGTCTTGGCGCTGCCCGTCACCAAGGCCGCCGCCCACTACGCGACCAACCACCGGTATGCCGATAGCACCGCGACCCCGGAACAAGCCCGAACCAACCTCGACAGCCAGCGCTGGAAACTGCCCCGCGGAACCCTCATCGTCATCGACGACGCCGACCAACTACCCGCTGAACAACTACGTTTCCTCACCCACGCCGCGGTAACGACCAACACAAAACTCATCCTCATTACAACCCCCGGATCACACCCCCAACCCGCTCACACCTTGCTCGACGTCCTCACCGAGAACCTGCCCCACACCCACCACATCGGCACGCCGACCGCCCGCACACACGCCCGATCACGCACCGCTATCGTCCGCCTCGAGCACCACCTGGACACCCCCGACACAAGCGCATCGCCAGTACACGCCGAAGCCGCAGCATTGCTCAGCGATCGCACCGCACTCCTGCGCCGCATACATGACATCGCCGCTACGGATGGCGCACTCGATGCCATCGCAAAACGTCATCACGGCCACGACAAACAACGCGACCGCAGTGGTGGACTCCACCTCTGAAACCAGAGGCTGCGCCTCTAGCTAGGCGCGCCAGAGCATCTACTCGCCGCTCAACCCGCCCATATCGGTGTACGATATAGCGGTAAGCCTTGAGGCATTCCCGGCACCGAAGGTGCAACTGCCCCCTCAAGGCGAAACGCTTTCAGGGGCCTAGACGATCGCAGAGCGATATCTGGCGGTCGCGGTCGCACGCGGCGACACCGCACGTACCGCCCGGCTCTATATGCAGAAAAACGACTTATCAGTTCACCAGAAATTTCATCGCGGCTTCTCGGGCGGGTGCTGGCACCCGCGGATCAAGCAGGTTGCTTGGGAACCGATCAAGTTCAACCGAAAGGGTTTTCGCGGCCACTGGTTCTCCAGACATCTCATGCAGCAACGTATCCAAACGCCATGCGTAGGTATGCGAGTATCGTGCGTTGAAAGGCACGATGTTATCGATCTGGAAACTCTCCTGCGCAAGAAGTGCATCAGCGATTAGTTGATAGATCGTCCGCGAATCCACGCTGTACCGCCGCAACGTGCTTGCCGATCGCCGACTGTTCACGCTCGACGCGCCGGCCTGGTCGGAGTTCGTGGCGGTGCTGGACCGGCCGGTGTCCCATAAACCGCGGTTGAAGAGGTTGTTCACGGATGCCCTTGGGGAAGTATCCCCCGATATGGCGTTGCCGTAATGGCAGAAGGGCGTGGTGTGACCGCATCCCGTCCGGCTGCTTGCCGTCAGAACGCGGGGGCGTCGTCGACCGCGCTGCCGATCACCGTCATCGCATCTGCGACCACCTCATAGACGAGCCACCCAGCGACGGTCAAGGCCGCGATTAGTCCACTGAGCCAAGGGAATCGGTTGGGATGACTCATTCCTGTGCTCCTTTTTGGTTTGGCTTCGCGGTGGTAGGACGGACCAGGATGCGTCCATCTGGTCCTACACGGAGAGCGACTTCGCGCGACCGATGGGAGTGACCGTGCTGGAGTCTGAGATCGGGCTCGCGGTCACTGGTTCCAAGTTGTTGGTGATCCCATGCGAGGTACTGTTCAAGGTCATTAATCAGTGACGGCCAGTCCACCGGGTCTTCGGTGTGCCCGACTTGTGCCCAGGTTGAAAAGTCTGTTCGTATTCTGATCTTTAGTAGGTGGCTCAGTAGCGGGCCGGCTAAAGGGACGTCGGGTGCCAGGCGATACACGTGCCCTCCGCTATCCGCATCCTGTTGTTCAGGGCATGTGGTGAATGCCCTTGGGCTGCAAATGAAATCAGCAATCCGCGCGGTATGCGGTGAGTATCCGGCGCGCGCCGCTTCGGGCCGCAGATCGATGAACAGGTGGTCAGACCACTGCTGGTACCACTGTTCGGGAGCTTCCGCGCTGGCCAGACACGCCTTATCCCAGACCCAGAAGTCTGGAAAGCACAGTGCCCGCGGCTTGTTCGGGTCCGCGGGTAGCAGTTCGGTAACCCTCCTGATAATCATGTGGGCCGGATCCGAGAATGAGGCCACCGGCCGGGAGCCATCACTCAAGATGTCATCCCAGATCCAGCAACCGGAGTTGTCCGGTTCGATCAGGCGCGGCGGCCGGTCGGTGAATTCCCAGCGGCCGTCGGGATAGCGCCAACCCAACACGCAGACACCACGCACCGCGATACCCCGGCGGTGCTGCACCCCGACTGTGCCGCCGAAGACGCGGGCATCGAAACCCCGCTGACGCAGCACGGTGACGATCTGCTCTGCGGCAACATGATTCACTGTGCGGCTCCCGGCGGTTGCCTCCGTGGGCCGTGCAGAGTGCGGGGAATCTCGCTGAACAACACCGCCAACTCCCACAGCGCGTCGCGCCGCGAGCAATCGTCGACTCGGCGTACCGCGCCGTAACGCTGCAGAGCCACAAGGGCCCGGTAGACCTGCTCGGCGACCACTGGACGTTCCTCGCTACCATGTCCTCGGCTGACTTCGAGTCGCGCCTCCGTCGTCGTGATCGGCCCGTCGGCCTTCTGGAGGACCTTGAGGAGCTCGGCACGCAATTGTGCTGCCTTCATGCTGATTTCGCTCGCTGGTGTCGTTGGACGACCCATTCCCAAGGGGTTGTTGGCTCTCGCTTTGCCAACTCGGCGCGGCCAAGCAGCAAATCTACTGCCCTGTCGTACCGCTTGACGAATGTCTGCCAGTCCGGAAGTTCCGTCAGGACCCCGGGGGTACCGCGGCGCAATAGCCGGGCGCTTCCCTTATTCGGGGGCAGGAGCCGGCGATAGTCCAGGCTGCTGCCCAGCTGTGATGACAGCGTTTTGCCTCCGGTGGCCTGATCGAAGGTCTCCTGCCGGCGGGTCGTTTGACGTGACCACTCTTCGGCGCGCTGCAGCATGTTCATCTCGTCAGCGCCGTACATGATTAGGGCTGCAGGGAACGTGGCGCGCAATTCGCGGGCGTAGTTTGTGCCGTAGATGGTGTCGAACTGGCACGAAGCCTGCACGGCGGTCACCAGGTTGACTCCCAGGCCGCGTCCCTCGGAGACGTAACGGCGTAAGGCGGGCATCGGCGCGACGTTGCAGGCCTCGTCTATCACCATCAGCAGCCGGTGCAACATCTCCTTTCGCGCAGTCTTTCCTTGCCACGTCCGCACCAAATGTTCCAGCAGCGTCACCGCAGCGCCGGCGATCGACCCCCCGGGAGACGCCAAGATGAAGAGGGTCGCATCGGGCTGGTCTAGGAACGAGGCGTCAAACGGCGGAGCGGCCATTCCGCGAAGGCTGAGTCGCATCCACGGGCTTACCGCTTTGCGCATCGTCAACGCGATGCTGTCGCGTTGCTTGGCGTCCATGTCCAACGTCCGCTTCAGTCCGTTGCGAAACAGCGGGATGTCCTTGACGTATCGCGCTGCGCTGTGCCAGCCCGGTGCCTCGGGATCGGTCTTACTTTTCTTGACGTTGTCGACGGCCAGCAGCACCCAGTCGATCCCTTTGCCGGTGCAGCGTGGGGATGCCGCGTACAACATCGCCGCCAAGGGGGCCTCGGTGTTGGACTCCCACACCCCTCCGTCGGAGACCTGATCGACACCAGACCCCATTCCCACCGCCGACATCTGCATCATCGTGTTGGCAACGGTGACAGCCTCATCCGGTGCCGTGATCAGTGCCGTTGGATCAAACGAGCGTGTTTGGACGTCAAGTGGATATGTCGGGGAGTAATCTGGTCGCAGGTCAATGATTTGCTTTGGCCCCCAACGGCGTTGGCTGATCAGCCACATCAGGTCGTCCTTGGAGGACACCGCTACTGCGGGCCCACCCCATAGCGTCGCGGCCGGTGCCAGAACTCCGGTGGTCTTACCGGTTTCTGTCGGCGCGGACACCAGGACATGCGCCGGTGCTTCGGCCAACACCCACTTTTCGTCGTTATCGCGCACAAAGCCGGCGTACGGGGATGCGAGTCGACCGGACATCAGTGGGGCTCTCTTCCTGGCGGGGTGGCGTCACCGTCTTCTGGGTCATTGCGGGTCGGGAATATCCCGGGGCCGGTCATGTCGTCGGCCTCGAATCCGAAATCGACGTCGTCGGCTTTGGCCGGTGGGCGCATCGGCCACCAGTCGCGTGCGCCGTCCACTGCCAGCCAGCCCTCCAGGATCCCGTAAATCCCTGCTGTCAGCAGCGCAACGGGCAGTTGGGCCAGCGCCCATGGAATTGCGATCGCGTCATCCAGGTATTGGCTGGGTCCGAGCACCATCACCATCATTGGTAGGGGGAGCCCGACGATGGCGGCCGACCACATGAATCCTGCGATAGGGTACGAGCGCAGCTCGCCGGGTATTAGCTGAACGACAGTTATCGACATCAGCTTGCCCAAGGGCCAACCCGCCGGAGCCAGCACGGCCGCCGACATAAAAATGGCCCAGTCAAGCATGGCGTACGGCGTATTAACGGGTCGCATGTACCACGGATGAGTCACGTCATCATCCGCAGGATCAGGACGCGCACCAGTTAAAACGCCGTCGCGCCGACGTATATCGCGCGCTAAAATTTCTGCGCGCCTTTTTTGGAATATAAAAGTCCGTTGATTACGGGCGATCCATTGACGGCGGATCTCGTCGTACTTGTCAGCAGCGGCAGGCATCAGCGCCGCCCCTAACCGCTCCTACTGGCTCAGTGTAGAAGTCTTCCAAGCGATGCGCGACATCCAACAGAAAATTCCTCAACTCTGCTGCACACCGCCCGATTCCCGCACACTGCGCTTCCTGCCTGGTCGCGTCGATCATCGCTGAACTGGCTGTGAGCAGGTCTGATATGCGCACGGAGGGACTGCCGCCCGCCAGCACCCGACTGGCCGATCCCTCCTGCCAGCCAAGTGCGTAGTCCAGGCGCGCCAATGACCGCCGCGACAGGCCGCCGCCACGCCGGACTGCCGAACGCAACGTCGCCGGGACCGGTCCGCCCGCGGCGCCGAGGTCTTCTCGGCTCCAACGCAACTGCGCTAGCCGGTCATCAAGAAAAAAGAGCAACCGGTTCAAACCGTCTGTGGGTACTGGATGCACGAAAAAGACGATAGCAACGGATTCGGCGATTTCTCTACGGCCGTCGAATATTAAAGGAGTCACCCTTAAGCTGACTCAAAGTAAGGAGGTAATGCACATGAAATCAACGGTCTACATGGTTGGCTTCAGTGGGATACGAGAATCGGCAACGGTCTTGCAACCAACGCGCAGCATCGCTCCGCGTCGCCGCGTCGAGGCTTTGCTACCTGCACGGATGTCCTGTACGCCGATACTGGTAGCCCTGCGTCGGCGACCGTCGCGGTCTACCCAGTTTCACCACAGACCAAGACGGCGATGGCTGTGGATCGCAGTCGATGCCGCCGGCCTGCCGCCCTACACCGATCGGCTGTCCGCATCGGCGCAGACGACTGTGACAACGGTGGACCCGGCGCACCCATGAAAGACACCATCGCCAATTCTCAGCAGGTCTGGGACAGCACGGCGGGATGGCTTGGCGAGAAGGTTCAGAGTGGTCCACGCGCCAGATCCGGCGAAGTGCAGACAGATGACGCTGAACCCGCTGCGCAGGAACTCCGCGACGAGGATGACGACTCGGTGGGGGACGACGGCTGCCTTCCCTGCGCGCCGATCGCCTTAGATGCAGATGATGACAACAGTGCCGATGGCGAAGTTGGCTCTGTCAACGGGGATGACGACGCGCTCGGTGTCGAACCGGTCGCCGCCCAGGCCGAGGGCGGTGGTGGTGATCAAGGCGGGGTGGTCGTAGTTGGAGGCGACGGCCCGCAGCCCTCCGTCACCCCCGTGGAGCCCACCCAGGAATCGCCCCGATACAACCGGGCACTCGCCCTGGGTTTTGTGGCGGTGACCGTCGTGGCCAGCCTTATCGTCGGTGGGACGCTAGTGGTGATGCGGCACCGACCCCATACCGCCGACCAGGACCGTGCTGCCCATCCCAGCACTCAGGTGAGTATCGTGGCCGCACCCACCACCACCGCCGCTGCCGCCGCCACCGGCCCGGACGCCGCAATCCCCTACAGCGCCACTGCTATCGGATGTCTTCCGGGATCCACTGCCGCGCAATCGGTCGCAGGAACCGACCCCACCCAAGCATGGGTCTGCGTCCATGGCGGCATCGTCGGTCAGCACCTCGTCCTCAATCTGGGCCGCACCATGGTTATCACCGGGGTCTCCATCACGCCGGGCTGGGTAGGCAGCGACGCCTCAGGAGCCGACCAATGGTTGCAGCACCAAGTGGTCAAACGACTGCAGTGGAGCTTCAACGACTCTCCCCCGACTGTCGTCCCGCAAGAGACCCACGCGGTGCACGGTGAAGCCCCTCAAGCGTTGCCGGGCCGTGGTGTACTGGCCTCACGAATCATCCTGCTGGTCCTCGAAACCGGCCGCGCACCAGCCGAAACGGCGCCCACCTCAACACCCAACCCCACTGCCGGATCAGGGGGGCTGCTCGGCGAGGTCCTCGGGCCGACGCCAGCAGGGGAGGCCTCACCAACACCCTCGGCCAGCCTGCCCGCAGACCAATCCCGCACCGACCCCGCCGACAACACATTCGCGGTGTCCTCGATCAGAATCTTCGGCCACCCACCCCAGTAAAGGGCTCTCCCATGATGACCAACACCTGGCGCAAGCGCCTCGAACACAGCCACACCCTGCTGCGCCGAGCGGCGTCGGCCGTGGGCATCGGCTCCTGCGCAATAGTGGCCATCGCCACCATCTGGGGCTGGATTACCGACGAACCCATCGACGTCGCAGGGCCGGCCCGCACGGCCGTCAACCGCACTGCGCTGATCGGTTCCTACGCTCAGGACTGCGTCACACGATGGTTAACCGCCACCCAAGCCGACCAACAATCGCTGCATGAGTGCTGGACGCTGCGCGACCCGCTACGTTTGCCCACCACACCGGCGGTCGTCGTGAACTCGCCTGCCGTATCAGCAGTTACGCTCGTCGACGACACGGGCGAGACCCAACAGTGGAGTGTCGTTATCGCGGTGTCCGAACGCCCCTTCCAAGCCGCAACTCCTCACACCACCTACTACCGGCTCCCCGTCATCTACACCAGCTACGGCGTGCGCGCCAGCGCACTCCCGGCCCGTGTCAACGGCCCGGGCGCCGGCGCTGATGCCCCGCTGGGATACCCCGCGACCCTCCCTAACACCTCGCCGGCCTTCACCACAGTCGCCGGATTCCTCACCAGCTACCTCACCGCAAGCGGCGGACTGGAGCGATACGTCACCCCTGCCTCGGGGCTGCTGCCGGCCGCCGACTACCGATCCGTGCAACTGACCCGGCTGACCGCCAACCGAAACACCACCGACCACGACATACCCGCCGAGGGCACCACGCTGCACGTGCTGGCCGCGGCCAGCGCCGTCACTAACCAATTCGCGCCCCTGGAACTGGACTACCCCATCGTGCTGACCGTCACCAGTGGCCGATGGACAGTCTCAGCGCTCGATTACGCACCACTGCTGGCCGAGAGCACCGAATTGACCCCCGTCATCCCCGCCGCCGCCGCGCCGCGATAACCCCCCCGCCTGCAAAACACCTACAACAGAAGGAAACCCAATGTATCTCCCCACCTCCACCGCCGCCCCCACCCTGCTCGCGGCCACCGACCTCGTCTCGGGCAGCAGATCCCTCTACACCATCGGTGTCGGCGTCCTGGTCATCGGCATCTTGCTCGCCGGCGGCATACGCGCGGGCGGAGCGTTCCTCGGTGGACGTATCGGCGAAACCGTCGGCTGGGCGCTAACCGCAGTCGTCGTGGCCGTCATCGTCGGGTCCGGCTACGCCATCTACACATCGGCCAAGCGCACCGTGGACCGCACCGGGATCACCACCGGCCAATTCGGGCAGTAATGCCCGTCCCCTTGCCGCGAGCGCGGGCCCGCACAACGCGGCTCGCGCCCGCGCACTATCCCCTGCATCACAGAGGAATTCGCCATGGTTGAGTCAGCCCAGATATTCAAAGGCGTTCACGACACACCCGTCTACACCGACATCCTGCTCAAAAAGCCGCTACGGCTTGGGGTGGCGATCAGCCTCTACGGCGGTGGCGGGCTGACCGTCGCGCTCACCGTGCTCATGCTCGACTCCGGGCACGCCCGCACCACCTTGATCTGCGGGGTGCTGCTCACCACAATCGCCGCCGGCATCGCGGCCCTGATGCCACGAGGACGGCCGACGCTGGGCTTTCGGCTGCACAGCTGGTGGCGGGTGCTTCGACCCCAGTCCACCTCGAGCACCGACAACCCGCTGCTCGCCCCGCCGCATACCATCACCGCCAACCTCAGCTTCACCAATCACGGCGTGTACGCGCACTACCTGCTCAGCGGGCTCCCCTATTTCCTGCAATCCACCAAACGCCGCGTCGGGGTAGCCGACCGTCACCAAGTCCTGGCCCGCGAAATCCCCGCAGGAACCTGGATTTACGGGCTCTGCGTGCCACAAAACCAGCGTCAACTGTTAGGAGCCATGCTGCACGGCCACCGCGACAGCCCATCCTGGGTCCACACCTGCACCGCAATGGCCCCCGTCATCGCCGCCGAAGCGCCCCGATCCCGAATCTATTGGCTGTCAATACCTGTCGATGCCGGCCGCGCCGGACACAGCCCCGTCGGCAGCGCCGCCAAACTCCGTGACTGGGTAATCGGCCGCGACAAAGACTCCGACGACTCCGTTGCCGCCTACCAACGCCTCGGCCACGACATCATCACCGCGCTCCCCGAAGAATTCACGCCCACACCTGCCAACGAAGAGATGATCGACTGGTTCTGGCGCCACAACGCCTGGCGCGGGGTGTTCGATCACCCGCTCCCAGCCCATCGCGGCCCAGCACATCACAGCAGCACCGCCTTGCCGGCCGCGGCCTTCGACGAAGGCGACCAGCAACACGGCACAGGCCGGGGGCTGCCGCTGCGCACAACCGCCGCAGGCCTGACCACAGCCGCAATCATCGCGGCGACGGCCGAGCTCCCCGTCCTCGCATTGCTCCTCGCCGCTACTGCCGCCGCCCTGACCCTCGGCTGGTCTCTGGGGATGCGCCGAATCCCCTCATGGGCCAAGACACTGCGGATCTCTAGCCCCGACGGCCTCTACCCCGACAGCTACCAAGCGATTCTGCCCGTCGTGGACATGCCCAAAGCCGGCATCGTCTTCCCCGGCTCAGAGTTCCTGCAGGCCCTCGATGACCTCGACACCACAGCCACATTCGACTTCGCCATCAACCTCGTCCCACGAAGCCGCGAAATGGAATTCGTACGCAACGATCGCGCCAAAGGCAACATCAACGATCAATTCACTCAGCGCCGCGACGTCCGCAACGGTGACGTCGAACTCATCACCACAGCCCGCCAACTCGCCGAATACAACCGCCAACTCGCCGACAACATCGACGAACGCCCCCTTGAAGCCGCTTTCCTCATCGCCGTGGGCGCCCCAGACGCAAAAGCCCTCGACTACAGCATCAAACGACTACGCGAAGAACTCACCGGGTCCGGCCAGATCGCTATCCGCCACTACCACGGGGCACAAACCCGGCTCTGGTCCGCGTTCAACCCCGGCGTGCCCAACCACAAAAGCGGCGTGGACCAATTCGCCCAACCCACCACCACCAAGAAATGGTCGAGGTTCGTCCCCATCACCTCCTCCATGGTCGGCAACACCACCGGAATCCTGTTGGGCTTCAACACCAGCACCGCGCTACGCAGCGCAGTGCTGCTCGACTTGCCCGGCACCGCCCGGCGCAACCGCAATCCCTGCCTGGTGTGCAGCGGAGCCCTCGGCTACGGCAAGTCGTATGCCGCCAAACGCATCACCCGCGCCGAGATTCAGCGCGGCGCACAAGTATTCATCGTCGACCCAGGCACCGAATGGGAAGACGCACTCAACGATGTCCCCAACAAAGCCGTCATCGACATGGCCGGAAACCAATTCAGCTGCGACCCGCTGCGCACCTTCCCCGACGCTGTCGCCGGCGGTTACTGGCTGGACTACATGATCCCCATGATGGGGTTGGACTCCACCACCATCGGCGTACAGCGGCTGCGCGCGCTGCTCGAACCCGACGCCCGCCGACGGTTCGGCATCACCAGCACCGCCGCGCTGATGGCCTACATCGCAGCCATCCAACCCCCCGCCGGCAACGACACCCGCCCACCACAGGTCGCCGCGCTCGCCGCTGACCTCGCCCCCATCCTGGCAGCCCTCACATCATGGGCCACCTACGACTTCACCACCGCAATCTTCGATGACACCCTGGCCGTGCCCGACTTGAACAGCCTCGACGTCACCGTCTGGCTCACCGGCAGCCTCGACCTGCCCAGTTCCGAGGAAATGACCACCCCGCACCTCTACCACGGCCTCTCAGACCGCAAACGCGCGTCCGTGGCCATCTACGGCATGCTCGTACGGCTGGCCCGTGTCAGCTTCTTCGCCAACAAACAACGCTTCGGGCTCATCGTCCTCGAGGAAGCCGCCGCCCTGCTCAACTCCCGCGCCGGTGCCGACGACGCCCACCTGATCAGCCGCCGGGCTCGCAAGCACTACACCGGTTTGCTGATCATCACCCAAGACCCCGTCGCCGACCTGACTCTCATGGGTGACAAATTCATCACCCAACAACTGATCATGCCGTTCGAAAACGAAGACCTCGCAAAACAAGTCGCCACCAAAGTCGGCATCCGTGCCGACGACTACGGCGACATCGAAGAATTCTTCCTCGCCCAACCCACCCCCGCAGAAATGCGCGACCCGACAGCCTTTGACGACGACACAGCGGCCGGCATCGACCGGGGCAGCCGCAAAGGACTCGGCTTCTTCGTCGACGAATTCCGGCGCAAATCGCCCATCCGAGTAGTGGCCGAACCCGACCAGGCTATACATGCCGCCTACGACACCACGCCCGGACGGGTCGCATGACCCCAACGCGCCGTGCCCCACTAGCACACCGAATCACCGAATACCTCGCCTACCAGCTCGCCACCCGACCCCGCCTGCGCCGCATCGCCACACTGTGGTTGACCAGCCACCTGCTGATGACTTGGGCCTTGGTGAGTGCACCACAGGCTGCCGCCTCCACGCTGACCGGCGCACTGAACTGGACCGGTGTCACCGACAGCCACGGAGTGCCGGTCGGCAACTACTACCTCTCGGTGGTCACCACCAGCGAAGCCATCTCCAAAGCCGGGCCTGAACTCACCGCAGACCCCGCCAGCTGGACCCGGTGGCTGGCCAACGCCGTCACTACCGGCCTCACCCACGAAATCATCGTCGAAATTATCCAATCCGAAGCGGCCCTCTACATCTTCATGGTCGCCACGTCGCTGTGGCTCCTGCGCTTCGCCATGTCCAACACCTGGATCTACTGGCTGGCCACCTGGTTTCGGCCCCTGTTCGAGGTGCTGCGCTCCCTGCTCACCGAACTGTGGGTATTCCCGCTGTGCATGCTCGCCGGGCTCGCGGTCGGGGCTTACCACGTGCTGTGGCACGGCCGCAAAGGCTACGGCGCCGGAATCACGCTGTCCGCCTTCGTCATCGGCATCCTCGGGATGGTCCTCACCAGAGACCCGCTCTCGGATCTGTCCCACGACAACGGGCTGCTCGGCCAGGCGCGTGCCCTCGGATTCAAAGTCGCGCAAGCCGTCGCCAACAACGGTCCCATCAGTGGTGGCGGCACCAACGCCCAACTGCAACACCTCACAGGCCTCATCGCCGACGCCACCCTGCGAACACCGCTGCAACTGATGAACTTCGGAACCACCGTCGATGACATCGGCGGCTGCGGCAACGCCTACACCGCCGCCATCCTCGGCGGTAAACCCGACGGCCCCGCACACGCCATGGGTAGCTGCGGCGCCCAACAAGCACTGGCGTTCGCTCAACACCTCAACGGCGCCAACCTCGCCCTCGGCGTGTTCTACCTACTGCTGGGCGCTGTGTTCACGTTCTTCGTTCTCTACGCCACCTACAGCTACGTGATGGTCTGCTGCGCCGCCTTCATCAACGCGCTCATCGCCCTAGTGGCCGCTGCCCCCGCCATGATCCACGGACAGCCACGCAAACGCGCACTGCGGCGGCTAAGCCTGTTCTTCAAACACGCGCTGCTGGTCTTCGTCTACACCACCTACATCTCGGTCGCAGCAGTGATCGTCCTGAAAATGGCCGCCCGCGGCGGCTACGCCGACCAAGTCGGCATGAGCCACCCGCTGGCCCGCCTAATCATGATCGGCCTCATCTCCGCCGTCGCGATCGGCGGACTGTGGTGGCTCAAAAGAGAACTCGGCGACCACACCCGCGACATCACCTACCTGGTCAACGACCTCAACCGCACCGCCCGGCGCGGCTACGAGCAAGGCCGCGACCGCCTCCAACAGTCCCGAACTCTCGCCTTGGGGCTGGCCGGCGCGCCGCCCACCCACACCGGCGGCACGACCAGCGCCAAAGGCGGTGGCCACGCGCCCGATGATCCACCCCTCACAGGTCCCCCTGTCCCCGGACGCCCTCCCGGTGGACGTGCACCGAGCTCGGGTAAACGCACCCCACCCCCCGCGACGCAGTCCGACAGGGCCGCCCGCGGCCACACAGCGACTGCCCAAGCCGGCGCCACCGCCGTCCTAGCACCCGAGGCCGCCGCCGCGGCCGCCGTCACCAGCCGCGTCACCCAGGGACGCCAGCGCGGAAACGGCCAGCGCTCCGCCACCGCCGAGGCCCCCGGAAGCAATCATCGTCCGGGCCGCACAGCTGGCAATGGGCAACCCGATTCACAGCGTCACCGCGATAACCGGGCAGCGCCCACCACTGAAAGGCCAGTCGCCGGCCGTGCCCGCACCGGCACCGGCCCTGCCCCGCGGCCCGCCGACGGCGTGGCCCGCGCGTACTTGCCCTTTGAGAATCCACCCGTGCAAGGCCGCGAATAGATGGCAGTAGGTAGGGCCGCGACGTTGCTGCGGTATCAGCTACCTCAAGCACCGCAGAGCAACTGCGCATCGCGAAAGCCGGTGCCTCTAGGACACAACGTGATCGGCTCACCAGTGGGTGCCGTAATCGTCGCGTAGCCATTGGGTTGCAGCGTGAAGGTAAAGGCCTCGCCGGGGTACCGGATGAGCCCTGACCCGGCGGCGTCTCCACGCGAATCCAGTTGCGCTGTCAAGATAATCATGGCCGTAGTCGAAGTCATCGGCGACCATGTGGCCGACCAGGACGTGCTGTACATTGCGCCCTGTGTCACCACGTAATGTGCGCTCCCGTCTGGTGCGAGGGTCACTGAGGTGGCATGTTGGCCCCACTCGCCGAAAAACCCCGCTCTTGATGCTGTTGGCGACGTACTCACCGTCGTGGGCGGTGTCGTCGGACTCGTAATCGATTTATTGGCAGCGGGATTGGTTGTCGACAGGGTGGTCACGACTGATGGGGTGCCAGCCGGAGACGCGGTTGTTCCTGCACTTCCCTCACTAGCCCAAAAGTGGCTCCGGAGTGTGAAACCGATCGCCGCAATCCCGACCAACGTGGCGACAGCGACTGCGACCGTGGCAACCGTTCGGCTGCCATGCGGCCGAAGCTCGTTGGCTGGGCTTCTCTCAGCGGCCGGCCTCAGACGTTTACCCGCTGAGGAGGCACGCCTCGAGTCTGCGGCATTCGGCGCTGGGGTGGAAAGCTTTTCGTTTGGAGAAGCGATCGCCGACCGGGCGGCGTCTGCCAACTCGACGGTGGTTGCATACCGCTGACGCGGGTCCTTCGCCATACCTTTTGCGATCACGGGATCAAGCCCTTCGGGCACGCCCGATGCGGCAGCTGAGGGCCTCGGAGGAGGGGTGCTCAGGTGTGCGGCAACCAGTTGCGGCATGGTGTCGCCGGGGAAGGGTGGGCCGCCGGTCAGGCATTCGTAAAGTACGCAGGCCAGCGAGTAAATGTCGGCGCGGGCGTCTTCTCCTGCTTGCGGGTCTAACCGCTCCGGAGCGATGTAGGCGAAGGTCCCGATGGTGCTGCCGGACCGTGTCATTCGAGTGTCCTCCGCGGCACGCGCGATCCCGAAATCGATCAGGTAGGCGAAATCGTCACCGTCGAGCAGGACGTTGGAGGGTTTGACATCGCGGTGCAAGAGACCACCTCGATGCGCGGCGTGCAAGGCTTTGGCAACTTGGTCGATAATGTGGACCGCGCGTGCGGGATCGAGCGGCCCCTTAGACAGCAGGGCGCTCAGGTCGCATCCTTCAATCAGCCGCATATCGACGTAGAGGCGGCCATCGATCTCGCCATAGTGGTGAATTGGGATGATGTGCGGGCTATTTAGCCGGGCTGCAGCGTGAGCTTCCCTACGAAAACGTCGTTGAAATTCCGCGTCCTCGGAGAAATGCGCGGGCAGGAGCTTGATGGCGATGACTCGGTCGGTCTCGGTGTCATGGGCACGCCAAACTTCACCCATGCCGCCACGCCCCAGCAACTCGATCAGTACGTAGCGGCCGAACCGCGTCCCCTTCACTGCCCCAAAATAATCGGATGATCGAGTTGCCGGAAGAGGAATCGAGTATTGACCCAGCGAACGATCCCGCGGTGGAGTGCGTCGCCCCGCCGTCAGGCACTGCTGGCACCGCTTGCCTGACTCTCACCAGGGCCCGAACCGCAATCACTGTCGAGGCGCGCCCCGGCCCTTATTGGTCGGTTCGTGAATTTATCCGTGCTGTTCGCGCCTTTCTGACACCGCGGCGCGCAGACCTTCGGCTAGATCGTCGCGGGTTAACTCACGTAGGTTGCGCAGTTGTTCGTCGGTGATGTTGATGTCCTCGCTGGCCAGCAGCTCGTCAAGTTCGGCGGTGTCGAGCCGGTCGTTGCGGTGATCACGCGCCTTTTCGACGACGTTGCGGACAAAGCCGGCGTTGCCCAGCAGGTCAATTTCGCGGATCACGTCGCCGTCGGCGGTCGTGGTTTGCTGGGCGTAGAACCTTTCGAACTCGGGGAGCAGCACGGCGACGGCCTCGTCGGAGGTCACGTCGTCGTCCTCGGCAATCATCAGCTTCGTCAACCCGACCAGCTCGGGTGGGGTGTAGCTGTGGAACTCGATCACCGTCGAAAAGCGCCGCCGCAGACCTTGATTCACTGAAAGCATCTTTTCGGTCGCCTTGGCGTAGCCGGCACCGAACACCACCAGGTCATCGCGGTTGTTCTCCATGTAGAGCAGCAAGGTGTTGATGATCGCGTTCCCGTACGGGTCGCCCTGGGAGTAGCCCTTCTCGTGCAGGGAGTGCATCTCGTCAAAGAAGACCGCTCCGCCGAGCGCGCCTTCGAGCATCTCCTCGGTATTCTTTTCCGCCTCGGCCATATAGCGGCCCAATAGTTTCGTGCGGCTGGTCTCCACCACCAGCGGCTTGCGTAAGACTTTCAGCCCGCACAGCTGTTTGGTGAATGCCCGCGCCACCGACGTCTTTCCGGTGCCCGGTGGGCCAAGCAGAAGAGTGTGGCGTGAGGTGACCGGTACCTTCAGCCCGACGCGGGAGCGGGCCAGGTTCACCTTCGTGGTCGACCTAATCCGTTTGATCTCGCGTTTGGCGATGTCCATGCCCAACATGGCGTCGAGCTCAGCTTGGCCCTCAGCCAGATACTTCGACGCCATTTCGGCATCGCGGGCGACATCGGAGTCGGCGGCGTTGGGGGCGCTGTCTGGATCCCACGGATCGGTGCGGGCCTCAATGGTCTCGGGGTCGGTCAGGACCAGCCGCCGAGTGGGGTCATCCATCGCCTGCCGTGCCGGGGCGAACTTCGGATCACGGGAATACACCCGCCGCAACAACTGCGCTGCCTCGGCTTCGCGATCGAGGTGGCGCAGACACATTGCCTGGGTGTACAAGACGATGGTCGTGGCAGCCGGTACCCGATCATCGTTGACGGCGTGCTCGCCGCGGCGGAAAGCGTCTTCAAACACTCCCAGAGACGCCAGCGCGGTAGTGGCCATCGCAGTGGCCGCGCACTCGTATTCCGGTCGGTACCAACGCTTGTCGGACCGAAAGAGCCGCAGCACATCAGTCCAACGCTGGGTGCGGAAGTGCAGTAATCCGCAGACGTAGCGGTGCATGTCGGCATCGAGCGGATCGGATGGTTCAGCAACACAATTCAGCAGATCATCTGCTGCGGCGAAGCTGCCCTCGCGGATCAAAGCAGCGGCGTAGGCGCAGCGCAACGACTCCGCCGAATTGATCGGCAGCCGCAGGAACAGCCCGTCAAGCACGTTGGGACGAAAATCGGCCGCCAGCACCCCGACACGGCGGATCTCCCAGCCATAGGAATCCACGGCTTCCCAGGCGCCGGCCAACACGTCAATGTCGTCCTCGCCGGCCAGAATCCGGCCGAGCCATCCATCACAGATGCTGGGATCGGCGCGGGTCACCGCCGTGAACATCTCGCGGGCCACGCGCTCGTTGTGAGTGGGCACCAACCCGCCCACCCCAATGCCTGATGCCAACAATCCGCGACGAAACGCGGTACGGGCCTGGGCTTCTGCTTCAATGCCTGTCAACGCTGCTCCTTGAACACACTGTTTTAGGCGGCCCGGCCCGGGGTGGCGGCCACGTGCTGGCGCTCATAGTCCAGATCGATGCGCACACGGACCCGGAATGCCCATGTCCGGACCATGGCGGTGCGAGCACCGTCTTGTTCGATGTGGATGTCGGCGCCCGAAGCGGTGCCGGCCGGTACGGTGCGCACTATGACGGCGGCGCCGTCGGGGGCTGCGCCGGCGACCAGGTCATAGACGACCATCCACCGCCGCGGGCTGGGCGGCAACGGCCCTTGCGCGCCCGCGGCACCGACAAGCTGCAACCCAGCACCGGTGACCTGCTTCCAGCGCTGCGGACGGTCGGTGTGCACGAGGACTTGGTAGCCGGTCGCGGCAGCGCGTAGCGCCACCTGGACCGTCAACGCCAGCTCCCCGGCCAGCGTCACGGTGGAGGTCGTGGCCGGCGAACTCAGATCCACCAGCAGCGGATGCCCGGTCGCGTTGCTGCCCACAACGATCCCGGTGGCGCAGACCGCCACCGCCAGGGGCTGGTCCACATCCTCCAGTGCGCAACTAGGCACCGCTAAAGGCGTTCTGGCGGTCAGTGATCCGGCCGCCAACCCCAAGTCGTGGCGACCGGTGAGGGGGTTGAGTCCACTGAGCGGCGCCTCGGAGAGCGGGGCACCGGTGTGGTACCGGGCCACAACCCCCACCCGCGTCGCCCCCCCAACTGCCGGGCGCAGCTGCACCGTGACCGCGGTAGCGTCGGTGTCAGGAACCCACAGCCGGTCCAACGTGTCGCTGGAAATGTCAGACGGTGACATCCAGTAGGTCTGCACATAGCCGTTGGAGTGGCGCAGACGGCCCCACCCGCTGCGAAGCTCCGCCGGATCAATCCCGGCCAGCAACTCGGCATCGGCTTCACGGATCTCCTGTGCGGTCAACACTCGAGCCGGACAGCGCAGCCCGGTCAGCTCCTGGGCAAGCCACTGCGCAGCGGCTCCCACAGTGGCGGCCACCGACTCCCGCCACAGGACCGCCCGCGCGCTTCGTTCGGCATCGAACCGGGCCACCAGCCATGTCCGGCGCTGCCCCACCGCCGGGTGATCCCCGATCAGGCTCGAATAGACCGCGGCGTAGCTATGGTGCCGCTCAGATGCCCGCCGCCTACCGACACTGACGATGTCGATGGACTCCAAGGTCACATCGAACTGGCGCAATCCCTCGGCGACCGCGGCCACCGGCAACGTCGCCAACGAAGCGACCCGATGGTGGTCCAGCGCCGAGGGGCTGTGTGCTTGGCCGTCCACGGCCACCACCGCCGCCAAATACGGTCCCACCGCGCGGATTCCGACCGGTCCTTGCCCGTATGTCCGGTGATAGTCGGCAGTCTCACCGGCGGTCGTGGCTACCATCGCGCTGTGCGCGTTGATCGCCCGCAGCCCCAACCGCAACACTGTTGCGCCTCGCCACGTCACGACCGTTGCCGCGCTGAGCAGGACCGCCACGCCGGCAGCAACCCACCACCCGGCTCGACCCGCTGCAGCGCCGCCCAGTGACAGCAGCGCGACAGTGGCGACGAACACCGCTACGACGCGGGTCCAACCGAGCCGTATGCCCAGCGGCAGCGTCGGTTTCATCGTTGCTCCTTGCGGATGAGTGCGGCGCTACCCAGGATCACGCTGCACGCCACTGCCAGTGCGCCTATGCCGCCGGCGGCCACCCATACCGGCGTCATGTCACGGCCCACTGTCGGAGGTGTCAGTACCAGCGGGGAGGACAAATGTTGCGGCCCAACAGGTTCCCCAGGGGGCAGGTCATAGCTCAGCGCCGCGACCGGGTCGATGATCCCGTGCCCGACTCTGTTGTCCACACCGCGGCCGGGAGCGCGTGCGGTGGCCAGCAGTCGGTTGATGACCTGGTGGGAGGTCAGTAGCGGATACTTGGCCCGCACCAGCGCGGCGACACCGGAGACGATCGCCGCCGAAAAGGACGTACCCTCGCGTGCCACCATCGTGTTGTCCCGCCCTTCAACGGCATTCATCAACCCGTCGTCGCGCGGTGACAATCCTTCGATGTCAGTGCCTGGCGCGGCAAGAGAGACCCATGGCCCGGCCATGCTGGCATCCAACGGTGTGCCCTTCGCGTCGACCGCACCCACGCTCAGGACGTAGTCGGAGAACCATGCCGGAGTGACCACCGTCGTCACCCCGCCCCAGTCCCGAGGGTCGTTGGGGGTCAACGGGTTATAGACGGGATTCTGTTTGCAGTCGCTGTTGCCGTTCTCACCACTGTTGCCCGCGGCGGCCACAATCACCGCGTTGCGGTCGATGGCGGCATAGTGGATCGCAGCCCCGAGTTCACGCTGGTCGATGATGTTGGTGGCGCTCATGCACGAGACTTCGGAAATGTTGATCACAGAGGCACCCATGTTGGCCGCATGCACGATCGCGCGGGCCATCGTGCGGATGTCACCGGCTTTGCGCCGGGTGGCCGGATCCTGGTCACCGGAGAAGGCATCCTTGGGGCTAAATGCGCGTGAGCTCTGCCTAATGGCAATGATCTGCACTCCCGGCGCCACACCGCTGAACCCGTCAGCCGCAGGGGGCGGCGGTGGCGGCGGTGCCGGTGGTGGCGGTTCACCGGTGGTCGACGGTGCCTGCTCATCGGCGGGCCCAGGGCCCTCGGACGCCCACCCGAAACCCGACCCCACGAACACCGTTGAGCCAGAACGGTTCCAGCGGGCCGGCTCATCCGGAGGCAGCGGCGGGGGTACTT
>NZ_LKTM01000005.1 GCF_001417955.2 Mycobacterium gordonae | reverse complement strand
CCCTGTTCCTCCTCGCCCTGCCCCTACTCCTGAGCCTGTTCACCTACGCCGTCCCCGGCGACGCCGGCCTCTCCCTGACCAAAGCCATCGAGAAGGTGTCGACCCAACCGGGTCAACTGCTGGTGCTGTTGATCATCGGCGGGGCGTTGATGGGCTGCGCTTCCTCGATTCGGGAGATCGTCAAGGAACAGGCGATCTACCGCCGCGAACACGGCATCGGACTGTCCGGCGGCGCCTACCTCGCCTCCAAGCTCGCCGTGCTCGGGGCGATAGCCACCGTCCAGGGACTGATCCTGGGCCTGCTCGGCGTCGCCTTCCTGCCGCCGCCGGACCAGTCGGTGGTCATACCCTGGCCGCGGGTCGAAGTGGCGGTAGCAGTCGTCGCGGTGACCGTGGTGTCGATGGTCCTGGGTCTGCTCATCTCCGCCCTCATCAGCAACGCCGACCGCGGCATGCCCCTGCTCGTCGTCGTCGTCATGGCCCAACTCGTGCTCTGCGGCGGCATGTTCCCGGTCAAAGACCGCATCCCCCTGGAACAACTCGCCTGGCTCTCCCCCTCCCGCTGGGCCTACGCCATGGCCGCCTCGACCGTCGACCTCAACGATCTGCGGCGGACCGCCGGCGGAGATCAGGACCCGATGTGGGATTACGACGTCAGTAGCTGGCTGGTCGCCGCGGCCGCGTGCTTCGTGCAGGCGGCCGTGCTGGTGCTGTTCGCCGTCGTGCGGCTGAGGCGCATGGGACCGCAACGAAGGGCCAGAAGATAACGCCGTCGAGCCGCAACGAATACGCTGGTGATCGCCCCATCGCGCAGTTTGCGGTTCGCGCTCGTACCCGGAGGTGGTTGATAGTGTCGGCGACATTGGTTGATTGGGAGGATCAGCGATGAGCGACACGGAGGGTTCGCGGGTGGGGACGATGTTCGGGCCCTACGAACTCAAGCGGTTGCTGGGCCGCGGCGGGATGGGCGAGGTCTACGAGGCCGAGCACACCGTCAAGGAGTGGACGGTCGCCGTCAAGGTCATGACTGCGGAGTTCAGCAAGGACCCGGTGTTCCGCGAGCGCATGAAACGCGAGGCCCGCATCGCCGGCCGGCTGCAGGAACCCCACGTGGTCCCCATCCACGACTACGGCGAGATCGACGGCCAGATGTACCTCGAGATGCGCATGATCGAGGGCACCGACCTGGACAGCGTGCTCAAACGCTTCGGCCCGCTGACCCCGCCGCGCGCGGTCGCCATCATCACCCAGATCGCCTCGGCCCTCGATGCCGCGCACGCCGCCGGGGTCATGCACCGCGACGTCAAACCCCCCAACATCCTGGTCACCCGCGACGACTTCGCCTACCTGGTCGACTTCGGCATCGCCAGCGCCACCACCGACGAAAAGCTCACCCAGCTGGGCACCGCCGTGGGCACCTGGAAATACATGGCGCCGGAACGGTTTTCCAACGACGAGGTCACCTACCGCGCCGACATCTACTCGCTGGCCTGCGTGCTCTACGAATGCCTCACCGGTGGTCCGCCCTACCGCGCCGACAGCGCCGGTTCCCTGGTGACGGCGCATCTGATGAACCCGGTGCCGCAGGCCAGTACCGCCCGCGCCGGCATCCCGAAAAGCTTCGACGCGGTCATCGCCCGCGGCATGGCCAAGAAGCCCGAGGACCGCTACGCCAGCGCCGGCGATCTGGCCCTCGCCGCCCACGAAGCGCTAAGCTCGCCCGACCAGGACCATGCGGAGAACATTCTGCGCCGCAGCCAGGAGGCCACCCTGCCCGGTCCGCCAACCGCGTCATCGCCACCGACGATGCCGGCCACCGCGGTGGCACCGCCCCAGCGCCCGGGGCCGCCGAGCACCCCACCGCCGCGGCCTTCTGGTCCGCAGTACGGCTCGGGACCGTCGGGACCGTCGGGGCCGGCACCGCAGCAACGGCCGTCCAACCCGGCCGGGCATCCGGCCTGGAACCCGGTCAGCGGCCCGATTCCGGCGTCCGGCCCGCCCTCCCAGAACAATCCGCAGTACCACCAGAGTGGCGGCTGGGGCGGTGGTCCCAGCACACCGATGTCCTCCGGCCCGATGCCATCGGCCTGGAACCAGGGACACCGGCCACCGGCCCCGGCCAAACGCAACCCGTGGCCGATCGTCGCCGCCGTCGTCATCGTGCTGGTTCTCGTCGTCGGCGGCGTGATCATCTGGAAGGTGACCCGCCCCGAGCCCGCGGCCAAGGTGAAACCCGTCGCCGAGGACCGGCTGAGCTCGCTGCTGCTGACTTCCTCGGAGGTCAACGCCGTGATGGGTTCGTCGACCATGCAGCCCGGCAAGCCCATCACGACGGTGGACTCCTCGCCGGTCACCCTCTCGAATCCGGACTGCCAGGGTGCGATGTACGGCAGTCAGGGTCCGGTGTACGCCGGCAGCGGATACACCGGAATCAGTGGGCTGGTGTCGTCGGAGCCCGGCGACAACTACGACCACTGGCTCAACCAGGCGGCCATCGCCTTCCCGACCGCCGACAAGGCGAAGTCGTTCCTGCAGTCCTCGGTCACCAAGTGGAAGGGCTGCGCCGGTAAGACCGTCACCGTCACCAATAAGGGCAAGACCTATCGGTGGACGTTCTCCGAGGTGCAGGGCAGTTCGCCCAGGATCACGGTGGTGGACGCTCAGGAAGGCGCCAACGGCTGGGAATGCCAGCGGGCGATGGAAGTGGCCAACAACGTGATCGTCGACGTGAACGCCTGCGGCTACCAGATCACCGATCAGGGCGGTCAGGCGGCCGACAAGATCGTCGCCAAGGTCAACAAGGAGAAGTAGCCTTTCCCGCTAGGCCTGGCCGGGCAGGTCGGGGCCTTGGGCGCGGAGGTCGTCGACGGCCGACATCGCTTCGCGCAGCTTGGCCAGCCACTCCTCGGTGTGCTCACCGACCAGCTTGACCGACCAGGCCAGTGCGTCGGCGCGCGATCGCGCGACGCCCGCGTCCACCAGGGTGTCGAGCACCTGGCGTTCCGGTTGCTTAAGGCGCGTCATGACCGGTACGGCGATGTGGGTGAACAGGATTCGTTCGCCGTTCACCTCGACGCCCCAGGAGACCTTGCGCCCGTAGCGTTCCTGCGCTTCTTCGGCGATGGCCATCCGCTCAGGACGGGTTTCTTCGCGGAATCGCGAGACCCGCCCCTCGGCGCGGGCGGAGCTCTCGTCGCCGCCCTCCGGCAACTTGCCGACGACGGTGATCTCCTCGCGGTCGACGATGACGGTCGGGTCTCCCTCGAACCATGCTTCGGGAAGGCGGCCGGCGAACCACTCGGGCGCGCCGCTGGCATCGGGTTGCTCGGCTTGCTGCCAGCCCCCGGGACGCCCGTGCCGACGTCCGTGGTGATGATGAAGTTTCATGATTACATGATTACACCGTTACACGTGTAAGCAAGAGGTGTTCGCCGCCGGCGAACACAGCCAACGACGGCGAGCACTTGCTCCGGACCGCTGGAAACCGTTGCCATCGGCCATTCGCAGTTGTATTTTTAGGAGCGAAGCAGGCCCGGAAGTGACCGAATCTCAAGCGCCGGAAGAAGGGTGAAAAACGGCCGCGTAAGACCCGCAGTAGTCGGAGTCAACAACGCCCCCGCGAGTCACGCCGGGCCTGCCCATGTGCCGGGCCTCTCCGGCGAACAGACATGAACTCGCACGAAAATGCCTCGCGCCGTGCGAGTTTGCGTCTGCTCGCGAGGGGGCGTGCGCGGGGGCTAGCCTCGCCGGACGCGGAAGAGTTTGGCCTCATTCTTGATGTTCTTCAGCCGGCGGGCGCCGGCGAATGACCACTGGAACCCGGCGTCATCGCCGACGGCCTCGCAGACCGCGTCGGTTGCCAGCACGGTTCCCGGCCGCGCCACCCCGGTGACCCGGCTGGCCGCATTGACCGGACTGCCGAACCAGTCCCCGGCCCGGCTCACCGCCATGCCCTTGGCGACGCCGGCTCGCAGGCGAGGGAAGTCACTGTCGTTGTCCACCACGTCGACCAGCTTCAGCACGGTGTCCAGCAATGGCGCCGGCTCGGGGCACACGAACATCACCGCGTCGCCGATTGTCTTGATGAACCGTACCGGCGGAGCGGTCAGGTCCCGGGCCAGATCCGCGAGTCGCCCGGCCAGCTGGCTCAATTCCTCGGCGGACACGACTTCACCGAGCTTGGTGAACCCGACCAGATCGGCGAAGGCAACCGCGACCGGGCGCGCTCCCGGCAACGGCTTGCCCGCGGCCCGCTCCCCGGCATTGACGGCTTCGGACTCCATCATGTGCCGCAGATGCATGAACAGCATCTGGTGAATCATCGGTCCGAGCAACGGCGCGATCTGGTTGATCAGCGCCTTCGATCCCTGCGCGATCTGCACTTCGGTGGCACCCGGCTTGATGATCGCCGCCAGCGCGGTGTACCGCATGACCTCGGCCGCATGGGAAAGGCCGTCGGCGAGGACGCGGACGACGGCCACCACCTGATCGGGGTTGAGCCCCAGGTCGACAAAGCGCTGCGCAAACGCGGCCGCCTCGCCGTCGGCGCGCATGTGCACGACCGCGTCCGGGTCGTCCACGCGGGCCAGTCCGACGGCCCGTTGCACCCGTTGCAGCAGCTCCAGGTCGATGCCGTAGGTCTCGCTGATCTCCCGGGCGGACACATAGGTGCCGTCGTCGCCGATGACGTGACGGGAGGCCAGCAACAGGGGCGGGTTGGTGGTTCGAATCTCCTCCGCGGTGACGCCCTGTTCGAGCAGCCAGCGCACCAGTTCGGCGCGCTCGACGCGCGCCTGGCCCTCGAGTCCGTTGAGCAGGTGCTCGATATTCGGGTCGTCGGCTTGGTCTAGGTGGTCGGCCACCCAGTCCACGTTAGAGCCAGGGACAGGTCATCATGTGAGGTGATGACCGAACCACTGCTCGACGGGCTCGCACCGGTGATCGACGGCCGCGCCGAGGTACTGGTGCTGGGCTCCTTTCCCAGCGTCCGCTCGCTGGCCGAGGGCCAATACTATGCCAACCCGCGCAACGCCTTCTGGCCGATTATCGCGGAGTTATTCGGGTTCGATTGCGCCGCAAGATATTCCGAGCGACTGGCGGCGCTGCAGTCGCATCGGGTGGCGCTGTGGGACGTGTTACGCAGCTGCCGCCGGACCGGCAGCGCGGACGCCGCGATCGACCCGAAAACCCTGGTGCTCAATGACTTTGACTGGCTGTTCGCCGCCTATCCGGGGATTGCCCGGGTGTACTTGAACGGTGCGGCAGCGGCCAGGCTGTTCGAGCGGACGGTGGGCTGCCCGGCGGCCGTGACGTGCCACCGGCTGCCATCTACCAGCCCGGCCCACGCCATACCGCGGGCGGCGAAACTCGCCGCGTGGGCGACGCTGATCGACGGCGGTTCATGACACCGGCGGTCGCCGGTGGGCCCACGGCCGGGCCGCTTCGATCTGCGCGGACAAGGACAGCAGCGTCGCCTCGTCATACGGCCGGCCGACCAGCTGCACCGACATCGGCAACCCGTCATCGTCGAAATCCCATGGCACCACGGCCGCGGGCTGCCCGGTCAGATTCCAGATCTGCTGATACGGAACCCGTTGCGCCACCAGCAGAAGCGTGGACACACCGCCACGTCGTTGGTAGGCGCCGATGCGGGACGGGCCGGCCGCGGTGCCCGGTGTGATGACGACGTCCACGTCGTCGAAGATGGCCTGAATCCGGGTGTCCAAACCCGTTTCGGCCGTTCGCAACCGGGCCATCGTCCGATCGGAGAAGAACGAGCCGAGGCGGGCGATGGCGCGGGTGCGCCGCTCCAGCCGCTCGGGGTGAGCCTGCGCGTCGGCGTCGTCGCTGATGCCCCGCAGGAACCGGGGCAGGTAATTCGCATACAGCGACGCCGGGTACGCCGGGTCGCGCTCGATCACGTCGTGACCGAGGTCGCGCAGCAACGCTCCGGCCTGCTCGACCGCATTCAGTTGCGCCTTGCCGACCCGCACCGGCATCGGCGTCGGCACCTTGGTGCTCAACGCGATTCGCAGCGGCCCGGGTTGCCGCGTTGCGGCAGCGGCGAATTCGCCCTCGGGACCGGGCACCGTATTCGTCGCGTCGAGGAGCAACGCCGCGTCGAGAACCGACCGCGCGATCGGGCCGTTGACACTCAGCCCCTGCCACGCATCGTCGTGCGGTTCCAACGAGATCCGGTCGCGCTGTGGTTTCAGCCCGAACAGTCCGCACCAGGTCGCCGGGATGCGGATCGAGCCGCCGCCGTCGGAGCCCAGGGCCAGCGGCACCAGACCCGCCGCGACCGCCGCGGCGCTGCCGCCGCTGCTGCCCCCGGGTGTGCGACGCGGATTCCAGGGGTTGCGGGTGGCACCGAAGGTCAGCGACTCGGTGAAGGGCATGATCATCAGCTCCGGCACCGAGGTCTTGCCGATGATCACCGCGCCCGCCGCGCGTAGCCGGCGCACGACTTCGGCGTCATCGGTGACGGCCGGGCCGTGCGCGCCACTGCCGTACGTGGTCACCTCGCCTGCGACGTCGACGTCGTCCTTGATCGCTATCGGCACGCCCAGCAGCGGCCGCCGTTCGCCGGCGTCCAGTCGTTGCTGGGCGATCTCGGCTTCCTCGCGCGCGCCGTCGTAGCGCACCACCCGGAACGCGCGCAGCTCGCTGTCCAGCTGCTCGATGCGTTCCAGATATAGCTCGAGGAGCAGCGGCGCGTCGATGTCGCCGTCGGCCAGCATTCGCGCCTGTTCAGCAGCGCCGGCGAAGGCGAGATCGCGGGGGTCCACTGCCGCAGCGTATCTCGCGCGTGTCGGACGGTGCCACGCGCGCCGAACGTGAGCTGACGGCGAAGAAGCGGCCGCCGATTTCCCGCCGTGGTTGCACGTTCGGCGATACAGCGGGCGCCAAGTAGCGTGGCGACATGTCCTGCGTATTCTGTGCGATCGTCGCCGGCGAAGCCCCGGCCATCCGGATCTACGAAGACGACAACTTCCTGGCGATCCTCGACATCCGGCCCTTCACCCGCGGCCATACCCTGGTGATCCCCAAGAAGCACAGTGTCGACCTCGACGACACCCCGCCGGAGACACTGGCCGGGATGATCACGCTCGGCCAGCGCATCGCCCAGGCGGCCAAGGCCACCGAATTGGCCGACGCGACCAACATCGGCATCAATGACGGCCGCGCTGCTTTTCAGACCGTTTTCCACATTCACTTGCACGTACTGCCCCGGCGCAACGGCGACAAACTCTCGGTGGCCAAGGGCATGCTGGTGCGCCGGGATCCCGACCGGGAGGCCACCGCGCGCATCCTGCGCGAGGCGCTGGCACGCATCGAGGCGAGTAACTAGCGGCGACCCGGGTGTTGGACCTGCGCCAATAGTGCCGCCGGAGCGCGCGCAGCGGTTTATTCTGTGGGAGCGTGCGGTGAAGCTCCTAGGTACTTCGCCTGCCTGATTGCATGTGCGAGCGGGAGCGATTAATGAAGCGCTGGACGGGGATGCAATGCCCGTTCACCGGGCTGACCCTGGGAGTCACAACTGCCGTCGTCGGCGGCTACGGTCTGGCGGCCGCGCTGGTCATCGCGTCATCCGTCTGGGGCTGGCAGGGCGCGTACGCGACCCGTCCGGCCGTGCAGGTCGTGACCGTGCTGTGCCTGGCCTTTGCGGCCGCCTGCGCCTGCCGAGCCGCGCGGCACGCGATCGGGCGCCGCCGGTATGGCTGGCTGGCGCTGGCGGTGGCGCTGACCGGCTGGGCAGTCGGCGAAATCATCTGGTCGGTCTACGACGTACGGCCCGCGGTCGAACACGCCAGCCATCCGGCTGCCGGGGAGATCGTGCTGCTGCTCTACCCGCTCGGAGCCTTCGCAGCGATGGTGCTGCTCTCCAATCCGCCCGCCGGCCACAACTTGTGGCGGTTGGTGCTGGACGGCGTCATCGTGTCCATGTCGCTATGGGTGGCGTCGTGGGTGTTCGTTCTGGACAAGCTGCTCAAGACCGATAGCAGCTCAAGGCTGGTGACGGTGGTGCATGCCGGCTCCGACGTGGTGCTCATGACGACCGCGATTCTCCTCTTGTCGAGAACTCGTCCGGGTCGGCGGCGCAGCGTCAACCTGTTTGCCGGCGGGGTCGCAACCATCATGCTCGCCGACATGCTCGTCCTGTTCCAGACGGGGATCGGCAGTTACCACACCGGCGACGTGGTCGACGTGAGCCGGGTGGCCGGACTGGGCCTGATGGCACTCGCGGGTCTGGTCAGCGTGAAAGAGCCCGACGTGGTCAATACGGGCTCGGAAATCAGTTCCTACACCAGACTGTGGCTGCCCTACCTGCCGGTGTTGCTGGCCGCCGCCGTCGGGTTGGGGCACGCTCTGCGCCTGATGCGGCACGGTCCCCTGCTGGTCGGGTTCGGCATCCTGGTCGCGGCGGTGCTGGCCCGCCAGTTCGTGGTGCTGGTCGAAAACCAGGGACTGCTGAACGAGGTGGCCGAGGAGGCCTTCCGGGACAGCCTGACCGGGCTGGCCAACCGCGCCAACTTCCTGCACAAGCTGGAGCAGGCCGTCGCCCAGCGTCGGGAGAGTTCCGCGCCGATCGCCGTCATGTGTCTGGACCTCGACAACTTCAAGTCGGTCAACGACGCACTCGGCCACCCGGCCGGCGACGAACTTCTGGTTCGGGTCGCCGGCCGGCTCACCACCACCCTGGGCGAGCAGGGCACCGTCGCGCGGCTCGGTGGTGACGAATTCGCGGTACTCATCGAAGGCCCGGTGGAGGAGTCGCACGCGGCCGCCCAACGCGTACTCGAATCATTCAATGCGGCAATCGTTGTCGACGGTGTTCCGTTGGCGGTCCGGCCCAGCATCGGTTTCACGGTGGCCGCGGCGGAATCCGATTACACCGTCGACGAACTGCTGCGCCATTCCGATCTGGCCATGTACGCCGCCAAACGCGAAGGCGGGCAATGTATCCGCAGTTTCGTGCCGGATCTTCCGCTGCCCTACGCGTTGCCCGAACTCAACGACGAGTCGATGCTGGCCCTGAAAAACAGCCTGGAGAACGGGTTCGACGGCGGTCGCCTGCACCGAAGCCCCACCCCCGCCAATGCGGCAGTGCTGGCGCGCGCGATCAAACCGCTTGCCGCCGGCCCGAAATCGGCGTCGGACGACGTTCACGACGTACCCAACGCCGTGCGGTGGCCTCCCACCGCGGTACGAATCGGACTGGGAGCGTTGGCAATCGGTGTCCTGGTCTTCGCGTCCACCTGCCTGCCCGACCCGCACGCCGACCACTCCCCGTTCTTCGCCAACGTCTTTTATCCGATCCTGAACTTCTGCGCGGCCGCGCTGATCGCTTATCGCGCCCACCGGGTGCAGGCCGACCGCGTGGCCTGGCTGCTGATCGCGGCGGGCACGGCGGTTTCCGCGCTGGGTGACGTCATCTATGCGAAATGGGTCCCGGACGGCCAGTCGCCGTCCATCGCCGACCCCGCCTACCTGGCCTTCTACCCGCTGGTCTACGCCGGCCTGCTCATGCTGATGCGGTCACGGCTGAAGCGGGTGCCCCTGCCGATCCGGCTGGACTGCGTGGTGTGCGGTTTGGTGATGGCTTCGGTGGCCGCCGCGCTGACCGCAGGGCCCATCCACACGGCCGCGATGAAAGCACCGGCCACCGTGCTGGTGGGCCTGATCTACCCATGGCTCGACCTGGTGCTGGTGGCGCTGGCCGCCGGAATGCTTCCGATCCTCGGCTGGCGCCACGAATTCCGCTGGGGCCTGCTGGTGATCGGGTTCGTCATGTTCGCGGCCGCCGACACCGCGTACCTGTTCGAGACTTCGGCCGGGTCCTACCGGGTCGGCACCATGCTCGACGCGTTCTGGCCCGCGTCCTATCTCCTGATCGCGGTAGCGAGTTGGACGGCGTGGTCGTCGGCGCCCCCGCTGCCCAGACGCTCGCTGGGGTCCTACGCCGCACCGGTGGCATGCACCATCGTCGCGCTCGCCGTCACCGCGATGAGCCACGAGTCACGGGCCGCGTCGATCCTGGCCGCACTCAGCCTGATCGCCGTCGCGGCGCGCTTCTCGGTGACTTTCCGCGAAGTGAGCATCATGGCCGAAACCCACAAGCAGGCCATGACCGATCAACTGACCACCCTGCCCAATCGGCGCTCGCTGGCGACGACGCTGACCGCCGTACCACTGACCCCGCCGCCGGGCATCGGACCCGCGTTGAACACCCGGAGGCCGACCCGTCGAGCACTGCTGCTGCTGCAACTTCAAGAGTTCGACGAGATCAGCCAGACGGTCGGCCACCGCTTCAGCGACGACCTGCTGTGCCGGGTCGCCGATCGTCTGACCCAGAACGTTCGTCGTGAGGACATGCTCGCCCGAGCGGGTGACGACGAGTTCGCGATCCTGCTTGCCGAGGGCGCCGATCTGATCGCCGCGCGCGCGCAGGCGGGCCGGTTGCTGGAAGCGTTGAACGAGCCGTTCACGCTGGACCCGGTGACCGTGCAGGTCGACGCCCGGATCGCCATCGCCCTGTTCCCCGACCACTGTGAACATCCGCAGGAACTGCTCAACCGTGCCGAGATGGCCCTCCCGCACGCCAGGTCCGCCAAGAGCAGGATCGCGGTGTACGACGCCGCGTACGAGCTTTACCGCGACAACGACCCCAGCCTGGTCGAGGAACTGCGCGCCGCGCTGACCGAAGGCAGCGAGCAGCTGACCTGCCACTACCAGCCCAAGATCAATGCGGGCGACGGCAGCGTGCACAGTGTGGAGGCGCTGTTGCGCTGGCATCACCCCAACCGCGGGCTGCTGCTGCCGGAGGAGTTCCTGCCGGCCGCCGAGCGAGCCGGCCTGATGCGCAAGGTGGCCAACCGCACCGTCCACCTCGCCCTCGAACAGGTGAGGAGCTGGCGCGACCAGGGTGTGGCGCTGACCGTGGCGGTCAACCTGTCGACCACCAACCTGCTTGACCTCGACCTCGTCGGCACCATCGAGCAGCAGCTGAAGACCCACGGTCTGCCCCCCGACGAACTCATCATCGAGATCACCGAGAGCACGCTCGTCGACTCGGCGCGCTCCCGCAAAACGGTCGCCGCACTGCAGCGCCTCGGTGTGCGGATCTCACTGGACGACTACGGCACCGGCTGGTCGTCGCTGGCCCGGCTGCAGGACGTCTCGGTCGATGAGCTGAAGCTCGACCGGGTGTTCGTGGCACGCCTGGCGCAGGACCCGCGCTCGGTGGCGATCGTGCGCTCGACGGTGGCGCTGGCCGAAAGCCTCGGCGCGGACCTGGTCGCCGAGGGCGTCGAGGACGAGGTGACGCTGCGGGCGTTGCGGCAGTACGGCTGCACCATCACTCAGGGGTTTGTGCACAGTCCCCCGTTGCCGGCCGGGGACCTGCTGCAGTGGATCGCCGAGCACGCCCCCGAACAGGCCCCCGAACAGGCGGTAGCAACCGACTAGAACAGCTCCTTGGCCAGCAGCTCCAGGGTGGCTACCCGGGCTGGTCCCGTCCTGGGATCGGTGCCGCGGCGGGCCGACGCCACCGGGTGCACCATCACCTCGTCGACATCGAAGCGTTCGGCCAGCGCCCGCACCTGCTCGGCCGCCTCCGACGGCGAGCCGACGACCGCGCGGGACATCCCGCTGTCCACGATGTGCTGCTGTTGCGGCGTGAGGGTGGCCTGGTGTGCCTCTTCGACGAGCTGCACCGGACCCAAGGGCTGTCCGGTGCGCAGCCGGGCCATCATCTGCAGGTTCGGCAAGATCAATTCCCTTGCCTCATCCCGGGTTTCGGCCACCGACGCGTTCACCGTCAGGAACGTGACCGGCCGCGGTGTGAGATCGCTGGGCCGGAAATGGCTGCGGTAGTACTGCAACGCCTCTTCGGTGCCCTGCCCCGAGAAGTGGTGGGCGAACACGTAGGGCAGGCCCTTGGCGGCGGCCAGGCGCGCGGAATACATCGACGAGCCGAGCAACCACAGTCGCGGTTCGCCGGCGGCCGCCGGTGTGGCCTTGAGCGTGTAATCCCCCGAACGCAGCGGCACCCGCACTCCGCGGGCGCTCATCAGCGCGACCACGTCGTCGAGGTACTCGGGGAAGTTCTCGATGTCGCGGTCGTCGCGGCCGCCACGCAGCGCGTAGGACGTCACGGGGTCTGAGCCGGGCGCACGGCCGATGCCGAGGTCGATACGGCCCGGCGCGGCGGCCTCCAGCAGGGCGAACTGCTCGGCTACCGCCAGCGGCGCGTGGTTGGGCAGCATCACCCCGCCAGAGCCCAGACGCAGCTGGTCGGTCTGCGCGGCGAGGTAGGCGATCAGGACCGGCGGGCTGGTGGCGCCCACCGAGGGCATGTTGTGGTGTTCGGCGACCCAGTAGCGGGTGAAACCCAGCCGGTCAGCGGTCTGCGCCAGCGACACCGTGGCCGCGAGCGCGTCGCTGGTGGACTGGTCACTACGCACCGGGACCAGGTCAAGGACGGAAAGACGCACGGTCGGCACAACGCGCCCTGCCGGGAAGATGTTCCCCGGCTCAGTAGTTCAGCAGCGTGAACGAGTTGACGATCATGTCGAATTGCTCCTGAGAGATGGGCGCACCGCCGGGAATGCTGTCGCTGGCCAGGAACTGGGTGCGCTGCGTGTACGGCTGAAACCGCTTGAAATAGTTGGCGAATCCGAGCCCGTGGTCGAGGCGGGCCAGTTTGAGTTCCCCCGCCAGGACCGTCGCACCCAGCAGCGCGAGGCTGGTGCCCTGGCCGGACAGCGGCGAGGCGCAGTACGCGGCGTCGCCGACCAGCGCAACCCGCCCGATTGACCAGTGGTCCATCACGATCTGCGACATCTCGTCGAAGTAGAAATCCGGTGCCTTGCGCATGAGTTCCAGCAGCTGCGGTCGGACCCAGCCGTCGTCGGCCATCCGCCGTTCCAATTCGGCGAACTGAGCTTCGGTGTCGCGGTAGTCGATTCGTAGTTCGGGGTCCATGAACCCCAGCATCGCCCGCGCCTCGGAGTTGCGGCGCGCACTGTAGATCCCGGCCATGCTGGCGTCGCCGTAGTGCCATTTCTGCCAGTAGTCCAGGTCCAGGAAGTTCGGCACGGTGAAGATCGCGGCAAATGTGCCGAGCCGCTTGATGAATCGCTCTTCGGGACCGAACACCAGCCGGCGCACGTTGGAGTGCAGGCCGTCGGCGCCGATCACCAGGTCGAAGCTGCGGGCATCGGAATTCTCGAAGGTGACGTTGACCGCGGGACCGAGGTTCTCCAGCGTGTCGATGGTGTCGTCGAACCGGAACTCGGTCTTCAATTTCGTTTCGTCGTACAGCAATCCGACCAGGTCGTCGCGCAACAGCTCGATGTCCGGATTGTTGATCGGCCCGCCCGTCGGCGTCGCCTCGGTGTCCTCCGACAGCACGTTGCCGTCCCGGTCGACCACCGAGGATCCCCGGATGTTCGTCTTGCAGTTCTCGGCTGCGTTCCGCAGACCCATCCGGTCGAGTACTTCGAGCGCCGGGCCGCGCACGTCGATCGCCTGACCACCCGGCCGCAGCCCCGGATAGCGCTCCACCACCGTGACCGCATAGCCGTTACGCTGCAGCCAGTACGCGGCGGTGAGACCCGCCACACTGGCACCGGACACCAGGACCGATTCCACCATTACTTGATTCCTGCCAGCTTCTTCGCGTCTTGGAAAACCTCATCGAGCATTGCCGGAGTCAACCTACCTGTGAACATGTTCTGCTGGCTCGGGTGGTAGCAGCCCAGCAGCCGCGCGCCCGACGGCAGCTCGGCGACGGCGCCGTGGCCGAACTTCGGCTTGCCCGCCCCGCCGGTGAGCCGCAACGCGATCTGCCAGGCGAACCCGCCCAGCGCCACCACCACCCGGACGTACGGGGCCACCAACCGCCACTCGGCGTCCAGCCAGGGCGCGCAGGTGTCGCGCTCCGCCGGCGTCGGGGAGTTGGCCGGTGGCGCACAACGAACCGGCGCCGCAATCCGAATGTCCTTGGTGCGCAACCCATCCGCGGCATCGACGCTGGTGGGTTGGTTCACCATTCCGGCCCGGTACAGGGCCGCGTAGAGCTGGTCGCCGGAACGGTCGCCGGTGAACATCCGGCCGGTCCGGTTGGCGCCGTGCGCGGCCGGGGCCAACCCGACGATCAGCAGCCGCGGCCGCTCCGACCCCCAGCCCGGCACCGGACGTCCCCAGTACGGCTGGTCGGCGAAGGCGCGCCGTTTGGCCAGGGCGACGTCCTCGCGCCAGGTGACCAGCCTGGGGCAGGCCCGGCACACGCTGATCTCGGCGTCGAGCTGGGCGATCGTTTTCGCGGCGTTCGCCAGCGCCGCGACGCCGGCGGCGTCGGCGGCCACGGGTGTCCTCGGCGTCGCCCGGTCACCCGGCCATCCGGACCCCGGCGGCACCGGCGAGGCGTAACTCTGCCCGGTATTGGGATGCATGAGCACACGACCATCCTGCCCGGCCGGGAAAATCGGTGGTCTCGGTTGTGGCTTTGGCGCTAGATTCAGCCGCGATATCCCATGACCGAAAAAAGCCGCGGCCCGGCATTTCTGCTCCTGTTCGCCACCCTGATGGCGTGTGCGGGCGATGGCATCTCGATCGTCGCCTTCCCCTGGCTGGTGCTGCAGCGGCAGGGCAGCGCGGGTCAGGCGTCGATCGTGGCCGGCGCGACGACGCTGCCGCTGCTGTTCTCCACCCTGTTGGCGGGGACGGCGGTTGACTACTTCGGTCGTCGGCGGGTGTCGATGGTCGCCGACGCGCTGTCGGGTTGCGCGGTGGCCGCCGTCCCGGTGATCGCCTGGGAGTACGGCACCGAGGCGGTCAACGTGGCCGTCTTGGCAGCTTTGGGCGCGTGTGCGGCCGCCTTCGACCCGGCCGGGATCACCGCCCGCCAGTCGATGCTGCCGGAGGCGGCCGCCCGGGCGGGTTGGTCGCTGGACCGGGTCAACAGCGTCTACGAGGCGATCCTGAACCTCGCTTTCATGGTCGGTCCGGGTATCGGTGGCCTGATGATCGCCACGGTGGGCGGCGTCAACACGATGTGGATCACCGCCGGCGCGTTCGGGTTGTCCATCGTGGCGATCGCCCTGCTGCGCCTGGACGGCGCGGGTAAGCCGGTGCATGCCTCGCGCCCCGAGGGTCTGGTGTCGGGGATCTCCGAGGGGTTGCGATTCGTCTGGAGCCTGCGGGTGCTGCGCACGCTGGCCCTGATCGACCTCACCGTCACGGCGCTGTATCTGCCGATGGAGAGCGTGCTGTTTCCCAAGTACTTCAGCGACCGCCACCAACCGGGTCAGCTGGGCACGGTGCTGATGGCGCTGTCGCTGGGTGGCCTGGTCGGTGCGCTGGGATATGTGGCGCTGGTGGCGAGGTTGTCGCGCCGAGTCATCATGCTGACCGCGGTGCTCACCCTCGGTGTGGCGGCGACGGTCATTGCGCTGCTGCCGCCGCTGCCGGTGATCTTGGCGCTGGTGGGGCTGGTGGGCCTGGTCTACGGGCCGATTCAGCCGATCTACGCCTACATGATCCAGACGCGGGCGCCGGCACATCTGCGGGGCCGGGCAGTCGGGGTGATGACGTCGCTGGCCTATGCGGCAGGCCCCTTGGGGTTGTTGCTGGCCGGGCCGCTGACCGATGCCGCAGGCTTGCACGTGGCGTTTCTCGCGCTGGCGCTGCCGATCCTGGTCACCGGGGTGTGCTGTATCCGGCTGCCGTCGCTGCGCGAGCTCGATCGGGTGCCCTCGCCCGTCTAGGGACCCAGGATCCGGCGCTTCTGCTGCTCGAATTCCTCGTCGGTGAAAACACCTCGCTGCCCAGGACCGCGAGGGGAACCTGGCTGCGATATCCAGACGCGAATTTCGCGGTGAGGTTCCCCTCGCGGTCTTTGAGTGTCGTTCAAGTCGATCGGCTGCCGCGCTCAGCGCATTTGCGCGGCCGTAGGATCGATCCGGTGAGTACCGGTTTGCTGGAGGCGCTGATCGCCGAACTGCCCGAGGGAATGGTGGTCACCGATCCCGCCGTCACCGAGGGTTACCGGCAGGACCGGGCGCTGGACCCGTCGGCGGGCAAGCCGCTGGCCGTGGTCCGGCCGCGGCGCACCGAAGAGGTGCAGGCGGTGGTGCGGTGGGCGGCGGCGCACAAGGTGCCGGTAGTGACCCGCGGAGCGGGCAGCGGCCTGTCCGGCGGAGCGACGGCGGTGGACAACGGGATCGTGCTGTCGACGGAGAAGATGCGCGACATCACCATCGACCCGGTGACCCGCACCGCGGTGTGTCAGCCGGGGCTGTTCAACGCCGAGGTGAAGAAGGCGGCCGCCTCGCACGGGCTGTGGTACCCGCCGGACCCGTCGTCGTACGAGATCTGCAGCATCGGCGGCAACATCGCCACCAACGCCGGCGGCCTGTGCTGCGTGAAGTACGGCGTCACCACCGACTACGTGCTGGGCATGCAGGTGGTGCTGGCCGACGGCACGGCCGTCCGGCTCGGCGGACCCCGATTGAAAGACGTTGCGGGACTTTCCCTTACAAAGCTGTTCGTCGGCAGCGAAGGAACGCTGGGCATCGTCACGGAAGTGACGCTGCGGCTGCTGCCGGCGCAGAACGCGTCGAGCATCGTGGTGGCCAGCTTCGCCTCCGTCGAGTCGGCGGTGGACGCGGTGCTCGGGGTCAGCGCGCGGCTGCGGCCGTCGATGCTGGAGTTCATGGACCAGGTGGCGATCAACGCGGTCGAGGACACCTTGCGGATGGACCTGGACCGGTCGGCGGCCGCCATGCTGGTGGCCGGTTCGGACGAACGCGGGCGCGCCGGCACCGAGGACGCCGAGCTGATGGCCGCAGTGTTCGCCGAACATGGCGCGACAGAGGTGTTTTCGACCGATGACCCGGATGAGGGCGAGGCGTTCGTCGCCGCCCGCCGGTTCTGCATCCCGGCGGTGGAGGCCAAGGGATCGCTGTTGCTCGAAGACGTCGGGGTGCCGCTGCCGGCGCTGGGCGCCCTGGTGACCGGCATCGCCCGGATCGCCGACGAGCGGGACCTGATGATCTCGGTGATCGCCCACGCTGGTGACGGGAACACGCACCCGTTGCTGGTGTTCGACCCGGCAGATGCGGCGATGGCCGAGCGGGCCCAGCTGGCCTACGGCGAGATCATGGATTTGGCGGTCGATCTGGGCGGGACCATCACCGGTGAACACGGGGTCGGCCGGCTGAAGCGGCCGTGGCTGGCCGACTACCTCGGACCCGACGTCATGGACCTCAACCGGCGCATCAAGGCGGCGCTGGACCCGGACGGAATCCTCAACCCGGGCTCGGGAATCTAAGGGCCTTTTTCGCCCCCGTCGAGCGTGAACCTGGCTTCACGCTCGACGCCCAACGTGAAACCAGCTTCACGCTCGCGCGGCGGCTGGGCGTTGACACGTTGGCCGAGGTGTCGTACTAATAAGACATGACTGCGGTTATGTCTCACGAGGCCCCGGCGAAGTTCGAGTTGGCCACCGCCGAGAGCTGGGCGAACCCCTGGCCGATGTACCGGGCGCTGCGCGACCGCGACCCGGTGCATCACGTCGTGCCGGCGGGACGCCCCGACCACGACTACTACGTGCTGTCCCGGCACGCCGACGTCTGGGCGGCGGCCCGCGACCATGAGACCTTCTCATCGGCCGAGGGTCTGACGATTAACTACGGCGACCTGGACATGATCGGGCTGCGCGACAACCCGCCCATGGTGATGCAGGATCCGCCGGTGCACACCCAGTTCCGCAAGCTGGTGTCCCGCGGCTTCACGCCACGCCAGGTGGAGGCCGTCGAACCCAAGGTGCGCGAGTTCGTTGTCGAGCGCATCGAGAACATCCGGGCGCGCGGCGAGGGCGACATCGTCGCCGAGCTGTTCAAACCGCTGCCGTCGATGGTCGTCGCGCACTACCTCGGTGTCCCGCAACAGGATTGGGCACAATTCGATGGCTGGACCCAGGCAATCGTCGCGGCCAACACCGCCGAGGGCGGAATCGTCGGCGCGCTGGAAACCGTCGGCGACGCGGTCGGGACCATGATGGCCTACTTCACCGCACTGATCGAGCGACGCCGCACCGAACCGGAGGACGATACGATTTCGCACCTGGTGGCAGCCGGACTCGGCGCCGACGGTGACATCTCCGGCATCCTGTCGATCCTGGGCTTCACTTTCACCATGGTGACCGGAGGCAACGACACCGTCACCGGAATGCTCGGTGGCTCAATGCCTTTGCTGCACGAGCGGCCCGACCAGCGGCAGCTGCTGGTCGACGACCCGGACCTGATCCCCGACGCCATCGAGGAACTGCTGCGGCTGACCTCGCCGGTGCAGGGCCTGGCCCGCACCGTCACGCGCGACGTGACGATCGGGAACACCACCATCCCAGCCGGCCGGCGGGTGCTGCTGCTGTACGGTTCGGCCAACCGCGACGAGCGCCAATACGGCGACAACGCCGGGGAACTCGACGTCACCCGCCGGCCGCGCAACATCCTGACCTTCAGCCACGGCGCACACCACTGCCTGGGATCGGCGGCGGCCCGGATGCAATCACGGGTCGCCCTGGGTGAACTGTTGAGCCGCTGCCCGGGGTTCGAGGTCGACGCGGCCAACGTCGTGTGGTCCGGCGGCCACTACGTCCGGCGGCCGCTGTCGGTTCCGATCCGGGTCAGCACCTGATGGCCGGTGACTGGCTGGGCGAGCGGCGCAGCGAGGTCGCGGCGGACCGGATCCTCGACGCCGCCGGTCAACTGTTCACCGGGCACGACCCCGCATCGGTCGGCATGAACGAAATCGCCAGGGCCGCAGGCTGTTCCCGCGCAACGCTGTACCGGTATTTCGACAGCCGGGAGTCGTTGCGCACCGCCTACGTGCACCGCGAGACGCATCGATTGGGACGCGAGCTCCTGCCGTTGATCGAGCGGATCGAGGACCCACGGGAGAGGCTGGTCGCCGCTATCACCGCCACCTTGCGGATGGTTCGCGAAAACCCAGCACTGGCAGCATGGTTCGGGTCCACTCGGTTGCCGATCGGCGGTGAAATGGCCGGACAGTCGCAGGTGATCACCACGCTGGCTTCGGGGTTCATCAGCTCATTGGGGCCCGACGACCCGTCGACCATCGAGCGCCGCGCCCGGTGGGCGGTGCGGGTGATCATCTCGATGCTGATGTTCCCCGGCCGCGACGAGGACGACGAGCGGGCGATGATCGAGGAGTTCGTGGCGCCGGTGGTGGCGCCGGTATCCACCCGCAGTTGACCGGGCGATCAGGCCACCCAATAAGCTTGCGACTTAATGGATTTCCTCGGAATCCCGAAGTCCTCCCGCAGCACCTTGACGACCGAGCGCGTGGTCCGGCTGTCGCAGGCCACCCAGCCGAAATGACAGCCCCCGTCGCACGCCGCCGACCGCACCGCCTCGAGCAGCGCCCCGCCATTGCGGTCCACCCAGGTGACGTCGGCGTCGCGCGCCACCGGCAGGTGCTTGTCGTCGTCGCAGCCGGCCTCCAGGAACACCTGGGCGGGAGCATCGCCGATCGCCGCGAGCAGCGAGTTGATCGCGGGCAGTGAGGCGCAGTCGCCGACGATGATGTACCCGGCCGGGCGCGGCTCGGGGACGGCGAACTTACTGCCCATCACCGTCGCTTCGATGGTGTCGCCGGGCTGGGCCGCCCGTGCCCAATGGGATGCGATGCCGTCGTGCAGCGCGAACTCGATGTCGAAGGTGTCGGCGGCGGGGTCGGGATTGACCAGCGTGTAGCCGCGCTGGTGCGACTTGTCACCGTCGGCGAACCACAACCGAATCCACATCGTCGGATGCACCTCGTGCGCGGCGAGCAACCCGCCCCCCTCGAAGCTCAACCGGTGGTAGTGCGGGCTGATTTCTTCCCGACCGGTCACGGTGAGCCGATAATCCCCCGCTCGCAGCAGTTTCAGCACCGCCCCGGCAAAGCCGCGAGACGTTTTGTGTTCGCTCAACTGTTCTGACCCTTCGTCACCATGGCATCCAACTTAGGTTAGGGTAACCATTCCAGTTGGATCGAACCCGGGTGTGACGAACCGGGGTCTAGGCGGAGCCGGTGCCGCCGGCCCCGCCGGAACCACCGGAACCGCCGGAACCGCCCGTGGAGTTGCCGACCCCGGTCGGGGCGTCGCCGGTCTTGCCGGCAACCCCGTCACCGCCACCAGCGCCGGATTTGCCGCTGGAACCGGTTCCGCCGATTCCGCCGGTACCTCCGGAGCCGCCGTTGCCGCCGAAGCCGCCCAGGTTGCCACCGGTTCCGTTGCCGCCGACTCCACCGGTTCCACCCGTGCCGCCCTGGCCGCCGGTGCCGCCGGTGCCGGCCGTGTTGGCTCCGCCAGCGCCGCCGGCACCGCCCTTACCGCCGTGACCGGCGTTCGCGGCGGCTCCGCCGCTGGCCGCGCCGGCTGCCCCGGCCCCGCCGGCGCCGCCCTGGCCGCCGGTGCCGCCGACGCCGGCGGTGTGGCCGGCGGTGACCGTGGCACCCCCCACCCCGCCGCCGCCGCCCTGGCCGCCGGCTCCGCCAACG
>NZ_LKTM01000004.1 GCF_001417955.2 Mycobacterium gordonae | reverse complement strand
ACCCCCACCCGACGTCCCGCCTTGCCCGGGGCCCACCGGCGAACGCGCTCAGTGGTGGTGGTACCAACCCTTCGAACCCAAGCCACCGCCAAGTCGCAATTAGGCTGATCCGCAACAGCTTTGGATCGAAGCTGAAAAGAGGGGCACAGCCAACTTTGTCCGGCCCGCCGAGCAGAAGCCCAGAGCAGGGTCGCCGATGCGATGAGTTCTTCGGAGCGCGCGGGTCTATATGAAGAGAAACCATGTCGACGGAGGGGAACTTATGAGCCGGAGTTCGCGATGGGCACGCTGACATACACCGCGTCGGTGTCTCTCGACGGCTACGTCGCCGACGCCACGGGTGATTTCCAGTGGTCCGCGCCGGGTGACCCGGTCTTCTCCGCTCACATCGAGCGGATGGCCACGGTCTCCACGGAGGTGCTGGGCCGCAAGACCTATGCGCTGATGCAGTACTGGGAGACCTTTCCGGACGATGACGACCATCCGGCTGCCGACCGAGAGTTCGCCAGGCGCTGGCGCGACATCGAGAAGGTCGTGGTGTCTTCTACGCTGCGGCGCGACGAGCTCGGCTCGGAGCGGGACCGCCTGATGCCCCGTCTGAGCTTGGACGAGTTAAAGCAGATCGTGGACGGCGCGCCCGGGGTGGTCGAGATCTTCGGACCGACCGTCGCGGGCCCGGCGATCGCCGCAGGGATGGTCGAGGAGTTTCACTTCTTCGTGATTCCGAAGATGGTCGGCGGCGGCCTGAGGGCACTGCCCGACGGCGTCCACCTCGACCTGAATCTGGTCGAGCACCGGATATTCGGAGACGGCGCCGCATACTTGCGATACCGTGCTGGCGAAGGGGCTGCCCCTGCGATGGACTGAACGACGTAATGCATTCGAACGGTTAGCTATTCGGAACGCGGCCCAGCCGAAAACGGGCGGCGGTCACACCACACGCATCAACGATGGCATGGGCGATCACCACCTGCCGCAACCCGCCGGCCTTCCACGCCGCAGCGGTCATCGCCGAACCGACCACGGCCGAACCGGCAACGAACCGCCCTCGTCCGAGTGCTGACGGCAGAACGAGTTGCGGCGCGAAATGCCAGATCGAAAACCCGATCAATGACAACGTCTGAGCCATTCTGGGCCGGTCTTCGAGTTCGCGCATGAACACTCCACGCCAGAGCAACTCCTCGCCCGCCGCATTGATCGTCGCGCTACCCACCATGACGAGCGCGGTTGCCGTGTCGATCTCCCTGCGGTGCGGGATCAGTTGTGTCACAACGGCTCCTGCCGCTGGCAGCGCGAGCAGCAAGAGATGGTCGCGGGGGAGTCGCCGGCCTGCTGTGAGAAGCCGGACCGCGTGCCGCGCCCCGAGCAACCACATGGGGGCTGCCAGGCACCAGGCGATCCAGTAGACGGCGAAGCCGACGTTGTATGCGGTCCGCTCCGGCATCCGGCGAGCCAGCGCGGTGAATACCGCCGCCATCGTCGACGGCACGGCGACCGGAATGATCGTCACTATGGCGCTGCGGCGCCGGGAACTTGACCACTCAGTCATCTGCCGGCGCCGTGACGTGCCGCTGCTAACGCTCTGGAGTCAGTATGCAGGGCAACGAGATTTACTGCGCTCAGGCGCTCTGAACGGCAGAGGTGGACGGAGTCGGCGCGGGCGTGCTCGGAGCGGTCGGAACTTTGCTCGGGACGCTGGGCGGGGTAAGGGAACCGTACTGCGGGCAGTAGGCCTGGATCGCGGCACCGGTGAAGTAGGCGGCGTTGAGAGCCGGCCAGTTCGTCGCGTTGGTGACCTTGGTGGTCAGTTCGGCATTGCTGGTGCTGGGGTTGTCCTTGAGCGATCCACAGACAACGGTTTTCGCGACCTGGATCGCTTTGTCGGGAGCTCCGAAATTCATGCCGGAGGTGCTGAGGTTGGTGATGAACGCGTCGTCCGTCGCGTCCGCATAGGCCGGCGCGGCCAACCCCACGGAAAGGACTAACAACGCTATGGCTCTGGCCACGACCATGGCGTGCCCCTCCCTCGACGAATTCGGCGCGTCCAGCGACCCCCGGCGGGCGTGACGCGGTTATTCGGCATTTTAACGGAGGGCGGGTGCTCGGTGCCTGCTTCGGTTCAGGAGGCGGCGCTAGAGTCAGACGGTGGTCTTCGGGGACCGCGCCGAGGCTTCGGGCGAGCCTGGTCGGCGCGCTACTGAGAAAAGTCATCGCGACGCGGAGTTCGCACGCCGCGAGAGGGATCTGTCCAGACGCGAGCGCTTCGCCGACGAGCGATAACGCGTAGCCGGCGAGCGCGACCGAATGGGGGACGAACGCGAGGGCGCTACCGCGGAGCGAGAGCGACGGCGACAGCAACGCGTCGAGGAGCGGGCGGAGCGTGAGCGAGCCGCGGCAAGGCGGGAGGACGCCGAAGTCAGGCGCGCGATGGGTGAGGCCCAGTGGCGCGGGGACGACGTCCCGTAGGCAATTGACGGCCCTCGATACTATGGTCGAGTGCAACAGACCGTCGAGTGCTGGCTAATGCCGGTGCTGATGACGGCACCGACCGGTGTGCGGTGCGCTCCGACGGGTTCTCGCTGATGAGCACGGTATTACTCGACACCAGCGACCTCAGCGAAGTCGAAGCGGCGGTAAGTGCCAGCTATTCGCAAGTGAGGCTGGGTCGCCTGGCTGACGGGGACAGTGTGCATGCGCGGATAGCGCGGTCGCATCTGGGTTCCACGCCCGTCGACGAAGTCAGCTTCGGCCTTGACGTGAGCTACCAGATGGAGCCGTTGGACACCATCCTGCTGGGGCGGGTGTACGCGGGTGCCATGTCCGTGGACCAGCCGGGCCTCGAGTCGAAGTTCTTCGGCCCCGGAGAGGTGACGGCCGCCGGCGCTCTGGAGGCACTGCCGATGTTCGGCACGGTCTCGCACTGCCGATATGTGCTGGTTTCCGTCGCAAGGAGCGCGTTCGACGAGATCGCCGCGAGCGCCGGGCTCAATGACGGTGCACCTGTGCGACTTACGGCCAATGCCGCACTGACAGCTGAGGCCAACCAGTTCCTCACCCATGCCGTGGACCATGTCTGCAACGACATCGTCGCGAATTCGCAAGTGGCCCAAAGTTACTTGGTTGTCGGCGAGGTGCGGCGCTTTCTCGCCGCGAGCATGCTGGCGACGTTTCCTCATACGGCGGTGCTTGAGCCGACGATCGAAGATCGTCATGACTCGACGCCGGTGTTGCTGCGGCGCGCGATCACGTTCATCGACGACAACGCCCAACATGACATCTCGTTGGCCGACATCGCGCGCGCCGCCTGCATCACGCCTCGGGCGTTGCAGTACATGTTTCGCAGGCACCGCGACTGCACGCCGACGGAGTATCTGCGGCGGGTCCGACTTCACCACGCGCATTTGGACCTGCTTGAAGCCAGCAGCGATGTCTGCACGGTAAGCGCGGTCGCTGCCCGGTGGGGATTCGCTCATCTCGGGCGCTTCGCGGCGTTCTACCGCCGCGAGTACGGCGAGAGCCCGCAGGCCACGCTTCTTCGCTGACGGCAACGACTTTGGTGATTGAACTGTCGGAAGGAGAGCACGCATGCGGCCCAAGCGCATCACGCCCAATCTGCGGGTGGCGGACATCGAGGCGACTAAGAGCTTCTACACCGACTACCTGGGACTCAGCGATGAGGAGTTCAACATGGGTTGGGTCGCCCGCTACACCGACCCCGACACGGGGGTGAACGTGCAACTGGTGACCGGGGATGCGACGGCCGGCGAGGATTCAGTCATATCGGTTCACACTGATGACGTCGAGGGTGCCTACGAGGAGGCTCGGCAACGAGGCTACGAGATAGTTCATCCGTTGACGACCGAGCCGTGGGGGGTGCGCCGGTTCTTCGTGCGGGCCCCTGACGGGAACGTCCTCAACATCGTCTTCCACCGCGACTGAAGGGGCAATGACAGTTCCGCTGGTATTCGTTCGGAGCGATCGCAGTGGATCTCCGGCCGGCGCCCGTTGCCGTCGCTGACCTGCTCGATCGGTGCACCCCCCGTCGGTAGCTGCGATGCCGGCACGATTTGTGGTCTGGGCCACGTCCGATACCGGAATGTAACCGGCGAAGCAGCGATTATCGGCCCTTCCTATGTACTGGATGTGCAATAAAAACATTGCCAGAACAAAGTGGTTTTGGATATCAATGCACTTCAAACCCACTGTCTCGAGCGAAAGCATATTTGCCAGCTAATATCTACATTCACAGTAACCACTTCTGTTTCACTTTATAGATTATTGCGTGACATAGGTGCGGTATATGCAGGTCACGGGCATATTCGAATTCACGTGATTAGCACCACAAATTTTGATTTCCTATGCATATGGTCGGTAGGTTTCTGGCCATGATTGCTCTAGCAACGCTGTTGGCGCTCGTTAATCAGGTCTCCGGCACCCCGTATATTCCGGGTGGCGATTCTCCTGCTGGGACCGACTGTTCAGGGCTCGCGTCGTGGGTCGCAAATGCTGCGGCCGATCGACCGGTTTTCGGTAGCCGGTTCAACACCGGCAACGAGGAATCCGCTCTGGCGGCCCGCGGCTTTCAACACGGCACCGCACCCAACGCGGTGGTGATCGGCTGGAACGGTGGTCACACCGCCGTGACCCTGCCCGATGGAACCTCGGTGTCCAGTGGTGAGGGTGGCGGCGTCCGTATCGGCGGCGGTGGCGCCTACCAGGCACAATTCACCCATCACATGTTCCTGCCGGTGGAGGACGTCGACCTTCCTGAAGGTCTGCCCGCTCCGGACGCACCGGTTGAGCTGGTAGACGCCATCGCGCCCGACCCGGGTCCGGAAATGCTTCCGCCGGCCCCTGAGGTGCTCCCGCCGGCACCGGATCAGGCTCCAGAGCCTGGCCCGGCCCCCGACCCCGGAATGGCAGATTCCTGACCGTTAGTGCGACTCAGATCACAAAGTAACTGACCATCGCAGCCACGCCCGCAAAGCGCATTTGTGGATTAGATCACAATGCGCCACGGGTGTGGCTTGCGTCATTAAAGCCGCAATTTCCGGCAATCGAATACAAGGTCAGGAATACCACTTTTCGGCGGAAAGTATGCGCCGTGAGTTGACGTTCGATTCACGGTGAGCCACACGGTCGATCCGTGGGCCGCGACGCCGTAGGTTGGCAGTGACGGAAGGACTTCGGCTGTGACAACCTCGGTTTCTCACCTCGGCGGCATCATCTCGGCCACGGCGGGTGCGGTGAGTTCGGACCCGACCAGAGCCCGCGTCGTTTTCGAAGGATCGGCGTCCGCCCACGATGCGGTGGCCAGCACCGTCACCCTCGGCCAGTATCACGTCGAGGTCGACGAACCGCCGCCGCTGGGTGGGGAAGGCAAGGCGCCCAACCCCGTCGAGTACTACCTCGCATCGCTGCTGTCCTGCCAAATCGTGACGTGGCGGTTCTGGGCCGAGAAGCTGGGCATGGCGGTCGACGAGATCACCGCGCGCGCCGAAGGTGACCTGGACGTGCAGGGCTTTTTCGGGTTGGACGACAACGTCCGCGCCGGCTTTCAGGAAGTGCGGGTGGTGGTCACCGTGAGTGGACCGGAGACGCCCGAGCGCTACCGCGAACTCCAGGACGCTGTGGACGCGCACTGTCCGGTGCTGGATCTGACCCGCAACGCGACTCCGGTGGTGACCCGCGTGGAACTGGCCTGAGTCCACGACCGCTATGGCAATGTCGCCGTCGAGCACGGGCAGTAGCCACTAACCGATTACCGCGATCTCCTTGCCCAGCTCATAGCCCGGCGCCAACGGCAGGGTGTCACCACTCCAGAACTTGCCGGGGTCGAACCAGTTGGTGTCCTTGTCGGTGAGCAACAGCCCCATCTCCTCGTAGGTGATGGCGACGGTCTCCGCGCAATATGCCGTGGATAGCCCCATCTTGCGCTGTTCCGTCCGACGGCGTTCGGTGTGCTCTCGAACCTTGTTCTCTACCAACGGAATTCTGCGGAACCAGTCGTTGATGGTGGGCAGCCGGCCGCGCAGCCACCGGCCGGTCAGCTTCGCGGTGGTCGGGAACGCCGTGCCGTCCATCCGGGCGATCACCCGCAGCAGTTCGTTCTCCTGCTTGTGATTGGCGTGCGGCGCCAACTGCCGGAGCCAGCAGCGCTGTTGGTACCGCCCGGTCCACTGCAGGAACACCTCCCGGGCGTCGTTGAGCTGGACCCCGCGGTGATTGGTGCCCGTCCACATGTCGACCAGCTTGTCGCCCAACTCGGCATGCCAGATCAGTGGCGGCAGGTCGTCGATGGCCACCGTCATTCCCACGTGGTTCACCGGAGCGTTCGTCAGCGTCTGGATCGCGCGGTCGGGTCGTGAACCGCCCCGAAACAGCCACAGGTCGCCGGTGCGGGTCTCGTCGAGCGCCTGATCCAAGGTGAGCATGCTGGAGTTCACGCCAAGCACTCTAAAGGGCGATAGCCTGTGCCGATGCGCAACGTTTGGAAGTGGATCGGCCTGGCCGGAGTGGCGGGCGTCGTCGCCGGTGGTGCGCTGGTCGTGCGCGATCAACGGAAGCGCCGCGCCTACACGCCCGACGAGATCCGGGCCCGGTTGCATCAGCGGCTGGCCGACTCGGATACCGAAGGCTACCGGTCGCGTTCGGGTTCGGGCTCGGCCTCGACGGCGAACAACCGGTAGCTGCCGGAGAACCCTTTCAGCTCGACTTCGCGTCCGTCGTCGAAATGGATGCCGTCGCAGTCGTGCACCGCGTCCCGTACGGGTTCGCTGACCAGGATCTGTCCGCCGACGGCTTGTCCGGCGACGCGGGCGGCCATGGCGACGTTGCGGCCGAACAGGTCGTCACCGCGGCGCACCGAACGACCCATGTGGATGCCGATCCGCACGCGAATTTCCGGATGCCGCTTGCGTTTTGCCTCCTTGTGCAGCGCCTGCTGCAGGTCCATGCTGCAGCGCACCGCCTGCTCAGCCCGCGCGAAGGCGACCATGAATCCGTCGCCCTGGCTCTTGACCACATGGCCGGATTGTCGCTGCACGAGTTGATGCATCAGCTTGTCGTGCGCGCCGATGAGCTTGACCCAGGCGCGGTCGCCGATCTTCTCGTTCAGCGCGGTGGACTCTTCGATGTCGGAGAACAGGATCACCACCCGCCCGTCCGGCGTGACCCGGGCCAGGTCGGGCCGCTCCACCTCGGCCCAGTCGGCCAGGTCTTCGATCGAACTGCGTACCGCGGCACCGAAACCTTCCTTGCGCATCAGGTTCGCGGTATTCCACACCGTCTTGACGGCCTCGCGGCCACCGGACCACAGCCGATTGCGGACATCGGCCCGCTGCTGCAACTCCTCGACCTCGCGGCGGCTGCGTTCCAGCAGGCGCCACAGTGCGATCAGCCCCCCGGCCTCGATTACCGCGATGCCGGCCAGCACGTAGATCACCACATGCAGCGCATCACCCATGCCCACCATCCTGACAGGCCGCCTTGCGGTGTTTAGGGTTGAGTTCGGCCCTCGCGGGGAAGCACCACCTCAAGCAACCGGAACCACCTGATGGACTTGAAGGAGAAGCAGCCGATGCAACTGGGCATGATCGGTCTCGGCCGGATGGGCGCGAACATCGTGCGCCGCGTGGTCACCGGTGGACACGAATGTGTGGTGTACGACCACAGCGCTGAGGCTGTCGAGGCCATGGCGGGGGAGGACGGCATCACCGGGGTGTCCTCGCTCGCGGAGTTGCGCGACAAGCTCACCGCACCGCGGGCGGTCTGGGTGATGGTGCCCGCGGGAACCATCACCACCGGGGTGATCGACGAGCTGGCCGACACGCTCGAGTCCGGCGACATCGTCATCGACGGCGGGAACTCCTACTACCGCGATGACATGAAGCACGCGAAGTCGTTGGCGAAGAACGGTATTCGGTTACTCGACTGCGGTACCAGCGGCGGCGTGTGGGGCCGGGAACGCGGCTACTGCCTGATGATCGGCGGGGATCCGGACGCCTTCGAGCACGCCGAGCCGATCTTCGCCACCGTCGCCCCCGGGGTGGAAGCGGCCCCGCGGACTCCGGGTCGCGACGGTGAGGTCGCCCAGTCGGAGAAGGGCTATCTGTACTGCGGCCAGGCCGGCGCCGGGCACTTCGTCAAGATGGTGCACAACGGCATCGAGTACGGGATGATGGCGTCGCTTGCCGAGGGCCTGAACATCCTGCGCAATGCCGACATCGGCACCCGCATCCAGCAGGGTGACGCCGAGACCGCTCCGCTGTCCAATCCCGAGTGCTACCAATACGATTTCGACATCCCCGACATCGCCGAGGTGTGGCGACGCGGCAGCGTGATCGGCTCGTGGTTGCTTGACCTCACCGCGATCGCGCTGCACGATTCGGCTGACCTGTCCGAGTTCTCCGGCCGCGTGTCCGATTCCGGCGAAGGCCGGTGGACGGCCATCGCGGCGATCGACGAGGGCGTGCCGTCGCCGGTGCTCACCACTGCCCTGCAGTCGCGCTTCGCGTCGCGGGACCTCGACGACTTCGCCAACAAGGCGCTGTCGGCCATGCGAAAGCAGTTCGGCGGCCACGCGGAGAAGCCGGCCAACTAACGGCGCGTTCTCCCCGGCCGGGCGTGAAATCCTCGACGCCGCAACGGCGTGTCGCGTCGTCAGAATCACAGTCGGCGGTTCAGCGCGAACTAGGCTCGCTCGACGAACGCCACCACGGCGTCACTGAAGGCGTCGTTGTCGTCACCCGCGGCGGTGTGCCCCGCGTTGGAGAGTTCGACGAACTTCGCGCGCGGCACCTGGGTCAGAAAGTGTTCGACGCCTTCGAGACTGACGACGTCGGACAGCTTGCCGCGGATCAGCAACACCGGGATCGAGAGGTTGGCCGCGGCTTCCTCGAAGGCTTCGGTGCGCAGTTCCGGGTCGTCCCCGGGTTTGGTCATGAACGCCGGATCCCAGTGCCAGTACCAGCGTCCGTCCCGCAGCCGCAGGTTCTTCTTGAGCCCCTCGGGGCTGCGCGGCTTGGTGCGGTGCGGCAGGTAGGCGGCCACCGCCTCGGCGGCGTGCTCCAGTGAGTCGAAGCCGTCGATGTTGGTCATCATGAACTCGCGGATACGGGCACTGCCGTTCTTCTCGAACCGGGGCACCACGTCGACAAGCACCAGCTTGGTCACCTTCTGCGGCCCGGCCCGGTCGGCGACCAGGATGCCGGTCAGCCCGCCCATGCTGGCGCCGATGATCACCACCGGGCGGCCGATCGTGTCGAGCACATGCATAACGTCGGCGGTCAGCGTTTCCACGTCGTAGTCGGCGTCCGGTGCCCGGTCGCTGTCCCCGTGCCCGCGAGTGTCCAGCGCGATGACGTGGTACCCGTCGTCGGCCAGAATCTGCCCGGTGTTCTTCCAGGAGAACCGATTCTGACCTCCGCCGTGCAGCATCAGGATGGTGGGCCGGTCGCCCGAACCGCCGCGGTTCCACTCGTCGGCGACCAGCGTGATGCCGTCTGTGCCGGCGAACTCCACCGTCGCCGCATCGCTCGTCATAGGCATGAATCTCCTTCGGTTGAGGCCAGGTACGCGGTGATGACTTCGGCGAGCATCTCGCGGTCCCGAGTGCTGTCCAACGGTTTCGGCCACGTCAGCTGCACCGCCACCAGGCCGCGGATGGTGGCCCAGATCAGATTGCCCAGCCGTTTGGCCTGGGCCGGCGCGACACCGGCGCCCAGGTGCTCACCGATCTCGGTCATCCGGGCGGTCATCGCGGCCAGGTGGGCGTTGGCCTTCGCGGTTCGGGCACTGCGGGTGGCGATCAGTATCTCCAGCGCCGCCATCGAGGTCGGGGTGGAGAAGGCGCGCCACACCGCGTCGACCACGAAGGCCGGCCGGTCCTGCGAGGGGATCTGCGCTGCCTGCGCCGGCAGCTGATCGAGGGTCTCCAGTAGATCGGCGAAACCCTTGTCCAGCACCGCCATCAGGATGCCGTTGAGATCACCGAAGTGGTATTGCACTACGCCCCAGGTCAATCCGGCGCGTTCGGTGATCTGCCGCACGCTCGGCGGGGCGAAGCCCTCTTTGAGGATGTACCGGACGGCTTCGTCGATGACGGCCTGGCGGCTGCGTTCGGCGCGGGCCTGTCCGCCGCCGGGGGGTCTGCGCGGGGCGGTCAACGCATCACGCCGTGGAGGTGGTCGAGTGGCCGCAGATCGTGAGCGGCCAAAATGCCGCTCGGAGCACGACATACGGCGTCGATCAGGTTGACGACGCGCGCCGCGGTGGCGATCACGCCGCCCTCGTTATGGTCGATCTCGCCACCGAGATGGGTGTTGATCTCCACACCCGGACTGCCGGTCACCACCACCCGGTGCACGCCGGCGCGGCCGTCGGGGGGATAGGCCCAGTCCGGTGCGGTGCCCGGGCCGAGCCGGTTGACGTGCTCCATGGTGATGACGACCTCGCCGTCGCGCAGGCCTTCGACGCCGAACCGTACGGCGGCGACCTGCCCCGGTTCGACGTGCATCATCGTGCAGTCGATCGGTTCGGGTGTCACCCACTTCTCGCAGCGCTCGCGCACCTCGTCGAGCTCGATTCCCAGGTCCCGCGCCAGGCTGCGCACCTGCACGCCCCACATCGACGTCAGCACGCCGGGCAGGAACATCACCGGCGTGTGGTCCGGGCTGGTGCCGAAACCGAAACTGACACCGGTGAATTCGGCGTCGTCGTAACTGGCGTAGTCGCAGATTTCCTGCACCGTGATGCTGGTCGCGCGCTCGGTGAGGCTCAACGCCGTGTAGGCCAGGGTGTCACCGGAGTAGCCGGGGTCGACGCCGTTGATGTAGAGCGTCGCGTCGCCGTCCGCGCAGGCCTGCCGCAGGGGTTCGCGCAGCCAGTCACCGGCCTGCTCAGGAGCCACCATCCACACGAATGACGAGCCGACGACATTGGTGCCGGCCCGCAGAAAGCGGCTGATCTCCGCGATGGCCTCTTTGGGCCGGGTCTCAGCCTGCGAGGTGTAGACGACGCAGTCGGCGTTCAGCGCCAGCAGCGCCTCGGCATCGTCGGTGGCCGTGATGCCCGTCGGCGTCTCGAGGCCGCACAGTTGCGCTGCGTCTTGTCCGACCTTGTCGGGACTGGATGCGTGCACACCCACCAGGTCGAATTCGGGGCGCTCGATGAGCATGCGCAGCGCGTGCCGGCCGACGTTTCCGGTCGAGTACTGGATGACGCGCCTCATGACAGCACCCGTGGCACCGGCCACAACGGCGCGCTCATCTCGGCCCACGAGCGGTAGTGACCCGGCTGCCTGCCGGTGCGGATCGCGTCCATCCGGGCGTCCAGCTGCGGTGAGTTGTTGCCGTCGCGCAGGATGTCGAACATTGCGGCAGTGGCCATCTGCACGTCGAAGATGTCGCGTTGCCACGACCAGCTGCGGTCGCCGCTGTACTGGAACCAGCTGCCGCCCAGGCCCTGAATCTCATACGGCTCACCGCTGGGGGAGGTGAACGTCGAAAGCTGGCGCCACAACCCGAACGCCTGACCGGATCTGTCGTCGAAAAGCACTGCCTGGTAGGGATATATCCAGCCCTGGAAGCCCAGCATCTCGGTGCCCAGCGCCAGGTCCCGAATCTCGTCGCGCCCGTTGGCCATGAAGTGGTCGGTCGGTGAATACGACCATCCGTACGTGGCGTCGGGGTCATAGAAGTCGGCCATCACGCCCCAGTCACCCGAGTCCTGGGCCCGGCGGTTCGCGTCCAGCCAGTCGTTCCAGAACGCGTCGAACTCGGCACGGTCATACGCCATGGGCGCTCCTCACATCAGGTCGGTGATGGTCTTCAGCCCCGCGTCGTACAGCACGCCCGGCAACATGCCCCCGTCGATCTCGATGGTGGTGCCGTTGATGAAATCGACTGTGCCCGAGGCTAAGAACACGACGGTGCGGCCCACTTCGGCGGGCTCGCCGCCCCGCTTCATCGGGACCTTGCGGAAGTATTCGGCGCCGGTCGGGTCGTCCTTGGGCAGCACGAAGGCGCGGAAGTTCTCGGTGATGGTGGGGCCGAGCGCCACACAGTTGACCCGGACTTTGGGTCCCCATTCCTGGGCCAGCGATCGGGTCAGGTGGTTGAGCCCGGACTTGGCCGCCCCGTAAGACACCAACGTGGGCGCCCCCGCGGGGTGGCCGGCGCCGCTGGAGATGTTGACGATGCAACCGGTGCCGTCCTGGGTCTTCATCTGCCGGTAGACGCGGATGGCGAACCACAGCGGGCTGATCAGGTTCATCTGCACCGCGAAGGCGTGGAACAGCGCCGTGCGCTCGAAGTCGTCGGCGCTGCGCGGCGCGCCCTGAAGTCGTTGCACCAGTTCGGGAATGTCTTCGACGTGCGGTGCGGGTACCGTCCCGCCGGCGTTGTTGACCAGGATGTCGATGCGGCCGTAGGTATCGGCGACCTGCTGAACGAAGGTGTCGATGGCGGCGTAATCGCCTTGGTCGCAGACCATTTGCGCAGAGCGGGCGACCCAATCAGGGTTCGTGTCGGCCCCGGGCAGCCCGTCCAACGGGGACCGGGAGCACCCGATGACGGTGGCACCCGCGCGCAGCAACTCATGTGCGATACCCACGCCGACGCCGCGACTGGTTCCGGTGACGACGGCGACTTTGCCGTCCAGCAACCCCACCACCAGATAATTACATCCGTAATCTTTTTGGGCAAGTCCGATGAGTTTGCGGTGCCAGTGCGGTCTACCGGTCAAAGACCCCGACAGCTAGGAGACGCACATGCCGGCGATCACGCCCTCACTGTGGTTCGACAACAATCTGGAAGAGGCGGCCGAGTTCTACACCTCGGTGTTCCCGAATTCGAAGATCGAGCAGTTGAACCGGACCACCGAGGCGGGACCGGGCGAGCCCGGGACGGTGCTCAGCGGCTCTTTCGTGCTGGACGGCACCACGTTCATCGGCATCAACGGCGGTCCCGCGTTCACCTTCAGCGAGGCCGTTTCCTTCACGGTGCATTGCAAAGACCAGGACGAGGTCGACTACTACTGGGACCAGCTGACCCGCGATGGCGGCGAGGAATCGCAATGCGGGTGGCTCAAGGACCGTTTCGGGCTGAGCTGGCAGATCGTGCCCGACCGGCTCTATGAGCTGGTGGCCGATCCCGACCCCGCCCGGGCCACCGCCGCCACCAAGGCCATGCTCGGGATGCGCAAGATCATCGTCGCCGACTTGGAGCAGGCCGCGGCCGCGGTGTGAGTTCACCCGGTGATCTGGTCGATCCATTCGATCGTCGCCTCGATGATCGGCGGCACCTCGTCCGGATCGTCGCAGCCGATGACCATCAGCGTCGACTCGGCGACCGTCGCGATCAGGACGCGGACCATCAGCCGCTTGCGCGGGGACGCGTCCAGTTCCAGCACCTCAATCCAGTTGTGCAGGACCGAAGCCAGGCGCTTGCGGCGGGTGACCTCGAAGCCGGGAGGAGTGTCGCCCGACGACAGCACCCGGGCCGCGTAGCGGTTCTCCCACATCCCTGTCAGGTACGCCCGCACGTGGAGTTGGAAGACGTGCCGCCGGTCGGGTGCGGAGGTGCCGAGTCCGCCCACGGCCGCTTGGATGCGTCTTTCGACGGCGTCGGCCATCTGCTCGAAGATCGCCAGAAACAGCTCGCTCTTGCCGCCGAAGTGGTGGTAGATGCTGCCGATGCTGGCGCCCGAACCGGCGACCACTTCGGCGATCGTCGCCGCGGTGAAGCCTTTGGTGGCGAACACCTGGGTCGCCGCGTCCAGGATGCGGCGCTGGGTCGCGTCGGTCTTGGCCCAGCGCCGGGCCCGTGCCGTTGAAGTCATGTCTGTCATCAGCCGACCGCCTCCGGGAGGATTCGCAGGGTGGGTAGTTCGAGTCGGGATTCCGACGCCGTCATGGCGCGGGTGGACATCTGGGTCAGCGGCAGCCCGCCCAGCAGGCCTTCCGGACGGACGCCGCCCTGGGCCCGGACCGTGACACCGGTTGTGCCGACTGGCAGTGCGGTGGCCCGGGTGAGAGCCGGTGCCGCTGACGCCCAGGCGCGCGGCACGGACAGTGCCCCGACGCCGGCCGCCCTGCCCAGGCCGGCCGACACCGTGCCGGTGAGCGATGCCGGGCTCACCGTGCCGGTGACTACCGGAGCCAGCGACGACGCGATCTGACTGCCGACGGCGGCCGCCGCGGGGAGCAGGCCTTTGAGGTTCGACATCATCGACATTCCCAGGCCCGCCAGTGCGGTGGTGGCGAAGAAGGGGGTGCCGAAGATGCTCATCACGGTCTGCAGATCGCTCACCCAATCGGGGAGTCCGCTCCATCCGAGGCCGGCGAGCGCACCGGGTATGGCGCCGATCAGCTGGGACAGTGCGCTCGCGATCTCGGAAGCCACCGAGGCGATACCGGTCTGGGCGACCGCCTGCATCGGTGGTTCGTTGAAGGGGGTCAGGGTGCTGGCGGCGGTCGAGGCGGCGGCGTAGGTGTGCATCGCCGCCGAATCCTGCGCCCACATCGCGCCGTACTGGGCTTCGGTGGCAGCGATGGCCGGGGTGTTCTGGCCGATGAAGTTGGTGGCGGTCAGCGCCGCCAGTTGGGCGCGGTTGGCGGCGATCAGCGCCGGTGGGACGGTCATCGCATAGGCGGCTTCGTAGGCTGCGACGGCCGCCCTGGCCTGGCCGGAGGCCTGCGCGGCCCGGTTGGCGGTGGCGTTGAGCCACCCGAGGTAAGGCAGGGCGCCCGCGGCCATGGCCGTCGCGCCGGCACCCAGCCACGGACCGCCGATCAATTCGGTGATCACGGCTTCGAACGAACCCGCAACAGATTCCAGATCGGCAGCCAGCTGCTCCCAGGCCACCGCGGCGGCGATCATCGAGCCGGGACCCGGCCCGGTGTACATGCGTGCGGAGTTGATCTCCGGTGGTAAGGCGGCGAACGACATCGTTGCTGCTCCTCCCTCTGCGCCCTTGCATCAAGGCTCCCGTGGGGACGGGCTGCCGTCTGTCGACCGAGCGGCTACAACCGGGAGGAAATTCGTGTCCCCCGATCGACGGGCTTCTTGTCCCCCTGATGGCCGGTTACGTTGGACGGTGCGGGCTGTCCACGGCGAACAGGAGTCGAGTTGTCTGAACCACGGTGGATCGACGTGAAGGGCTCCAACGGTGACCTCAAGGCGCTCACCTGGGGCCCCGCCGACGGCCCGATTGCGTTGTGTCTGCACGGCTTTCCCGACACTGCCTACGGTTGGCGCAAGTTCGCGCCGCGACTGGCCGAGGCCGGCTGGCGGGTGGTGGCGCCGTTCATGCGCGGGTACGCACCGTCCTCGATTCCGGTGGACGGCAGCTACCACGTCGGCGCCCTGATGCATGACGCACTCCGGGTCCGGACGGCGGCCGGTGGTTCCGAGCGGGACGTGGTGATCGGTCACGACTGGGGTGCGATCGCCGCCACTGGGCTGGCCGCGATGCCGGACAGCCCGTTCGCCAAGGCGGTGATCATGTCGGTGCCGCCTTCGGGTGCGTTTCGTCCGGTTGGCCGGCTACCCGACCGCGGGCGGCTGGCCGCCGAGCTCTCACGTCAGTTGCTGCGCAGCTGGTACATCAGCTACTTCCAGCTGCCGTTGCTGCCGGAACGGTCCGCATCATGGGTGCTGCCGCTGTTGTGGCGGCGATGGTCGCCGGGCTACCACGCCGAGGAGGACCTGCGCCACGTCGACGCCGCGATCGGGACGCCGGAAAGCTGGCGCGCGGCGCTGGGGTATTACCGCGCCACCATCCGCAACACCCGGCCGCCGGAGCAGTACGCGGAACTGCACCGGTACTGGACCGAGCCGCCGAAGCTGCCGACCCTGTACCTGCACGGTCGTGACGACGGCTGCATGACACCGGCTTTCGCGCACTGGGTGGAACCCATCCTGCCGCCCGGCAGCGACGTGTCCATCGTCTCCCACGCCGGTCACTTCCTGCAGCTCGAACAGCCCGACAAGGTCGCCGAACTGGTGCTGGCTTTCATCGGCTCACCCGGCAACCGAGATCCCGGTTAGTTGACGCCCGGGCAGCGGATGGCCGCCGTCGACGCGCAGTTCTACTGGATGTCGGCCAAGATCCCCAACGACGAGTTCCTGCTGTACGCGTTCGGCGGCGAACCCTCCGATCCTGACGGGGCAGTGGCGCAGGTGTTGCGCCGGGCCCGGGGATGTCCCGAGTTGCGGTTGGTTGTCCGGGAGGACAGCCGGCTGCGTTATCCGCGCTGGGTGCAGGCGCCGGTCGAACCGCGCCGGGTCGCCCGGCACGAGCTGTCCGACGGGAGCTGGGCGGGTTGCCTGGACGCAGTAGTCAAGCTGGCGGGCGATCAGCTGGATATTCGCGAGAAGCCCTGGCAACTACACGTTTTCGCGCCCGTGCACGGCATCCCGGGGGTCCGGGGGGCAGGTACCGTGGCGGTGTTGCAGGTCGCGCACGCGCTGGCCGACGGCGCCCGTGCGTCGGCCATGGCGGCGTGGTTGTTCGGCCGGCAGGAACCGGTGCCGGCCGTGCGGCCGCGGACGGGATTCCTGCCGTGGCGGGGCATGGTTGCCGCGCGGGCCCACCGCCGGTTCGTCCGTGACACCGAGGGCGGATCGTTGGCGCCGGTGCTGGGGTCGCGGCCGTTGTTGCCCACCAACTCCGAACCGGCGGGACCGCGGGTGATGCGCACACTGACGCGCCGCCGCGGGCAACTGAAGGGTCCGACGGTCACCGTCGCGGCGCTGTCGGCGATATCCACCGCGTTGTCGGATCTGCTGGGCCCGTCCGCGGCGTCACTGGCGGCCGAGGTGCCCATGGCCAAGCCCGGTGCGCCGTTGGGCTTCAACCACTTCGGCAACATCTTGGTGGGCCTGTACCCGGAACTCGGCCACGACGCCAGGGTGCAACGCATCGCCGCGGACCTGGCCAACGGCCGTCGCCGCTTCGAGCATCCCGCAACGCGCGCCTCCGACGAGGCCTTCGCGACCGTGCCTGCCATGCTGTTGCGTTGGGGGGTAAGTCAATTCGATGCGGACGTGCGGCCAGAGCAGGTGTCGGGAAACACAGTGGTGTCCAGCGTGCACCGCGGGCCCGCCGATCTCAGCTTCGGTGGCGTGCCGGTGGTGCTGACGGCCGGCTATCCAGGCCTCTCGCCGGTGATGGGCCTGACGCACGGCGTGCACGGCATCGGCGACACGCTCGCAATCAGTGTGCACGCGGCGGAGTCGGCGGTACCGGACGTGCAGGACTATCTGCGGCTACTGGACGCTGCGCTGTAAGTCACTGCGCGTCACCGGATCTGGCCGCCTGTTCGCGGGTCAGGCCGGCGGCCAGGATCAGCTCCTCATGTAGCTCGAACCACACGGTGTGGTACGAGTCGATGAGTGGCCTTGTCAGCCAGGCAATGTCGCCCGTCTTCACTTTGTCCAGCGCCGCGGCCAGTTTCGCCGGGTAGCCACGCAGACGCGGCAGCTGCGCGGTGACCACCGCGATGATCGGCGTGACCCGCTGGTGCACGTCGTCGAGGCGGGCCAGCACCGCGGCGTCGTACCCGGCGTCCCCGTGATCATTGGGCTGGCCGTCGCGGAGTTGCCAGTCGGTGACCAGCGCCTTGAAATCAGCGTTGACTGACCGGAATTCGCGGTAAGCGGCGTCTATCGTCGCGGCGTCCACGCCGTCTCGTTCGGCGGTCAGCAACTCGGCGAGGCGGGCGCGTCCGTCGGGGCTGATCCGCACGGTGGGTCCCTCGATGAGCAGGCCCGCCGCGGCGAGTCGGCGCACCGCCTCCTCGGTCTCGGTGGCGCCGGCATCCAATGTCCCGGCGAGGTCGGCGGGGCTCACCCGGCCCTTCAGCCGGACAGCTTGCAGCACTTGCAGATCCATCATGAGCCGGACTGCAAGCGTATCGCGTTGAGCATGGTGATCAGTGGCGTCGCGGACACGACGTCGGTGTGTCCGGCCGCCAGGGCAGCTCGCAACGCCTCGTCGGAGGACGTGTCGAGTCGCGGATGGTCGCCGCTCGCGTGCGCCCGCAGTGGGCTCACCCGCAGCGCGATCTCGGCCAGCTCGCGCAATTCCGGCGTGTCGTCTTCCGACCATGCCGCCAGACTCAGAATTCCTTGCCGCACTTCGCCTTCGTAGCCGTCGACGGTGATCTGCCGACCCGCGAGTGCGGCGGCCACGCCCTGGCCGCAGCCCACCACGGCGACCCGCCCGAGCTCGCGGCTGACCACGGCCGCGTGGCTGGCGGGGCCACCCACCTCGGTGACGATGCCCTGCGCGGCCAGCATGCCGAGCACGTCCTCGGGCCGGGTGTGGTCACGGACCAGGATCACCGGCTCACCCCGGTCGGCGGCATCGAGAGCCTCGTCGACGTCGGTGTAGGCGGTGCCCGTCACCACGCCCGGGCAGGCCGGTAGGCCCTTGGCCAGAAGTTGAGCGCTGAACCGGGTTTCGGGTTGCAACGATGGCTGCAACAGCGCCTCGACGTCGGTGGGTGTGACCCGCCGCAGCGTCTCGACGTCGTCGATCAGCCCTTCATGGCGCAGTTGCAGCGCCAGTCGCGCCGCCGCCTGCGCCGAACGTTCGGCGCCGCGGGTCTGCAGCAGCCACAGTTTGCCGTCTTCGACGGTGAACTCGATCTCCTGCACGTCGGAATTGAGCCGCTCGAGGCTGCGCGCGGCGTCCATCAGCTCGTCGAACACCGCGGGCTGCTCGTCGCGCAGCGCGGTGATCGGTTCGACGTCGACCAGGCCGGACACCACGTCGTCACCCTGTCCGCCGGGCAGCCATTCGCCGAAGGGTTCGTTGGCTCCGGTGATCGGGTTGCGCGACGACAGCACGCCGGCGCCCGACTTGGCCGCCTGGTTGCCGAACACCATCGCCTGCACCACCACCGCGGTGCCTTGCCGTTCGTCGAGGTGGTAGTGATCGCGGTAGGCCAGCGCGCGCGGGGAGTTCCAGGAGGCGAACACCGCCTCGATGCCCGTCCGCAGCTGCGTGTACGGGTGGTCGGACGGGTCTGAATCGGCGGCGACGATGCGCCGGTACATGGTGGTGAACCGGCGGCGGGTGTCGCGGGCGAACTCGACGGAGCCCTGGTCCGCCAGGGCCCGTTCGACGTCGTCGTTGATGCCCAGGTCCAGGATCGTGTCCATCATGCCCGGCATCGATTGCGTGGCTCCCGACCGCACGCTGACCAGCAGCGGGCGCGGTCCTCGTCCGAAGGTGCGCGCGGTCTGCTCTTCCAGCCAGCTCATCCGGTCCAGGACGTCCGCCCAGATCGCGTCGATGGTGGGTCCGGGTTCGGTCAGATACCGCAGGCCCACCTCGGTGGTGATGCAGAAGGCGGGAGGCACCGGCAGATTGTGCCGGCGCATGGTGTCGATGCCGTGGCCCTTGTTGCCGAGGATCTCCCGCGGGTGACGCGACCGGCCGTCCAGCACCACCACCGCGTCTTTCAGCATGCGCGCGGAGGAGTGCCGGCCGTGTGCGGCACCAGCCAAGATGCACCTCCTCGTCGTTGCCGGAACGCCCGCAATGGTCCCACACCGATCACCAGGCTCGGCTGCTCGCCGCTGTTGCTTACCCGTTAGTTTTGACGGTATGACTCCCTATGACGTCGCGTTGCTGATCCTGCGCCTGGTGCTGGGTCTGACCCTGGCCGCGCACGGCTTGAACAAATTCTTCGGCGGCGGGCGGATACCCGGTACCGCGCGCTGGTTCGAAAGCATCGGGATGAAGCCGGGCAAGTTTCACGCGACTGTGGCCGCCAGCACCGAGACGGCGGCCGGGCTCGGGCTGGCGGCCGGGTTGCTGACTCCGATCCCGGCGGCCGGGTTCGTCTCGCTCATGCTGGTGGCGGCCTGGACCGTGCACCGGTCCAACGGTTTCTTCATCGTCAAGGAGGGTTGGGAGTACAACCTGGTGCTGGCGGTGACCGCCGTGGTCGTCGCGACCCTGGGCGCGGGCAAGCTCAGCCTGGATCACCTGATCTTCGGCAAGAACTGGTTCGACGGGTGGCAGGGTCTGGCCATCTCCGTGGGACTGGGCCTGGCCGGGGCCGTCGGGCAGTTGCTGATCTTCTATCGGCCCCCGGCCAAACAGGCCGCGTAACTCGGCGGGGTCAGGCCGACTGGATATTGCCGTCCCGGCCGGGCAGCAACCCGCCTTTACCCCCTGTCCCGGCGCCACCCGCTGGTGTGCCGGTTCCGCCGTTGCCGCCATTGCCGCCGTTGCCGATCAGCACGGCATTGCCGCCGTTACCGCCGCCGCCACCCGCTCCGGAGGCTGCCCCACCGGCGCCTCCATCACCACCGTTGCCATTGAGCCCCGCCTTGCCGCCGGCCCCGCCGAGGCCGCCGATGGTGTTCGGGTTCGGGCCACCCGCACCACCGGCGCCCCCGGCACCCCCAGAGCCGTTGAGCAGACCGGCGTTGCCGCCGGCGCCCCCGGCGCCGCCGTGAGAGCCGAACAGTCCGCTGCCACCGTCGCCACCGGCCCCGCCGGAGCGGAAGAGCACACCGCCGTTGCCGCCGGTCCCGCCGGAGCCGCCGGTTCCGTTGTTGGCGCCCCCGCCGCTGCCGCCCGCACCGCCCGACGGACCGGCCGCCAGCATTCCGGCCAGCATTCCGACATTGCCGCCTTGCCCACCGGTTCCGCCGATGGAAAGGCTGTATCCGCCGGCGCCGCCGTTGCCGCCGGCCCCTAACAGCCCGCCACTGCCGCCGGACCCTCCCG
>NZ_LKTM01000003.1 GCF_001417955.2 Mycobacterium gordonae | reverse complement strand
ACCTGCCGTTAATGGAGACGGTGCGCTGTGTTGACGCCGTCAACACGCCGAACCGAAAACCGCAGGTGACGAACGGCACTGAAATTGATCGAGAACGGCCAAAAGCGCAGGTAGAGGCGTTGACGAAGACCGAATCCAGGGGTTCAGCCAGTGCAGCGGGGCAGGTTGTGGCGCAACCGATTCGCCGCAGATGGGCAGACGCCAGTCCAGCACGGCGGCAGGATCCACAGCATCACCGAGTCCGGTGGCTGCGGCGTGCTGCAGGGCGGCGACGGGGTCGCCTCCGCCCAGAGCGAGCAGGGCCAGGTTGCGGCGCAGCACCGGCCAGGCCGGGGCATCGGTGACCTGGGTTCCGAGGCCGGCGGCGGCCTCGTCAATGGCGGCCATGACGTGGTGCCGGCGCGGTGTTCGGCGCCGGTCCAGAGCGCATCGGCATACATCGCGGCCAGGGAGGCGATCCAAAACGGTGCCGCCGCTACGCCGCTGGCGCCGGGGGCAGTGGGCTGAATTAGCCGAAGCGGACGTCGGCTGACACAAAACCTCGTCAATATTCTAGTCGGCGCCGAGTGCAGACTCGTGAAGTCGGCAAATCATGGAACGTGGCAGTTACGGTTGAGCGGCGTCTACAGCGAGCGCTCCAACAACACTTGCCCGCTGTCGGCGTATACCACTTGCACTGCAGCGATCTGATCAGCCCGCGTCGAGGTGCTGCCGGCGGGCGTGGCCGTGTGGCCAGGTTCAGCCAGCCATGTCGCCAACTGGGTTCGGCTGCCGTCGCGACCGACCACGACCATCGCCAGCCTGTCGTGGGGGGCATCCAACGGAGCCAGACAGTCGGATCTCATGTTGATGGAGGTTCCCCAGCGCTCCGGGGTGACCCACACCTTCGATGTCAGCAACTTTGTCCCGACTTGCGCCATTTGCAGGGCCGAAAGCGTCGTCTGCGGCGGCGGTGTGGTTGTGAAATAGCCGTGGACGCCGATAAAAACGCTGATCGCGATCACTACCGCGGCGGCAGCGGCCGTCCAGGCGATTACCCGGGTATGGTGGCGGCGCCAGCGCACGGTAGCCAGCAAGGACGGCAGCAACTGCGGCGACATTTTCGGTACGGATGGGTGGTCAGGCTCTTTGATCGCAGCGAGCTCGTTGAGTTCAAGTTGCGAAAGCAGGGCCGGCATGCCGGACAGTTCGGCGATGGCTTCCCGGCATGCCAGGCAGTGCGCCATGTGCGCCTCGAATTCACGCCGGTCGGCGGCCGATAGCGATCCGAGCACGTAGGCGGCATCCCATGTCGCGTAGCGGTGGTTATCATCGGCGGACACATCCCGATCACTGGGTGGGCCGAGTCCCCGTGGCGGCGTCATCATGAGAATCGATCTCCCGCTTGCCATCACATATTCGGGCTGGCGGACCGTGGTGCAGTGTTGGTGGAAAGCCAAGCACCTGTTGCCATTTGGTATTCGACGGTGATAGGTGCTCGGATAGGATCCAGCGCGGTCATCGCGTCACCCCAATACCGTGCAGCCTGAGTCGGGTTACTCGGCCGATGGTTATCGTGACCGCGACCCGTGCACAGCCATCCCCGCGGCGACCGCTCGGCCTCGCCTACGGCTTGCGGATACTGCCATGCTCGCAGGATTTGGTCCGACAGGGCGTCCGCGGCGCAGGCTCGCATGCCGGTGAGCCACACTGCGTAGCACCCCGAGACAGCAGAGTGTCCGTCGTAGCGGGCCCTCATTGCTGTGGCTTTGGGAGCCGCTGCGCCAGCGCCTTTGGCCATTCGAGCACCTCCTGTTCTTGACACGAGTCAAACGCCGGTTCGGTTCATAAAGTCCGTTCCCAAGTCGCGCCGCGTCGAAGTGGCCGGCGCAATGTGCTACACACTCGAGTGCGCTCGTGCACTTCGCGAGTCGAATCAGGATCCGACACACAAACTTTGACTTCTACCCGCTTGATCCCCGGCCGGTGGAGCAACCACGACGTCTCCACATCCGTTCGGGCACAACGCATGCACTGTCCACGCTTCACAGCGCAGCGAAGAACCGGAAGTAACCGGCGGCCGAGGTAACGACCTCCCCGGTGAATTCATTGCACGCGTTCAGCAGTCGCATGGCCGTGCGGCCCACCGGCTGTCCGGAGTCGTCAAGGACCCGACCTGTGATGATCGTTTCCTTCCTGTTGTCGATACCGTTTGGCAGCGCCATCTTTTCCTTGAGTCGAGAGCTCATCATCGCCTTCCCATTCGATTTGACTCGCCCCCGCAAGCGGTACTCACTCCGGCCACCGAAGTGGTTTCCGAGATTCTGTTGCCAAGCCGATGTGCGCTAACACATACTGTCTATGTACGTAGATCGTGCATTACTATCTACGTACGGAACAAGTACTGCGTACGGAGCAAGTATCTTGTTCGAATGTCGGGGGTCCGCCTCAGAAGCACGTCAATGGACTCGACACCGGTTCCCGGGAGGCCCATGGTGAGGATTCGAGGATTCGGGGAGCTGGAGGCGGTGGTCATGGATCGCATTTGGGGCCGCGACCCGGCCGCCCCCACTACGGTGCGCGAGGTGTTCGATGAACTTGCCGCTGAGCGCACCATCGCATATACGACGGTGATGTCCACAATGGACAATCTGCATACTAAGGGCTGGTTGAGGCGAGAACGCGACGGCAAGGCCTACAAGTATTGGCCCACCCTGTCGCGCGAGCAGCACAGCGCTCGGCTGATGCGGGAGGCACTCGACGGCGGCGGTCACCCCGATCTGGTGCTTCACCACTTCGTTGCCCAGATCGGCCCGGAAGAATCGGCACGATTGCGTGCTGCGCTGCGCCGGCTGTCGAGATGAAAACGGGTCAGCAGTGAGCGTCGCGGTCTGTCTGCTGTTGTACAGCCTGACGATAATGGTCGCCGGGCCTCCAGTTTTACGCGTGTTAACCCGGCACGGACATGCCCCCCGGTTTGGGGTAGGGGCCTGGTTGGTCGCGATCGGCACGGTACTGCTGAGCTGGCTGGCGGCAGCGGGGATGATCGTCATCGATCTGGTCACTCACTGGAGTTACCCGCGAGTGCTCGTCCACTCTTGTCTTACGTGGGTGCATGTCATGGTGAGTGACAATGCGGGGGTCGCGGCGATCACGCTGGCTGTGATCGCCGCTGCGCTGGCGCTGCTGGCCGCGGTTTCCAGTGTGCGGCTGGCCAGGACGGTAGCGCGGATGCGTGCGCGAGCCTGCGCGCATGCCGCGGCGGTGCAAATGGTCGGCCATCGCAACGGAGGCGCGTATGTGGTGGTGGAAGCTGAGGAACCAGCCGCCTACTGTGTCTCGGGCCGGCCGCCGGCGATCGTGGTGACCAGCGCCGCCCTGGCTGCACTCAATGATGATGAGTTGGCCGCCGTGCTTGCCCATGAACGGGCCCACCTCAACGGGCACCACTCGGTGGTAGTCACCACCTTGCGCGGTCTTGCCGCAGTGTTTCCGAAGCTGACCCTCATGCGCGAGGGCGCCAGCGAGGTGTCGCGGCTACTGGAGATGTGTGCCGACGACGCCTCGGCGCGCCGGCATGGCCCTGCGGTGTTGCTGTCTGGGTTGATCACTATGTGCCGCACGACCCCAGCCGGGGCCCTCGCGGCCGCCGATGTGGCCGTGCTAGCACGCGCCGAACGGCTCGCGACGCCCCCGCGGGACCCCGCGGTAGCCAGGGCTCGGGCAGCGCTGATCAGTCTCATCGCAGTCATGGTGGCGGCGCCGGTCATGACAGCGGCACTGGCCGCGTCCGGCGTCCCGATATGCGGGATGTAGTGGTGGCCGTGGCGACCAAGAAGACCCGTTAAATGGTCAATCATATGGAAATTGGCGACGCGCTATCGTCGTCTCATGCGGTGACTTTGACCGCCGTCGATTTCAACCGCACGGTTGGTCGCTCGGTCAACGAATTAGTGAGGTGACAGCGGAGATGATGTGGCATCGCGGCCACTGGTTATGGGGCGGGTCGATCCCACTGACCCTGGCGACAGTGATGTTCGGGGCGCTGCTGATCAGCGCCGTCGTACTTGCAGTGCGGTACCTGCTCTCCTTGCAGGGCATCGGCACAGCCCCAGCTGCCCGACCCAGCAGGGCGGAAAGTCTGCTCGCCGAACGTTTTGCCCGTGGCGAGATCGACGATGATGAATACCAGCGCAAGCTAAGGCTCCTCCACCAGCACCGCTAAGTCCGAGGTCCTGGTTTGCCACGCGGCAGCCCGCAGCGGCTGCTCTCGAAGGGCGCTGACAGTGCACCGGCTTCCCGACTGCCCAGGCACTGTCCTTGAAGCTCCAGACTGGGGCGACGCGATGTTCGGCCTGACGGCAGCGGCAAGCGCACCCTCGCGCTCGCGCACGGCAGCCCCCGACCAGGCAAGGAGTGCCGCCGGACGGCGCGGCGTTGTGTCCCGCCCTGCAGGGCCGACGCGGCGCCCACTGGCGTAGAAGCTATCTCTCCACGGGAGGCCTCTGCTTAAAGCAGAGGCTTCGGATAGCAGACCGGTCATCACCCTGTTGAAGTAGGGGTTGTCGTGCGGGGCCAGACGCCAGGCCCAAGCGCTGCCCGGTGCCCCGCTCAAGTCCGCTCACCCGTAGTGGGTGGTTGAACGTGCACACGCACCGGACTACTGGCCTACTACGTAGAACAGCTGAGTGTTCATCACCTCCGCAGGAGGAATCCATGACAGACACCGCGCCGGCCAGCCCGCCTAACCCGGTTTGGAAAATCCATGGAAGCAGACATGAAACAAATGATGGCCGACCCGAAAATGCCGATGAATAAACCGGAAATGCCGTCGATGTCGCCTATGCCGAGCATGTCCCCGGTGCCGCGCACGTCTCCGATGCCGAGTATGCCCATGCCCTCCTGCACGCGCTAGGTGCGCCGGGGACGGGGCTATAGCTGCGAAGGGATTTGGGAAGGAGCCAGGATGATAATGAGGCATTTCGGTGACGGGGGATGCGCTCATGGGGTGTGGATGGCCGAAACGTTTCTGTTTCAGCCGTTTCTGATCGCCGCTGTAGTGCTGGTCGCGCGGCATCTAGGCTCGCGAGTCGGTGCCAGCGCCTCCCTTGGACTTCGTCACCGTCCCGCTGACCGGATGACCAAATTTCCAGCGGTCGGCCTTTGAACACACTCGTGCGGTCGCCGTTGACTTCACACACAGAGCGGTTAGCTCGGACTCGTCGACACCTTCGCCCCGCAGAGCCGCGGTCTCGTAAGTCATTGTGGTTTCATTCTTTTGCGGAGCCGGCTTCTGCAGCGGCGGGTACTGCCGACCGCGGCAAGCACCACAACTAGCCAGTTATGCCGCCATTGCGCATGGAATGAAGAACCGAGATGTGTGTGGCCCGGGAGCGATCTTGCGCGGCCGACGCCGTCGAGGCAGGCAGGGTTGCCATGCGAAGTCCGTCTAAGTCCCGCACAATGACTTCATACTGAGCTACTAAGTAGTATAGTATGTCGCGAAACCTCTTCCATCCAAAGGAATCCGATGACAGTCACCGCACCCACCACTCCGAATCGGTCTAACCGGCTCTATCAAGCCCTCGCTATCGTCGGCATCGCAGTCGGCATTTTTATCATCGCAGCCGGCATGTATCTCCTCATCTTCCCTCCGCCCTGCTGTGCCGGCATGTGAGCCGGATGCCTTCGCGATCGGAGAGAAACGTATGGAGTACGGGACATATCCTTGTGGTCGCAGGTCGTTGATGTCGCTCGCAATTTCCGATGCGTTCGACCGCACGCGTCCCAGAGATGGCGGAGGCGGGTGATCGCCAATGGTGACGCTATATCAGGCATCGGGCGCGACACGAACACAGAGGTGGCTGGGCAAGCACGGAGCGACCGACGTCGTTGGGCCCCTCGAGGCACGGGGGCACTTTCGTATGTGGGCCTGCCCCCTGTACAGGGTCGTTGGCGTGGCGCACGGTGCTGATCTCCTGCGTAAGAAGGCGATCTCTTGGACTCGCCGATACTCTGCCGACGCAAACGTCCCGCCGGCTGGCGGCAGCGGTCACGCCGCTCGACGCTCGACGCTCGAGATAAGACCTACTTAGTACTGCAGTATTCGATGTAATCGACGTAGCTCAGGAGGATTACGATGTCGGACCCTAGTCATCCAGCCGCAGACCAACCCGGGACAGACGCCGGCCCCGAAAACCGAACTAGCACGCGCCCGGTCAAATCACGTTGGGTATTCCCGACTCTCGCCATCACCGGGGTCGCCGTCGGGATTTTCATCGTCGGAGCCGGTCTGTTTTTGCTGTTCGCACCCTCGAGCTGGCACCCCGCCAAGAAGGACTGTTGTGTATCCATGGAAGCCAAGATGAAGACCATGAAGGACGATATGAAGAACATGCCCTGCATGGGCTCGCCCGCCTCGATGCCGGGCACGAGTCCGATGCCCGGCATGCCTTCGATGTCTCCGATGCCGAACATGCCGTCAATGCCTCCAATGCCTCCAATGCCTCCAATGCCGAGCATGTCCCCCATGCCGGGCATGCCAACACCCTCCAGGTGACACACCTGATTGCGTAATCTTGATCGACCGACTCATTCACGGGCCCAGCGCAACATCGGACTGCCAGCCGTTGTCCGAGCTTGGCATGCACCATCGCTCACAGGCCTCACTGATCGCCGCCTCGGTGGCGGGTGGATCGTCAACTGGGCGTGCAACTAAGGGGCGTTGATGCTTGAGTCGCTTCGGCTGCGGTAGCGACCGCTTTGAACTCTCACGGCGGCCACCCGCTCAAGGTGGCCGGCATCCCGACGGTGAGGCCCGTACCGGCGTCCAAGTCCCCGAGATTCGTAGGCTCGGCAGGCTAATTCGCGCGGTGCTGGTGCGCGGTGACTCCGACTCGGGCGTGCCGGACAACTCGGCTGGTCGCGCACCAGCGCGGCATCAGCCAGGCATCACCGCCGAGTGCGATCGTGACCGCGAGATCCAGCACCGTCTTGCCCGGATCATGCACCGATCGCGCCAGCCGCCATAAGCCCGGCGTTTGCTGGCACGGCACGCAAGGAGCGGGAGCCGAGGGCGGCCGGCTTAGCCGCGTTGGCCGGTGACGAGTTCGGAAAGGGTCCGCGGGCGCCGATGGTTCCGGGAACGTGGAAACCCGATTAGTGCAACCAGCCCGGGCCGGAGTTGGACGACGCACCGCCACATGTTCGAAACGCCTATCTGTGCTAGCCGAGGATGGGGACAGGGGATCCGACGCGCCGCGGCATTGCCGTACTCCGTCGGTGGCTGCGCAGTCAGGTGTTGATCCGAGGCGGCGATCATTCGGTGCCCGGTTTTGGAACGCCCCCGATGGTCCCTCGCCGGTCGGGCCTCGGCTAAGTGTCGGGCTGTTCTGTGTGTAAGAACGAAACAGTGGGGGCGGATACCCGCACATCGAGGCGAATGCGAACCGGGGCTGTCTCCAGTTGCCAGGACGGCACCCCACCTGTACCCTATAGGGGTATGAGGTTCGTGTGGGAACGGATGGCTCCGTCTCCGATTACCTCGCTGCCGGTCACGGCCTGTGGAATGTGGATTACTGACGACCGCCGATCGTTAGGTCGGCAACTAAAGCCGCTTCGCACAATTTCCGACATTGCTCATCGCCGCCAGGCTTCAGGCATTCTGCGGGCGGCTAACGCACCGTGGCAGCCGCGGTGGCGACCGGTGATTGCCGTGGCCCTCGCGGTGTCGCTCCTTGCCCTGTTCGGCCACGCCGCCATGCTGCATTCCGAGACTCACCGGTCCCACCACCACTCCCATGCGCTCCTCTCCGAGGTAGGCGGGGCTTTTGCCGTCAACGTCAACCACGCCCATCTTTTCAGTGGGTCGTTGACCGAATGTCACGACGTCTTGGCATCCGCGGTGTTGCCGCGGACAGGGGCCACCTTGGTGGATCTTGGCGTGGCCGTGGCAATGGTCGCGATCATCGCTTCGTTGGCCAGTCGGGTAGCGGCATCGGTCCGGGGGCCACCCGAATTTCCGCCCGCCGCCCTCGCCGGTCAAGACCTCTTGAGGCGGTTCTGCCTGTCTCGTCGCTGATCGAGCAGCGTCAGGTCGTGGTGCGCGCTGCATGACGGCCGGTGACCGCTGACCGACGTTTAATGCCGCCCATCTGCGGCGAGCCTGCGAAAGCGACGATAAATGAACAATCTCTTATCGATAGCAACCTGTAAACGCTTCGAGCTGTCCACTGACACTGCCGAACTACGCCACAGCGGGGGCCTGACCCCGAATTCACACAAAGGGCGGCACCTCAATTCGGCTGGGTGCGGCGTCACCGCCGGCAAACATCGCGAACCCGCCGGCCTGGTGGGCAATACACCGGTGCTGTGGATTTCGGGCCCCTTCAGCACCGATGACCGCGGCTATTGGGCCAAGCTTGAAGGCGCTAATCCCGGCGGGATGAAAGACCGTCCGGCTCTGCACATGGTGGAACGGGCCCGGGCCCGCGGCGAATTGCGGCCGGGCGCACAAATAATCGAATCCACCAGCGGCACCCTCGGGCTAGGGCTCGCGTTGGCGGGCCAGGTGTACGGGCATCCGGTGACCTTGGTGACTGACCCCGGGATGGAACCGATCGTGCAACAGATGCTGAGCGCCTACGGGGTACGCATCGACATCGTCCCCGAGCCGCATCCCAGCGGGGGATGGCAGCAGGCCCGCAAAGCCCGGGTGGCCGAACTACTGGCCGCCGACCCGCACGCCTGGAATCCCGACCAATACAACAATCCCGACAACGTCGACAGTTATCAATCACTGGCGCTGGAACTGCTCGACCAGCTCGGAAGCGTTGATGTCCTGGTCTGCTCCGTGGGTACGGGAGGTCACTCGGCCGGCGTAGCTCGCGTGCTGCGCCAAGCCAGCCCCGACCTGAAGTTGATCGGTGTAGACACCATCGGCTCGACGATCTTTGGGCAACCGGCCGCCGCCAAGCGGTTAATGCGCGGCCTGGGATCAAGTATCTATCCCCGCAACGTCGACTACCCGGCGTTCGCCGAGGCGCACTGGGTGGCCCCGGCCGAAGCGGTGTGGGCGTGCCGCACGCTGGCAAGCACCTACTACACCAGCGGGGGATGGAGTGTGGGCGCGGTGGCATTGGTCGCCGGCTGGGCGGCCCGCACCCACCCTCCCGGCACCACCATTGCCGCAATCTTTCCCGATGGTCCGCTGCGCTACTTCGACACCATCTACAACGACGACTACTGCCGAGAGAACGATTTGCTGACGGAGGTCCCGCCCACTCAACCCGCAGTCATCGACGACCCGACCGATCAGGTGGTGCAGTCCTGGACACGGTGTACCACGGTGCTCGACCCCACCGTGGCTAAGCAGTAAAAGGCTTTCGCTCAGTTCCGCAGCTTCGACCTGCCCAGCAAAAATGTTCACTGGATTGCAAAATGGCCAATTCGAGAGAATCCCGCTGATGATTCCGAAAATCATTGTCATTGGCGCAACTACTGTCCTCGCCGTTCCGGGGTTAGCGCCGATGACCGGCTCTGAACCCTCAACGTTTGGTGTCCTCAGCTGTAGAAGTGCCTGTCGAACACAAGATGCGCCTGGCAGCCCTGCCCACAACAAGGAGGTCGAACTCGGAGTTTTGGAAGGTCTTCTATTTGTGCCGAGCAAGCCTCTGCGCGAAAATCCCAACTTCGGCTGACCAGGGGTGAAGCGCCGAAAAGATTCTGTCGGAGCCGAAAACGCTGCGGAGCCGCTCGACGACCATCCCATCCAGAGCAACGGTCGCCACAACCACGAGCGACCCCCACGCCCGCTTCAGAATGCTGAGAATTGGAGTATCTCCGTTGCCCGTGGCCCGCCTTTGGCAGTGCGTCGTTCTCTTTGCCCGATGTCGCCGCCTTGGACGGCTCGTTGAGTTCAAGGGAGATGGCTTCCGCAAGGGGAGGTCGCCATGCCGATTTCGCCAGCAGTTCCGCGCTTTGGTGCCCCGGTAACCCGCGCCCAGACAGATCAGGGCAAAGCCACATCCGCACCCGTTAACGGCTCGCGGCGCTCCGCGGGAGTAGCCTTGGCTACCGCAGTGGTGTCGTGGGCAGCACCTCCCACAGCGGTCCCGCCGCAATGCCGAGCCCCAGGCTCAGTGCTGCCGCGACGATCGCGGCGCGCGCAGACCACCCGCCCGGGATGAAATCGTCTGACATTTGCGGCTTCTGGAACACCGGAGCGATCCAACGCAGATAGTAGACGAGGCTCAGCAGGCTGTTGAGGAACACCACCACGGCCAACCACGGGAACCCACCGTCCCAAACGGCTATGGCGGTGGTGAGTTTTGCGACGAAGACACTGGTGGGTGGGGTCCCGACCAGCCCGAGCAGCGCCACCACCAGCGCCCCGGCCAGCCAGGGCCGGGCTCGCGCCAAACCACGGTAGGCGCTAAGGTCGCGCCAGTCGGGTAGTGCGGTGCTGACCGCGAAGGCCGCGCTGTTGGTCAGGGTGTAGGCGAGCAGGTAGAACAGCAGCGACGGCAGGGCCAGCTCGCTGCGACCGGCGACGGTGACAGGCACCAGTAGGTAGCCGACTTGGCTCACCGTCGACCACCCCAGGAGCCGACGAGGATCCTGCTGCCCGTAGGCGGCCAAGTTGCCCAACGTCATACTCGCGACAGCGAATATCGCGATCAGCAGTGGCCACGCAACGGTGTGCGGCACCACGGCGGCCACGCGGTACAGCGCGATAAGTGCGCCGATTTTGGGCACTGTGGTCAGGTAGACGGCCGCTACGCCATTGGCGCCTTGGGCGGCGTCGGGAACCCAGAAGTGGGCGGGCACACCGCCTGCTTCGAACATCAGACCGGCCACCACGGCCACGAGCCCGGTTGCCACCACCGCAGCTGGCGCGCCGCGCAATTGAGCGGCCAGTTCGTGATACCGGGTAGCCCCGCTGATCCCGTAGAGGACGGTCACGCCCAGCAGCAAAGTGATCCCGAACAGCGCGCCGATCAAATAGGTCTTCACAGCTGCCTCGGCCGCCGGGCCCGAACGGGACAGTCCGATCAACCCGTAAAGCGGGATGCTGGCCAGCAGGTATCCGGTGGCCAGGACGAGCAGGTCGTCAGTTCCGGCGAGCACCATGACGCCGGCAGTCGAAAATAGTAGCAGCGCATAGGTTTCGCTTTCCCGCGATGTTGCTGCGATGTCGTCGCCGGCCAGCGCCAGGACTGCCAGTACGCCGATCGCGGCGGTGATCCGCGCCACTGCGGTGGTGGTGTCGACGGCGAAGGCTCCGTCGAACGCTGTCTGATCCGGGGCCGCGATTCCTACCGCCGCGACTACGACGACACCGGTCAGCGCCGCGGCGGCGACGATTCGGGCCCACCATTGACGCTGGCGGGACAGAAATGAGCCGCCGATCAGGACCAGCAGCCCAATGCCGAATGTCAGCATCTCCGGCAGCATCAGCAGCGGCCGCATCGCGGTGTTCACCAGCTATCTCCCGACCAACCCGATCAGCGTGCGTCCCGCCGGTTCGATTACATCCAGCAGCGGGCGCGGCAGAACGCCGATCAAAATCGACAGCGTAAGAAGCATTCCTGCCGAGCCGGTTTCGGAGGGGTGCAGATCGAGGAAGTTCTGCGAGTGGCCACGGGTCTGGCCGGTGAATATGCGCTGCAGGGCAAGCAGAAACAAGGCTGCGGTGATCAGGATGCCCGGTAGCGCGAGCGCGGTGAGTGGTGTGGCGGCGATGGCGCCGGTGAAGATTTGAAACTCGGCGATGAACCCGGAGAAGCCCGGCAGCCCCAACGAGGCGAACGCGCCGAGGGTGAACAGCACAGCCAGCTTCGGGGCCGGTGCAGCGAGACCGCCATAGGAATCCATGTCGTAACTGCGCGCCCGGTCGTAGAACACCCCGGCGAGCAAGAACAGCGCCCCGGTGATCAGCCCGTGGCTGACCATTTGTGTGACCGCTCCACTGACCGCCACCGCACGCGCCTGGTCGGTGCTGCCCGAGAGCAGGCCGGCAGCGCCGAGCGCCAGCACGATGTAGCCCATGTGGTTCACGGAGGTGTAGGCGACCATGCGCTTGAAGTCCTGCTGCGCCAATGCAACCAGGGCTCCGTAGAGCACCGAGACGACGCCGACGGCAATGATCAACCAGGCCCAGGCGCGCCAGGCCTGCGGCAGCATCGGCATCGCGATTCGCACGAACCCGTAGGTGCCCATCTTCAGCAGTACCCCCGCCAGCACGGCCGAGCCGATGGCCGGCGCGTCGGTATGAGCGGGGGGCAGCCAGGTGTGGAAGGGCACCGTGGGTGTCTTGACCGCCAGACCCAGCAGGATCGCCGCGAGGACCAGCCCGCCGGCCAGGGGGCGACCGGCCAGCGGATTGCCCGCGATCAGCTCGGGCATGTCGAATGTGTGCGGGTTGGCGGCGATGTACAAGCCGATGAAGCCCACCAGCAGCGCCAGTGAGCCCAGAAAGGTGTAGAGGAAGAATTTCAGCGCCGAGCGGGCGGCGTTACCGTGGCCCCATCCGGCGATCACGAAGTACATCGCCACGATCGACAAGTCGAAGAATACGAAGAACAAGATCAGGTCCGCGGCGACGAACAGACCCAGGCTCACCGTCTGCAGAAACAGGAACAACGCCGCCTGCGACCTGGGTCGGTCTCGACCCCGCAGCCCATAGAGCGCGCAGGTCAAGAAGATCACCGCCGACATGACCACCAGCGGCAGCGATATACCGTCGACCCCGATGTGGTAGCTGCTGTTGACCCCTGGGATCCAGCGGGCCCGCTCCTCGAAAGCCAGCCGGTTGGGGCCCGGTGTCGCATAGCGTGCCCAAACCAGCACCGTCAGCGACAGATCCGCAGCGGTGGCGGCGACCCACACCCAGCGGGCTGCGGCTATGCCCGACTTCGGTAGCGCAAGCACACCCGCCGCGGCGGCCAATGGCAGGAAAACGATCAAACTGAGCACCGGTCACCTCACCGCGATCAGAAGCAGGACAACTGACACGACCACCACCACGGCAGCGAGGTAGTACTGGTGCAGCTGGCCGGTCTGCGGCTTGCGCGCCAGCGCCCCGAGCTGACGTGTGCGCGTCGCCACCGATTCCACCGCGGCATCAACACGACGGTCATCGATGCGCGCGGCCCACCGGCCGGCTCGTAGCGTCCCGGAAGCGACCCGGTCCACGGCACGGTCGAGAACGCCATCGTCGAACCGGGCCAGCGCGTGAGCCAGGCGCAGGGTGGGACGGGTGACCACGGCGGTGGCGGCCCGCTGCAGACCGAGCCAGTTGGCGGCCCATCGCGGTTCGGGCACCCCCCAACGCACGACCGCAGCCACGACCAGAAGCGCTAACAAGGCCGAGGTTGCCAGTTCCGCCGCGGCCGGGTGGACGGTCGAGCGGTGGTCGAGGACACCGCTGAGTGTCGGCGCGATCGGCGGCAATGCGAGCGCCCCTGCCACGGCGGCACCCACGGCGAACACCAAAATGGGCAACTGCGCAAAGACGTTGAGCCCGTGAGGATTCGGCGAATCTCCGTTCGGCACTGGCGCACCCCACAGGGTGACGAGAATCTTCCCCGCGTAGGCCGCTGACAGCGCTGCGGCCACCAATCCCACGACGTAAAGCGCGATCGAATGGTCGAGTGCGACCGCTAGCACGGCGTCCTTGGTCGCCCATAAAGATAGCGGCGCGATACCCGCCAAAGCGGCCGCACTGATGGTGGCGGACCAGCCGAGCAGCGGCCATCGCCGGGCCACACCGCGCAGCGTGTCCAGCTGCTTGGTGTCCAGCAGCAGCAGCCATGCGCCGGCGGCAAGAAACAGGCCGGCCTTGGTGAGGGCGTGCGCGACCAGTTGCGCGGCGCCACCGCTGACCGTGCCCACCCCAGCTGCCATCACCACGAATCCGAGCTGCGCCGCGGTTGAGGCGGCGAGCAGCTGTTTGAGGTCGCGTTGAGCCACCGCGACAGCACCCAGCAATACCGCGGTCACCGCCCCCGTCCAGGCCGCCCATTCGGCTGCCCATCCCGTCGCTGCCAGCAGCGGCTGGATACGCAACAACAGGTATGCGCCCATGGCCACCATCGCCGCCGAGTGCAGTAGCGCGCTGACGGGGCTGGGACCCTCCATTGCCCGGGAAAGCCAGAACGAAAACGGCAACTGCGCCGCCTTGCCCAAGGCGGCGATGAACAAGCCGACCGCGATGACGTTGCGCCATGGCACGGTTGCCTGGGGCAGGTCCGCCAGCGCAAATCCCGCGCCACCGGCAAGGGCCGCGCCGGCGCCGACATACAGCCCCAGATCGGCGCAGCGGGTCGTCACGAACGCGGTGAGGCCGGCCGACATCCGAAAGTCGTCGCGCCACCAGAAGCCGATCAGCGCATACGACGCGGCCCCCATCACCTCCCACGCCAGCAGCAGCGCCGGCAAAGTGGCGGCGGTCGCGGTCAGTAGGGCGGCCGAGGCGAACAACAGCATCAACCCGTGGAATCGGCCTGCGGCTTCGCGGATGTCAGCCACGGCGAACACCAGGACCAGCAGGGTAACCACCGCGACGGTGGGGACCACCACCGCCGACAGGCTGTCCATGGACAGCCCGAACTGCCCACCAGCCACGAAAGCGACGCTGACAGCGGGACGAGTCATTGCCGCCACGATCGACAACCCGACCACGACCGCTGACATCGCGACCGACATCCCAGGCGCGAACCGATCCCAGCGGCGCGTGAGAATCAGTGCCGCGCCGCAGCCTGCCGGAAGACAGATCAACAGCCATAGGGCTGGCTGCGTTGTCGAAGTCACCCCGTTCACCCGGCCAAGTCGGCAGCCGAGTCGGTCATGTCCGTGCGGCGTTCCCGGTGCAACAGCGTGGCCGCCGCGAAACCCATCGCCATCTCCACCGTCATGGCGGCGATGATCACCAGCAGCATTACCTGTCCGGCCGGTGCGGGGGAACAGAACCACCAGAACCCGCCGGCCGCCAGAATGACTGCGTTCATCATCAGCTCGAGGCCCATCATCACCATGACCACGACCTGCTGGGAGAGTGCTCCGTAGAGGCCAATGCTGAACAGCGCCGCGGCCACCAGTAAGACGGTTTGCAGCGTCATCGCCCCAGCCCGCCGGGTTGTGGATCGCTCGGGGGTCTGCGTTTGAGATCGTCGCCGAACCGGTCATAGCGCCCGCGGCGGGCGGCCAGAACGACGCCGGCGACGATGGTCGCGACCATCACCGGGCTGATTACCGTCATAGCCAGCATGCTGGGGCCCATCAACTCCTCGCCGAGCGCATAGGTCAAATCCTTCGGCGGTGCGCCGTGCCGCGCCGGCCAGTCGGTCAGCAGGATCCCCGACGCCAACATCACGAACGTTGCGATCGCAGCGGCTAATGCGCGTCGGTTGTCGTGCACCATGCTCATGGGCATCAGCGCCGGGTTCATGCCCATGAACATGACCATGTAGACCGCCATCACCGCCATCTCCATCACCATCATCAAGATGATGACGACGCCGATGTAGTTCTGCTGCAACAGCACAACCGCTATGCCGACCGCAACGAACGAAACGGCCAGAGCGTAGGTGGCGCGGGCCATGGAATCGACGACGAAGACCGCGGCTCCGGCCAGCACGGCGGTCACCGCTAGCAGGCCGAACACGATGTGGACAATCATGAGAGTCACGTCCTCACTGCGATGATGGCCACGACGAGGTCCTGGACAAGCGTGAGCGGCAACAGCACCAGCCACCCGATCTCTAGGAATTTTTCGGGCCGTAGCACCGGAAGCCGCCCGCGCAGCCACACGAACACCGACAGCACGGCGATGGTCTTGACCAACACCCAGCACCACGCCGGTAGCAGCGGACCCGCACCGCCGCCGAGGAACATCGGCACCGCGAACGCCGCACCGGCAGCCAAGAGGGTGAAGCGACCCGCCTGGAATACGAGTCGATCCACGCCGGACAGTTCCGCGCTGACACCGCCGGCAATATCAGCCCCCAGCGCCGCGGAGAAGGGCCCCCACACCGAAAAAGCCACTGCCCCAAGGCAATACACGACGAACGCGACCGGCATCCACACCGCGAACCACAGCCCGTGTTGAGCGGCGGCCACATCGGCGACCCGGAGACTCCGCGCGGCGATGGGCGGGGCGACCAGCGCGAACATCAGCGGCAACTCGTAACCGAGCCCGTGAGCCAGGAATCGATAGCCGCCGACGAGGGGATGGGCGGCATTCGCACCCCAGCCGGCAAGCCACACCAGCGCCCACACCATGACATCCATGGCGTTGAACCACATGACACCGACGTCGAGATCGGCCAGCGTCCAGCGGCCGAATGGCACAACCGTCACCATGAGTGACGCAGCGACGATCAGCCCCGCCCCGCCGGCGCGCCACAGCAACGTATCGGCGGCCACGGTGGTGCGACGGCGCTGCCGCATCAGCCGCGCGACTTCGTAGAGCGCAGTTCCTGGTCTGCCGCCGTCAGCCGTGAGCACGCCGTCGAGGGTCGCCGCGTAGAAGCCGAGGCACAGCAGCAATGCCACGCCGGCCAGCGCCCACACGCCCGAAACCACCGTGATCGAGACCTCAGCCATGGCGACCGCCCGGACGAGGTGCGGTGTCGAGGCCAAGGCTGGCGATCACCAGCCGGGCGCCCCCGACGTCCAGTCCGCTCACCAGATGAGGCAGCGCGTCGAGGACGCTGGTTGCAGCTGTGGCGACACTGCTTGGTTCGTTCGTGAGCGCGTTCCGCGCCATGTCGACCTGCGCGAAGAGGCGGTCGTAGCAGTCGCCGGCCAGGGCAGTCGGCAGCTCGCGGGTTCTGCAGTCCGCGGGGGTCAACGATGCGATGTCGCGCAACGACCAGCGCAGCGTTCGCGAGCGGCGGAGCTTGCTGTGCAGGGTATCCAGCAGGCGAGCGGCGTGCCCGGTGTCCGCCTCGCTGAGAAACCCATCCCGCGCGCTACGGGCGATTGCTGCCGCACCCGGCCAGGCGGCCAGTCCCAGCAAATCAACGACATGATCACAATGTCGCGCCGCGACATGGGCCCTCGGTCCGGGCGGCAGAACGAGGTTGCCGACTTCTTTGTCGACGATCCACGCCTCGGCTTGGGCGAGCACGTCCCCCTGCAACGAGCACCGCACCACCAGCCCCGCGGGCCAATACCGCAGCACCGGCCCAAGGCGAAGGTGCAGCACATCCATTTCCAGTCCGTCACGGTCGTCGCCGCCTTCGGCCAGCGCAATCCCACCCGGCGCCATATCCATCCCACCGTGGTGCATGTGCTGATGTGCGTTGTGGTCCATGTGTTCGTGCTCGCCGTGGTTCGTGCGGTGGTGCTCGTGGTCGGCGTGGTCGCTGTGGTCGGCGTGGCCGCCGTGGTCGGCGTGGTCGCCCTGCTGGTGGTGCTCGTGCTCGCCGTGGACGTCATCGTGCTGGTGCTCGTGGTGTTCTTGTTCGCTGCGGTCAGCGTCGTTCGGCCCTGGACATTGAGCCCGCTCACGCGCGTCCCGGCGGTGCACCTCGACTTCGGCCAACTGCATGGCCGCACCACGCAATGCCGATTCGACTGCGCCGGAATCGGGCAACTCGACGCGGACCCGAGGACCTGGCATCTGGTCCCAGACCCGGTCGATTGCCTCCTTCAGTTCCGGTCCCGGCGTACCGCAGATCGCTAACACGTCAGCGTCGGCGGGGGAGGTAGCCACGCACCAACCGCGGACTCGAAGTCGGTGTTCGGTCTGTGCGCGCAGCACCCACGACCCAGGGACTTCCACGATCAGCACGTGTGCCCGGCGTGCTGCGCATCGCGCCAACAACCGCGTCAAACCCATCGCAGGGCACCCTCGCGCCACGCCCATGCCACCGCCACAAGCAGCGCGGCCAGAAACACAAACATCTCAGTGATGGCGGTCGCGCCCATCTTTATGACCACCAGTGCCCAGGGATACATGAACAACATCTCGACATCGAAGGCGAGAAACACCAGTGTCGCCAGATACCAGCGAACGTGATATCGCGACAACGCATGCTCTTCAGGTGGCCATCCCGACTGAAAAGGCAGTGTTGTCAGCGTGTTCGGGCTGATCGCACTGAAGCGATGCAATCCGTAGACACTGACAAGCCCAGCCACGATAAGCAACAGGGTCCACGCCACACCCGCATACATCGCGGCTCCTAGTCTGTTGTGGTCGCCGAAATCGGTACCCTTGCGGCCGCTTCTCAAACTCTTGCCGTCGATCACTTGTCCATTGGCAGCCTTCGTCCGCGATATGTGCCCTCGCTGCCGGTCAGTGGCCGTCGAAATAAGGTACCAGCCCTAGCCGATGGGGGATCTTCGACCGACGGGGGGTACGGACGTGAACACATTCGCTGCCCGACGGGCGACAAGACCAAGCTGCTTAGGGGCGCTTCAGTTTCGTCGGCGCCGTGGCCGTGGCACGATCGACTCAAATGCACGAGTCAAGAGACTGCATCCCCGCGACGTGCGACGAGGATCTGCTGTCCTACTTGGGGCCGGGCTTTCCGCCGCTGTCGGGCAGCGATCCCGGCCGCGTTGCCAGGATCCGCGACGAGGTGGCGCATGGTTTTGCGGCCCTGGCGGACGTCACCCATGCCGTGTCGTTCTTTGGTTCCGCGCGGACGCCGCCGGATCATCCGCACTACATGATGGCGCGCACGCTGGCCGCACGCCTGGGCAGCTTGGGATTCGACATCATCACCGGCGGGGGCCCGGGGATCATGGAGGCCGCGAATCAGGGCGCCCGCGACGCCGGCGTGCGATCGATAGGCCTTGTCATCGAGCTGCCCTACGAGCAGCAGCCGAATCAGTTCATCGACCTCTCACTTCAGTTCAACTACTTCTTCGTGCGCAAGCTGATGTTCGTCCGCTACGCCTCGGCGTTCGTAGTTCTTCCGGGCGGCTTTGGAACGCTCGACGAGCTTTTCGAGGCCCTGACGCTCATCCAGACTCAGAAGATACGCAACTTTCCTGTCGTGCTTGCGTGTTCGGACCACTGGACCGGGTTGGAGCGGTGGATTCGTGATCGCCTGCTGGAGACCGGATTGGTATCGGGAGAAGACGTCGACCTGCTCGTGATCGCCGACGACCCGGACGAGATCGGCGAAGTCGTCGAGCGATGGCGCCGACGACAGTTGGAGACCTACCGTCCGTCTCGGTGAGGGGATCTTTAAGCGCTCACGATATGAGTTGCGGCCATTCGCCGGGCCGGTACACCATCGGGTCCTCAACCGGCGCTAACGACCGAAGGCCCAAGACGAGATGTCAGACATCGTAGCCGCGTCGATGGTGGGTGTACGTAGGCGGTCAAACCGGGTACATGCAGTAGTCCTACTGCGTGCCGCAACCAGCGCAACGCGATTTTCGGAAAGCAAACCCGGGCGAACTTCTTCACCCTCCCTTGATTACCCTAGGGGGGTATGGTAGACAGGGATTGTCCAGGCGTTATACATACAGATCGGAGAGCGTTATGAGCACCCTGACAGTCACCGTTTCTGGGATGACTTGCGGGCACTGCGCTTCCTCTGTCCGCGAGGAAGTCGGCAGCATCCCTGATGTCACGGCAGTGGACGTGGAGCTTGGCAGTGGCAAAGTGACCATCAACAGCGATGGCGTGATCGAGCTTGGTGCGGTCAAGAATGCGGTGGAAGACGCCGGCTACTCGATGGTCCGCTAAGACGACCTGTCCCGATCGAACTGAAGGAAACAGAGCATGGACTCCGCCACGGAACCCACCCGGCATCTTGAGCTGCAGATCGGCGGGATGACGTGTGCTTCGTGCGCGGCTCGAATTGAGAAGAAGCTCAACAAGATCGACGGCGTCAGCGCCTCGGTCAACTATGCCACCGAGAGGGCCAGCGTCGACTACGTCGGCAGCGTCTCAACCGATCAGCTCGTGACGACGGTGGCGCAGGCAGGCTATACCGCGGAAGCGCTCAGCCAGGGTTCAGCGGCCATGAGCGACGCGTCTGCCGTGCCGGGCGCAGAAACCGATCCGGCCGCGGCGATAAGGCAACGACTACTGGTTTCACTGGTGTTGACCGTGCCGGTGCTTGCGATGGCCATGGTGCCCGCCCTGCAGTTCGCCAATTGGCAGTGGCTCTCGCTGACGCTGGCCGCGCCGGTGGTGGTGTGGGGTGGGCTTCCATTCCATAAGGCCGCTTGGGTGAACCTGCGGCACCACACCGCCACCATGGACACGCTGATCTCGATGGGCACGATCGCCGCACTGGGTTGGTCGGTCTACGCGTTGTTCTGGGGCACCGCCGGGATGGCGGGCATGAGGCACCAATTCGAGCTGACAATCTCCCGTACCGACGGCACCAGCAACATTTATCTAGAGGCCGCCGCGGGGGTTACCACCTTCATCCTCGCCGGCCGGTTCTTTGAGGTCCGGTCCAAGCGGCGGGCCGGCGCCGCGCTGCGGGCGCTGCTCGAACTCGGCGCCAAGGTGGTCGCGGTGCGCAAAGACGGTGTCGAGCACCGCATTCCGATTGAGCAACTCGCCATCGGTGACGAATTCGTAGTACGCCCTGGTGAGAAGGTGGCTACCGATGGCCTGGTGATCGAGGGCTCCTCGGCGGTTGATGTGTCCATGCTCACTGGGGAGTCGGCGCCGGTTGAAGTCAGCCCCGGAGATCAGGTAGTGGGCGCCACCGTCAACGTCGGCGGTCGAATAGTGGTGCGCGCCAACCGGATCGGTTCGGATACCCAGTTGGCGCAAATGGCGCGGCTGGTCGAAGAGGCGCAATCGGGCAAAGCGCAGGCGCAGCGGTTGGC